>NZ_JBEGGO010000010.1:0-247597 GCF_052112345.1 Pseudomonas sp. SAS7 | reverse complement strand
TACACGGGCGCGCGATTCCCTGTAGGAGCGGCCTTGTGCCGCGATGGGCCGCTAAAGCGGCCCCAACTGCATCAGGCGCCTTTCAGGGCCTTGATCTTGGCCTGCAGCCCTTCCAGGGTCTGCTCACCCAGCAGCTGTTCGCGCACCTTGCCCTTGTCATCGATGATGTAGGTCACCGGCAGCGCCTCGCTGCGCGGCAAGTCATAGCGCTCGGCCGGGTCCTGGGCCAGCACGGTAAAACCGATGCCCAGGGTTTCAGAGGCCTGTTTCAGGTCCTGCCCCTGCAAGCCATCGAAGTTCACCCCCACCACCTTGATGCCATCGGCCGCCCACTGCTTGGCCGCCGTGTTCAGTTCCGGGATTTCGGTACGGCACGGCCCGCACCATTCGGCCCAATAGTTGAGCACCAGCCAGTGCCCTTCGATCTGTTCGGCCTTAACCGTATTACCGTGTTGGTCCACGCCATAATCGGCACCGCAACCACCGAGCAACAGGCTCGCGGTGATGGCCAGTACTGCTGCCAGACGCCTTGCCATGGGTCAATCCTTCTCGAGTTTTAAAGCAAATGGGTCAGTCGCTGCGGTTAGAATAGCCGCCACACCCAGCTGGATGCGACCCGACATGACTGACCTGACGCTCTATCATAACCCGCGCTGCTCGAAATCCCGCGGCGCGCTGGAACTGCTCGAAGCTCGTGGCCTCGCCCCGACCATCGTGCGCTATCTGGAAACCCCGCCCGACGCCGCCACCCTCAAGGCCCTGCTGGCCAAGCTGGGCATCGCCCCCCGCGAGCTGTTGCGTACCGGCGAGGAGGAATACAAAACGCTGAACCTCGCCGACCCGGCGCTGACCGACGTGCAGCTGATCGAGGCCATGGCCCAGCACCCTAAGCTGATCGAACGGCCAATTCTGGTCGCTGGTGACAAGGCCGTGGTCGGCCGCCCGCCGGAAAAAGTACTGGAGATCCTGCCGTGAGCGCGCCCTACATCCTGGTGCTGTACTACAGCCGCCATGGCTCGACCAGCGAAATGGCCCGGCACATCGCCCGCGGCATCGAACTGGCCGGTATGGAGGCGCGCCTGCGCACAGTGCCCGCTATCTCTACCGAATGTGAAGCGGTGGCCCCGGACATTCCGGCCAGTGGTGCGCTGTACGCCACCCTGGATGACCTTCGCCACTGCGCAGGCTTGGTACTGGGCAGCCCGACCCGCTTCGGCAACATGGCGGCGCCGCTGAAGTACTTCCTGGATGGCACCAGCAGCCTGTGGCTCGGCGGTGAACTGGTCGGCAAGCCGGCGGGCGTGTTCACCTCTACCGCCAGCCTGCACGGCGGCCAGGAAACCACCCTGCTGTCGATGATGTTGCCGCTGATGCACCACGGCATGCTGGTGATGGGCCTGCCGTACAGTGAGTCTGCCTTGCTGGAAACCCGCGGCGGCGGCACCCCTTACGGCGCCAGCCACCATGCGGGGGCCGATGGCAAGCGTGAGCTCGATCAGCACGAAGTTGCCCTGTGCCGCGCTCTGGGCCAACGCCTGGCGACCACGGCCAACGCCCTGGAGGCCGCGCGTGGCTAAAAAGCCCAAGGTGTTGCCGCCGCTGGAATGGCTGGCACCGCGCCTACGCCTGACGCGGGCGTTGAGCCTGGCGTTTTTCTTCGGCCTGATCGCCCTGCTGCTGGTGAACAACCTGTGGTTCGCCAACCTGCATGGGGCGCGAGTCGGGGTGATTCTGGCAATCGAGCTGGTGCCACTGCTGATGTTGTTGCCGGGCATGCTGACAGGCAGCGCTCGGGCGCATGCCTGGGCCTGTTTCGTGGTGAATATCTATTTCATCAAGGGCGTGCTGGCGGCGTTCGACCCGGCGCGGGCAGTGTTTGGCTGGGTTGAAGTGCTGGTGAGCCTGGGGTTGTTCATTGCCGGGTTGCTGTATGTGCGCTGGAAGTTCCAGCATGAGCGGCGCATGGCGGGCGAAGGGAGTTGAGTTTTTCGCGGGCTCGCCCGCTCCCACAGGGATCGCGCCCCACTTGAGGCCTGCGCTGGACCTGTGGGAGCGGGCATGCCCGCGAACAGGCCAACACAAATTTCAATGGTTGACGGTATGCGCCAGCATCACCGACAACTGGCACAGCGGCCGCCCACTCTCTGCATGCCACTGGTTGAATGCCTGCTGCACCAAGGCCAGGTCGCGTTGACTGGTCGGCTGCTTGTCGATCACCTTCTGTGCAATCAACGCCGCCGCCATGTCATCTGTGGGGATGAAGGTGTCCTTGCCAACCATACGCAAAAAGCGCGGCGCCGACAGCCCGCCCAGCTGGTTACCGTGCTTGGCCAGGTACTTCCACAAGCCGACAATGTCGGTCACCGGCCAGTCGGCGATGAAGGCGCCAAAGCTGCCCTTCTCCTTCGTCACGTCGAGGATCATCTGCGCATTGCGCGGTACGCTCTTGAGCTTGCCCAAGTGGCGGATGATGCGCTCGTCCTGCATCAGCCGCTCCAGGTGTTCAGCACCCATCAGCACGACCTTCTCCGGGTCGAAGCCGAAAAACACCTGCTCGAACACTGGCCACTTGGCATCCACCAGGCTGTGCTTGAGCCCCGCGCGGAACACGCGCAGGGCCAGGGTCGACAGGTAGCGGTCGTCGCTGATACCGCGCAGTTGCGCAGGTGTGCGCGGCTGCGGCAGGAAGGCCTCCAGCGCCTGGGCCGAGCCAAAGCGGTTCAGGCAGTACTCATGCAGCCACTGATAGTCGCGCATGGGCTCAGATGTTCAGCACGTCGAGGAAACGCGGCGTAGCGTTTTCGTCGATCTTCAGGCCGATGAAGTCGAACAGGTTGCGGTCGGCCAATTGCGACGGCGCCACGTTCTGCAGGGCACGGAAGATGCTCTCGGTACGGCCCGGGTGCTTGCGCTCCCACTCCACCAGCATGTCCTTGACCACCTGGCGCTGCAGGTTTTCCTGAGAGCCGCACAGGTTGCACGGGATGATCGGGAATTCCTTCATGTCCGAGTAGGCCTGGATGTCCTTCTCGCTGCAGTAGGCCAGCGGGCGGATCACCACGTTGCGGCCGTCGTCGGCGCGCAGCTTCGGCGGCATGCCCTTGAGCGCACCGTTGAAGAACATGTTGAGGAAGAAGGTTTCGACGATGTCGTCGCGGTGGTGCCCCAGCGCCATCTTGGTCGCGCCGATTTCGTCGGCGAAGGTGTACAGGGTGCCACGGCGCAGGCGTGAGCACAGCGAACATGTGGTCTTGCCCTCGGGTACCAGCTCCTTGACCACCGAGTAGGTGTCTTTCTCGACGATGTGGTACTCGACGCCCAGCTCTTTGAGGTAGGCCGGCAGCACGTGCTCAGGGAAGCCTGGCTGCTTCTGGTCCATGTTCACCGCGACGATCTCGAACTTGATCGGTGCCACCTTCTGCAGGTGCAACAGAACGTCGAGCATGGTGTAGCTGTCCTTGCCGCCAGACAGGCAGACCATGACCTTGTCGCCATCCTCGATCATGTTGAAGTCGGTGATGGCTTCGCCGGCGAGACGACGCAGGCGTTTTTGCAGTTTGTTCTGGTTGACCGAGAGGGTGCCCATAGCGCTTGGATCCGCGAGGTGTGACAAAAGCCGGCTATTTTACGCACAAACGCAGCGTCGCTGTAGGCATTCCGATAAAGACTTCGATGTAATCAACAGCCCTCCTGACAGCGCAATTTGCTCTAAAAAGCACGGTTCGTGCCGGTAACGGCTTCCTATACTGCGACATAAGGCCACATTACCGCTTGCATCGGTGTTCGGGCCTCGGGCCGCTTGCGCTCCATCTGGGGGGCGTTTGGCAACATTGAGAGGAGTGATCGGCATGATTCATCACGTTGTGGGGCTGTTTACCCATCCCGATCAGGAATGGCGGGAAATTCGTGGCGAAGAAGAAACCATCAGCCACATGTACCTGACGCACACCTTGATCCTGGCGGCGATCCCTGCCATTTCCGCCTTCATCGGCACTACCCAGGTTGGCTGGGTAATCGGGGACCGGCCAGCCGTGATGCTGACCATGGAAAGCGCCATCTGGATGAGCATCATGTCCTACCTGGCCATGCTCGGTGGGGTGGCGGTAATGGGCGCGTTCATCCACTGGATGGCCCGCACCTACGATGCCAATCCGTCCATGGCGCAGTGCATCGCCTTTGCCACCTACACCGCCACACCGTTGTTCATCGGCGGGCTGGCGGCGCTGTACCCGCACCTTTGGCTGGGCATGCTGATCGGCACTGCTGCTATCTGCTACACGGTGTACCTGCTGTATGTCGGCTTGCCGACGTTCATGAACATACCGTCCGACGAAGGCTTCCTGTTCTCCAGCTCGGTGCTGGCGGTGGGCCTTGTGGTACTGGTGGCGATCATGGCTGCCACGGTAATTATCTGGGGATTGGGCGTGGGGCCCGTCTACACCAACTAGAACAGACTCAACCAACACTGGGGCATCAACCAGGGGCCGCCGCAAGGCGGCCTCTGGCTGTGCGCAGACCGGTGGCTCGGCAGGCCGCCGATGCTTGCGGCATAATGCCCGGCCAGGAGACCCGCCCCACCATGCCCGAGCTGCTCAAACAACGCGTCGAAACCTGTTACCAGCAAGCCGAAACCTTTTTCAAACGCCCCTTCCCGCGCCCGGAAGTCAGCTTCAAGCTGCGCGGGCAAAAAGCCGGCGTCGCCCACCTGCACGAGAATCTGCTGCGCTTCAACCTGCAGCTTTACCGGGAAAACCAGGAAGACTTCCTGCGCCAGACCGTTGCCCACGAAGTGGCGCACCTGGTGGCCCACCAGTTGTTTGGCGACCGCATCCAGGCCCATGGCGAAGAGTGGCAATTGATCATGCGCGGGGTGTATGAGCTGCCACCCAACCGTTGCCACAACTATGAAGTGCAACGGCGCGTGGTAACTCGCTACATCTACCGCTGCCCGTGCCCGCAGGGTGATTTCCCGTTTACCGCACAGCGGCACAAGCTGGTGCGACAGGGGCGGCGGTACCTGTGCAAGCGCTGCCGGGAAATTCTGGTGTACAGCGGCGAGACGCGCGTCGAGTAGGCCGTTTTTCTGCACGCCCCTCAACAGGAGGCCCACGCGCACTTTTGTAGGAGCGGCCTTGTGTCGCGAAAGGGGCGCGAAGCGGCCCCACGATTTGTGACCATTGCTGAAATTGCCGGGGCTGCTTTGCAGCCCTTTCGCGACACAAGGCCGCTCCTACAGGGACCGCGCAAGCTCGAAGGCTGTGCCGCGGAATTCCAGGTATGAAAAAGGCGACCCGAGGGTCGCCTTCTTGTGCCAGCCTGCGCCTTACTTCTCGACGAACGCACGCTCGATCAGGTAGTCGCCCGGCTCGCGCATGCGGGCGGAGACTTTCAGGCCGAAGCTGTCCAGCACTTCGCTGGTCTCGTCGAGCATGCTCGGGCTGCCGCAGATCATCGCACGGTCGTCCTGCGGGTTGATCGGTGGCAGGCCGATATCGCTGAACAGCTTGCCGCTGCGCATCAGGTCGGTCAGGCGGCCCTGGTTCTCGAACGGCTCGCGGGTCACGGTCGGGTAGTAGATCAGCTTGTCGCGAACCGACTCACCGAAGAACTCGTTCTGCGGCAGGTGTTCGGTGATGAACTCGCGGTAGGCCACTTCGTTCACGTAACGCACGCCGTGCACCAGGATCACTTTTTCGAAGCGCTCGTAGGTTTCCGGGTCCTGGATGACGCTCATGAACGGCGCAAGGCCAGTACCGGTGCTCAGCAGGTACAGGTGCTTGCCCGGGTTCAGGTCGTCGAGTACCAGGGTACCGGTAGGCTTCTTGCTGATGATGATCTCATCACCTTCCTTCAGGTGCTGCAGCTGCGAGGTCAGCGGGCCGTCCGGCACCTTGATGCTGAAGAACTCCAGGTGCTCTTCCCAGTTCGGCGAAGCGATAGAATAGGCACGCATGAGCGGACGGCCGCTTTCCTGCTGAAGGCCGATCATCACGAACTGACCGTTCTCGAAGCGCAGCCCCGGGTCGCGGGTGCACTTGAAGCTGAACAGGGTGTCGTTCCAGTGGTGCACACTGAGGACACGTTCGTGGTTCATGTTGCTCATCGATGGGGCTCCTGAAGAAAAACGCGGCGCGCAAAACGCGCAGTTGCGCGATAGTTTAGGGGCAGCGACAATATCTGTTAACTGGATTATCAAGATATGTGTTATCGGTTATATCGATATGCGATTCACACTCCGTCAACTGCAAGTCTTCGTCGCCGTCGCACAGCACCAAAGCGTCTCCCGAGCCGCTAGCGTGCTTGCGTTGTCGCAGTCGGCCGCCAGCACTTCCATCACCGAACTGGAGCGGCAATCGAGCTGCCAGTTGTTCGACCGAGCCGGAAAGCGCCTGGCCCTGAACGCCCTGGGCCACCAACTGCTGCCACAGGCGGTGGCCCTGCTCGACCAGGCCAAGGAAATCGAAGACCTGCTCAACGGCAAGTCCGGTTTCGGCTCGCTGGCGGTCGGCGCCACTTTGACCATCGGCAACTACCTGGCCACCCTGCTGATCGGCAGCTTCATGCAGACCCACCCGGAAAGCCAGGTCAAGCTGCATGTACAGAACACTGTGCATATCGTGCAACAGGTCGCGCACTACGAAATTGATCTGGGTCTAATCGAAGGTGACTGCAACCACCCCGACCTGGAAGTGCAGCCGTGGGTCGAGGACGAACTGGTGGTGTTCTGTGCGCCGCAGCATCCACTGGCCAAGCCGGGCCGGGCTGATATCGAAAGCCTGTCGCAAGAGGCGTGGATATTACGCGAGCAAGGCTCAGGCACGCGCCTGACCTTCGACCAGGCCATGCGCCATCACCGCGCCAACCTCAACATCCGCCTGGAGCTGGAACACACTGAAGCAATCAAACGCGCGGTGGAGTCGGGCCTGGGGATTGGCTGCATTTCGCGCCTGGCGCTGCGTGACGCCTTCCGCCGGGGCAGCCTGGTACCGGTGGAAACGCCGGAACTGGACCTGATGCGCCAGTTCTACTTCATCTGGCACAAACAGAAGTACCAGACCTCGGCCATGCGCGAATTTCTGGAACTGTGCCGCAACTTCACTGCGGGCTATACCCGCAGTGATGAAATCGTGCTGCCGCCGATCGCTTAAAGCAGGATCACGCCCCACACCAGCGCCACCATGGTCAGTGCCACCAGTTGCGCGGCGCTGCCCATGTCCTTGGCGTTTTTCGACAGCGGGTGGCGCTCCAGCGAGATGCGGTCGATGGCCGCCTCCACCGCCGAGTTGAACAGCTCGACGATCAGCCCCAACAGGCACACCGCAATCATGATCGCCCGCTCGGCACGGCTGACCGGCAGCCAGAAGGCAATCGGGATCAACAGCACGTTAAGCAGCACCAGCTGGCGGAATGCGGCCTCACCCTTGAAGGCGGCACGCAGGCCATCCAGCGAGTAGCCGGCGGCGTTGAAGATACGTTTCAGGCCGGTCTGGCCCTTGAATGGCGATGTCATGTGAGTCACTTCACAACAGAAAGGCCAGCAGACTAGACCGGCTCGGGTCAAAAAAGCGTGAAGCCACGCGCAGTCAGTTGCTGGCAACCGATTCAAGTTGTTGCAGCAGCAGCGCGGCCTGGGTGCGGGTACGCACGCCCAGCTTGCGGAATATTGCAGTCACGTGGGCCTTGATCGTGGCCTCGGAGACACTCAGCTCATACGCAATCTGCTTGTTCAGCAGCCCTTCGCAGACCATGGTCAGCACGCGGAACTGCTGCGGCGTGAGGCTGGCCAGCCCCTCGCTTGCGGCCTTGGCCTCGGCCGAGACATCGACCTTTTCGAACGCCTGCGGCGGCCACCAGACCTCGCCATCGAGCACCTTGCGCACGGCATCCTGGATCACTTCCAGGGTGCTGGACTTGGGAATGAAGCCACTGGCGCCAAACTCGCGGGACTTGACCACCACCGCGGCCTCCTCCTGTGCCGACACCATCACCACGGGGATCTGCGGGTATTGCCCGCGCAGCAGTACCAGCCCGGAAAAACCATAAGCACCCGGCATGTTCAGGTCCAGCAGCACCAGGTCCCAGTCGGCTTTTTCGCTCAGGCGGGTTTCCAGTTCGGCAATGCTCGCGACTTCGACCAGGCGCACATCCGGGCCCAGGCCGAGGGTAACGGCCTGGCGCAGGGCGCCACGAAACAACGGGTGGTCATCGGCAATCAGGATTTCGTAAGTGGCCATCGATCTAAGGATCCTGTTCTATGCCAGACGCTCGGGGGTAAGAGAAGCGCCCGGCGGGGAATCGGCGCCAAGGATGCCGAGCACGGTCGAGGGCGGTCAAGCCATTGCCCTGCCGTCTCGCCCACCCTGGCTGCCAGCCCCGTCATTATGAACCAAAGCAGGGGTTGTGCCCCTTGGACTATAGGAAGGTATGCAAACGCTGGTGGGTGTCGTCCTGATCATCCAGCGGCAGGCGCCGCTTGCCGCTCAGATAATGCAGGCTGAACACATCCAGGTAGGCGTCCAGCGCCTGTGAGGCCTGGCTGTCGCCGGCCAGGTCCAGGCACATGGCTGCGACCTCTGCCGTGCAGAAGTGATCATCGCGCTTGGAGCGCCGCAGGCGGTAGCGCGACATCTGCTCGGCCTGCAGGCTCAACACCGGGAAGCGGTCAAGGTACGGGCTTTTGCGGAACATCTTGCGGGCTTCGGTCCAGGTGGCATCCAGCAGGATGAACAGCGGGCGCTTGCCCGGCTCACGTGCCACCTCGCTGACCACCCGCTGCTCGGCAACGAACTCACCGGGGAAGACGATATAGGGCTGCCAGCGCGGGTCGTCCAGCAAGGCGAGCAAGCGTTCGTCGACCGAGGTGCGCAGCCAGCCAAAAGCCCAGGTGTCTTCGATCAGGTCGGCAATCAGCCAGCCGGTGTTGGTCGGCTTCAACGGTTCGGTGTCATGCATCAGCAGGCACACGCCAGACTCGGCCTGCACCCGAGGCTTCCAGGCACACAGGCAATGGGTGGCGATGACCCGGCAATCCGCGCAGCGCTCGGCACGCGAGCCACGGGCGATGAAAGGCTTGTTGCTGCGGGCCAGGCGTTCGGCGCGCAGCCGCGCTACCGCGTGGCTCATGCCGGCAGGCCTCTGGACAGGTAGGAAATGGGCACAAGGATGACTCGGAAAAAACAAGGCGCCCAGTTTAGCAGAACACGGGCCATTTACTGTGCAGCTGGCGAGGTGCCCCTTATAATCGACGCTTACCGTGCCCGAACCTCGCGCTCGCGCGACTTTCACGGAACGCCGTCGACCGGCGCATGTCAAAGCGCCAGTCATCGAACCAGGAGAGATTCATGCTGCGCCTTATCGTCCCCGCCCTGAGCCTGCTACTCGCTCTGCCCCTGGCAGCCCAGGCAGCCTCCAAGCAGGATTACGACCTGAACAGGACATTGCAGAAGGTTGCCAAAGAAAGCAGCGTCGGTACCCCGCGCGCGATCAACGAGGACATCCTCGACCAAGGCTACACGGTGGAAGGCAAGGCGCTGGTCAACCACCTGAGCGTACGCCAGAGCCACGCCGAACGCATGCAGGCCAATCCCGCCCAGGTACGCAGCCAGCTGGGCGACAGCGTCTGTCGCAACAGCGGCTTCCGCAACCTGATGTCCAAGGGCGCGGTCATGGTCTACCGCTTCACGGTGTACAAGACCAATCAGCCGATCATGGACCAGGCCTTCGACAATGCCAGTTGCACGGCCGGCAACAAGAAGAAGTAACAGCAGCTGTTCAAGCTACACCTTCTCGTCCTCGCGGGCGCGCCAATGCCCCTCGGCGGCATCGGCGCGCATCTCGGCCAGTAGCGCCTGCAAGTAGCGCGATTGGCACTCCAGGCCCGCCAACCTGCGGCAGCACTCGTCCTCAAGGCTCAAGTGATGCACCTGAGCCGCATTCTCCAGCTGCTGGTAGAGCTGCCGGTCAATCTCGATGATCAAGCGATGCATACCGCCACCTCCTGCATCGATACGTTTCGCTTTACCAGTTAACCAAACCCCTGCTTCCAGTGGCCACATACCGACGGGCGGCTGCGCGAAACAGCCCGGCACGATTCGGCGCGAGGGTCTAGATTGAGGTCAGAGGTATTGGTGCAGAAGGAGACGTTGCATGCCTTACCAAACGAATGAGCTGCTATTCAGCCACTTCCGTGACAACAATATCGACCTGAGCAACATCGACGCACAACTGCAACTGGTGGCCCCCAACAGCCCCAACCTGCCGCTGTACCGCGACATGATGCTGACCGTCCTGCGCATGGCGCATGACGACAGTGACCGCTGGAGCGCCAAGATCACCCTGCAGGCCCTGCGCGAACTGGACCAGGCCTTCCGCACGCTGCAGCGCTACAAGGGCCGGCGCAAGGTGACCGTGTTCGGCTCGGCGCGCACCCCGCTGGAGCACCCGATGTACGCCCTGGCCCGTGAGCTGGGCGCCACCTTGGCGCGCTCCGACTTGATGGTCATCACCGGTGCTGGCGGCGGCATCATGGCCGCCGCCCACGAGGGCGCAGGCAGCGACCACAGCCTGGGCTTCAACATCACCCTGCCCTTCGAGCAACACGCCAACCCGACAGTGGACGGCACCGACAAGCTGTTGCCCTTCCATTTCTTCTTTATCCGCAAGCTGTTCTTCGTCAAGGAAGCTGATGGCCTGGTGCTGTGCCCCGGCGGCTTCGGCACCCTGGATGAAGCGCTCGAAGTGCTGACGCTGATCCAGACCGGCAAGAGCCCCTTGGTGCCGGTGGTGCTATTGGACTCGCCCGGCGGCAGTTTCTGGCGTGACTGCCTGGACTTCATCAGCCGCCAGCTGGAAGAAAACCGCTATATCCTGCCCAGCGACCTGAAGCTGGTGCGCCTGGTGCACAGTGCCGACGAGGCGGTGGAGGAAATCAACCAGTTCTACAGCAACTACCACTCCAGCCGCTGGCTGAAAAACCAGTTCGTGATCCGCATGCACCACCCGCTCAGCGAAGCAGCGCTATTTGATATCCAGGAAGGCTTCGCCGACTTGCGCCTGAGTGGCAAATATCACCAGCAAGCGGATAGCAGTGCCGAACATGAAGTGGGCAACTTCAACCACTTGACCCGGCTGTCATTCGCCTTCAATGGCCGCGATCAGGGCAGGCTGCGCGAGCTGGTGGATTTCATCAACTTGTCGGAGAACTGGGCCAAACCTCAGCCAATGCATACCACGCAGCGGGCCAGGGAGGCGTTGAAGGTCAGTTCATAGGTGTCGCCTGTTTGGGGCCGCTCTGCGACCCTTTCGCGACACAAGGCCGCTCCTACAGACGATCGCGAATACCTGTAGGAGCGGCCTTGTGTCGCGAAAGGCCGCAGAGCGGCCCCAGCATTTCAGCAATGGTCAGTAATCGTCGAGATCACGCCCACTGAGCAGGCGGCCGATCATGTCCATGGGGAAACCCCGGTAAGCCAGAAACCGGGTTTGCTGGGCACGGCTGCGCGGATCCTGCGGGCGCTGCCCGGCAAACTTGCGCTGCCATACGTCACGCATGCGCTCGCGCCAATCCACCTCGCTCTCGCGCAATGCCTGCTCGATATCGGCACGCGCCAGACCACGCTGGCCCAGCTCCTCGCGAATACGCGAAGGGCCGTAGCCAGCGCTTGAACGGTACCTGATGAAGCTTTCGAGGTAGCGGGCTTCGCAAAGCAGCCCCTCTTCGGCGAGCCGGTTGAGCTCAGGCTCGATCAGCTCATCCGAAGCGCCGCGCTGGCGCAACTTGCGCGTCAGCTCGACGCGACCGTGCTCACGTCGCGCGAGCAGGTCCATGGCTGTCCGCCGAATGGCGACGGGGGTGTCGAGTACGGCGGACATGTAGGCTATCTACCGCGCAATCAATAACCGGCTTCGGCGTCAGCCACATCGTCGGCACTGGCATCAACTGCAGCAGCCTTGCCTGCTTCAGCGGCAGCACCGGCTTTCAGCAGCTTTTCACGGATCTGCTTCTCGATCTCGGCACCAATAGCCGGGTTCTCGGCCAGGTATTTGGCAGCGTTGGCTTTACCTTGGCCGATCTTGTTGCCCTGGTAGGCGTACCAGGCACCCGACTTCTCGACCAGGCCTTGGGACACCCCCAGGTCAATGATCTCGCCGTTACGGTAAATACCTTTGCCGTAAAGAATCTGGAACTCGGCCTGACGGAACGGCGGCGAGACCTTGTTCTTGACGATCTTGACGCGGGTTTCGCTACCGACCACCTCGTCGCCTTCCTTGACCGCACCGGTACGGCGGATGTCCAGACGCACCGAGGCGTAGAACTTCAGGGCGTTACCACCGGTGGTGGTTTCCGGGCTGCCAAACATCACGCCGATCTTCATACGAATCTGGTTGATGAAGATGACCAGGCAGTTGGCGTTCTTGATGTTACCGGTGATCTTGCGCAGCGCCTGGGACATCAGGCGAGCCTGCAGGCCCACGTGCATGTCACCCATTTCGCCTTCGATCTCGGCCTTGGGTACCAGCGCGGCCACGGAGTCGACGATGATCACGTCAACGGCGTTGGAGCGCACCAGCATGTCGGTGATTTCCAGGGCCTGCTCGCCGGTGTCCGGCTGCGAGACCAGCAGGTCGTCGACGTTGACGCCCAGCTTGCCGGCGTACTCAGGGTCAAGAGCGTGTTCGGCGTCGACGAAGGCGCAGGTGGCACCGTTCTTCTGGGCTTCGGCGATGACCGACAGCGTCAGTGTGGTCTTACCCGAAGATTCCGGACCGTAGATCTCGACGATACGGCCTTTTGGCAGGCCGCCAATGCCCAGCGCAATATCCAGGCCCAGCGAGCCGGTGGAAATGGCAGGGATGCCTTGGCGCTCCTGATCACCCATGCGCATGACCGCGCCTTTGCCGAATTGGCGTTCGATCTGACCCAGGGCCGCAGCCAAGGCGCGCTTCTTGTTGTCGTCCATTGAAATCCTCACGTGTTCGACTTGGCCCTGATGGCCGGAATACCTGTATAAGTAGCCAGTATTATTCCACAGGCAGGCGCCCGCGCAAACCCCTGTCGTCGATTTACTCGGCACCAAGCTGTAACAAGCCGTCTAACGCGGCGCTCACCGTCTGTCGGCGTACGGCTTCGCGATCACCGTCGAACTGGCGGCGCGCGCTGAACACCCGGTTGCCGTCACCCCAGGCCAGCCACACGGTCCCTACCGGTTTGGCGGGCGAACCACCATCAGGGCCGGCCACGCCGCTTACCGCTACGGCAAAACGTGCGCCGCTGGCGGCCTGGGCCCCTCGGACCATCGCCTCGACTACTTCCTGGCTGACCGCGCCAACCTGGCCGAACAAGGCCTCGGGCACGCCCAGCAAGCGGGTTTTCTGGGTGTTGGAATAGGTCACATAGCCGACCTCGAACCAGGCCGAGCTGCCAGGTATGCGGGTGATGGCTTCGGCAATGCCACCACCGGTGCAGGATTCGGCGGTGGTGACCTGCGCATTGAAACGGCGCAGGTGTTCACCCAGGCGGGTGGCAAGCGTGGTGATCGGGTCCATGTCGAGCTCCTGGAAGGCTGCCCACTACCCTATCATTTTGGTGATGGTGGGCGGGGCCGAGAAGCTCGACGCGAGGGTTTTTATCGCCTGACATTCATAGAGCATCAAGATGATTTCAACCTACCACTCTACCCCTCACTGATACTCAGCCAAATCCCGCAGCGGCTGGCCACAGCGCCCGCAGACTCTACGTGAGATAACGATTTCTCCGGTAAATATGCGCTCGACCTGGATGGGCCGGTGCCGTAACAGCCGACATACGATATGCCTGAACAAGATGACGACCTCAGAAGTTCAGCCGAAGCATGGTGCGCCAGATGTTTTTCAGGGGTGAGCGGCGGTGCTTGGCCCAGTTACGTTCCCACCATTCATCTTCATTGCGCACCACCTGCTCCAGGTCGCTGCCTGCCACGGCGGCGGCATGCTGGCGGAACATCATGGGGAACACGCAATGCTGGCGGATCTTGTGTTTGACCACCACATCTACGGGCGCGCCATCGTAGGGCGTCTCTGCCAGGATCCTGCAGCCTTCGCGCGACAGCACGTAGGCGTGCAGCGCAACAACCCGGCCCCTGGCGATGAACGGGAACCACGTCAACCAGGTTCGCCCCATCGAATAGCCCAGGTGCAGGGCCTCGAAGCGTCGGGTCTGCATGAACCGGTTTACCCAGCGCACCTGCCAAGCCTTGAGTTCATAGGCCTTGGCATCGTCTTCGAAAATGAGAATCCTGTCGTGGCCGTTGTCGAGCGCATGGCGGGCCAGTTGTTGATGCGATTCGTAGCAGCCCCGCCTCGGGTCGCTGTTTTTTTCGACGACATGAAAGACTACTTCGTTGTCGATTTGCCGCCCGATGGTTTTCCGGAACAGCGCGCGCCGATCACCCCGCGCATCGAGAGAGATACAAAAAACCGCATCGACATCAAAACGAATTCCGCTCACTGCTCTAATCAACCTTGCAATAGATGTTTACCGGGCCAGGTACCGCAGGTGAATGAGGCAGGCCATCCCTGATAATCAAATTGCGCAATTCTGCATAGGGGGTGCATGGTGTCAATAGGCCTTCATCGCGGTTGCCAGGTACTGCCTGCCCGGTACCCGTGGTAACCTATGCGACTTTAAAAATCCGGTGGGTCTCGGCGTCGTAAACGCAATACAGAACGCCCCAAATTTGCCCCACAATGTTGAGACCTACTTTCTAAGCCATTGATGAATAAAGCTATCTCAGATCTTTCCGCACACACCCCGATGATGCAGCAGTACTGGAAGCTGAAAAACCAGCACCCGGACCAGCTGATGTTCTACCGCATGGGCGACTTCTACGAAATCTTCTACGAAGATGCAAAGAAAGCCGCAAAACTGCTGGACATCACCCTGACCGCGCGCGGTCAGTCGGCCGGCCAGTCCATCCCCATGTGCGGGATTCCGTTCCATTCGCTGGAAGGCTACCTGGCCAAGTTGGTCAAGCTGGGCGAATCGGTGGTGATCTGCGAACAGATTGGCGACCCGGCCACCAGCAAGGGCCCGGTGGAGCGCCAGGTGGTGCGCATCATCACCCCTGGCACGGTCAGCGACGAGGCGCTGCTGGACGAGCGTCGCGACAACCTGATTGCCGCGCTGCTCGGTGATGAACGCCTGTTCGGCCTGGCCGTGCTAGACATCACCAGCGGCAATTTCAGCGTGCAGGAAATCAAAGGCTGGGAGAACCTGCTGGCCGAGCTTGAGCGCCTGAACCCGGTCGAACTGCTGATCCCGGACGACTGGCCGCGCGACCTGCCGGCCGAAAAACGCCCCGGTGCCCGCCGCCGTGCGCCATGGGACTTCGACCGCGATTCGGCACGCAAGGCCCTGTGCCAGCAGTTCGCGACCAAGGACCTCAAGGGCTTTGGCTGCGACAAGCTGACCCTGGCCATCGGTGCCGCCGGCTGCCTGTTGACCTACGCCAAGGAAACCCAGCGCACCGCCCTGCCGCACCTGCGCAGCCTGCGCCACGAGCGCCTGGACGACACGGTCATCCTCGATGGCGCCAGCCGTCGCAACCTGGAGCTGGACGTCAACCTGGCGGGTGGGCGTGACAACACCCTGCAATCGGTGGTCGACCGCTGCCAGACCGCCATGGCCAGCCGCCTGCTGAGCCGGTGGCTGAACCGCCCGTTGCGCGACCTCAAGGTACTGCAAGCACGCCAGGACTCGATCCGCTGCCTGCTCGACAGCTACCGCTTCGAAAAGCTGCAGCCGCAGCTGAAAGAAATTGGCGACATCGAGCGGATCCTCGCCCGAATCGGCCTGCGCAATGCCCGCCCACGTGACCTGGCGCGCCTGCGCGATGCACTGGGCGCCTTGCCCGAACTGCAAAACGCCATGACCGAGCTGGAAGCGCCGCACCTTGCGCGCCTGGCAGCCATTACCGGCACCTACCCGGAGCTGGCCAGCCTGCTGGAGCGGGCGATCATCGACAACCCGCCGGCGGTGATCCGCGACGGCGGCGTGCTCAAGACCGGCTATGACAACGAGCTGGACGAGCTGCTGGCGATCAGCGAAAACGCCGGCCAGTTCCTGATCGACCTGGAAGCACGAGAAAAAGCCCGCACCGGCCTTGCCAACCTCAAGGTCGGCTACAACCGTGTGCACGGCTACTTCATCGAGCTGCCCACCAAGCAGGCCGAGCAGGCACCGGGCGACTACATTCGCCGTCAGACCCTCAAGGGCGCCGAGCGCTTCATCACCCCCGAACTGAAAGTGTTCGAGGACAAGGCGCTGTCGGCCAAGAGCCGCGCCCTGGCCCGCGAGAAGATGCTCTACGATGCCCTGCTGGAAACCCTGATCAGCCACCTGGCGCCGCTGCAGGACAGCGCTGCCGCCCTGGCCGAACTGGACGTGCTCAGCAACCTGGCCGAACGTGCGCTGACCCTCGACCTGAACTGCCCGCGCTTCATCGACGAGCCGTGCCTGCGCATCGAGCAAGGCCGCCACCCGGTCGTGGAGCAGGTACTGACCACGCCGTTCGTGGCCAACGACCTGGGCCTGGACAACAGCACGCGCATGCTGATCATCACCGGCCCGAACATGGGCGGTAAATCCACCTACATGCGCCAGACCGCCCTGATCGTGCTGCTGGCGCACATCGGCAGCTTCGTGCCGGCGGCCAGCTGCGAACTGTCGCTGGTCGACCGCATCTTCACCCGCATCGGCTCCAGCGACGACCTGGCCGGCGGGCGCTCGACCTTCATGGTCGAGATGAGCGAAACCGCCAACATCCTGCACAACGCGACCGACCGCAGCCTGGTGCTGATGGACGAAGTGGGCCGCGGCACCAGTACGTTCGACGGCCTGTCGCTGGCGTGGGCTGCCGCCGAGCGCCTGGCCCAGCTGCGCGCCTATACACTGTTCGCCACTCACTACTTCGAGCTCACCGTGCTGCCGGAAAGCGAGCCGCTGGTAGCCAACGTGCACCTCAATGCCACCGAGCACAACGAGCGCATCGTGTTCCTGCACCATGTACTGCCTGGCCCTGCCAGCCAGAGCTACGGCCTGGCCGTGGCACAGCTGGCCGGCGTGCCGGGTGTGGTGATCCAGCGTGCTCGCGAACACCTGGCGCGCCTGGAAACCACCAGCCTGCCGCACGAACACGCCCCGACCGAAAAGGCCAGGGATGTGCCACAGGTGCCGCACCAGAGCGATCTGTTCGCCAGCCTGCCACACCCGGCCATCGAGAAGCTGGGCAAGCTGCAGCTGGACGACATGACCCCGCGCCAAGCTATCGAAATGCTATATCAACTAAAGAACCTGTTATAACGGCGCCCACTACAAGCTGGTAGAATCCGCCGCGGTTTGCTGGTGCTGCAGGTTATTAGCCTGGCCTGCAGCCACATACCTGTAAACCGCGCGGCCCTGAGAGGAAGGGCCGCCGCCGTCGCCTGAGGAGAGAACTAGAAATGACCTTCGTCGTCACCGACAACTGCATCAAATGCAAATACACCGACTGCGTGGAAGTCTGTCCGGTGGACTGCTTCTACGAAGGCCCGAACTTCCTGGTCATTCACCCGGACGAGTGCATTGACTGCGCACTGTGCGAACCGGAATGCCCGGCGCAAGCCATCTTCTCGGAAGACGAAATCCCTGCCGGGATGGAAAACTTCATCGAGCTGAACGCCGAACTGGCGGAAGTCTGGCCAAACATCACCGAGCGCAAGGATGCCCTGCCTGACGCTGAAGAGTGGGACGGCAAGACTGGCAAGATTGCAGACCTGGAGCGCTGATAGCGCCCGGACACAAAAAGGCCCCTCGGGGCCTTTTTTGTTTTTTCTGCGGGCAAAAAAAAGGGGCGGTTTGACCCGCCCACATTTTTTCCGTAGTCCCTGCTTGTCCCAAACATCTTCCTGATGAAATCGCTTCTTGCGATGTCCTTGGCCTTCATCCTGAATGCCTGTGCATGTCCCTGTGCACAGTTCGAATACTAGCGGGTTCAGCCGGGCGGGCAAGCGCGAGACCTCACAAGGTATTGCAGGGGACACATTTCATCACAGCCGAATAAGCCATGCTTTTCAATGGGTTGTAAAAATACAGGCGCTGAAAACGACAATGATTTACTGCAACTTGCATAGATAGCTTACAAAACAAGTAAGAAAAGGCTTACACGCAATGTTACTGGGGTAGCGCAGTACACATTAGAGATCTGTTTTACCCGGCAGATGTTGGGGGGCTGCTTTGCAGCCCATTCGCAGCACAAGGCTGCTCCTACAGAGATACGCGATCATGCAGGCAATCACGGTCTCTTGTAGGAGCAGCCTTGTGCTGCGAATGGGGCGCGCAGCGCCCCCGACATTCTCAAATGACACACACAAAAACGCCCCGAGGTCATCGGGGCGTTTTGTGTGACAGGCCTTCGCTACTGGAACAAAGACTCGCTGGACAAGCCATTCTTTTCAAGGATCTCGCGCAGACGCTTGAGCCCCTCTACCTGGATCTGCCGCACCCGTTCTCGGGTCAAGCCGATCTCCAGGCCAACATCCTCCAAGGTGCTGCTTTCATGCCCACGCAGGCCAAAGCGACGCACCACCACTTCCCGCTGCTTGTCAGTCAGCTCGCCCAGCCACTGGTCGATGCTTTGCGACAGGTCGTCATCCTGTAGCAGTTCGCACGGGTCGGTGGGGCGGTCGTCGGTCAAGGTGTCGAGCAGGGTCTTGTCCGAGTCCGGGCCAAGCGACACATCCACCGAAGACACCCGCTCGTTCAGGCCCAGCATGCGCTTGACCTCGGCGACCGGCTTCTCGAGTAGCGTGGCGATTTCTTCCGGGGAGGGTTCGTGGTCGAGTTTCTGGGTCAGCTCGCGGGCGGCGCGCAGGTAGACGTTCAGTTCCTTGACCACGTGGATGGGCAGGCGGATGGTGCGGGTCTGGTTCATGATCGCCCGTTCGATGGTCTGGCGAATCCACCAGGTCGCGTAGGTCGAAAAACGGAAACCACGCTCCGGGTCGAACTTCTCGACCGCACGGATCAGGCCCAGGTTGCCCTCTTCGATCAGGTCGAGCAGCGACAGACCGCGGTTCACGTAACGACGGGCAATTTTTACAACCAGGCGCAGGTTGCTTTCAATCATGCGCTTGCGGCCAGCGGGATCGCCCTTTTGCGACAGACGCGCAAAGTGCACTTCCTCTTCCGGCGAAAGCAGTGGCGAGAAGCCGATCTCGTTGAGATACAACTGGGTGGCATCGAGCGCCCGGCTGTAATCGATGTACTTGTGTTGCTTGAGCGAAGAGCCCGACTTGGCCCTCGTCCGAACCGAAGATACAGCAGGTTCGTCTGACACCACATCCGTTTCCAAAACGATACCCGTCTCCATCAGGAGGACGTCATCGTCGATGTCAAACTCCGGCACTTCTTTACTGAGAGCCATTGTTATAGTCCTTTGCTGAGTTCGAACTCAGACTCGAGCGGCACCTTTATCCCTGGCAGCGCTGGAGCCTGTCCCCTCTACATCACAGGAACAGGCCGGGTACAACGATCAACGGCGTGGCAGGAACTGGAGTGGATCGACGGGTTTGCCCTGGCGGCGAATCTCAAAATGCAGCTTCACCCGATCTGTGCCCGTGGACCCCATTTCAGCAATCGACTGCCCTGCCTTGACCTGCTGCCCCTCCCGAACCAACAGCCTGCGGTTATGACCGTAGGCACTGACGTAGGTATCGCTGTGTTTGATGATGATCAGCTCGCCGTAGCCCCTCAAACCACTCCCGGCGTAAACCACCGCACCATCAGACGCAGCAAAAACAGGCTGTCCCAAATCACCGGCGATATCAATGCCTTTATTCAAACTACCGTTTGAAGCAAATTTTCCAATCAGCACGCCGTTGGCAGGCCAGGTCCAGCCGCCTACCGCGCGCTCTGCAGCCGGCACGGTGGCAACCACCGGCGCGCTGGTCGAAGGGGCCGGCGTGGCCGGTTTGCCGGTGCTGGCAGGCGACGGGGGCGTGCTCCCCACAGGCCGCCGCGTGACCGTGGTGCGGCTCGACGAGGACGGGTTGGACACCACCGTGGTACTGCTGCTTGAACCACTGCTGAAACGAATCGCCTGGCCCGGGCGGATGGTATAAGGCGCCGGGATGCCATTGCGTGCGGCCAGCTCCTTGTAGTCCCAGCCATAGCGGAAGGCGATGGAGAACAGCGTGTCACCGGGCTTGACGATGTATTGCCCGGACGTCACCGTCGGGCGCTTGGGCACAGTATTGTTGCGGTCGACCACCCGCGCGCTGGTGTTACTGGTGCTCGAGCAACCCACCAGTACCATGCCCATGGCCAGTGCAATCACCAGAAGCTTGAAACCCGACCCATCCTTGCGCTGCCGAATGACTGTGTGACCCACCCGCGCTCCCCTCATGGTGCCGAAAAACGATATGAAGACAAGAAATGCAATATTATTGCAATTATAACCAAGCCGGCCCGTATTGGCAGGTTGATGCAAAAGGCTGTTGCAAAGCCGTAGTGCGCACCAGGCGCTAGCGCTTCGCTCCGCCAGATAGACAGGGCGGAGCTACAAGAATTCGCCATCGGCACAAAAATACCGCGCAGCGCTTACCCGCAGTGCCCAGAGATACAGCGCTCAGGCCAACGGACCATTGAGCAGCGGCACGAAGCGCACGGCCCCCAGCACACGGCGCGAGAACCCATGCTCCTCGCGCACGATCAGCATCAGTTGCTGCGTTTCGCCGGCCGGCCCCACCGGAATCACCATGCGGCCTCCGGGTGCCAGCTGGTCAAGCAGTGCCTGAGGGACTTCTGGCGCCACCGCCGTGACGATGATGCCGTTGTACGGCGCCAGCGCCGGCCAGCCTTCGCAACCATCGCCCCAGCGGAATACCACGTTGCGCAGGTTCAACTCCACCAGGCGCTCTTTGGCCCGATCCTGCAGCACCTTGATACGCTCCACCGAGAATACCCGCTCCACGAGTTGGGCAAGGATCGCCGTCTGGTAACCCGAGCCGGTGCCGATCTCCAGCACCTTGTCCAGCGGACCGGCTTCGAGCAGCAGCTCGCTCATGTGGGCAACCATGAATGGCTGGGAGATGGTCTGGTTGTGGCCGATCGGCAGCGCGGTGTCTTCGTAGGCACGATGCGCCAGTGCCTCGTCGACGAACAGGTGGCGCGGGGTACGGCGGATCACGTCGAGCACCTTGGTATTCGACACACCCTCTTCGCACAAGCGCTGGATCAGCCGCTCCCGGGTACGCTGGGAGGTCATGCCGATGCCACGCCGCAGCATATCGTCCTCGCGCATCAGAGCAAGCCCTCCAGCCAACCGTCGAGCTGCTCGAAGGCATCGTTGAAGGTGCGGTCGAGCTGCAACGGAGTGATCGATACGAAGCCTTGCATCACCGCATGGAAGTCGGTGCCCGGGCCGCCATCCTCGGCATCACCGGCCACGGCGATCCAGTAGCCTTCCTTGCCGCGCGGGTTGACCACCTTGGTCGGTGCCGCCGCCCGCGCCCGGTGACCGAGGCGGGTGAGCTGGATGCCACGGATGTGCTCCAGCGGCAGGTTGGGGATATTGACGTTGAGCACGGTACGCGGCGGCAGCACCAGACGCGACTGTGCCTCGACCAGACGACGGGCGATGTAGGCCGCCGTCGGCAGGTTGTCCGGCTGACGCGACAACAGCGAAAACGCCAGTGATGTGGTGCCCAGGAAACGGCCCTCCAACGCAGCGGCGACCGTACCGGAGTACAACACGTCATCACCCAGGTTGGCACCGAGGTTGATCCCCGACACGACCATGTCCGGCACCTGCGGCAACAACCCATTGAGCCCCAGGTGCACACAGTCGGTCGGTGTGCCGTTGAGGCTTATGAAGCCGTTGGCCAGGGTCTGCGGGTGCAGTGGCCGGTCCAGCGTCAGTGAGCTGCTGGCGCCGCTCTTGTCTTGATCCGGGGCAATCACCGCGCACTCGGCGTAATCCGCCAGCGCAGCGTGCAGCGCGGCGAGGCCGGGTGCGGTAACACCGTCGTCGTTCGAAATCAGAATACGCATGGGCTGTCCGTCTGCCCTGCCGACACCAGATCCAAGACTTCGCGCACAACTACGGTGGCGAAGCATCCGGCCGGCAGGACGAATTCCAGTTGCAGGATATCAGGCTCGGGATAATGCCATGTCAGGCCGCCAATAGGGAGCCGCAAAATACGCCGTTCGTGATCCATGCCCGCCTGGGCCAACCACTGGCAAAGTGCCGGCTGCCGTGCGCCGACGGCATTTTCCAGCTGCGCGGTGGCGCCGCCTGCAGGCGAGTCGCCCTCGCCCCACATCGGGCCGGTCGGGTGCAGGTCGAGAATCGCCAGGCGTGGGTCGGCGCATT
The DNA here is from genome assembly GCF_052112345.1 of Pseudomonas sp. SAS7. NCBI lineage: Bacteria > Pseudomonadati > Pseudomonadota > Gammaproteobacteria > Pseudomonadales > Pseudomonadaceae > Pseudomonas > Pseudomonas sp. SAS7. The sequence continues at coordinate 225,209 of NZ_JBEGGO010000010.1, read as the reverse complement.
CCGCCTCGCCAGCCGGGAAGAAGCTACGGCTGTCGGTGAACGCCAGCAGGTCGCCGACCTGGGCCTGCGCCCAGCTACCTTCGGCGACACGTGCCGCCAGCACCTGGTTGAACAGGTAGCTGCGCCCTGCCGAAAGCAGCCGCGAACGCACGTTGCGCTGCTCGGGTAATGCTTTGCGCGCGGCCCAGTCGAGGGCGTCATGGACGTTGCCCCCGCCGTGACCGAAGCGCTGGGTGCCGAAATAGTTGGGCACACCGTGCTGCTTGAGCTGTGCCAGGCGTGCATCCACAGCCTGGTGGTCCGCAGCCAGGGCCGTCAGGCGCAGGGTGAAGCCGTTGGCCGAATGCGCACCACGCTGCAGCTTGCGCTGGTGGCGCACCTGCTTGAGCACGCGCAGGCTGGCATCTTCAGCGCGCGACAGGTCCGGGTCGGCCTTGCCCGGCAGGTGCAGGCTGAACCACTGGCGGGTCAGGGCCTGACGGTCCTTGAGCCCGGCGTAGCTGATCGAGCGCACCGGCACGCCTGCGGCGCGCGCCAGGCGGCGGGCAGCCTCTTCGGTGTTCAGGTCACGCTTTTCGACCCACAGCCACAGGTGCTCGCCCTGGCCGGACAGCGGAATGTCCAGCACTTCGTCGACCTGGAAGTCTTCAGCCACCGCCTTGAGGACGGCAGTGCCCAAGGGTTCGCCCGATGCGCGCGGGCCCAGCAGTTCCAGTTCGGTCATGCTGCCAGCAACAGGGCGACCGAATGCACGGCAATCCCCTCCTCACGGCCGGTGAAGCCCAGCTTTTCAGTGGTGGTGGCCTTGACATTGACCTGGTCGAGTTCGACCTGCAGGTCTTCGGCGATCAGCTGGCGCATGGTCTCGATGTGCGGGGCCATCTTCGGCGCCTGGGCGACGATGGTGGCGTCGACATTGCCGACCTTCCAGCCCTTGGCCTTGACGATGCCGACTACATGGCGCAGCAGCACGCGGCTGTCGGCACCCTTGAATTGTGGGTCGGTGTCGGGGAAGTGCTTGCCGATATCGCCCAGCGCCGCGGCGCCCAGCAGGGCATCGCTCAGGGCGTGCAGCAGCACGTCGCCGTCGGAATGGGCCAGCAGGCCGTATTTGTGGGGGATACGCACCCCGCCCAGGGTAATGAAATCACCGTCGCAGAAACGGTGCACATCGTAGCCATGGCCAATACGCATAGAAAAACGCCCTGAATGAGTCAGGGCGTGATTCTACCTGCTTTTGAAGCATTGGGGCTGCTTCGCAGCCCATCGCCGGCAAGCCAGCTCCCACCTGGACCCCATGGCCCTCGAGCCATGCACAGTACCTGTGGGAGCTGGCTTGCCGGCGATGGGGCAAACCCCAGCTATGCCTTACACCCGCCCCAGTGCCACCGCATGATGGCGCAGGTGATCCTCGATGAAACTGGCAATGAAGTAGTAGCTATGGTCGTAGCCCGGCTGCAAACGCAGGGTCATTTCATGGCCCCCTTTGCGTGCCGCCTGCTCCAGCGCTTCAGGCTTGAGCTGCTTTTCAAGGAAGTCGTCACGGTCGCCCTGGTCGACCAGCAACGGCGGGCATTGGCCAGCAGGGGTTTCGGCCAGCAGCACGCTGGCATCCCACTCGCGCCAGCGCGCCCGGTCTTCACCCAGGTAGCGGCTGAAGGCCTTCTCGCCCCACGGGCAATCCATCGGGTTGCTGATCGGCGAGAACGCCGACACCGAGCGGTAGCGCCCCGGGTTGCGCAAGGCGCACACCAGTGCGCCGTGCCCACCCATGGAGTGGCCGCTGATGCTGCGCTCGCCCGACGCCGGGAAGTGCGCCTCGATCAGCGCCGGCAACTCCTCCACCACATAGTCGTGCATGCGGTAGTGCTGGGCCCAGGGTTGCTGGGTGGCGTTGAGGTAGAAGCCGGCCCCCAGGCCGAAGTCCCAGGCGCCATCGGGGTCGCCCGGCACCTGCTCGCCACGCGGGCTGGTGTCGGGGGCCACGATGATCAGCCCAAGCTGCGCAGCCATGCGCTGGGCGCCGGCCTTCTGCATGAAGTTCTCGTCGGTGCAGGTGAGGCCGCTAAGCCAGTACAGCACCGGCAGCTTCTCGCCCTGCTCGGCCTGCGGTGGCAGGTACACGGCAAACACCATGTCGCAGCCCAGCACCTTGGAGTGATGCCGGTAACGCTTGTGCCAGCCGCCGAAACTTTTCTGGCAGGAGATGTTATCCAGGCTCATGGCATACCTCAGAAGTGGATCACGCTGCGGATGCTCTTGCCTTCGTGCATCAGGTCGAAGGCTTTGTTGATGTCCTCCAGGCCCATGGTATGGGTGATGAAGGTATCCAGCGGAATCTCGCCCTTCTCGGACATTTCCACGTAGCTTGGCAGCTCGCTGCGGCCACGCACGCCGCCGAACGCCGAACCACGCCAGACGCGGCCGGTGACCAGCTGGAACGGACGGGTGGCGATTTCCTGGCCGGCACCGGCTACGCCGATGATGACCGACTCGCCCCAGCCCTTGTGGCAGCATTCCAGGGCAGCGCGCATCAGTTGCACGTTGCCGATGCACTCGAAGGAGAAGTCCACGCCACCGTCGGTGAGGTCGACGATCACTTCCTGGATCGGGCGGTCGTATTCTTTCGGGTTGATGCAGTCGGTGGCACCCAGTTGGCGGGCGATCTCGAACTTGGCCGGGTTGATGTCGATGGCGATGATGCGCGAGGCCTTGGCCTTGACCGCCCCGATCACCGCCGACAGGCCGATGCCGCCCAGGCCGAAGATGGCCACGGTGTCACCGGGTTTGACCTTGGCGGTGTTGAGCACCGCGCCGATACCGGTGGTGACGCCACAGCCCAGCAGGCAGACCTTTTCCAGTGGGGCTTCTTTCTGGATCTTGGCCACGGAGATTTCCGGCAGCACGGTGTACTCGGAGAAGGTCGAGGTGCCCATGTAGTGGAACAGCTGCTGGCCCTTGTACGAGAAGCGCGTGGTGCCGTCCGGCATCAGGCCCTTGCCCTGGGTAGCGCGGATGGCCTGGCACAGGTTGGTCTTGCCCGACAGGCAGAACTTGCACTTGCCGCATTCCGGGGTGTACAGCGGGATCACGTGGTCGCCGACGGCCACCGAGGTCACGCCCTCGCCTACCGCTTCGACGATCGCCCCGCCTTCATGGCCGAGGATCGACGGGAAGATGCCTTCCGGGTCGGCACCGGACAGGGTGTAGGCATCGGTGTGGCAGACACCACTGGCGACCACACGCAGCAGCACTTCACCGGCCTTGGGCATGGCCACGTCGACTTCGACGATTTCCAGGGGTTTCTTGGCTTCGAAGGCTACGGCAGCACGGGACTTGATCATCAAAGGTCTCCAGACAGAGGGTCGATTCAGGATCACAGTGTAATTCACCGCCTTTTGATGAATAATCCGGCCAAAGACAAAACATTATTGCCATACAGGGACAATCCATGAGCAGCCGCTGGGAAGGCATCGATGAATTCGTCGCCGTGGCCGAATCGGGCCAGTTCACGGCAGCAGCCGAACGCCTGGGGGTTTCCTCGTCGCACATCAGCCGCCAGATCGCCCGGCTGGAGGAACGCCTGCAAACGCGCTTGCTGTACCGCAGCACCCGCCGGGTAACCTTGAGCGAGGCCGGGCAGACCTTTCTGCAACATTGCCAGCGCTTGCAGGATGGCCGCGAGGAAGCCCTGCGCGCCATGGGTGACCTGGCCAGCGAACCCAAAGGGTTGCTGCGCATGACCTGCGCGGTCGCCTACGGCGAGCGCTTCATCGTGCCGCTGGTAACACGGTTCATGGCGCTATACCCGCAGTTGCGGGTGGATGTGGAACTGAGCAACCACACCCTCGACCTGCTGCATGAGGGCATGGACCTGGCCATCCGCCTGGGCCGCCTGGCCGACTCCCGGCTGGTGGCCACGCGCCTGGCGCCGCGGCGCATGTACCTGTGCGCCTCGCCGGCCTACCTGGAACGTTATGGCCGGCCGCACAGCCTGTCGGAACTGGCGCGGCACAATTGCCTGGTGGGCAGTTCGGACTTGTGGGCACTGCAACAGGACGGCCGCGAGATCAGCCAGCGGATACAGGGCAACTGGCGCTGCAACAGTGGCCAGGCAGTGCTGGACGCGGCGCTGCAAGGGATAGGGTTGTGCCAGTTGCCGGATTACTACGTGCTGGAGCACCTGAACAGTGGTGCGCTGGTGTCCTTGCTGGAGGCGCACCAGCCGCCGAATACGGCAGTGTGGGCGCTGTATCCGCAGCAGCGGCACCTGTCGCCGAAGGTGCGGCGATTGGTGGACTACCTGAAGGAAGGGTTGGCGGGGTTGCCGGAATATAAGTTTGGCTGAGGGGATACATTTGCTGTACCGGCCCCTTCGCGGGTGAACCCGCTCCCACAGGTATTCCACAGGTTTCAGATCCGGTAGAGATCCTGTGGGAGCGGGTTCACCCGCGAAGAGGCCGGTACAGAAGAGCGACGTTCAGCTCCTACCCGCCCAGCGCTGGCGCAACCATTCCAGGTCTTCGGGCCGGGTCACCTTGATGTTGTCACTGCGCCCTTCCACCAGCCGCGGCGCCTGGCCGGACCATTCGATGGCAGAGGCCTCATCGGTCACCACCACGTCCGACACCAGGCACTCGGCCAGCGCCCGGTGCAACGCCCCAAGGCGAAACATCTGCGGGGTGTAAGCCTGCCAGATAGTGCTGCGGTCCACGGTGGCGCTCACCCGGCCATTGCTGTCGGCACGCTTGAGGGTGTCGCGCGCCGGCACGGCCAGCAGGCCACCCACCGGGTCGTTTGCCAGCTCCGACAACAACTTGTCCAGGTCGCTGCGCGCAAGGTTCGGCCGCGCGGCATCGTGCACCAGCACCCAGTCGCTGTCCGAGGCCCCTTGGGCATGCAGCAACAGCAACGCGTTAAGCACCGAGTCGGCGCGCTCACGCCCGCCCGCTGCGCGCTGGATGCGCGAGTCGCTGGCGCAACGCAGGGTGGGCCAGAACGGGTCATCTTCAGCAATGCTGACCACCACCCCGTTAAGCCCCGGATGGCCAAGAAAACAGTCGAGGCTGTGCTCGAGAAGGGTCTGCCCGGCCAGCTCCAGGTATTGCTTGGGGCGGTCGGCAGCCATGCGGGCACCGACGCCCGCAGCAGGAATCACGGCCCAGAAGGCCGGCAAGGTATCGATCATTTCTGTGGCAACTGGAAGAGGGTTTCGCCCTCTTTGACCATTCCCAATTCGTGGCGAGCCCGTTCTTCAACGGTCTCCATGCCTTTTTTCAGCTCCAGCACTTCGGCATCGAGCACACGGTTACGCTCGAGCAGGCGCTCGTTCTCGGCATGCTGCTCGGCAATCTGCTGCTTCAGCTCGGTCACTTGCGCCAGGCTGCCATTACCCACCCACAGGCGGTACTGCAGGCCACCCAGCAGCAGGAGCAGGACGAGGAACAACCAATAAGGACTGCGCATCTAGGTATCCAGGTTAAAAAGACCGCCGCACACTATGCATTTCGGGGTCTCAAATAGCACGAAGCCTGGCCGAGGCCAGGCTTCGTAAACAGAAACCCGTTGGAACGCAGTAACGTTCAGTACGAACGTCCTACAGCTCCGGCTGCTGTCTTTTTACCATCTCTTGCTTAGCCGCGAAACTCGGCACGACCACGGTAAACCGCTTTGGCACCCAGTTGCTCTTCGATGCGCAGCAGTTGGTTGTACTTGGAAACGCGGTCGGAACGGCACAGCGAACCGGTCTTGATCTGGCCGGCAGCGGTACCCACGGCCAGGTCGGCGATGGTCGAATCTTCGGTTTCACCGGAACGGTGCGAGATCACCGCAGTGTAGCCGGCAGCCTTGGCCATCTGGATGGCTTCCAGGGTTTCGGTCAGCGAGCCGATCTGGTTGAACTTGATCAGGATCGAGTTACCGATGCCCTTCTCGATGCCTTCCTTGAGGATCTTGGTGTTGGTCACGAACAGGTCGTCGCCAACCAGCTGTACCTTCTCGCCGATCTTGTCGGTGAGGATCTTCCAGCCAGCCCAGTCGGACTCGTCCAGGCCGTCTTCGATCGAGATGATCGGGAAGCGCTCGGTCAGGCCTTTCAGGTACTCGGCGAAGCCTTCGGCATCGAACGACTTGCCTTCGCCGGACAGGTTGTACTTGCCGTCTTCGTAGAATTCGGAAGCCGCGCAGTCCAGGGCCAGGGTCACGTCGGTGCCCAGCTTGTAGCCGGCTTTCTCGACCGCTTCGGCGATGGCAGCCAGGGCGTCTTCGTTGGAAGCCAGGTTAGGCGCGAAGCCACCTTCGTCACCCACGGCGGTGTTCAGGCCACGGGCCTTCAGCACGGCTTTGAGGTGGTGGAAGATTTCGGTACCCATGCGCAGGCCGTCGGAGAAGGTCTTGGCGCCAACCGGCTGAACCATGAACTCCTGGATGTCGACGTTGTTGTCGGCGTGCTCGCCACCGTTGATGATGTTCATCATCGGAACCGGCATCGAGTACTGGCCTGGGGTGCCGTTCAGGTTGGCGATGTGCGCGTACAGCGGCAGGTCCTGGTCCTGGGCAGCGGCCTTGGCGGCAGCCAGGGAAACAGCCAGGATGGCGTTGGCGCCCAGCTTGGCCTTGTTCTCGGTACCGTCCAGTTCGATCATGGCACGGTCCAGAGCCTTCTGGTCGGAAGGGTCCTTGCCCAGCAGCAGGTCACGGATCGGGCCGTTGATGTTGCCGACGGCTTTCAGCACGCCCTTGCCCAGGTAACGGCTCTTGTCGCCATCACGCAGCTCCAGCGCTTCGCGCGAGCCGGTGGAAGCACCGGACGGCGCGCAAGCGCTGCCGATGATGCCGTTGTCGAGCAGTACATCGGCTTCCACGGTGGGGTTGCCACGCGAATCGAGAACTTCACGACCTTTGATGTCGACGATTTTTGCCATTGTTGTAAGCACTCCAGAATTGACGAAAACAACCTAGCTTAAGAAATTCTTGCCGTTCACCAGGCGGACTTTGCAATGGGCAGGCCGGGTGAAGGGAGCCCCTGACCGATTGGTCAGGGGTGGATCGGGCGGTACTTTACCCGAGAAATGAGCTTTACGCGGTTTCTACCGTCGGAAAACTTTTCACCAGGTCGTCCAGTTGCTTGAGCTGGGCCAGGAATGGCTCCAGTTTGTCCAGACGCAGGGCGCATGGGCCATCGCATTTGGCGTTGTCCGGGTCGGGGTGGGCTTCGAGGAACAGGCCGGCCAGGCCCTGGCTCATGCCGGCCTTGGCCAGGTCGGTGACCTGGGCGCGACGACCTCCGGCGGAATCGCTGCGACCACCCGGCATCTGCAGGGCGTGGGTCACGTCGAAGAACACCGGGTACTCGAACTGCTTCATGATGCCGAAGCCGAGCATGTCCACTACAAGGTTGTTGTAGCCGAAGCTCGAACCGCGCTCGCAGAGGATCAACTGGTCGTTACCGGCCTCTTCGCACTTGGCCAGGATATGTTTCATTTCCTGGGGTGCGAGGAACTGGGCCTTCTTGATGTTGATCACCGCGCCGGTCTTGGCCATGGCCACCACCAGGTCGGTCTGCCGCGACAGGAAGGCCGGCAGCTGGATGATGTCGCATACCTTGGCAACGGGCTCGGCCTGATAAGGCTCGTGCACGTCGGTGATCACCGGCACGTTGAAGGTGCGCTTGATCTCTTCGAAGATCTTCAGCCCTTCTTCCATGCCAGGGCCACGGTAGGACGTCACCGACGAACGGTTGGCCTTGTCGAAGCTGGCCTTGAACACGTACGGGATACCGAGTTTCTCGGTCACCCGCACGTACTCTTCGCAGACCTTCATTGCCAGGTCACGGGACTCCAGGACGTTCATGCCGCCGAACAGGACGAACGGCTTGTCGTTGGCGATCTCGATGTTACCGACGCGAATGATCTTCTGGGTCATTGATCAGGCCTTGTTCTTCTGAGCCAGGGCTGCCTTGACGAAACCACTGAACAGCGGGTGGCCGTCACGCGGGGTGGAGGTGAATTCCGGGTGGAACTGGCAGGCGACGAACCATGGGTGGTCCTTGGACTCGACCACCTCCACCAGCGCGCCGTCTTCGGAACGACCGGAAACCACCAGGCCGGCATCGACCAGTTGCGGCAGCAGGTTGTTGTTCACTTCGTAGCGGTGACGGTGACGCTCGGTGATCACGTCCTTGTTGTAGCAGTCGTGCACCTTGGAGCCGGCTGCCAGCTGGCAGTCCTGTGCGCCCAGGCGCATGGTGCCGCCCAGGTCGGAAGCCTCGGTACGGGTCTCGACGGCACCGGTGGCATCAGCCCACTCGGTAATCAGGCCGACGACCGGGTGGCCGCTGTTGCGGTCGAACTCGGTGGAGTTGGCGTCTTTCCAGCCCATCACGTTACGGGCGAACTCGATCACGGCCACCTGCATGCCCAGGCAGATACCCAGGTACGGTACCTTGTTCTCACGGGCGTATTGCACCGCAGTGATCTTGCCTTCCACGCCGCGCAGGCCGAAACCGCCCGGTACCAGGATGGCATCGGCGCCTTCCAGCAGGCTGGTGCCCTGGTTCTCGATGTCTTCCGAATCGATGTAGCGCAGGTTGACCTTGGTGCGGTTGGTGATGCCGGCGTGGCTCATCGCTTCGATCAGCGACTTGTACGCATCCAGCAGCTCCATGTACTTGCCGACCATGGCGATGGTCACTTCGTGCTCAGGGTTGAGCTTGGCATCGACCACTTTGTCCCACTCGGACAGGTCGGCGCCATTGCACTGCAGGCCGAAACGCTCGACGACGAAGTCGTCCAGGCCCTGTGCGTGCAGCACGCCCGGGATCTTGTAGATGGTGTCGACGTCTTCCAGCGAAATCACCGCACGCTCTTCAACGTTGGTGAACAGCGCGATCTTGCGACGCGACGAGGCATCGACCGGGTGGTCGGAGCGGCAGATCAGCACGTCAGGCTGCAGGCCGATGGAGCGCAGCTCCTTGACCGAGTGCTGGGTCGGCTTGGTCTTGGTTTCGCCAGCGGTGGCGATGTACGGGACCAGGGTCAGGTGCATCAGCATGGCGCGCTTGGAGCCCACTTCGACGCGGAGCTGGCGAATGGCCTCGAGGAACGGCTGCGACTCGATGTCACCCACGGTACCGCCGATTTCCACCAGGGCCACGTCGGCATCGCCGGCACCCTTGATGATGCGACGCTTGATTTCGTCGGTGATGTGCGGGATGACCTGGATGGTCGCGCCCAGGTAGTCACCACGACGCTCTTTACGCAGCACGTGCTCGTAAATGCGACCAGTGGTGAAGTTGTTGTTCTGGGTCATGGTGGTGCGGATGAACCGCTCGTAGTGGCCCAGGTCGAGGTCAGTCTCGGCGCCATCGTGGGTGACGAACACTTCACCGTGCTGGAACGGGCTCATGGTGCCCGGATCGACGTTGATGTACGGATCCAGCTTGAGCATGGTGACCTTCAGGCCCCGCGCTTCCAGGATGGCCGCCAGGGAAGCCGAGGCAATGCCTTTCCCCAATGAAGAAACAACACCGCCCGTGACGAATATGTAGCGCGTCATGAAAAACCCTAGAAGTCTGCGTTAAGGCGGCCAGCGCCGCCGGAGAAAGCGAAGGAAGGCCGAAGCCCCCGATCACCTGCGTCAGTCACAGTGCATCTCGAAAAACTGTCGCGTCTGTACAGACCAGGGGTATCCCCGGCATGGAGCTCGCTCGTCATTTTCAGAATCAGCCCAGCAAAAAACTGCTTGGTAACCGGCAACCCCTGTGTTTTCGCGGAAGCCACAGAAGTTGTATCAAGAAGGGAGGGTAGTCTACCGGAATGTACCCTTCATCTCAAACCTTGCGCGCTCGTCGGCAACTGCCAATGCAGCTGGCAATCCGCCTGCACCAGCCCGGGCAGGTTGGCCACCGCCAGCAGGCGCTCGCCCTGATACAGCAATGGCAGGCGCGGACGCAGGAACTGCGGCACCCGCTGCTCGTTGAGCAGGCGCTTGAGGTCGCGCTGGCCGCGGCCGGGGACCTGCAGCATTTCGCCGCCCTGGCGGTAGGCAATGCGCAGGCCAGCCAAGCGCTCGGCGACATCAAGACGCACCCTGCCGTTACCCGGCAGCACCAGGGGCGCAGCTGCATTCAGCCAGGCCATTTCGCCGACAGGCTGCTGCAGCCAGTCGCCGCTCAGCCACCAGATGCGTCCTTGGCTGCGCACCAGCTGCCCATCGGCAAGCCGCCAGACCGGCTGGGCATCGGCGGCGGCATCGCGCAGGTCTGTCCAGCCGGCCCAATGCCGGGTGTCGGGCAAACGAGTGCGCCGGCTCAGCCAATACTGCAAGGCGTTGCGCTGACGGGCCGGCGATAGCGACATCAGGGCGGCCAGATCCAGGGATTCCAGCCCCGACCAGGCAACGGGTGCGCCCTCCTGCGCAAGTGCCAGGTCGCCCTGGGCCAGTTCGTCCAGCAAGCCCTGCGCTTCACCCAGGTGCTCTGCGGCGCGGGCGAGGTTCTGCGCGGCCTGTGGCCAGCGTTGTTGCAAGCGCGGGAACACTTCGCCGCGCAGGTAGTTGCGGGCAAATTGTGTGTCGGTGTTTGACGGGTCTTCGATCCATGCAAGCCCATTGACCTTGGCATAGTCATGCAGTTGCTGGCGTGAACAACCCAGCAACGGCCTGACCAGGGTGCCCTGCCCTAGCGCCCGCTGCCCGGGCATCGCCGCCAGACCACGCAGGCCGGCGCCGCGCAACAGGCGAAAGAGCAGGGTCTCGGCCTGGTCGTCGCGGTGCTGCCCGGTGAACAGAATGTCGCCTGGGCCCAGGGTTTGCCTGAAAGCGGCATAGCGGGCGTCGCGGGCAGCCTGTTCCAGGCTCGCGCCGGGGCTGACCTGGACGTGGATAACCTGGAGTTCGATGCCGAGATTGTCACAGACGGCTTTGCAATGGGCAGGCCAGGCGTCGGCAGCAGCTTGCAGGCCGTGGTGGATATGGATGGCGCGCAGTGGGGGGGATGCGTGGTTGCGGGCGTGGCTGACCAGCAGGTGCAGGAGGACGGTGGAGTCGAGGCCGCCGGAAAATGCGATGCACCAGGTGGGGGCTTGCAGCCAGGGGGTGAGGTTGATCATGAGGGCCTCACATGGCTTGAGATTGCCGGGGGTGCTTTGCACCCCTTTCGCCGGCAAGCCAGGCTCCCACAGTGAGCCTTGTGGGAGCCTGGCTTGCCGGCGAATGGGCCGCGAAGCGGCCCCAGGGCTGAATCAGCGGATCAGAGGCCGTAGCTCATCAGACGCTCGTAACGGCGAGCCAGCAGCGCGTCGCTATCGAACTTGCCGAGCATGTCCAGCTGTTCGATCAGGTCAGCACGGATGCTTTCCGACACTTTCACCGGGTCACGGTGGGCGCCGCCCAACGGCTCCTGGATGACCTTGTCGACGATGTTCAGGCTCTTCAGGCGTTCGGCAGTGATGCCCATGGCCTCAGCGGCGTCGGCCGCCTTGTCGGCAGTCTTCCACAGGATCGACGCGCAACCTTCCGGCGAGATCACCGAGTAGGTGGAGTATTGCAGCATGTTCAGCTGGTCGCACACGCCAATGGCCAGGGCACCGCCCGAACCACCCTCACCGATCACGGTAGCAATGATCGGGGTTTTCAGGCGCGCCATCACGCGCAGGTTCCAGGCGATTGCCTCGCTCTGGTTGCGCTCTTCGGCATCGATACCCGGGTAGGCACCCGGGGTGTCGATGAAGGTCAGGATCGGCATCTTGAAGCGCTCAGCCATTTCCATCAGGCGGCAAGCCTTGCGGTAGCCTTCAGGGCGCGGCATACCGAAGTTGCGGCGTACCTTCTCGCGCACTTCACGGCCCTTCTGGTGGCCGATGACCATGACCGGCTTGCCATCCAGCCGCGCAGTACCACCGACGATGGCGGCGTCGTCGGAGAAGTGGCGGTCACCGTGCAGCTCTTCGAACTCGGTGAAGATGTGCTCCAGGTAGTCCAGTGTGTAAGGACGACGCGGGTGACGTGCCAGGCGGGCGATCTGCCAGCTGGTCAGGTTGCCGAAGATGCTTTCGGTCAGTGTGTTGCTCTTGTCTTGCAGACGGGCAATTTCATCGCTGATGTTCAGCGAGTTGTCGTTACCTACCAGGCGCAGGCCTTCGATCTTGGCTTGCAGGTCGGCAATCGGCTGTTCGAAATCGAGAAAATTCGGGTTCATAGTCATCCGTCTTGGGTCTACGGCCAGGCGGCCGGCCGGTTGATCCGTTTGGCGCCCTACCTTAAGGGATCAGGCGCATTCAGGTCGAGATTAAATTTTTTGTCGGTTCAACGATATTGCAGGAAGACGTTCTCACGCCCGAACTGGTCACGCAGCGCCTGAATCAGCCCGTCGGCCGGGTCGATCGACCACTGCTCACCGAACTGCAGCATGGCCTTGGCGTCGCTGCCGGTGTATTCCAGGGTGATCGGGCAAGCACCGCGATGGCGGGTGATCAGCTCGCCCAGCCACTTCAGCCGGTCGCCTTTCAGCGCCTCGTGCGCCACCTTCAGGCGCAGGCTCTCGGCCAGCTTGGTGCGCGCGTCTTCCATGGTCATCACCTGCTTGACCCGCAGGCGCAGGCCGCCGGAGAAGTCGTCGTTGCTGACCTCGCCTTCGACGACCACCATCGCATCGGCCTGCAGCAAGGACTGTGCCGCCATGAAGGAATCGGCGAACAGCGAAGCCTCGATGCGCCCGGAGCGGTCATCCAGGGTGACGAAGCCCATCTTGTCGCCCTTCTTGTTCTTCATTACCCGCAAGGCAATGATCATGCCGGCGATGGTCTGGGTTTCGCGGGACGGCTTGAGGTCGATGATGCGCTGGCGGGCGAAGCGGCGGATCTCGGCCTCGTACTCGTCGATAGGGTGCCCTGTGAGGTACAGCCCCAGGGTATCCTTCTCGCCCTTCAGGCGCTCCTTGAGGGTCAGCTCGCGCACCTTGCGGTGGTTGGCATAGACGTCGACTTCCACCTCGTCGAACATGCTGCCGAAAAGGTCGACATGGCCGCTGTCAGCCGTATGGGCTGCCTGCTCCGCCGCCTTGATGGCTTCACCCAGCGCCGAGAGCAAGGTTGCACGGTTGATGTCGATGTTGGCCTGGTAAGCCTTGATTTCGTCATGGAAGTGCGGGCCCAGGCGGTCCAGTGCGCCGCTGCGTACCAGTGCATCCAGGGTGCGCTTGTTGACCCGCTTGAGGTCGATGCGCTCACAGAAGTCGAACAGGTCCTTGAACGGGCCACCTTGGGCACGCGCCTCGACGATCGCTTCCACCGGGCCTTCGCCGACGCCCTTGATGGCGCCCAGGCCATAGACGATACGGCCGTCGTTATTGACCGTGAACTTGAAGTCGGAGAAGTTCACGTCCGGCGCGTCGAGGCGCAGCTTCATGCTGCGCACCTCTTCGACCAGCACCACCACTTTATCGGTGTTGTGCATGTCCGCCGACAGCACGGCAGCCATGAACGGCGCCGGGAAGTGGGTTTTCAGCCAGGCGGTCTGGTAGGACACCAGGCCATAGGCGGCGGAGTGGGATTTGTTGAAGCCATAACCCGCAAACTTCTCCACCAGGTCAAAGATGTTACCAGCCAGGTCGGCATCGATGCCGTTGTTGGCGCAGCCTTCGATGAAGCCACCACGCTGCTTGGCCATTTCCTCGGGCTTTTTCTTACCCATGGCCCGACGCAGCATGTCTGCACCACCGAGGGTGTAGCCTGCCATCACCTGGGCGATCTGCATCACCTGTTCCTGGTACAGGATGATGCCGTAGGTAGGCGCCAGCACCGGCTGCAGGCCGTCATACTGGTAATCGGGGTGCGGGTAGGCCAGCTCGGCGCGGCCGTGTTTGCGGTTGATGAAGTCGTCCACCATGCCCGACTGCAGCGGGCCCGGGCGGAACAGCGCCACCAGTGCGATAAGGTCTTCGAGGCAGTCGGGCTTGAGCTTCTTGATCAGCTCCTTCATGCCACGGGATTCAAGCTGGAATACCGCAGTGGTTTCGGCTTTTTGCAGCAGCTCGTAAGTCTTGCGGTCATCCAGCGGGATGAAGTCGATGTTGAGATCTGGCAGGTTTTTCTTGGCCTGCTCGCGGTTGATGATCTCCATCGCCCACTTGATGATGGTCAGGGTCCGCAGGCCGAGGAAGTCGAACTTGACCAGGCCGGCGGCCTCGACGTCGTCCTTGTCGAACTGGGTTACCAGGCCGCCGCCCTCTTCGTCACAGGCGATCGGCGAAAAATCGGTGAGCTTGGTCGGCGCGATAACCACACCACCGGCGTGCTTGCCGGTACCACGCGTAACGCCTTCCAGCTTCAGTGCCATGTCCCAGATTTCGCGGGCGTCTTCGTCGCCCTTGAGGAAGTCGCGCAGGATTTCTTCCTGCTCGTACGCCTTCTCCAGGGTCATGCCCACTTCGAACGGGATCATCTTCGACAGGCGGTCGGCCAGGCCGTAGGACTTGCCCTGCACCCGCGCCACGTCTCGCACTACCGCCTTGGCGGCCATGGTACCAAAGGTGATGATCTGGCTGACCGCATTGCGCCCGTAGGCATCGGCCACGTATTCGATCACCCGATCCCGGCCGTCCATGCAGAAGTCGACATCGAAGTCGGGCATGGAAACACGTTCAGGGTTGAGGAAGCGCTCGAACAGCAAGTCGTAGGCCAGCGGGTCGAGGTCGGTAATCTTCAGCACGTAGGCCACCAGCGAGCCCGCACCCGAACCACGGCCAGGTCCGACCGGCACGCCGTTGTTCTTGGCCCACTTGATGAAGTCCATCACGATCAGGAAGTAACCGGGGAAGCCCATCTGGATGATGATATCCAGCTCGAACTTCAGGCGGTCCAGGTACACCTGGCGCTTCTCTTCGTAATTGGGTGTGGTGTCTTTCGGCCACAACACCGCCAGGCGCTCTTCCAGGCCTTCGTGGGACACAAGCCGCAGGTAGTCGTCAATGCCCATACCGTTCGGCGTGGGGAAGTCGGGCAGGAAGTGCTTGCCCAGCTGCACCTGGATGTTGCAGCGCTTGGCAATCTCGACGGTGTTGGCGATGGCGTCGGGCAGGTCGCTGAACAGCTCGGCCATTTCCTCGGACGATTTCAGGTACTGCTGGTCACTGTAGCCACGCGGGCGGCGCGGGTCATCAAGGGTCCAGCCCTCGCCAATGCACACGCGGGTTTCGTGGGCGTCGAAGTCCGCCTGCTTGATGAAACGCACGTCGTTGGTGGCCACCAGCGGGGCGCCAAGCTTGTCGGCCAGGGCCACCGCCGCGTGCACATATTCTTCATCGCGGGCGCGGTTGGTGCGCTGTACTTCAACGTAGAAGCGCTCGGGGAACATGCCCATCCAGTCTTGCAGCAAGGCGTGCGCTTCTTCGTCCCGGCCGGACAACAAGGCCATGCCGATCTCGCCTTCCTTGCCCGCCGACAGGGCAATCAGGCCCTCGCTGGCAGGGGCGATCCATTCACGCTGAAGGATGACCAGGCCGTTGCGCTGGCCGTCTGTCCAGCCGCGCGAGATCAACTCGGTGAGGTTGCGGTAACCCTTGGGGTCCATGGCCAGGAAGCAGATGCGCGACAGCGGGGCTTCCGGGTCGGCACCGGCCAGCCACAGGTCGGCACCACAGATCGGCTTGATGCCCGCGCCCATGGCGGTCTTGTAGAACTTCACCAGCGAGCACATGTTGCTCTGGTCGGTGATCGCCACCGCCGGCATGTTCATCCCGGCCAGCGCCTTGGCCAGCGGCTTGATCCGCACCAGGCCGTCGACCAGCGAGAATTCGGAGTGGACGCGCAGGTGAACGAAGGGAACCGACATGGAAGATCCTGTAGCAGTGCTTAACGACAAGGGCGGGATTGTAGCTTAAATGGGGAAGAGATTTGGGGCTGCTTGCACCCTCCCTGTAGGAGCAGCCTTGTGCTGCGAAAGGGCCAGTACCGGCACAGCAACTTCATTTACCTGACTGGCGCTTTCGCAGCACAAGGCTGCTCCTACAAGAGCGAAAGGGCCGCGAAGGGCCCTGGCAGGTCAGATCAGGGAATCGGTGACGCCTTCGCGGGCGTCCCAGGCCGCCCGCACCGGGGCAAAGGAACGCCGATGAATGGGCGTAGGCCCCAGGCGCGCCAGCGCCTCAAGGTGCACCGGGGTCGGGTAACCCTTGTGCCCGCCAATGCCATACCCGGGGTAGATCAGCTCGAACGCACTCATCTCACGGTCACGGCTTACCTTGGCCAGGATCGAGGCAGCCGCAATAGCCGGCACCTGGCTATCGCCTTTGATCACCGGTGACGCCGGCACAGCCAGTTTCGGGCAGCGGTTACCATCGATCAGGGCCAGCTTGGGGGTAATGTGCAGGCCTTCCACCGCACGCTGCATGGCCAGCATCGTGGCCTGCAGGATGTTCAGGCGGTCGATTTCCTCGACCTCGGCGCGGGCGATGCAGAAGCTCAGGGCCTTTTCACAGATCTCGTCGAACAGCGCCTCGCGCTTGGCTTCGGTGAGTTTCTTCGAGTCGTTCAGGCCGAGGATCGGGCGCGCCGGATCAAGGATCACCGCCGCCGTCACCACTGCGCCGCACAGCGGGCCGCGGCCCACTTCGTCGACGCCGGCGACCAGGTCTTCGACCAGGTTGAAGTCCAGTCCAATTTGCATGTCAGCGGTCCTTGAGCAAGGCCAGTACCGCCTCGGCCGCCTGGTTGGAGGCGTCACGGCGCAGGGTGCGGTGTATTTCGTCGAAACGTTCGGTCTGCTGGCTGCCATCGCGTACCAGCGGCGCAAGCGTGTTGGCCAGGGCATCGCTGGTGGCGGCGTCCTGCAACAGTTCGGGCACCAGTTCACGCTGGGCGAGCAGGTTCGGCAATGACACGTATGGGCTCTTTACCAGGCGCTTGAGGATCCAGTAGGTCAACGGCGCCAGGCGGTAGGCCACCACCATTGGCCGCTTGTACAGCAACGCTTCAAGGGTGGCTGTACCCGAAGCGATCAAGACCGCATCACAAGCCGCCAGCGCCTGGTGCGACTGGCCATCGAGCAGGGTCAGTGGCAGTTGGCGCCCTTCGAGCATCTGCTCGACCTGGGCACGCCGCGCGGCGTTGGCGCAGGGCAGCACGAAGTGCACGCCTGGCACCTGCTGCTGCAGGCGCTCGGCGGCGTCGAGGAACAACGCTCCCAGGCGCCCTACCTCGCCACCCCGGCTGCCAGGCATCAGTGCAACCACCGGCCCCTCGCCCAGGCCCAGCGCAGCACGTGCTGCCGGGCGGTCGGTTTCAAGCGGTATGGTGTCGGCCAGCGGGTGACCGACAAAGCGCACCGGCACCCCCTGCTCTTCATAGAACCGCGCCTCGAACGGCAACAGCGTCAGCATCAGGTCGCAGCCTTCGCGAATCTTCAGCACGCGCTTCTGCCGCCAGGCCCAGACCGACGGGCTGACGTAATGCACGGTCTTGATGCCGACCTGACGCAGTTTCAGTTCGATATTGAGGGTGAAGTCGGGGGCGTCGATGCCGATGAAGACATCCGGCTTTGCGTCGATCAGTGTCTGGATCAGCAGCTTGCGGCGCTTGAGCAGCTCGCGCAGGCGCCCCAGCACTTCGACCAGGCCCATGACCGCCAGGCGCTCCATGGGGAAGTACGATTGCAGGCCTTCGGCTTCCATCAAAGGGCCGCCAACGCCAATGAAACGTACATCGGGGTGGCGTGCCTTGAGGGCACGCATCAAGCCTGATCCAAGAATATCGCCGCTGGCCTCACCAGCGACCAAGGCTACGCAAAGCGGGGCCATGTCAGCGGGTGATGCCGCGGGCGGAGTTCACGATCGACTGACGGAACAGATCGACCTCAGGGTGCTTCGCCGCCATTTCGGCCAGTTCCTTGAGCGCGTCTTCGACGGTCAGGCCCTGACGATAGACAATCTTGTAGCAACGGCGCAGTACGTGGATCACCTCGTCGCTGAAACCGCGGCGGCGCATGCCCTCGAAGTTCATGCTGCGGGCTTCGGCCGGGCTGCCGAACACGGTGACGAAGGCCGGCACGTCCTTGCCAATTGCCGTACCCATGCCGGAAAACGCGTGGGCACCGATATGGCAGTACTGATGCACCAGGGTGTAGCCGGACAGGATCGCCCAGTCACCCACGTGCACATGGCCGGCAAGGGCCGTGTTGTTGACCAGGATGCAGTGGTTGCCGATGACGCTGTCGTGGCCGATGTGGGCATAGGCCATGATCAGGTTGTGGTCGCCCACGGTGGTTTCCGCACGGTCCTGGACGGTGCCGCGGTGAATGGTCACCCCTTCGCGAAACACGTTGTGATCGCCGATTACCAGGCGCGTCGGCTCACCCTTGTACTTGAGGTCCGGGGTATCTTCGCCAATCGAGGAAAACTGAAAGATACGGTTGTGCTTGCCGATACGGGTCGGCCCTTTGAGCACAACATGCGGGCCGATAACGGTACCCTCCCCGATTTCCACATCGGGGCCAACGATCGACCAAGGGCCGACCTCGACACCGTCGGCCAGCTTGGCCGATGGGTCGATAATGGCCCGAGGATCAATCGAATTCATAGGGAGCGTTCCGCGCATGTGATCTGTGCCGAGCAAACCGGCTTGCCGTCGACCAGCGCGCGGCACTCGAACTTCCAGATCATGCTCTTGCGGCTGAGGAACTTGGCTTCCAGCACCAACTGGTCTCCCGGCAGTACCGGCTGACGGAAACGCAGCTTGTCGGAGCCGACGAAGTAGTACAGGGTGCCATCAGCCGGCTTGGCGTCGAGCATCTTGAAACCGAGGATGCCGGCCGCCTGGGCCATGGCTTCGATGATCAAAACGCCCGGCATGATCGGGTGCGCCGGGAAATGGCCGTTGAAGAACGGCTCGTTGATGCTGACATTCTTGTAGGCACGAATGCTCTGAGCCTCGAAGTCCAGATCCGTCACCCGGTCCACCAGCAGGAACGGGTAACGGTGAGGCAGGTATTCGCGAATCTCGTTGATGTCCATCATTTCGGGGGGGAAGCCTGTAATAAGAATAAGGAGCGCAGGTGCTGAACACACGCTCCTTTAGCAATCCAAAGAGGAGCCAGCTAGCGACTGTTCACTCTTGCTCAGGGAATGGTATCAGCCTTCTGATGTCGGCTGGCCACCTGAGGTCACGGTATCGACGCGTTTTTCCAGCTGCTGGAGACGCTTGGCCATGTCGTCCAGCTGGCGGATCCGCGCAGCGCTCTTGCGCCAGTCAGCCAAAGGCTGCATGGCTGTGCCGGATGAATAGGAACCGGGTTCAGTGATCGAACGGGTTACCATTGTCATCCCGGAAACAAATACGTTATCGCAAATATCAATGTGCCCTACCAAGCCCACGCCCCCGGCCAGCATGCAATGCTTGCCGATGCGCGTACTGCCGGAAATGCCCACACAAGCGGCCATGGCCGTGTGGTCACCGATCTGAACGTTGTGGGCGATCTGGATCTGGTTGTCGAGCTTGACCCCGTCGCCGATCCGCGTGTCGGACAGCGCGCCACGGTCGACGGCAGTGTTGACGCCGATCTCCACGTCATCACCAATGGTGACGCCGCCGATCTGGGCGATCTTGCGCCAGATACCCTTCTCATTGGCAAAGCCGAAGCCTTCGCCGCCGATCACAGCGCCCGACTGGATGACCACGCGTTTGCCGATGATGACGTCGTGATACAACGTCACCCGTGGCGCCAGCCAGCCGCCTTCACCTACAACGCAACGCGCACCGATGAAGCAATGCGCGCCGATGCTGACATCAGCCTCGATGCGCGCACCGCTTTCGATCACCGCGAACGGCCCGATGCTGGCGCTGGCGTCCACCTGCGCGTCCTCAGCCACCACGGCGCTGGGATGGATTCCCGCCACAGCCTTGGGTTTGGGGTCGAACAGGTGGGAAATACGCGCATACGCCTGGTACGGGTCGGCCACGATCAGGGCATTGCCAGCGAAACTTTCGGCATCCGCAGCCTTGAGCAATACCGCACCCGCCTGGCACTTATCCAGGTACTTGCGGTACTGCGGGTTGGCGAGGAAGCTCAATTGACCGGGGCCAGCCTCCTGCAAGGTGGCCAGTCCGGTAATCTGCAACCCCTCGGGCCCCTTGAGGGTGGCACCGAGGGCCTCGGCCAGCTGGCCTAGCGTCATGGTCACACTCATATCAACGGGCTTGGTTCATGCGCTCGATGACCTGGCGGGTGATGTCGTACTGAGGTTTGACATCGATGACCGCACCACGCTCGAGGACCAAGTCGAAACCACCTTTCTTGATCACTTCCTCGACAGCGCCATCCAGCTTAGGCTTCAGTTGCTTGAGCATGTCGCGGTCAGCAACGGCTTTGGCTTCGTTCAGTTCCTTGGACTGGAACTGGAAGTCACGGGCCTTTTGCTTGAACTCGAGCTCAAGGCGCTCACGCTCCTGCTGCTGCATCTTGTCGCCGCCCTTGATCAGGCGGTCCTGGATGCCCTTGGCGCTGCTCTCCAGGCTTTTCAGCTTGGTCAGTTGCGGACCGAACTTCTTCTCGGCATCGACCGCGTATTTCTTGGCGGCATCCGATTCGAGCAGGGCCATCTGATAGTTCAGCACGGCAACCTTCATTTCGGCGAATGCCGGGGTGGCGACCAGCGCCGCGGCCACTACGGCCAGTTGAGCCAATTTACGCACGATGCACTCCTGGATAAACCGTTGTCATTAAGCAAGGGCCGACCTTAGAAGGTCTGGCCCAGAGAGAATTGGAACACCTGGGTATCGGCATCGTCCGGCTTCTTGACCGGCATTGCCAGGCTGAAGCTCAACGGGCCCAGTGCGGTAATCCAGGTCACACCCAAGCCGACCGAACTGGCCATGCCCGAGAAGCCGACCTTCTCGCAATCAGGCTTGTTGCCGCAATTGGTGTCGAACACGTTACCCACGTCCCAGAACACGGAGGTGCGCAGCGAACGCTGGTCCTTGACGAACGGCAGCGGGAACAGCAACTCGACGCCACCTTGCACCAGCACGTTGCCACCGAACGGCAGCGGATCCTGATCCGGGTCACGGATAGTACCCGGCTTACCGTTGGGATCGTCTGCCCCACGGCTCGGGGTGCTGCGCGGGCCAAGGCTGCTGTCCTTGAAGCCACGGACAGAGTTGAAACCACCTGCGAAGTAGTTCTCGTAGAACGGCAGGCCCGAAGTGCTGCCATAACCATCACCATAGCCCAGCTCGGTGTGCAGGCGCAGGGTGTAGTCGTTGCTGATCGGCTGGAACAGCTGGCCACGGTAGTCGAGCTTGAAGAACGACAGGTCGCTGCCCGGAATGGTGGATTCCAGGGTCAGGCTTTGCGAGTGGCCACGGGTGGCCAGCACGCCTTTGTTGAGGGTGGACTCGGACCAGCCGATCGAGGCCTTGAAGTTCAGGAAGTTCTCGCCTTCCTGGTCAAGGAAATCGAAGATCTCGTCAACGGTGTACTTACCGGTCTTGATCTTGTCCTGCTGCACGCTCAGCCCGTAGGTCAGGCGCGAGGTTTCGCTGATCGGGTAGCCCAGGCTGACGCCGGCACCCAGGCTGTCCACTGCGTAGCTGGCCACGTCGACGTCGAGGTCGTCGTAGTCGGTGCTGCGGTAGAAGGCGTTGTAGCCCAGGCTGACGCCATCGGCAGTGAAGTAGGGGTCCACGAAGCCGAAGTTGTAGCGGGTCTGGTATTCCGAACGGGTCAGGCCGACGGATACCTTGTTACCGGTACCGAGGAAGTTGCTCTGGCTGATCGAACCACCGAGGATCAGGCCGGCGCTCTGGGCGAAACCGACACTGGCAGTGATCGAGCCGGAGGCTTGCTCTTCGACGCTGTAGTTGACGTCGACCTGGTCGTCGGTGCCTGGCACTGGCGGGGTCTCGACGTTGACTTCCTTGAAGAAGCCCAGGCGTTCCAGACGGGTCTTGGACTGGTCGATCAGGTAGGTCGAAGCCCAGCCGCCTTCCATCTGGCGCATTTCGCGACGCAGCACTTCGTCTTCGGTCTTGGTGTTGCCGCGGTAGTTGATGCGGTTGACGTAGGCACGCTTGCCCGGGTCGACCACGAACATGATGTCGACCGTGTGGTCCTCGTCGTTAGGCTGTGGCACGCCGTTGACGTTGGCGAAGGTGTAGCCTTCGTTGCCCAGACGGCGGGTGATCAGCTCGGAGGTGGTGGTCATCACCTTGCGCGAGAACACCTGGCCCGGCTGCACCAGCAGCAGCGACTTGACCTGGTCTTCCGGCACTTTCAGGTCACCGGACAGCTTCACGTCGCGAACGGTGTACTTCTCGCCTTCGTTGATGTTGACGGTGATGTAGACGTGTTTCTTGTCTGGCGTGATGGACACCTGGGTGGAGGCGATGTCCATGTTGATGTAGCCGCGGTCCAGGTAGTAGGAACGCAGGCGCTCCAGGTCACCGGACAGTTTTTCGCGGGCATACTTGTCGTCGTTCTTGAAGAACGACAGCCAGTTGGTGGTCTTCAGCTCGAACAGCTGGCCCAGGGTGTCATCATCGAACACGTTGTTGCCAACGATGTTGATGTGCTGGATGGCAGCGACGGTGCCTTCGTTGATCTTGATCTTCAGCGCAACGCGGTTGCGCGGCTGCGGCACGACTTCGGCGTCGACCTCGGCCGAATAGCGGCCCTGGGCCACGTACTGGCGCTGCAGCTCGTTACGCACACCTTCAAGGGTGGCACGCTGGAAGATCTCGCCCTCGGCCAGGCCCGATTGCTTCAGGCCCTTCATCAGGTCTTCGGTGCTGATCGCCTTGTTGCCTTCGATCTCGATGCTCGACACCGACGGGCGCTCGACCACGTTGATGATCAGCACATTGCCATCGCGGTTCAGCTGGATGTCCTGGAAGAACCCGGTCTTGAACAGGGAACGGGTCGAGTCCACCAGGCGGCGGTCATCGGCCTGATCGCCGACGTTCAGCGGCAAGGCACCGAAGACACTGCCAGCGGAAACCCGCTGCAGGCCGTTGACGCGAATATCGGAGATGGTGAAGGACTCGGCGTGAACTTCAGCGATCATCAGTGCGGACATGACCGCAGTTAGCAGCAGACGTTTCATGAAGTCCTTTTATTCCAACTGGCAATAAACAACCTGCCGCGACAACGCGGCAGGTTCGCAATTGAGCGAAGCTTTATAGTCGACCCAGATCGTTGATCAGGGCGAGCAACATCACCCCTATGACCAAACTGATACCGATCTGGACCCCCCAACCTTGCACCCGATCTGACAGCGGACGACCGCGCGCCAACTCGACCAGGTAAAACAGCAAATGCCCCCCATCCAGTACCGGGATGGGCAGCAAGTTAAGAACCCCCAGGCTTATGCTCAGGTAGGCCAGGAAATTCAGGAAATCCCCCACGCCGGACTGGGCTGAAGCGCCCGCCACTTTAGCAATGGTTATCGGTCCACTCAAGTTTTTTACCGAGAGCTCCCCGAACAGCATTTTCTTCAGCGATTCAAGGGTCAGCACGCTCATGTTCCAGGTGCGGGACAAGCCCTCACCCACCGCCTCGAGCGGGCCGTAGCTGATTTCGCGGAGCATGCTGGCCGGCCATTCGCCACCTTTTACCCCGGCGCCAAGATAGCCACCGGCAGCCTTGCCCTCACCCTTGCGCGCCAGGGTCACCGGCACATCCAAGGCAGCGCCGTCACGCTCTACACGCACGACCACTTTGGCATCCGGGCGGGCACGCACGCTGTCGACAACCTGCTGCCACTCCGTCACCGGCACGCCATCGACGCTCAGCAACTTGTCGCCTGTCTTGAGGCCCGCAGCGGCAGCCGGCCCCTTCGGATCAATCTCGGCCAGCACTGGCACTATCGCCGGGCGCCAAGGGTGCAGCCCCAGGGACTGGATAGGGTCCGGCTCGTCAGCGCCTTTGAGCCAGCTGTCCAGCTTGACCTGCAGCTGGCGCTCGGCCGTGGCGCCTTCGTCGCGCACGCCAACCTGCAACGTGCCGCTTTCGCCCAGGCGACGAACCAGCTGCAGGTTGACCGCCGACCAACCGTTGGTCGGCTTGCCGTCGATAGAAACGATTTCCTGACCTGCGGTCAGGCCGGCCGATGCGGCCAGGCTGCCAGCATCGACCGTACCGATCACGGGACGGACCTGCTGGGTACCCAGCATCGCCAGCACCCAGAAGAACAGGATGGCCAGCAGGAAGTTGGCAATCGGGCCCGCCGCGACAATCGCGATACGCTGGCCCACGGACTTGCGGTTGAACGATTGATCAGCCAGCGCGGGCGGTACATCGCCCTCGCGCTCGTCGAGCATCTTCACGTAGCCGCCCAGCGGAATGGCTGCGACCACAAATTCGGTGCCATGGCGGTCATGCCAGCGCAGCAGCGGCGTGCCGAAGCCCACCGAGAAGCGCAGCACCTTGACGCCGCAGCGGCGTGCCACCCAGAAGTGGCCGAATTCATGAAAAGTGACCAGCACACCCAAAGCCACGAGGGTGCCGATAATCATGTAGAGCGCTGTCATGTCCATCTCCGAATGATGTTCAGCGGGCCGGCATCATGCCAACCCCCTCACGAACCTGGGCGGGCTTGCATCAGCGACCGTGACGCCTCAGCCACTCACGGGAAAGCTCCCGGGCACGCTGGTCGGCGGCAAACACCGCGTCCAGCGACGGCAGCGGCACGACGGGCTCCTGATCGAGCACCTGTTCGATCATACCCGCGATCTCCGGGAAGCGGATACGCCGCTCAAGAAATGCCTCGACAGCCACTTCGTTGGCCGCATTGAGTACCGCGGGTGCGCTGTTGCCGGCCTCGGCAGCCTGCCGCGCCAGGCGCAGGCAAGGGAAGCGCTGTTCGTCGGGCGCCTGGAAATCCAGACGGGCGATGGCGAACAGGTCCAGCGGAGGCACCCCGGAATCGATGCGTTCAGGCCAGGCCAGGGCATTGGCGATGGGCGTGCGCATGTCCGGGTTACCCAGCTGCGCCAACACCGAGCCATCCACGTAATCGACCAGGGAGTGGATGACACTCTGTGGGTGCACCACCACCTCGACCTTGGCCGGCGCGGCATCGAACAACCAGCAAGCCTCGATCAGTTCGAGCCCCTTGTTCATCATGCTGGCCGAATCCACGGAAATCTTGCGCCCCATCGACCAGTTGGGGTGCGCACAGGCCTGCTCCGGCGTCACATTGAGCAACGCCTCGACCGGCGTTTCACGGAACGGGCCACCGGAAGCAGTAAGCAGTATCCGGCGTACGCCAACCGCGCTCAGGCCGCGAGCGTAGTCGCCGGGCATGCACTGGAAGATCGCATTGTGCTCGCTATCGATCGGCAACAATACGGCGCCGCTGCGCCTTACTGCCTCGATGAACAGCGCACCGGACATCACCAGGGCTTCCTTGTTGGCCAGCAACACCTTCTTGCCCGCCTCCACGGCAGCCAAGGTGGGGCGCAGCCCGGCGGCGCCAACAATCGCTGCCATCACCGCATCCACTTCGGCCGCCGAAGCCACCTGGCAAAGCCCGGCCTCGCCTTCCAGCACCTCGGTGGCGCAGCCGGCCGCTGCCAGGGTTTCGCGCAGCCGTACGGCTGCCTCGGCGCTCGGCACTACAGCGAACGCAGGACGATGGCGTACACACAGGGCCAGCAACTCGTCGATCCGCGAATACCCGCTGAGGGCGAACACCTGGTAGCGATCGGGGTGGCGCGCGATCACATCCAGCGTGCTCAGGCCGATGGAGCCGGTGGCCCCGAGCACGGTAATACGTTGCGGGCGACTCACATCACACCCCATTCGGCAGCCCACAACAACACGGCGAAAATCGGGATCGCCGCCGTAAGGCTGTCAATGCGGTCGAGCACGCCGCCATGGCCGGGCAGCAGGTTGCTGCTGTCCTTGATACCGGAACGGCGCTTGAACATGCTCTCTGTCAGGTCACCCACCACCGAGGACATGACCAGCAGCGCGGCACCCAGCAGGCCCAGCAGGATCTGGCCGAAACCCCAGTCGCGGCTGATGCCGACCACCAAGGTAATTGCCAGGCTGACCGCCAGGCCGCCATACACGCCTTCCCAGCTCTTGCCCGGGCTGACCTGCGGCGCCAGCTTGCGCTTGCCGAAAGCCCTGCCAGAGAAGTAGGCGCCAATATCGGCAGCCCACACCAGCACCATGACCGACAGGATCAGCCAGTTGCCCAGCGGCCAGTGCTTGAGCAGCACCAGCCCCTGCCAGGCCGGCAGCAATACCAGCAGGCCGATCAGCAACCGGCAGGCCGCACTGGCCCACAGCTCGCTGCTGCGCGGGTAGGTAAGCACCAGCCAGGTGGCCAGCCCCCACCAGATCACCGCGGCACCCAGCACCCAGGGCGCCAGCTCCGGAAGGATGTACAGCAACATCAGCGCTCCGGCGACCACTGCGGCATAGGCGAGACGCAGCGGCTGGGCCATCAACCCGGCGAGGCGGGCCCATTCCCAGGCGCCAAGGGTCACCACGAAGCCGATGAACAGGGCGAAATCCCCGCCGTTGAGCAGGAAGAAGCCACCCAGCGCAATCGGCAGCAGGATCAGCGCAGTAATGATGCGTTGTTTAAGCATTAAGCACGAGCTCCAGCCTCGACCTGCTCGCTGGTCTTACCAAAGCGGCGCTGGCGCGAAGCGAAATCGGCCAGGGCATTGCGCATGGCCTCGTGTTTGAAGTCCGGCCAGTACAGGTCGGAGAAGTACAACTCGGCGTAGGCCAGCTGCCACAACAGGAAATTGCTGATGCGGTGCTCGCCACCGGTGCGAATGCACAGGTCCGGCAACGGTAGCTCGCCGGTTGCCAGGCAGGTCTGCAGCAGGCCCGGGGTGATGTCTTCCGGACGCAGGTGCCCGGCCTGCACTTCCCGCGCCAGCCGCTGTGCGGCCTGGGCGATGTCCCACTGGCCACCGTAGTTGGCTGCGATCTGCAGGATGAAGCGGTTGTTGCCGGCGGTCAGCGCCTCGGCCTCGCGCATGGCAGCCTGCAGCTCGGGATGGAAGCGCGAGCGGTCACCGATGATGCGCAAGCTGATGTTGTTCTCGTTGAGGCGCTTGGCTTCACGGCGCAAGGCCGAGAAGAACAGCTCCATCAGCGCACCGACCTCTTCGGCGGGGCGCTGCCAGTTTTCGCTGGAGAACGCGAACAGGGTCAATACCTCGACCCCGGACTTGGCACACACCTCGATGACCGCGCGAACGGCGTCGACACCCGCCTTGTGCCCGGCAACGCCGGGCAGCAGGCGTTTTTTCGCCCAGCGGTTGTTGCCATCCATGATGATCGCGACATGACGCGGCACCGAGGACGGCGCCACTGGCTTGGTCTTTTCCATTAAGAAACCCCGGCCTTAGACGGCCATCAGGTCCTTTTCCTTGGCCTTGAAGGCAGCATCGACTTCGGCAACGAACTTGTCGGTAAGCTTCTGGATCTCGTCAGCGGCGCGACGTTCTTCGTCCTCGCTGATTTCCTTGTCCTTGGTCAGCTTCTTCAGGTCGGCCAGGGCGTCGCGGCGCACGTTGCGCACGGCCACCTTGGCATCCTCGCACACGCCGCTGGCCTGCTTGGTGTAGCCCTTGCGGGTTTCCTCGGTCAGGGCTGGCATCGGCACGCGAATGGTGGTGCCGGCGCTGGACGGGTTCAGGCCCAGGTCGGAGGTGAGAATGGCCTTCTCAATGGCAGCGCTGAGGTTCTTGTCGTGAGCGACAATCTTCAGGGTGCGGGCATCTTCGACGCTGATCGCAGCTACCTGGTTCAGCGGCATTTCGCTACCCCAGGCAGTGACTTTGACGCTGTCCAGGATGCTTGGGTGGGCACGACCGGTACGGATCGCCGCCAGGTGACGACCCAGCGCCTCGATGGACTTGCCCATGCGGTCCTGGGCGTCTTTCTTGATGTCGTTGATCATTTTTGAACTTCCTCGATCAGGGTTCCTTCCGCGCCGCCGTGCACGATGTTCAGCAGGGCGCCGGGCTTGTTCATATTGAAGACGCGCAACGGCATCTTGTGGTCGCGGCAAAGACAGATTGCCGTCAGATCCATCACACCCAGCTTGCGATCCAGCACTTCATCGTAGGTCAGATGATCGAACTTCTCGGCATGCGGGTCCTTGAATGGATCAGCAGTGTATACACCATCGACCTTGGTTGCCTTCAATACCACGTCGGCATCGATTTCGATGGCGCGCAGGCAGGCAGCAGAGTCGGTGGTGAAGAACGGGTTGCCGGTACCGGCAGCGAAAATTACGACTTCTTTGGCGTTCAGGTGGCGCATGGCTTTGCGGCGATCATAGTGATCGGTCACGCCAACCATGGAAATAGCCGACATGACAATGGCGGTAATGTTCGCCCGCTCCAGCGCGTCACGCATGGCCAGGGCGTTCATTACGGTCGCCAGCATGCCCATGTGGTCGCCGGTGACGCGGTCCATGCCGGCTGCACTGAGCGCCGCACCACGGAACAGGTTGCCACCGCCGATCACCAGACCTACCTGAACACCGATGCCGACCAGTTGGCCGACTTCCAGCGCCATGCGATCCAGGACCTTGGGATCGATCCCGAACTCTTCCGAGCCCATCAGGGCCTCGCCGCTAAGTTTGAGTAGAATGCGTTTATAGCGAGCCTGATGACCACTGCCCTGCTGAGCCATTGCGAATCTCTCCTGCGGCGTTTGTAAAAAATTCTGGCGGGCTGCTTGAGCCTGCATGTAACTCTAACGTGACGCAGCGACTGCGTCAGCGAGCGACGGTCTCGTAAACCGCTCCCGCTTTGACAAAGAGGCTGCGCGCGTGAGCGGGCAGCCTCTTTGGGGCGACAGACGGGGCTGTCTTACTGCTTGGCAGCAGCTACCTGAGCGGCAACTTCAGCAGCGAAGTCGTCGACTGGCTTCTCGATGCCTTCGCCTACTTTGAAGTAGGTGAACGAAACGATTTCAGCGCCGGCTTTCTTGGCCAGCTCGCCAACCTTGACTTCCGGGTTCATGACGAAAGCTTGCTCTTTCAGCGAAGCTTCGGCCTTGAACTTGGTGATGCGGCCGTTGATCATGTTCTCAACGATGTTTTCCGGCTTGCCGGCGATCTTGTCGGCGTTCAGCTGCAGGAAGACATTCTTCTCGCGCTCGATGGCCTCGGCGGAGATTTCCGACGAATCCAAGAACTCAGGGTTCGACGCTGCAACGTGCATGGCGATGTTCTTCGCCAGCTCGACGTCACCGCCTTTCAGAACGACGACAGCGCCGATCTTGTTGCCGTGCAGGTAGGCACCAACAACGTCACCCTCAACGCGCACCAGGCGACGGATGTTGACGTTTTCGCCACACTTGGCAACCAGGGCTTCACGAGCAGCTTCACGCGAGGCGATCAGCGGAGCGGCGTCGGTCAGCTTCTGAGCAAAGGCTTCTTCAAGGCTTTCGGCAACGAAGTTCTTGAAGTCGTCTTGCAGGGCCAGGAAGTCGGTCTGCGAGTTCACTTCCAGCAGAACGGCGGATTTACCGTCGGTCTTGACCGCGATAGCGCCTTCAGCAGCGACGTTGCCAGCCTTTTTGGCGGCCTTGATGGCGCCCGAGGCACGCATGTCGTCAATGGCTT
The DNA here is from genome assembly GCF_052112345.1 of Pseudomonas sp. SAS7. Taxonomy (NCBI): domain Bacteria; kingdom Pseudomonadati; phylum Pseudomonadota; class Gammaproteobacteria; order Pseudomonadales; family Pseudomonadaceae; genus Pseudomonas; species Pseudomonas sp. SAS7. Next base: position 195,616 of record NZ_JBEGGO010000010.1, on the reverse strand, counting down.
TTTCGATGTCGCCGCCAGCCTTTTCCAGGGCTTTCTTGCAATCCATCATGCCTTCGCCAGTACGCTCGCGCAGTTCTTTTACCAGCGCTGCAGTAATTGCTGCCATTTCAAAATCCTCTTGGAAAGTTTTTCAACCATTCCACCCGCTCGACACGGGCGTTAAATTCTGCGAATCCGCTGTTGTTATCTCAGCCAACCCATAATGCGGGGCCCATGCTGACAGCAGGATTTCAAGGTGGCAAAAAGGGGGCAAAGCCCCCTTTTTGCGTGCCAAGTAGACGCTAGCGCCTATTACTCAGCAGCAGGTGCAGCCGCTTCTTCAACATAGACTTCGGTGCCGCCAGCAACGTTGTTGCGGCCGCGGATGATGGCGTCGGCCATCGAAGTCATGTACAGCTCGATGGCGCGGATGGCGTCGTCGTTGCCTGGGATGATGTAGTCAACACCTTCCGGGCTGCTGTTGGTATCGACAACGCCGATAACCGGGATGCCCAGCTTGTTAGCTTCGGTGATAGCAATGCGCTCGTGATCAACGTCGATCACGAACAGGGCATCAGGCAGACCGCCCATGTCCTTGATACCACCCAGGCTGCGGTCCAGCTTTTCCAGATCGCGCGAACGCATCAGGGCTTCTTTCTTGGTCAGCTTGGCAAAGGTGCCATCTTCGGCCTGGGTTTCCAGGTCGCGCAGACGCTTGATCGAAGCACGGATGGTTTTGTAGTTGGTCAGCATGCCGCCCAACCAGCGGTGGTCAACGTATGGCGAACCGGCACGAGCAGCTTGCTCGGCGACGATCTTGCCGGCGGAACGCTTGGTGCCGACGAACATGATCTTGTTCTTGCCCTGAGCCAGACGCTCTACGAAAGCCAGAGCTTCGTTGAACATTGGCAGGGTTTTTTCCAGGTTGATGATGTGGATCTTGTTACGCGCGCCGAAAATGTACTTGCCCATTTTCGGGTTCCAGTAACGGGTCTGGTGGCCGAAGTGCACACCGGCCTTCAGCATATCGCGCATGTTGACTTGGGACATGATAGTTCCTTGATAAGTCGGGTTGGGCCTCCACGCATCCCAATGACCAACCCGCAAATTCGAGAATCCGGGGCACCCAGGTCATCGTGTCGACACGTGTGTGGGTTTAAGCTGACGGGGTCGTCCCCGAAAGCGGCGCATGTTATACCACAGACCGCGAGCGAACGAAACCCGAATGAGGTTGCGTCTGTCAGCGGTTTTTGCAGCGCCCCGCCAAACAGGCCAGAATGCCTCCTGTAGACAGCAGCATGGCCGCCTTTATCCCGACAGAGTGCCGCCCTGCTCTGCTAGAATCCGGCCTTTCCCGTTTGTTCGCGCCGCGTGCGGCGCCGTAGAGAGCCTGTAATGACCGTCAACATCAAGACCGCAGAAGACATCGAGAAGATGCGCATCGCCGGCCGCCTGGCCGCTGACGTGCTGGAAATGATCGAAGAGCACGTCAAGCCCGGTGTTACCACCGAAGAGCTCGACCGCCTGTGCCACGACTATATCGTCAACGTCCAGCAGGCCATCCCGGCGCCCCTCAACTACAAGGGCTACCCGAAGTCGATCTGCACCTCGATCAACCATGTGGTCTGCCACGGCATCCCCAACGACAAGCCGCTCAAGGACGGTGACACGCTGAACATCGACGTCACCGTGATCAAGGACGGCTACCACGGCGATACCAGCCGCATGTTCCACGTCGGCACTGTGCCGGTGTGGGCCGAGCGCCTGTCCAAGGTTACCCAGGAGTGCATGTACAAGGCCATCGAGCTGGTAAAGCCGGGCTGCCGCCTGGGCGATATCGGCGAAGTGATCCAGAAGCACGCTGAAAAGAACGGCTTCTCGGTGGTGCGCGAGTTCTGCGGCCACGGCATCGGCAAGGTGTTCCACGAAGAGCCGCAGATCCTGCACTACGGCCGCGCCGGTACCGGCATGGAGCTTAAAGAAGGCATGACCTTCACCATCGAACCGATGATCAACCAGGGCAAGGCCGACACCAAGGTGCTGGGCGACGGCTGGACCGCCATCACCAAGGACCGCAAGCTCTCGGCCCAGTGGGAACACACCCTTGTGGTGACCGCGACCGGCTACGAGATCTTCACCCTGCGCAAGGACGACACCATCCCGCGCACCTCGGCCTGACCGCACCGAGACAGGCCACCCGACGACAGGAACGTGACGCGATGCCCCAGGTGGACCCCGAGCTGTTCGATCGCGGCCAGTTCCAGGCGGAACTGGCCCTCAAGGCGAGCCCCATCGCCGCCTTCAAGAAAGCCATCCGCCAGGCCGGCGAGGTGCTCGACAAGCGTTTTCGCAGTGGCAGCGAAATCCGACCGCTGATCGAAGCCCGCGCCTGGCTCGTCGACAATATCCTGCAACAGGCCTGGAACCAGTTCGACTGGGGCGACCACAGCGGTATCGCCCTGGTCGCAGTGGGTGGCTACGGGCGTGGTGAACTGCACCCGCATTCAGACATCGATCTGCTCATTTTACTGAGCGCCGCCGAGCACGAGCAGTACCGCAACGCCATCGAGCGTTTTCTCACCCTGCTGTGGGACATCGGCCTGGAAGTGGGCCAAAGCGTGCGCACCGTCGACGAATGTGCCGAACAGGCCCGCGCCGACCTGACGGTAATCACCAACCTGATGGAAAGCCGCACCATTGCCGGCCCCGAAGCCCTGCGCCAGCGCATGCTGGAGGTGACCAGCACCGCGCACATGTGGCCGAGCAAGGACTTCTTCCTGGCCAAGCGCGCCGAACTCAAGGCCCGTCACCACAAGTACAACGACACCGAGTACAACCTCGAACCTAACGTCAAGGGCTCGCCCGGTGGTCTGCGCGACATCCAGACGGTGCTGTGGGTGGCCCGCCGCCAGTACGGCACCCTGAACCTGCACGCGCTGGCCGGCGAAGGTTTCTTGCTGGAAAGCGAAAACGAACTGCTGGCTTCTTCCCAGGACTTTCTGTGGAAAGTGCGCTACGCCCTGCACATGCTGGCCGGTCGCGCCGAGGACCGCCTGCTGTTCGACCACCAGCGCAGCCTCGCCGCACTGCTGGGCTACAGCGACGAGAACCCCAAGCGGGCAATCGAGCAGTTCATGCAGCAGTACTACCGGGTGGTGATGAGCATCAGCCAGTTGTGCGACCTGATCATTCAGCACTTCGAAGAGGTCATCCTCGCCGACGAAGACAGCGGCACCACCCAGCCGCTGAATGCACGCTTTCGCCTGCATGACGGCTATATCGAGGCTACCAGCCCGAACGTGTTCAAGCGCACACCGTTCGCCATGCTGGAAATTTTCGTGCTGATGGCCCAGCACCCCGAAATCAAGGGCGTGCGTGCCGACACGGTGCGCCTGCTCCGTGAGCACCGCCACCTGATCGACGACACCTTCCGCACCGATATCCGCAACACCAGCCTGTTCATCGAGCTGTTCAAGTGCGAAATCGGCATCCACCGCAACCTGCGGCGGATGAACCGCTACGGCATCCTTGGCCGCTACCTGCCGGAGTTCGGCCTGATCGTTGGGCAGATGCAGCACGACCTGTTCCACATCTATACGGTCGATGCGCACACGCTCAACCTCATCAAGCACCTGCGCAAGCTGCAGTACACGCCGGTGTCCGAGAAATTCCCGCTGGCCAGCAAGCTGATGGGGCGCCTGCCCAAGCCCGAGCTGATCTACCTGGCCGGCCTTTACCACGACATCGGCAAGGGGCGCCAGGGCGACCATTCCGAGCTGGGCGCAGTGGATGCGCAGAAGTTCTGCGAGCGCCACCAGCTGCCGGCCTGGGACAGCCGGCTGATCGTCTGGCTGGTGCAAAACCACCTGGTGATGTCGACCACCGCCCAACGCAAGGACTTGTCCGACCCGCAGGTGATCAACGACTTTGCCCTGCACGTGGGCGACGAGACGCGCCTGGACTACCTGTATGTGCTGACCGTGGCCGATATCAACGCCACCAACCCCAGCCTGTGGAACTCGTGGCGGGCCAGCCTGCTGCGCCAGCTCTACAGCGAGACCAAGCGCGCCTTGCGCCGCGGGTTGGAAAACCCGCTGGACCGCGAAGAGCAGATCCGACAGACCCAGTCTTCGGCACTGGATATCCTGGTGCGCGAGGGCACCGACCCGGACGATGTCGAGCAGCTGTGGTCGCAACTGGGCGATGACTACTTCCTCAAGCACACTGCCGCCGACGTGGCCTGGCACACCGATGCGATCCTGCAGCAACCGGCCGATGGCGGGCCGCTGGTGCTGATCAAGGAAACCACCCAGCGCGAGTTCGAAGGCGGCACGCAGATCTTCATCTACGCCCCTGACCAGCACGATTTCTTCGCCGTGACGGTGGCGGCCATGTCGCAGCTGAACCTGAACATCCACGATGCACGCATCATCACGTCGAGCAGCCAGTTCACCCTCGACACCTACATCGTGCTGGACAACGACGGCGGCTCTATCGGCGACAACCCGCAGCGGGTCAAGCAGATTCGCGACGGCCTGACCGAAGCGCTGCGCAACCCCGAGGACTACCCGACCATCATCCAGCGCCGGGTACCGCGCCAGCTCAAACACTTCAACTTCCCGCCGCAGGTGACCATCCTCAACGATGCCCAGCGGCCGGTGACGATCCTCGAAATCACCGCACCAGACCGCCCAGGCCTGCTGGCCCGGCTGGGGCGGATCTTCCTGGAGTTCGACCTGTCGCTGCAGAACGCCAAGATCGCCACCCTCGGCGAACGGGTGGAAGACGTGTTCTTCATCACTGATGCCGACAACCAGCCGCTGTCCGACCCGCAACTGTGCAGCCGCCTGCAGGAGGCCATCGTCCAGCAGTTGCAGGCCGGCCAGGCCAGCGATGCCAGCCCTACCCGCGTGACCTTTTAACGACTAGACGATTGACGAGACCTTGCGCCGATGAACCATGCCTTGACCCAGCTTCAGCCCTACCCGTTCGAGAAACTCCGTGCCCTGCTGGGCAGCGTGAAGCCTGCGGCAGACAAACGCGCCATCGCCCTGTCAATCGGTGAGCCAAAGCACGAATCACCAGCGTTCGTCGCCCAGGCCATGGCCGACAACCTCGACAAGCTGGCGGTATACCCAAGCACCATCGGCCTGCCCGCCCTGCGCCAGGCCATCGGCCAGTGGTGCGAGCGGCGTTTTGGCGTGCCGGCCGGCTGGCTGGACGCCGACCGCCACATCCTGCCGGTCAATGGTACCCGCGAGGCGCTGTTCGCCTTCACCCAGGCCGTGGTCAACCGCGACGATGATGGGCTGGTGGTCAGCCCCAACCCGTTCTACCAGATCTACGAGGGCGCAGCCCTGCTCGCCGGTGCCACCCCGCACTACCTGCCGTGCCTGGAAGCCAACGGGTTCAACCCGGACTTCGATGCCGTGCCTACGGAAGTCTGGAAGCGTTGCCAGATCCTGTTCCTGTGCTCGCCGGGCAACCCCACCGGTGCGTTGGTGCCGATGGACACCCTGAAGAAGCTGATTGCCCTGGCCGACGAGCACGACTTCGTGATCGCCGCCGACGAGTGCTACAGCGAGCTTTACTTCGATGAAGACGCGCCACCACCGGGCCTGCTGACCGCCTGCGCCGAGCTCGGCCGCAGTGACTTCAAGCGCTGCGTGGTGTTCCACAGCTTGTCCAAGCGCTCCAACCTGCCGGGCCTGCGTTCGGGCTTCGTGGCTGGCGACGCTGAGATCATCAAGCCGTTCCTGCTGTACCGCACCTACCATGGCTGCGCCATGCCGGTGCAGACCCAGCTGGCCAGCATCGCCGCCTGGCAGGACGAGGCGCATGTACGCGCGAACCGCGACCAGTACCGCGCCAAGTACGATGCCGTGCTGGACATCCTGCAGCCGGTGCTGGACGTGCAGCGCCCGGACGGCAGCTTCTACCTTTGGGCCAAGGTGCCGGGCTGTGATGCCGAGTTTACCCGCGACCTGTTCGAAGCCCAGCATGTGACCGTGGTACCGGGGTCGTACCTGTCGCGTGAGGTGGACGGTGTAAACCCTGGCGCAGGGCGCGTGCGCATGGCGCTGGTTGCACCGCTGGCCGAATGCATCGAGGCGGCCGAGCGGATTCGCGCCTTCCTGCAGAACCGCTGATTCAGCAATGCTTTAATTCTGTGCAGAACCTGTGGGAGCGGGTTCACCCGCGAACACCGGCGCAGCCGGTGCCATACACCGCGTCGTCTGATTCGCGAGTGAACTCGCTCCCACAGGGCCGCAAAGCGGCCCCCCTGCGGGTCTACCTGACCTGCCCCAGGTTTGCCTCACTCATATCGAGTTCCCCCAGCACCTGCCGCACCACCTCATCGCCCACCAGGTGCTGGCGATGCAGGTTATACAACTCCAGCCGCTGCGCCCTCAGCGCACGCAAGCGCAAGCGCCGCTCCAGCAAGTCCATCTGCTCTGCCAGGGCCTTGGCTTCGGCACTGTCGTTGTAGCTGTTCAGCTCATCCCGGTACTCAGCCATCAAGCGCGCCTTCAGCTCGGTCGCCAAGGTTGCCTGTGCAGCATCCTGCGGGGCATTGGCGTCGATCACTTCTTCTGCTTCCAAGGCATGGATCGCCGCCTCGGCAGTGCGCCGCCAGGCTTCCTGCACTTCCTGGTGCAAGCGCTCGTCCGGGCTCTTGGTCACTCCGCGCAGCAATATCGGCAGCGCGATGCAGGCGCTGATCAGCGACAGCAGGATCACCCCGGCAGCGATGAAAATCAGCAAATCACGCTCTGGGAAGACCTTGCCCGCGCCCATCAGCAACGGCACCGACATCACACCCGCCAGGGTCACCGCACCGCGCACACCGCCCAGGGTCAACAGCCAGCAGGAACGCGCAGTAGGCATCAGCACCAGCGCCGGTTTGCCCCGCCAGCGGCGCACCACGCCAATCGCCCGCCAGATACTCTGCACCCAGATGAACCGCAGCAGGATCAGCGCAGCAAAGATCGCCACCACATCCAGGCATCGGTAGGCCAGGGTCGGCCACACGGTGGCTTCGTGACTGACCACCGCCTTGATGATGTCCGGCAACTGCAGGCCCAATAGCAGGAAGATCAGGCCATTGAAGGCGAACTCCAGCAACGACCAGACGCTGCGGTTGAGCAGGCGGGTGCTGGTCTGGCGCGGCAGCAGGTCGAGCCAGCTTTGCATCATGCCCGCCGCCACCGCCGAAAGGATGCCCGAAACGCCCAGGCGCTCGGCCAGCACGTAGGCGGCGAACGGCAACAGCAGCATGAACACCACGTGGGTGGCCGGGTCGTCCCAGCCACGGGCGATCATCCATGCGCGCAGGCGGCCGACCAGCCAGCTCAGCCCCACACCCACCGCCAGGCCGCCAAGCGCGACAAGCACAAAGCTGAAGCTCGCATCGGCCAGCGAGAACACCCCGGTGATCGCCGCCGCCAGGGCGAACTTGAAGGTGACCAGGCCCGATGCATCGTTCATCAGGGCCTCTCCCTGCAACATATGCATCAACGGAGTGGGCAGGCGGTCCTGGGCGATGGCCGAAACCGCCACCGCATCGGTCGGCGAGAGTACCGCCGCCAGGGCGAAGGCTACCGGCAGCGGGATGCTCGGCAGCAGCCAGTGAATGAAGTAGCCGGCGCCGACCACGGTGAACAGCACCAGACCAACGGCCAGCGCCACCACTGGCCCGCGAATGCGCCACAACTCACGCTTGGGGATGCGCCAGCCATCGGCAAACAGCAGCGGCGGCAAGAACAGGAACAGGAACAACTCGGGGTCCAGGACCACATGCAGGCCCAGGGTCGGCAAGGCCAGCAAGGCGCCGGCAGCGATCTGCACCAGCGGCAGGGGCAGCGGAATCATGCGGCCGACCAGCTTCGACAGGCTGACCAGCGTCAGCAGGATGAGGACGGTGTAGGCGGACTGCATCCGGGAAAGCTTCCTTTGTGAACCAGAAACGATAGCAAGGCGAAACATCGCCATTGGAACAATATGTTAGCGGCGACCGACGGTTCGGGGCCGCTGCACGATAGTCGCAGGTGACGGGGGAATATGTAACATGATGATACTTCAGAAGGGTGGTGGTGCCGGGTGGATACCTTGTCGATGAGGAGGTGTAGGCCTTGATGCTTGCAGCGCCCATGAGATCGAGCGCCGCCCGCGCGGCGCTTCGCAGCACAAGGCTGCTCCTACATTTGTTTCGGGCCAATTATTCCTGTGACCGAGGCGCGCGGCCCCATGGCGTCCACCTCAATAGCGCGCTGGACGAACAAGGCGGCCGGGTGCTTTGGAAAAGGCGTTATTGGCCCGAAATAAATGTAGGAGCAGCCTTGTGCTGCGAAGCGCCGCGCGGGCGGCGCTCGATCTCCGATACGCTGCAAGGCTCAAGGCAAGCACACCCGTGGCGCTCACTGTTTCGTTCCCGCATAATCCCGCGACTGATATCGAAAAACGGAGAGATTGGGGCAACCTGCAACCCCAATGTACACAATGACCTACACGCTCTACGGCATCAAAGCCTGTGACACCATGAAAAAGGCGCGTACCTGGCTCGAAGACAAAGCCATCGCCTACGAATTCCACGATTACAAAACCCAAGGCATCGACCGTGACAGCCTGAACCGCTGGTGCGACGAACACGGCTGGGAAGTCATCCTCAACCGTGCCGGCACCACCTTCCGCAAGCTGGACGACGCCAGCAAGGCAGACCTCGACCAGGCCAAGGCCGTCGAGCTGATGCTGGCCCAGCCGTCGATGATCAAACGCCCGGTGCTGGACCTTGGCGCGCGTACCCTGGTCGGCTTCAAGCCCGACCTGTATGCCGCTGCCCTGGCCTGAGCCCCCACCCTATTTCGCACGAGGTAATCACATGTCCAATACCCTGTTCAGCCTGGCCTTCGGTGTCGGCTCCCAGAACCGCCAGGGCGCCTGGCTGGAAGTGTTCTACGCACAACCACTGCTCAACCCGAGCGCCGAACTGGTCGCTGCGGTAGCCCCTGTTCTCGGTTACGAAGGCGGCAACCAAGCCATCGCCTTCAGCAACGGCCAGGCCTTGAAATTGGCCGAAGCCCTGAAAGGCGTTGATGCTGCCCAGGCCGCCCTGCTGACCCGCCTGGCCGAGAGCCACAAGCCGCTGGTCGCCACCCTGCTGGCCGAAGACGCTGCCCTGACCTCCACCCCAGAGGCCTACCTCAAGCTGCACCTGCTATCGCACCGCCTGGTCAAGCCGCACGGCCTGAGCCTGGCCGGTATCTTCCCGCTGCTGCCGAACGTGGCCTGGACCAACCAGGGCGCGGTCGACCTGGCCGAACTGGCCGAGCTGCAACTGGAAGCGCGCCTGAAGGGCGAGCTGCTGGAAGTGTTCTCGGTGGACAAGTTCCCGAAAATGACCGACTACGTGGTGCCGGCCGGCGTGCGCATCGCCGATACCGCCCGTGTACGCCTGGGCGCCTACATCGGCGAAGGCACCACCATCATGCACGAAGGCTTCGTCAACTTTAACGCTGGCACCGAAGGCCCGGGCATGATCGAAGGCCGCGTATCTGCCGGCGTATTCGTTGGCAAAGGCTCCGACCTGGGCGGCGGCTGCTCCACCATGGGCACCCTGTCCGGTGGCGGCAACATCGTCATCAAGGTGGGCGAAGGCTGCCTGATCGGCGCCAACGCCGGTATCGGCATCCCGCTGGGCGACCGCAATACCGTTGAAGCCGGCCTGTACATCACCGCTGGCACCAAGGTGAACCTGCTGGACGAAAACAACGAGCTGGTCAAAGTGGTCAAGGCCCGCGACCTGGCCGGCCAGACCGACCTGCTGTTCCGCCGCAACTCGCTGAACGGCGCGGTAGAGTGCAAGACCCACAAGTCGGCCATCGAGCTGAACGAGGCGCTGCACGCTCACAACTGAGCATTCTCGGCGTTTGAAATGTTAAGATCGGGTCTGGCACCACGCCAGACCCGATTTTCATTCCAGGCCCCGTGAACATGTTCCAGCCCTCCCCCTGGCGTGCCGACTTCCCCGCCATCGCCGCCCTGCAACGGCAGCACCAGACCTACCTGGACAGCGCCGCTACCACCCAAAAGCCGCAAGCCCTGATCGATGCCTTGAGCCATTACTACGGCCATGGCGCGGCCAACGTACACCGTGCCCAGCACCTGCCCGGTGCACTGGCGACCCAGGCCTTCGAAACCAGCCGCGACAAGGTCGCCGCCTGGTTGAATGCTGCGGACTCACGGCAGATCGTGTTCACCCACGGTGCCACCTCGGCCTTGAACCTGCTGGCCTATGGCCTTGAGCACCGCTTCGAAGCCGGTGACGAAATTGCCATCAGCGCGCTGGAGCACCATGCCAACCTGCTGCCTTGGCAACAGCTGGCACGCCGGCGCAACCTGCGCCTGGTGATACTGCCGCTGGATGCCTTTGGCCGCATCGACCTGAACCAGGCACTGCAACTGATAGGCCCGCGCACCCGGGTGCTCGCCGTCAGCCAGCTGTCCAACGTACTGGGTACCTGGCAACCGCTGCCGGCCCTGCTTTCCCATGCCCGCGCACAAGGCGCGCTGACAGTGGTCGACGGTGCCCAGGGCGTGGTGCATGGTCGCCACGATGTGCAGCAACTGGGCTGCGACTTCTATGTGTTCTCCAGCCACAAGTTGTACGGCCCGGATGGGGTTGGCGTGCTGTACGGCCACACTCGGGCGCTGGAGCTGCTACGCCATTGGCAGTTCGGTGGCGAGATGGTGCAACTGGCCGAGTACCAGAGCGCCAGCTTCCGGCCCGCACCGCTGGGGTTCGAGGCGGGTACGCCGCCAATCGCCGGGGTGATAGGCCTGGGGGCAACCCTGGATTATTTGGCCAGCCTTGACGCCCAGGCTGTCGAAGCCCACGAAACCAGCCTGCACCAGCACCTGCTGCGTGGCCTGGCTGACCGTGAGGGCGTGCGGGTATTGGGGGCACCGCAGACGGCGCTGGCCAGCTTCGTCATCGAGGGCGTGCACAACGCCGATATCGCCCACCTGCTCACCGAGCAAGGGATAGCCGTGCGTGCCGGGCACCACTGCGCCATGCCGCTCTTGCAAGGGCTGGGGCTGGAGGGCGCAATCCGCGTATCGCTGGGCTTGTACAACGACAGCGACGACTTGCAGCGCTTCTTCGCTGCGCTTGATCAGGGACTGGAGTTGCTGCGATGAGCATGCCGGAACAGGCGCGCCAGGCGCTGGAAGCGTTTGAGCAGGGCAAGGGCTGGGAACAGCGCGCACGGCTGCTGATGCAGTGGGGCGACCGCCTGGAGCCGCTGGCCGAAACTGACAAGACCGAAGCCAACCGGGTGCATGGCTGCGAAAGCCTGGTCTGGCTGGTCGCCGAACTCGTCGATGGGCAGTGGCGGTTCAAGGCCAGTAGCGATGCACGCTTGTTGCGCGGGCTGCTGGCGTTGTTGCTGGTGCGGGTGCAGGGTTTGACCAGTGAAGAGCTGGCCAGGCTTGATCTGCGCGAGTGGTTCACCCAACTGGGCCTTGAGCGCCAACTGTCACCGTCACGCAGCAATGGGCTGCATGCGGTGTTACAGCGGATGGCGGAGCTGGCGTCCAACCACTGAATCCAAGGCATACGCTGCTCCCTGTAGGAGCGGCCTTGTGCCGCGAAAGGGGCGCGCAGCGGCCCCAGCAATCTTCGTGGAGAGGCTGAAATGGGGCCGCTATGCGGCCCTTTCGCGGCACAAGGCCGCTCCTACAAGGACCGAGTAGGCCTGTGAATGATTACTCAGGCTTGATCCGCTCCGAAGGGCGTCGCGCACCGGCCACCAGTTTCTCGATCGCCTTGCTCGCCGCCACCATGCCAAAGGTCGCGGTCACCATCATCACCGCACCAAAGCCACCCGAGCAGTCCAGCCTTACCCCCTCCCCCACAAAGCTTTTTTGCAGGCAAACGCTGCCATCACCCTTGGGATAACGCAGCTGTTCGCTGGAGAACACGCATGGCACGCCATAGTTGCGGCTGACATTACGCGAGAAGTTGTAGTCGCGGCGCAGGGTGGAGCGCACCCGCGAGGCCAGCGGGTCGTTGAAGGTCTTGTTCAGATCGGCGATCTGGATCTGTGTCGGGTCGATCTGACCACCAGCGCCACCTGTGGTCACGATGGCGATCTTGCGCCGCCGGCACCAGGCAATCAACGCAGCCTTGGCCATGACGCTGTCGATGCAGTCGATTACACAGTCCAGCTGCTCGTGGATGTGCTCGGCCATGGTTTCACGGGTGACGAAGTCGGCCACCGCATGCACCGTGCACGCCGGGTTGATCGCCCGCAGGCGCTCGGCCATGACCTCCACCTTGGGCCGCCCCACCTGCCCCTCCAGGGCATGGGCCTGGCGGTTGATGTTGCTGACGCAGACGTCGTCCAGATCAAACAGGGAAATTTCACCCACGCCGCTGCGGGCCAGCGCTTCGGCCACCCACGAGCCAACCCCGCCAATACCGACCACGCCCACATGGGCCTGGCTCAGGCGTTGCAGCCCCTGGTCGCCATACAGCCGGGCAACGCCGGCGAAGCGTGGATCTTCTGTGCTCATGCTCATACCCCAAAAAACCGGCGCGCATTATATGCCAGCGGGCCCATGGCCTGCATCGTTAGGAAAGACACTACCAACCCTGCTTTAATGTCCTATCACTTCGACACAAATGGACGACAATGTCTTCACGTAAATTCGGCCTGAACCTGGTTGTGGTGCTGGCCATCGCCGCGCTGTTCACCGGGTTCTGGGCACTGATCAACCGCCCGGTCTCCGCACCCGCCTGGCCAGAGCAAATCTCTGGCTTTTCGTATTCGCCTTTCCGCCTGGGCGAAAGCCCGCAGAAGGGCCAGTACCCCACTGACGACGAGATGCGCCAGGACCTGGAGCAGTTGAGCAAACTGACCGACAGCATCCGTATCTATACGGTGGAAGGCACCCAGGCCGATATCCCGCGTCTGGCCGAGGAGTTCGGCCTGCGCGTGACCCTGGGGATATGGATCAGCCCGGACCTGGAGCGCAACGAACGCGAAATTGCCACGGCCATCCAGTTGGCCAACACCTCGCGCAGCGTGGTGCGAGTAGTGGTCGGCAACGAGGCGCTGTTCCGTGAAGAAGTCACCCCGGAAAACCTGATCAAATACCTGGACCGGGTACGCGCAGCCGTCAAGGTACCCGTGACCACCAGCGAGCAGTGGCACATCTGGAAGGAAAACCCGGAGATCGCCAAGCACGTCGACCTGATTGCCGCGCACATCCTGCCCTACTGGGAATTCGTGCCGATGAAGGATTCGGTCGAGTTCGTGCTCGACCGCGCCCGTGAGCTGAAGCACCAGTTCCCGCGCAAACCGCTGCTGCTGTCGGAGGTGGGCTGGCCGAGCAACGGCCGCATGCGCGGTGGTGCCGATGCCAGCCAGGCCGACCAGGCCATCTACCTGCGTACCTTGGTCAACACCCTCAACCGCCGTGGCTACAACTACTTCGTCATCGAAGCCTATGACCAGCCGTGGAAGGCCAGCGACGAAGGCTCGGTAGGCGCCTACTGGGGCGTATACAACGCCGAGCGCCAGCAAAAATTCAACTTCGACGGCCCCGTGGTGGCGATCCCGCAGTGGCGCGCCCTGGCGGTGGCGTCAGTGGTGCTGGCAATGATCGCGCTGATGGTGCTGTTCATCGACGGCTCGGCGCTGCGCCAGCGCGGCCGTACATTCCTCACCTTCATCACGTTCCTGTGCGGGTCGGTGCTGGTATGGATTGCCTATGACTACAGCCAGCAATACAGCACCTGGTTCAGCCTCACCGTGGGCGTGCTGCTTGCCCTTGGCGCGCTGGGCGTGTTTATCGTGCTGCTGACCGAGGCCCATGAACTGGCCGAGGCAGTATGGATTCACAAGCGCCGACGCGAGTTCCTGCCGGTGCAGGCCGACAGCGCCTACCGGCCCAAGGTGTCGGTGCATGTGCCGTGCTACAACGAGCCACCCGAGATGGTGAAGCAGACCCTCGACGCCCTGGCCGCGCTGGACTACCCCGACTACGAAGTGCTGGTGATCGACAACAACACCAAGGACCCGGCCGTATGGGAGCCGCTGAAAGCCCACTGCGAGAAGCTCGGTGAGCGCTTCAAGTTCTTCCACGTCGCGCCACTGGCTGGCTTCAAGGGCGGCGCGCTGAACTACCTGCTCCCGCACACGGCCAAGGACGCCGAAGTGATCGCAGTGATCGACTCGGACTACTGCGTCGACCGCAACTGGCTCAAGCACATGGTGCCGCATTTCGCCGACCCGAAAATTGCCGTGGTGCAGTCGCCGCAGGACTATCGCGACCAGCACGAAAGCGCCTTCAAGAAGCTGTGCTACAGCGAGTACAAGGGCTTTTTCCACATCGGCATGGTCACCCGCAACGACCGTGACGCCATCATCCAGCACGGCACCATGACCATGACCCGGCGCACGGTACTGGAAGAGCTGGGCTGGGCCGAATGGTGCATCTGCGAGGACGCCGAGCTGGGCCTGCGCGTGTTCGAGAAGGGGCTTTCGGCCGCCTACGCCCACAACAGCTACGGCAAGGGCCTGATGCCCGACACCTTCATCGACTTCAAGAAGCAGCGCTTCCGCTGGGCCTACGGCGCCATCCAGATCATCAAGCACCACGCCAGTGCCCTGCTGCGCGGCAAGGGCAGCGAACTGACCCGTGGCCAGCGCTACCATTTCCTGGCCGGCTGGCTGCCGTGGGTCGCCGACGGCATGAACATCTTCTTCACCATCGGCGCGCTGCTGTGGTCGGCGGCGATGATCATCGTGCCGCACCGGGTCGACCCGCCGCTGATGATCTTCGCCATCCCGCCGCTGGCGCTGTTCTTCTTCAAGGTCGGCAAGATCATCTTCCTTTACCGCCGCGCGGTGGGGGTCAACCTCAAGGACGCCTTTGCCGCAGCGCTGGCCGGGCTGGCGCTGTCGCATACCATTGCCAAGGCGGTGCTGTACGGCTTCTTCACCAGCAGCATGCCGTTCTTCCGCACGCCAAAGAATGCCGACAGCCATGGGCTGCTGGTGGCACTTTCCGAAGCGCGGGAAGAGCTGTTCATCATGTTGCTGCTGTGGGGTGCGGCGCTGGGTATCTACCTGGTGCAGGGGCTGCCGAGTTCGGACATGCGCTTCTGGGTGGCGATGCTGCTGGTGCAGTCGTTGCCTTACGTGGCGGCGCTGGTGATGGCGTTGCTGTCGTCGCTGCCCAAGCCAGTGGAGAAGGCTGCCGAGCCGCAACAGGCTTGAGATTGCCGGGGCTGCTTTGCAGCCCTTTCGCGGCACAAGGCCGCTCCTACAGGGGACCGCGGCAGCCAGATGACCCGCGATCGCCTGTGGGAGCGGCCTTGCGTCGCGACAGGGCCGCAAAGCGGCCCCATTGGCCCTTCGGTTTGATATAAGATAACGCCCCTCAGATTTCCCCGCCTTGCCTTGCCCCGGAGTCCCCCATGACGGCCCCTGCCGAGCTCTCGCCTACCCTTCAACTGGCCTGCGACCTGATCCGTCGCCCCTCGGTCACCCCTGTCGACGCCGACTGCCAGGCGCAGATGATGAAACGCCTGGGCGCCGTGGGCTTTGCGCTGGAGCCGATGCGCATTGAGGACGTAGACAACTTCTGGGCCACCCACGGCAGCCAGGACGGCCCGGTGCTGTGCTTTGCCGGCCACACCGACGTGGTGCCCACCGGCCCGGTGCAGCAATGGCAGCACGAACCGTTCGAAGCGCTGATCGACGCTGACGGCATGCTCTGCGGCCGCGGCGCCGCCGACATGAAAGGCAGCCTGGCCTCCATGGTGATTGCCAGCGAGCGCTTCGTGCACGACTACCCGAACCACCGCGGCAAGGTCGCCTTCCTGATCACCAGCGACGAGGAAGGCCCGGCCCACCACGGCACCAAGGCAGTGGTCGAGCGCCTGAAAGCACGCAACGAACGCCTGGACTGGTGCATCGTCGGCGAACCCTCCAGCACCACCCTGCTGGGTGACGTGGTCAAGAACGGCCGCCGTGGCTCGCTGGGTGCCAAGCTGATTGTGCGCGGCAAGCAGGGCCACGTGGCCTACCCGCACCTGGCCCGCAACCCGATCCACCTGGCCGCCCCGGCCTTGGCGGAACTGGCAGCCGAGCACTGGGACGAAGGCAACGCGTTCTTCCCACCGACCAGCTTCCAGATCTCCAACCTCAATTCGGGTACCGGCGCCACCAACGTGGTACCGGGCGACCTGACCGCGCTGTTCAACTTCCGCTTCTCCACCGAGTCGACTGTCGAAGGCCTGCAGGCGCGGGTGTCGGCGATTCTCGACAAGCATGAACTGGACTGGTCGATCGACTGGGCGCTGTCGGGCCTGCCGTTCCTCACCGAACCTGGTGAACTGCTCGACGCCGTGGCACACAGCATCAAGGGCGTCACCGGCCGCGATACCCAGCCATCCACCAGCGGCGGCACCTCCGATGGCCGCTTCATTGCCACTATGGGCACCCAGGTGGTCGAGCTTGGCCCGGTCAACGCCACCATTCACCAGGTGGACGAGCGGATCCTGGCCAGCGACCTCGACCTGCTGACCGAAATCTACTACCAGACTCTGGTCCGGTTGCTCGCCTGATGCTCGCCTGCCCCCTTTGCCAGGCGCCGCTGAGCTGGCTCGACAACAGTGTGGTGTGCCCGGCCGGCCACCGCTTCGACCGCGCCCGCCAGGGTTACCTGAACCTGCTGCCGGTGCAGCACAAGAACAGCCGCGACCCAGGTGACAACCAGGCCATGGTCGAGGCCCGCCGCGACTTCCTCGACGCTGGCCACTACGCGCCGGTCGCCCGCCGCCTGGCCGAGCTTGCCGCCGAGCGCCAGCCCGGCGCCTGGCTGGACATCGGCTGCGGCGAGGGTTACTACACCGCGCTGCTCGCCCAGGCCCTGCCGGCTGCCGACGGTTATGCCCTGGACATCTCTCGCGAGGCGGTCAAGCGTGCATGCCGCCGCGCGCCCCAGGTTACCTGGATGGTCGCCAGCATGGCCCGCGTGCCGCTGGCCGACGCCAGCTGCCAGTTCATCGCCAGCGTGTTCAGCCCGCTGGACTGGGCGGAGGCCAAGCGCCTGCTCAGCCCCGGCGGTGGCCTGATGCGGGTGGGCCCGACCAGCGGCCACCTGATGGAGTTGCGCGAGGTGCTGTACGATGAAGTACGCCCTTACGCCGACGACAAGCACCTGGCCCTCGTCCCCGAAGGCATGGCCCACGCCCACAGCGAAACCCTCGAGTTCCGCCTGAGCCTGGCCGTGCCCAAGGCGCGCGCCGATCTGCTGGCCATGACCCCGCACGGCTGGCGCGCCAGCGCCGAAAAACGCGCCCGGGTGATCGACCAGCCCGAGCCGTTCGAGGTCACGGTTTCCATGCGTTATGACTATTTCGTGCGCCAAGACTGAGCACACCCGGAGCCCTTATGCGCCAACCCGATATCGAGATCTACCTGAAGGACGCCGACGTCGACCACAAGCAGATTGCCGAGTGGCTCGCCCAGGCGATTGGCCCCTGCAGCGAATGGCAGCAGAAAGGTCAGACGTTCAAATGCAAGGCCGGTAACATTCCGGTCACTTGGTTACCCAAGGCTGTAGGGAAATGGAACAGCCTGTACCTGGAAAGCGACCAGACGCCATGGGCCGATGATGTCGCCTGCGCCCGCGCTGCATTCGCCGCACTGGGTGTGGAAGTGCGCTGCGCGCCGGGTGGCTGGGTCGAGGAAGACGGGGAAGAAGATGCCGACCGCTGGGTCCGCATCAGCGCCGACGGTGAAGAGGAAATCACCTGGCGCACAACCTGAAAATACAGCCTTGCTCGTTTCTGTAGGAGCGGGCTTGCCCGCGAACACGGGCCATGCCCGTGGCAGCCACCGTGGTGGCTGCTTTGCGGGCAAGCCCGCTCCTACGGCTTGAAACTAGAGGCTCAGAGCCCTACTACGTCTTCGGCTTGCAGGCCTTTCTGGCCCTGCACGCAGGAGTACTCAACCCGCTGCCCCTCGACCAGGGAACGATGCCCCTCACCGCGGATCGCCCGATAGTGGACGAACACATCCGCACCACCTTCGCGCTGAATGAAGCCAAAGCCTTTGGCATCGTTGAACCACTTTACATTCCCAGTCTCACGAGACGACATCTGAACTACTCCGGATTTTTATTGTGAAGATCGCCTTGCAGGCATGAGCTCACGGTCCCCTGCCAACGCCGCTTGCTGAAATATCCTGCAAGTGGCAGGCCGAGTATATGACAGAGAACAAAAAAAATTGATGACGGCCCCGCAGTTGGCCGATTTTTGCTGAACTTACGCCGATACGGCAGACTAAATAGCTGGATACTCACCTGAAAATCACACCCAGGGCACACACCCCATGACCCGTTCCCCCCTGCACCGCCTGATCTTCGGCGGCCTGCGTCGCCTGTTGTACCTGTGGGTGCGCTCCGAGACCATCAACCAGTCTTCCATGTCCCTCAACCTCGACCGCAGCCGGCCGGTGTTCTATGCGCTGCCCTCACCCTCGCTCACCGACCTGGCCGTGCTCGACCACGAGTGCACCAAGGCGGGGCTGCCGCGCCCGGTGCTGCCGGTGGCTGTCGGCCCGCTGCAGGAGCCGGCCGGGTTCTTCTACCTGACCCCCGACCCGGACTGGCTCGGCCGCCAGGACAAAAGCGGCGCCCCGCCCACGCTTGAGCGCCTGGTGGCTGCCGTCAGCCAGCATGCCGAAGAAGATGCGCAGATCATCCCGGTCAGCGTGTTCTGGGGCCAGACCCCGGCCAGTGAGTCCAGCCCATGGAAGCTGCTGTTCGCCGACAGCTGGGCGGTGACCGGGCGTCTGCGCCGGCTGCTGACCGTGCTGATCCTGGGGCGCAAGACCCGGGTGCAGTTCTCCGCGCCCATCCACCTGCGTGAACTGGTGCAGCACAACAAGGGCCACGAGCGCACCGTGCGCATGGCCCAGCGCCTGATGCGCGTGCATTTTCGCAACCTAAAGACCGCCGTCATCGGCCCGGACATCTCGCACCGGCGCAACCTGGTCAAAGGCCTGATCCATGCCCCGCAGGTGCGCCAGGCCATCGCAGACGAGGCTAAGCGCGAGAACCTGCCGCTGGCCAAGGCCGAAGCACAGGCCCTGCGTTATGGTAACGAGATCGCCTCGGACTACACCTACACGGTCATCCGCTTTCTCGAAGTGGTGCTCAGCTGGTTCTGGAACAAGATCTACGACGGCATCAAGGTTAACCATATCGAACAGGTTCAGGGCATAGCCCCCGGCCACGAAGTGATCTACGTGCCGTGCCACCGCAGCCACATCGATTACCTGCTGCTGTCGTACCTGCTGTTCCGCAACGGCCTTACCCCACCGCACGTGGCCGCAGGCATCAACCTCAACATGCCGGTGGTGGGTAACCTGCTGCGCCGTGGCGGCGCCTTCTTCATGCGCCGCACGTTCAAGGGTAACCCGCTGTACACCGCCGTGTTCAACGAGTACCTGCATACCCTGTACACCAAGGGTTTTCCGGTCGAGTACTTCGTCGAAGGTGGCCGCTCGCGTACCGGGCGCATGCTGCAGCCGCGTACCGGGATGCTGGCCATTACCCTGCGCAGCTTCCTGCGCTCGTCACGCACGCCGGTGGTGTTCGTGCCGGTGTACATCGGCTACGAGCGCGTGCTCGAAGGCCGCACCTACCTGGGCGAGTTGCGCGGTGCCAGCAAAAAGAAGGAGTCGGTGTTCGACATCTTCAAGGTGTTTGGCGCGCTCAAGCAGCGCTTTGGCCAGGTCTACGTCAACTTCGGCGAACCGATCCGCCTCGCCGGTTTCCTCGATGAGCAACAGCCCGGCTGGCGTGAACAGGATCACGGCCCGCAGTACCGCCCAGCCTGGCTCAACGCCGCCACTACTCGCCTGGGCGAAACCGTGGCCCGTCACCTCAACGAGGCGGCCGCCATCAACCCGGTCAACCTGGTGGCCCTGGCGCTGCTGTCCACCAGCCGCCTGGCCCTGGACGAACGCGCCCTGACCCGCGTGCTCGACCTTTACCTGGCCTTGTTGCGCCAGGTGCCCTATTCGCCGCACACCACCCTGCCCGACGGCGACGGCCAGGCACTGATCGAACACGTGCGCAGCATGAACCTGGTGGCCGAGCAGAAGGACGCCCTGGGCCGCATCCTCTACCTGGATGAAGGCAATGCGGTACTGATGACCTATTACCGCAACAACGTGCTGCACATTTTCGCCCTGCCGGCGCTGCTGGCCAGCTTCTTCCTCAGCAGCTCGCGCATGAGCCGCGAACTGCTGGGCCAGTATGTGCACGCGTTGTATCCGTACCTGCAGGCCGAACTGTTCCTGCGCTGGACGCCAGAGCAACTGGACGAGGTGATCGACCAATGGCTGGCCGCACTGGTCGAGCAAGGCCTGCTGCGCCAGGAGAACGACGTGTACGTACGCCCGGCGCCCAGCTCGCGGCAGTTCGTGCTGCTGACCCTGCTCGCCCGCACCATCACCCAGACCCTGCAGCGCTTCTACATGGCCACCTCGCTGCTGCTCAACAGCGGGCAAAACACGCTCAGCGCCGAAGCGCTGGAAGACCTCTGCGTGATGATGGCCCAGCGCCTGTCGATCCTGCATGGCCTGAATGCCCCGGAGTTCTTCGACAAGACGCTGTTCCGCCACTTCATCCAGACCCTGCTCCAGCAAGGCGTGGTGCATGCAGACGGGCAAGGCAAGCTGGGTTATCACGACAAGCTGGGCGAGCTGGCCGAGGGCGTGGCCAAGCGTGTGCTGTCGGCCGAGCTGCGCCTGTCGATCCGCCAGGTGGCCCTGCACCGTGACGATGGCCTGGAAACTTCGACCCTCTAACGGTTCATCTACCGGGAAAATCCGCTAAAGTCCCTGGGGTTGGCCACAAGCCAGCTCCAAGGACCTATGGAGATTCCATGAAAAAGCTCTTTATGCTGTGTTGCGCATCCCTGCTCGCAGCCTGTTCCAGCCAAACCCCATCCACCCAGGCCAGCCTGGACGGTGAAGTCTTCTACCTGCAGCGTATCGCCCTGCCGCCTGCGGCTACCTTGAGCGTGGAGCTGCAGGATGTTTCGCTGATGGACGCTCCTGCCGTGACCCTCGCCCGCCAGGCCGGCCCGGTCAAAGGCAACGTGCCGCTGCCGTTCCACCTCAGCTACGACCCAGCCCAGGTCAAACCCGGCCACCGCTATGCAGTGAGTGCGCGCATCGAGCTGGATGGCAAGCTGCTGTTCATCAATACCGAACACCATGGTGTCATGCTCGACGGCAGTGACCCGAAATCTGTACGCATCAAGGTCGACCAGGTTCGCTGACACCCGTATTCATCTGTTTACAAGGAAAGCTTCATGATCCGCACTTCCCTGCGTTTCACCACCCTGTGCGCCGGCCTGCTGCTGTCGGCCAGCGCACTGGCCCTGTCGCTGGGCGACCTGAGCCAGAAAGACGCCACTGGCGGCCTGAAAGATACCCTGACCCAGGGCGCGCAGCTGGCCGTCAAGCAGTTGAGCACCCCGGGTGGTTTCAGCAATAACCCCGACGTGCGCATCGAATTGCCCGGCAACCTGGGCAAAGCGGCCAAGGCCATGAAGATGTTCGGCAAAGGTGCACAGGTCGATGCCCTTGAAGCCAGCATGAACAAGGCCGCCGAAGCCGCCGTGCCGCAGGCCCAGGCGATTCTGGTGGATGCCGTGAAGAACATGAGCGTGACGGATGCCAAGGGCATCCTCAGCGGCGGTGACGACTCGGCTACCCAGTACCTGAACAAGAGCAGCCGCGAGCAGATCCGCGCCAAGTTCCTGCCAATCGTCAAGCAGGCCACCGACAAGGTCGGCCTGGCCCAGCAGTACAACAACTTCGCCGGGCAGGCCGTGGCACTGGGTGTGGTCGACGCCAAGAGCGCCAGCATCGAGAACTACGTGACCGAGAAGGCGCTGGACGGCCTGTTCGAGATGATTGGCAAGCAGGAACAGAGCATTCGCCAGAACCCGGCGCAGGCCGCAACCAGCCTGGCCAAGAAGGTCTTCGGCGCCCTCTGATCCGCAACGCGGCCGCATTACCCTCGTAGGAGCAGCCTTGTGCTGCGAAGAGGCCGGTGCAGCAAATGAAAATTCATCTTGCTGTCCCGGCCTCTTCGCAGCACAAGGCTGCTCCTACAGGGCGGTGAGGTCAGTCAGGTTTTCTTCACCCTGAACCACGCCGCATACAACGCCGGCAGGAACAACAGGGTCAACGCCGTGGCCACGATCAAGCCACCCATGATCGCCACCGCCATCGGCCCGTAGAACACGCTACGCGACAACGGGATCATCGCCAGCACCGCCGCCAGCGCCGTCAGCACGATCGGCCGGAAGCGCCGCACCGTGGCTTCGATGATCGCCTGCCAACGCTCCATCCCTGCCGCAATGTCCTGCTCGATCTGGTCCACCAGGATCACCGAGTTGCGCATGATCATGCCTGCCAAGGCAATAGTGCCCAGCATGGCGACAAAGCCGAACGGCTGGCGGAACACCAGCAGGAACAGGGTCACGCCAATCAGCCCCAGCGGTGCGGTGAGGAACACCATTACCGTGCGCGAGAAGCTGCGCAGCTGGATCATCAGCAGGCTCAGCACCACCACCACGAACAACGGCATGCCGGCGTTCACCGACTTCTGCCCACGCTCGGAGTCTTCAACCGTGCCGCCCACTTCCAGCAGGTAGCCATCCGGCAGCTTGGCGCGTATCGCCTGCAGGGTCGGCTCTATCTGTTTCACCAGCGTGGCCGGTTGCTCCTTGTCGTAGATATCGGCGCGCACGGTCACCGTCGGCAGGCGGTTGCGGTGCCAGATGATGCCTTCCTCGAAGCCGTACTCCAGGGTCGCTACCTGCGACAGCGCCACGCTCTGGCCATTGTCGGTCGGCAACGCCAGGCTGCCGAGGTTACCCAGGTCACCGCGCTCCTGCTGGGTGCCGCGCAGCAGGATCTCGATCAGCTCGTTGTCCTCGCGGTACTGGCTGACCGTGGTCCCAGTCAACGAGCTTTGCAGGAAGCTGGCAAGGTGCGCGGTGCTCACGCCCAGGGCGCGGGCGCGGTCCTGGTCGATTTCGAGGAATACGGCCTTGCTGGGTTCTTCCCAGTCCAGGTGCACGTTCACCACATGCGGGTTCTCGCGCACCTTGTCGGCCACTTCGCGGGCCAGCGCACGGGCCTTCTCGATGTGCTCGCCGGTGACCCGGAACTGCACCGGGTAACCCACGGGCGGGCCGTTTTCCAGGCGCGTGACGCGGGCACGCAGGTCGGGGAATTGCTGGTCCACGGTGCTGATCAGCCAGCTACGCAGGCGCTCGCGGTCCTCCATCGACTTGGCCAGCACCACAAACTGGGCAAAGCTGGCGGCAGGCAGTTGCTGGTCCAGCGGCAGGTAGAAGCGCGGCGAGCCGGTGCCCACGTAGGCCACGTAGTTATCGATGCCGTCCTGCTGCTTGAGCAGGGCCTCCAATTGCTTGACCCGCTCGGCGGTATTGGCCAGCGAGGCGCCTTCGGCCAGCTTCAGGTCAACCATCAGCTCTGGCCGCCCGGAGGCCGGGAAGAACTGCTGGGGCACGAAGCGGAACAGCAGGATGCTGCCGACAAAGGCCGCGATGGTGAGCAGGATCACCGTCTTGCGCCGCCGTACGCACCACTCCACCACCCGCCGTACACGCTGGTAAAACGGCGTGGCGTAAGGGTCTGGCGCGGGGCCGTCCTTGCCATGGCGCGCAGCGTGCAGCTTGGCCAGGTCTGGCAGCAGGCGCTCGCCCAGGTAGGGCACGAACACCACTGCCGCCACCCACGAGGTCAGCAGGGCAATGGTCACCACCTGGAAGATCGAGCGGGTGTATTCGCCAGTGCTGGAAGCAGCAGTGGCGATGGGCAAGAAGCCTGCCGCAGTGATCAGGGTACCGGTCAGCATCGGGAAGGCAGTGCTGCTCCAGGCATAGCTGGCTGCCTTGAGCCGGTCGTAGCCCTGCTCCATCTTGATCGCCATCATTTCCACGGCAATGATCGCATCGTCCACCAGCAGGCCCAGCGCCAGCACCAGCGCGCCGAGGGAAATCTTGTGCAGGCCGATGCCAAAGTAGTGCATGGCAGCAAAGGTCATGGCCAGCACCAGCGGGATGGCCAGCGCCACCACCAGGCCGGTGCGCAGGCCCAGCGAGAAGAAGCTCACCAGCAGCACGATGACCAGCGCCTCGACCAGCACCTGGACAAATTCGCCCACACCGGCCTTGACCGCCGCAGGTTGGTCCGAGACCTTGCGCAGCTCCATGCCGGCCGGCAGGTTGCGCGCCACGCGCTCGAACTCGCCTTCCAGGGCCTTGCCCAGCACCAGGATGTCGCCGCCGTCCTTCATCGACACGGCCAGGCCAATGGCGTCCTCGCCCATGAAGCGCATGCGCGGCGCGGGTGGGTCGTTAAAGCCACGGTGCACTTCGGCCACATCGCCGATGCGGAAGGTTCGGTCCCCCAC
Source organism: Pseudomonas sp. SAS7 (assembly GCF_052112345.1). Classification (NCBI taxonomy): domain Bacteria; kingdom Pseudomonadati; phylum Pseudomonadota; class Gammaproteobacteria; order Pseudomonadales; family Pseudomonadaceae; genus Pseudomonas; species Pseudomonas sp. SAS7. Next base: position 171,091 of record NZ_JBEGGO010000010.1, on the reverse strand, counting down.
GCGGATGGGGAACTGGCGAATCTGCTCCACGCTGTCGAAGCGCCCGCTCACCCGCAGTTGCAGGCGCTCGCTGGGCGTCTCGAAGAAGCCGGCGGTGCTCACCGCGTTCTGCTCCTGCAGGGCCTGCTGCACAGCCTCCAGGGGTACGCCGAGGGTGGCCAGCTTGAGGTTGGACAGCTCGATCCAGATTTTTTCGTCCTGCAGGCCCACCAGCTCGACCTTGCCCACATCCTTGACCCGCTGCAGCTGGATCTGGATGCGGTCGGCGTAGTCCTTGAGCACCGCGTAGTCGAAGCCCTTACCGGTCAGCGCATAGATATTGCCGAAGGTGGTGCCGAACTCATCGTTGAAGAACGGGCCCTGGATCTCCGGTGGCAGGGTGTGGCGAATGTCCGCGACCTTCTTGCGGATCTGGTACCACAGCTCGGGGATGTCCTTGGAATGCAGCGAGTCGCGGGCCATGAAGGTGACTTGCGATTCGCCGGGGCGCGAGAACGAGACAATCTTCTCGTACTCGCCGGTTTCCATCAGCTTTTTCTCGATACGTTCGGTGACCTGGCGCGACACTTCCTCGGCGCTGGCGCCCGGCCACAGGGTACGAATGACCATGGCCTTGAAGGTGAACGGCGGGTCCTCGCTCTGGCCGAGCTTGGTGTAGGACATGGCGCCAATGGCCGCCAGCAGGATCATCAGGAACAGGACGATCTGGCGGTTGCGCAGCGCCCAGGCAGAAAGGTTGAAACCCATCGGGACTTACTCCTTGGCCGTCAGCTTCACTACACGGTTGCTGCGGTCCACAGGGCGTATTTCCTGGCCCTCACGCAGTACATGGCCACCGGCGGCGACCACCCAGTCGCCGGCGGCGAGGCCCTCGAGCACTGGCACGCTGTCGCTGCCGTACGCCCCCAGGCGCACCACGGCCCGCTCGAGGCGGCTGTCCTTGTTGACCCGCCACACATAGGCCTGGCCGTTTTCCGCAGTAACCGCTGACAGCGGCACTGCCAACGGGATCAGCCCCTCGTGAGCGATGAACACCCGGGCACTCTGGCCCAGTTCCGCCGGCGTGGCAGTCGAGGTAAAGGCGATGCGCGCAGCGAAGGTGCGCGAGCGTGGGTCGGCGGCTGGCGACAATTCGCGGATGCGCCCCTGGAAGCGCTCTTGCGGGTGCGACCAAAGCTCCACGCTCACCGGTTGGCCCACCGCAAAGCGGGCAAACTGCTGCTCCGGCAGGCCGATCACCACTTCGCGCTCGCCATCGGCGGCCAGGGTGAAAACGGTTTGCCCGGCGGCAACCACCTGGCCCACTTCGACCTGACGCTTGGCAACCACCCCGGCCTGCGGCGCGCGCAGCACGGCATATTCGGCCTGGTTGCCAGCCACATCGAACTCGGCTTTGGCCTGTTTCAGCCGGGCAAGGCCGGCGCGGTACAGGTTTTCGGCATTGTCGAACTGGGAATGGCTGACCATCTGCCGGTCCAGCAGCTTCTGGTAGCGGTCACGCTCGGCGCGCACCAGCGCCAGGTTGGCCTCGGCAGCCGCCATCTGGGCGCGGTTGGCTTCCAGTTGCAGGCGCACGTCCTGCGGGTCCAGCTCAGCCAGCGGCTGGTCGGCCTTGACCCGCTGCCCCTCCTCCACCAGGCGCTTGGTGACCTTGCCGCCAATGCGGAAGGCCAGGTCCGGCTCGAAGCGCGCACGCACTTCGCCGGGGTAACTGTCGGCAGCGGCTTCGGCCGGCTGCGGCTGCACCACCAGCGCCGGGCGCGGCGCGGCAGGTGGGGCGGCTTCCTGACCGCAGGCCGTCAGTAACAACGCGGCAACGGCGGGCAAGGCGATGGACAAGGCATGGCGCAACATGATGAATCCTTTCGCGGAGGGCACTTCGAATATTTGTACTGGAAAGTATATTAAATCAGGCCGCCGGTGCCGGGAAGGGTTTTGCGGTGGTTTTTCAGGGGTACGGCTGGAGTCTTTTGGCGCCTGAGAGATCGAGCGCCGCCCGCGCGGCGCATCGCGAGCGAAGCTCGCTCCTACATTTGTTTCGGGCCAATTATTCCTGTGGGAATTGCGCGCGAACGCTTTGGAGTTCGGCTGGATATCGCGTCGCACAAACAAGGCGGTCGCGCGCGCCTCTCACAGGCGCTACTGGCCCGAAACAAACGTAGGAGCGAGCGCAGCTCGCGATGCGCCGCGCGGGCGGCGCTCGATCTCACAGGCGCCGAAAATCTCTTGCCTGTTCGCTCGCCGCGACGAGAGCGGCCCCGACTATTTCAGAGTGTTTCGCGCTGGCGGCTGAGGTCGCGATAACCCGCAGCCGGGTGGCTGGCCGGCAGCCGTGGGCCGTCGCCGAACAGCTTCTCGCGCAGGGTGCCGGGGCGGTATTCGGTCTTGTAGGCGCCGCGTTGCTGCAGCTCGGGTACCAGCAACTCGACCACGTCGCGGAAGGTTTCATGGGCCAGGGCATAGGTCAGGTTGAAGCCGTCGACATCGGTTTCTTCAACCCAGGCCTGCAGTTCGTCCGCCACGGTTTGCGCACTGCCGACGATCAGCGGGCCAAAGCCGCCGATGCCGACCCAGTCGGCGAGTTCTTGCACGGTCCAACGCTTGTTCGGGTCGGCGGTGGAAAACGCTTCCACGGCCGACTGAATGGCATTGGTGTGGATATGCTCCAGCACCTGGTCAGGCTGGTATTCGCTGAAATCGATGCCGGTCCAGCCGGAAATCAGCGCCAGGGCGCCTTCGTAGCTGGCGTAGCTTTTCAGCTCCTGCCATTTGGCCTGGGCCTTGGCGTCGGTTTCGTCGACGATCACCGTCTGCATGTTGAAGATCAGCACCTTGCGCGGGTCGCGCCCGGCCTCGGCGGCGCGGCGGCGAATGTCGGCCACGGTCTTTTTCAGGATGACCTTGGACGGCGCGGCGACGAACACGCATTCGGCATGGCCGGCGGCAAAATGCTTGCCGCGGCTGGACGCCCCTGCCTGGTACAGCACGGGGGTGCGTTGCGGCGAAGGTTCGCACAGGTGAATACCTGGGACCTGGAAGTGCTTGCCGTGGTGGCGGATCTCGTGGACTTTGCGCGGGTCGGTGAACAGGCCGGTTTCGCGGTCGCGCACCACAGCACCGTCTTCCCAGCTGCCCTCGAACAACTTGTACAGCACCTCCAGGTACTCGTCGGCGTAGTCGTAGCGGGCATCATGGTCGCTCAACGCCTTCTGCCCAAGGTTGCGCGCACCGCTGTCGAGGTAGGAGGTGACGATATTCCAGCCGATGCGGCCCTTGGTGAGGTGGTCCAGGGTCGACAGGCGGCGAGCGAACGGGTACGGGTGCTCGAACGTCAGCGAGGCAGTCAGGCCGAAACCGAGGTGTTCGGTGACCAGCGCCATGGGTGTGATCACTGCCAGTGGGTCGTTCACCGGCACCTGCGCCGCCTGGCGGATGGCCGCGTCACCGTTGCCGCCCAGCACATCGTAGATGCCGATCACGTCGGCAATGAAGATGCCGTCGAACTTGCCGCGCTCCAGCAGCTTGGCCAGGTCGGTCCAGTAGTCCAGGTCCTTGTACTGCCAGGCGCGGTCCTTGGGGTGCCGCCACAGGCCGGGTGACTGGTGGCCGACACAGTTCATCTCGAAGGCATTCAAACGAATTTCACGTGGCATGGGGGATTCCTGTTCGATAGGCTCGGCACCCTTCTCAGGTGCCCTTGATGCTTATCAACACGATTCATGCCAAAAAAATAATCTTTATAAATCAGTGGCTTATATGCACATAGACAGCACTGATGCCTGAGCGGCGACATCACTGTCGAACAACTGTCCGCTGGCAGACAGCAGGCAAATGTGAGCTGGTTTTAGCCGGATCGCGCCCGACCCGTTAAGATGGTGATTCTTCAACAAGATGCAGACCACAATGCCCAATGACGCACCCATCGGCCCAGGCCGGCCAAAGGACCTGGTCAAGCGCGAGGCGATTCTCGATGCGGCCAAGGCCCTGTTCCTCAGCCTTGGTTACGCCAACACCAGCATGGATGCGGTCGCTGCGGCGGCAGGTGTTTCAAAACTCACTGTGTACAGCCACTTCACCGACAAGCAGACCCTGTTCTGCTCAGCGGTCATGGCCACCTGCCAGATCCAGCTGCCGGACCTGCTGTTCGAGTACCCCGAGGGGGCACCGGTGGAGGAAGTACTGCTGACCATTGCCCGTGGCTTCCAGGCACTGATCAGCAGCGACGAAGCGGTCAAGCTCAGCCGCCTGATCATGGCCCAAGGCAGCCTGGACCCAAGCTTTGGCGAATACTTCTACGAAGCCGGGCCCAAGCGCGTGCTGGCAGGGATGGAAGCGCTGCTGCGCGGGGCGGATGAGCGCGGGCTGTTGCGCATCGACAACCCGCTGCGTGCGGCGGAGCACTTCTTCTGCCTGGTCAAGGGGGCACCGGATTACCGCTTGCTGCTGGGGTGCGCGGGGCCGCTGGAGGGCGACGAAGCCGAGGCGCATGTGCGCGAGGTGGTGGGGGTGTTCTTGCGGGCGTTCAAACCCTGAGCGCTGCCAGGCAGAGAACAGTGGCCATTGTGGGAGCGGGCTTGTCCCGCGAATGGGGCCACGCGGTGCATGGCACCGGCTTCGCCGGTGTTCGCGGGACAAGCCCGCTCCCACAGTAATCGCGCCAAGTTTCAAAATTTAAGCAAGACAGTTGCTCTCACAATGACCGCGCTAGCCGGCCAGTTGGGTGAAAATCAGGCCTTCAGGGCTTTCTTCGGGTAAATGTCATACCGGCTCGACTTGCCTTCCAGGCTATGGCTGGGCTTCGGCCCGTCGATGATCGGCGCCTTGCGCGGGCGCTTTACCACCACCCGGTGGCTGGCCAGCGCCAGGGCAGCTTCGAGCAGGGCCGGGGCATCCAGGTCGTCCCCAACCAAGGGCCGGAACACGCGCATTTCCTTTTTCACCAAGGCGCTCTTGTCGCGGTGCGGGAACATCGGGTCGAGGTAGATCACCTGCGGCGCTTCGCCTTCCCAGGCGCGCATGCGCTCGATGGCGTTGCCGGTCAGCAGGCGCATGCGCCCGACAATCGGGCCCACCTCGTCATCCGACCGCGCCCGCGCCAGGCCATCCTCCAGCAGCGCGGCAATCAGCGGCTGGCGTTCGATCAGGGTCATCTGGCAACCCAGGCTGGCCAGCACGAATGCATCTTTGCCAAGACCTGCCGTGGCATCCAGCACTTGTGGCCGCACGCCTTGGGCAATGCCCACGGCCTTGGCGATCATCTGCCCGTTGCCACCGCCAAACTGGCGCCGGTGGGCGGCCTGGCCTTCGACAAAGTCCACCCGCACTGGCCCCGGTGCCTGCGGCCCCAGCTGCTGGATCTGCAAACCCTCGGCGCCCACCTGCACGGCGAAGCCGGCGCTCTCGTCCTGTAGCGGCAGGCTTAGGCGTTCAGCCCACACCTTGGCCTGCTCCGCATACTCAGCCGACATCGCCTCGACCCTGATACCCGTGCCTTGCTCTTCCATCGTCCACACCTAAAAAATCAAACCAAGCCTTAATGAATCAGCAGCCACGGCCGATACAGGCAATATCCCGCTATTCTGCCAGAGCACAACGCGCGCGACTGCCATGTCAGATACTCTTCCTATCGGCTTGACCTATTTGTCGCCTGTCGGCAACTACAGTCAGCACAACACCCAGGCACTCGGGGGCGTCAGCCACCTGTGGCAGGATTTCTTTGCCCGGGCCATGGCCGAGCAGCAGGAAGAGCCCGTAGACAGCGTCAGCCAGTCGTTCGTGCAGTACGACCACGACAGCGGCGAACCCATCGGCGGCGCCCGTGCGCTGGCCCTGATCGACGCCCAGCGCGCCTGCCCGGTGCAGGACACCGAGGTAGTACCGCCCGAGCCGCTGTTCTTGCCCAAGGCAGAGCTTGAAGCCAACCTGCTGCCGCCTGCGCCTGAGCCGTTCAGTGCCATGGAACTGATCGAGCAGCAGCGCCAGCTCGACACCAGCAACAGCTGGATGCGCCCGGTGGTGATGAGCCAGGGCCATCCGATTGCCGAGCCCGGCCCGGGCCCTGCCCCGCGGTCGTTGTTCCTGCCAATTGCCGAGTTCGAGACCAACCTGCTGGACCCGGCACCCGAACCGTTCGACGACGCCACCCTGGCCAAACAGCAAAACGACCTGGAGTTCGACATCCACTGGGCGCGCCCGGTGGTGCTGAACAACGTGCGCGTTCACGCCTGAAGCTAACGGCAGATCTGCCAGCGGCCCATGTCCAGGTGAAAGTGATTGTGGTGCGCGGCGTTGTAATCCGGCCCCAGTACCGTGCTGAAGCTCTCGCAAGCCGCCTGCTGCACCTGCCGCAAGAATTCTGCCTTCTGCCCGCCCGCCTGCCAGTCACGCGCCAGCACGATGCGCCGGCCGTCCTGCAGGCGAAAGCCGCTGATGTCCAGCGCATTTGCCGTAGCGTGCTGGCTCAGGCGACCCTGCTTGCGGTGGTAGACATTGCGGCAGGCAAAGCTGCCCAGGTGATCGACCTGGGTCACCGGTTGGCCCAGCACACGCTGGGCCACCGGCTGCAAGCCATGGTTTTCGAAAAGTGCATAGGCCACCGCCAGCGGGCAACTGGCCAGGAAGCTGCTGCTGAGCCGCGCCTGGCCGCCCTCGATGCGCCATACGTTTTGCAGCGGGCAGTTGGCCGAAGTCGGGCTGTCGGCTTGCGCCCGGTAGCGCAGCTGGCTGGTTTCCAGCGCCTGCCGGCACAAGGCCGGGTCATCGCGCAGGCGTGAAAGCTTGTACGGCGTCAGCAGGTTGGGCGGCTGGCGGACGTCCAGCGGCGCCCAAGGGTTCCACACGGCAGGCAGGCGCCAGCCGAAGTGCCAGGCCAGGCCGGCCAGCACCAAAAGGCCGGCCAGCAGCGCCAACACTCCCCGCATCAGCGGCGGAACAGGTCGTTGAGCTGGGCGAACGGCAGTGCCTGCTCACCGTAGCCGAACGTGCCCTCGTTGCGAATTTCCAGCGCGGCACGGTGGAAGGCCCCCAGCGCAGCACGGGCCAGCGACGAGCCGACGCTGATGCGCCGCACGCCCAGGTCCTGCAACTGGTTCACGCTCAGCGGCACACCCGCCATGCCCATCAGTACATTCACTGGCCGCGGGGCGACCGCCTGTACCACCGCACGCACTTCCTCAACGGTGCGCAGCCCGGGGGCATACAGCACATCGGCACCGGCCTCGGCATAGGCTTGCAGGCGCAGGATGGTGTCGTCGAGGTCCATGCGGCCATGCAGCAGGTTTTCTGCCCGGGCGCACAGGGTGAAAGGGAATGGCAGGCTACGGGCAGCCTGCACGGCGGCGCGTACGCGCTCCACGGCCAGCCCCAGGTCATAGATGGGCGCATCACTGCGGCCACTGGCATCTTCGATGGAGCCACCTACCAGGCCGATTTCGGCAGCACGCAAGATGGTCTGGGCACAATCTTCAGGCATGTCGCCGAAGCCGTTCTCAAGGTCCGCGGCCACTGGCAACGCAGTGGCATCGACGATCTCGCCGGCATTGTCCAGGGTATCGTCCAGGCTCAAGGCGCCTTCGGCGTCTGGCCGGCCCAGGCTGAACGCCAGGCCGGCACTGGTGGTGGCCAGCGCCTCGAAACCCAGGCTGGCAAGCAGCTTGGCGGAGCCGGCATCCCACGGGTTGGGGATGACGAACGCGCCTTCGCGCTCGTGTAAAGCCTTGAAGGCTTCGGCTCGCAGGGTTTGCACATCCATGGTTCAACCTCCGGCAGTCAGGGAAAGGTCAGAGTAAGCCCAGTTGTTCGACCTCGGGCGCGCGCGGCAATTCCGGCAAAGGTGCAAGACCTGGCAGGCGTGCCATCAGCCGTTGATGGAAACGCTGGGCCAACGCCGCAGCCAGGCGATTGTCCGAGGTGTGCAGGAATATGTAGGGGTTGCGGCCTTCTTCGATCCAGTCGGCGACCTTTTCTACCCAAGGGCTGAGGAAGGTGTGATTGGCCTCCAGCTCCGGGTGGCCGATGAAGCGCACCTGTGGGTGCTGGCTGAAGGCCGCGGGGCGCGGTGGCACCTTGGGCTTTTTGGATTGCGCGTGCAGCACGGCAGGGTCGCGCGAGGTGCAGCTGAACAACGCACGCGGGTCCAGGCAGATGCGCTCCACGCCGCGTTCGTGCAGCAGGCGGTTGAGCAGGCGTTCTTCTTCACCCTTGGCGAAGAAGGCCTGGTTGCGCACTTCCACGGCCACCGGCGGGCCGATTTCGTCGAGGAAGTGGCAAAGCTCGCCCAGGCGTGCCGGGCCGAACTGGGCCGGCAACTGCAGCCAGTACGGCGAAACGCGCTCGCCCAGCGGTGCCATCAGCCGCGTGAAGTCGAAGGCAGGCTCCAGTTGATCACGCAGGTCACCCTCATGGCTGATGTCCCGGGGAAACTTGGCGGTGAAACGGAAGTGCCCGGGCATCACCTGCGCCCAGCGGGCAATGGTGCCGGGGGCGGGGCGTGCGTAGAAAGTGGTGTTGCCCTCAACGGCGTTGAACACCTGGCTGTAGAGGCCAAGCATTTCACTGCTGTTAGCGTCGGCGGGATAGAGGTAGTCGCGCCAGGCGTTTTCGCTCCAGGACGGGCAACCGAGAAAATAAGGCAGTGGTGATGGACTCATCCACTAAATGTACAGGTCGAGCCCCAGTACTTCCATGTCCCAGTCGGTAAAACCGGCGGTGCTCAGGTAGCTGGCCAAGGCAGTGGCGGTGCGCCGGTCACGGGCGCGGGGGAAGACCATGTCCTGCTGGCGGGCTGGCAGGCCACCGCTGCAGCGGCGGGCGGTGGCATCCACGGGGGCGCCCTGGCTGTCATCTATCAGCTCGGCATCATCGATGGCCTCGTCACGCGCCGGTGCCTTGCGCGGGGTGCGCTTGACCGGGTAGGACTGCGATGAGAAACCGTCGATACGCATGGCATGAGCACTCAGGACCAATGATGGCAATTTAGCAGCATCAGGGTTCCGTCGCTAATGCTTGACTGATAACTGGACCACAGATCGCGCAAAAGGTTTTAGAGTGATCGGCGATAACCGACGAACAGCACTCAGTGCTTCTTGGGCGTGGCTACATTATCGCGCAGATATACCGGTTGCGCCTGCTCGGCAACGATTGCCTCATCACGAGCCCAGGCGAAGGTAGCCAGGCTGAGAATGTCCAGCGCATTGGGCAAGGCGCCAGGGTTGCTGGTCGCCACCTTTACCGCCAGGCGCTCGGCATAGCCCCATCCGGTACCGGCACCGAACCACTCGCCATTGCTGCCCGCCGGCAGCGCTACCTGCTCGGGCGGCAACACCGCTTCGCGCCCGACCAGGCGCATTTCGCCGGCCGTGGCCTGGTAGCAGCCCCAGTACACTTCATCCATGCGCGCATCGATGGCAGCCGCCACCTGCTGCACGCCCTGCTCGCGCAAGGCACCCTGGGCCAGCGCGGCCAGGTTGGACACCGGCAGCACCGGGCGCTCCAGCGCGAAGGCCAGGCCCTGGACCACACCAATGGCAATGCGCACGCCGGTGAAGGCGCCCGGGCCACGGCCAAAGGCGATGGCATCCAGTGCATTCAGCGCAACGCCGGATTCGGCCAGCAGCTGCTTGATCATCGGCAGCAGCTTCTGCGCGTGCTGCCGTGGGATCACCTCGTAATGGCTGGTTACCTTGCCGTCATGCAGCAGCGCGACGGAACAGGCTTCGGTGGCGGTATCCAGGGCCAGCAGGGTGGTCATCGAACAGGTATCCAGGTGCGAATGAAAAGAGCGGCAGTATAGAGCAGCAGCGGCGTTGTGTCCCGAGGGGGCGCTGTGCGGCCTTTGCAGGCGGTCTACACAACATGGCCTTGACGCGGTCCCTGTAGGAGCGGCCTTGCGTCGCGATGGGGCGCGTAGCGGCCCCACGATTTCAGCTTCGCCGCAGAAATTGCCGGGGCCGCTTGGCGGCCCATCGCGACGCAAGGCCGCTCCTACAGGGGCCGCGCCAGGCCGTGGACTGCAGGCCGGAAACGACAACGGCCCGCTAGCGGGCCGTTGTCGGGGGGCGTCAGGCGCTGATCAGCTCAGGGCTGCCAGGACCTTGGCAGTGATGGCGTCGACCGAACCGACACCTTCGATGTGGCTGTACTTCGGCTTGCCGGCATTGGCGGCCGACAGCTTCTGGTAGAACTCCACCAGCGGCTTGGTCTGGGTGTGGTAGACCGACAAGCGATGACGAACGGTTTCTTCCTTGTCGTCGTCGCGCTGGATCAGGTCTTCACCAGTGACGTCGTCCTTGCCTTCCACTTTCGGTGGGTTGTACTGAATGTGGTAGGTGCGGCCCGAGGCCAGGTGCACGCGGCGGCCAGCCATGCGGCCGACGATTTCTTCGTCGTCCACGGCGATTTCGACCACGGCGTCGATGTCGACACCGGCAGAGACCATGGCCTCGGCCTGCGGGATGGTGCGTGGGAAGCCGTCGAACAGGCAGCCGTTGGCGCAATCAGGCTGGGCGATGCGCTCCTTGACCAGGCTGATGATCAGCTCGTCGGAGACCAGCTGGCCGGCATCCATGACTTTCTTCAGCTCCAGGCCCAGCGGGGTGCCGGCCTTGACGGCGGCACGCAGCATGTCACCGGTGGAGATCTGTGGAATACCGAACTTTTCGGTGATGAACTTTGCCTGAGTACCTTTACCGGCCCCGGGAGCTCCCAGCAGAATTACGCGCATCTTGTGCTCCTCAAATTTTTTTATGAAATTCAATGGATTCGGCAACCAGGGCCAAGTCCGGAAAATCGGGTATGACCATAAAACGGTCAGAAGGCTGCTCAAGATACACAGCGCCCGGCAGCCATACAAGCGTCCCAAAGTTGCAGGAATGCGCCACTTGTGGCCGACCGGGCAGGTGGTTGCGCCGGGCGCAACCACCCTCCCCTTACCCGTGCACGGCCTGCACGCCACTCACCCCTGCTGGCCTGGGCACACCTTCAGCCGGTATTGCGCAGCCCGGCGGCAATACCCGCCACGGTCACCAGCAAGGCCTGCTCCAACGGGCTGTCCAGAGCGGCTTCGCGGCTGCGCGAGCGGGCCAGCAACTCGGCCTGCAGGCGGTGCAGCGGGTCCAGGTAGGTGTTGCGCAGGCTGATGAATTCCAGGGTCTCGGGGCTGTGCGCCAGTAGCACCTGCTGCCCGGTCAGGCCCAGCACCACCTGGCAAGACTGCGACAATAGGTCGCGCAGGTGTGCACCTAAAGGAAGCAAGTGCGGTTGCACCAGACGTTCGTCGTAGGCCTCGGCAATTTGCGCATCGGCCTTGGCCAGCACCATTTCCAGCATGTCGATGCGGGTGCGGAAGAACGGCCATTGCTCGCGCATCTGTGCCAGCAACTCACCCTGGCCGCGGGCCAGGGCATTGCTCAGCGCGGTTTCCCAGCCCAGCCAGGCCGGCAGCATCAGCCGGGTCTGGGTCCAGCCGAAGATCCACGGGATGGCCCGCAGGCTTTCGATCCCCCCGGCGCGGCGCTTGGCCGGGCGGCTCCCCAGCGGCAGGCGCCCCAATTCCTGTTCTGGCGTCGACTGGCGGAAGTACTCGACAAAATCGGGGTTGTCGCGCACCACGCTGCGGTACGCCTTGACACCATCGGCCGCCAACTGGTCCATCACCTCGCGCCAGGCCGGCTGCGGGGGCGGCGGGGGCAGCAGCGTGGCTTCGAGCACAGCGGCCAGGTACAGGTTGAGGTTTTGCTCGGCAATGCCCGGCAAACCGAACTTGAAACGAATCATTTCGCCCTGCTCGGTCGTGCGGAACCGCCCCGCCACAGACCCCGGCGGTTGCGACAAGATCGCCGCGTGCGCCGGGCCACCGCCGCGGCCTACCGTACCGCCACGGCCGTGGAACAGCAGCAGTTCGACCTGGTGCTCGGTACAGATGCGCACCAGGTTTTCCTGCGCCCGGTACTGCGCCCAGGCCGCCGCCGTGGTGCCGGCGTCCTTGGCCGAGTCCGAGTAGCCGATCATCACCTCCTGCGGGCCACGCAGCCCGGCCCGGTAACCCGGCAGGCCGAGCAGGCGCTGCATCACCGGGCCGGCGTTGTCCAGGTCTGCCAGGGTTTCGAACAGCGGCACCACACGCATGGGGCGGGTCAGCCCGGCTTCCTTGAGCAGCAGCTGCACCGCCAGCACATCCGACGCGGCACCGGCCATGGAAATCACGTAGGAGCCCAGCGAGGCCGCTGGCGCAGCGGCAACTTCACGGCAGGTTGCCAGCACCTCGGCGGTATCTGCCTGCGGCTTGAAGTGCGCGGGCAACAGCGGCCGGCGGTTTTTCAGTTCGGCTTGAAGGAATTCGATGCGGCGGTCTTCATCCCAGTCGGCATAACGGCCCAGCCCCAGGTAGTCGGTGATTTCGGTCAGCGCGTCACGGTGGCGGGCAGCGTCCTGGCGCACGTCCAGGCGGCCCAGGAAAAGGCCGAAAGTGACGGCGCGGCGCAGGCAGTCGAGCAACGGGCCTTCGGCGATCACGCCCATGCCGCATTCGTGCAGCGACTGGTAGCACAGCTCCAGCGGCGCAATCAGGTCGCGGTTATCCACCAGCACATCGGCGCTAGCCGGTTGGCTGCTGGTCAAAGCGGTATGCGCCCAGGCACGCGTCGCCCGCAGGCGGTCGCGCAATTGCTTGAGCACGGCGCGGTAGGGTTCGGCACTGTCGCCCACCCGTTCGCGCAAAGCGTCGCTGGCCTGCTGCATGGACAACTCGGCGGCCAGTGCATCGATGTCGCGCAGGAACAGGTCGGCGGCCATCCAGCGCGCCAGCAACAGCACTTCGCGGGTGACGGCGGCAGTCACATTGGGGTTGCCATCACGGTCACCGCCCATCCACGAGGCAAAGCGGATCGGCGCGGCCTCCAGCGGCAGGCGCAGGCCGGTGACATCCTGCAGGGCCTTGTCGACCTTGCGCAGGTGGCTGGGGATGGCGTGCCACAGCGAATGCTCGATCACCGCGAAGCCCCACTTGGCTTCGTCTACCGGCGTTGGCCGGGTACGGCGGATTTCTTCGGTGTGCCAAGCCTCGGCAATCAGCCGGCGCAGGCGTTCACGCACCTGCTGGCGTTCGTCAGGGGTCAGGTCACGGTGGTCCTGGGCAGCCAGCTGGCCGGCGATGGCGTCGTACTTCTGGATCAAGGTGCGGCGGGCCACCTCGGTGGGGTGTGCGGTAAGTACCAGCTGGATGTCGAGCTTGGCCAGTTGCCGGGCCAGGGCATCGTTGCTATGCCCGGCCTGCTTCAGGCGCGCCAGCAATTCGGGCAGTACACGGGCCTCGAACGGTTCGGGCTGGCCGGCGTCGCGGCGGCGGATCAACTGGTACTGCTCGGCCATGTTGGCCAGGTTGAGGAACTGGTTGAAGGCCCTGGCCACGGGTAGCAAGTCTTCTTCGGCAAGGTCGGCCAGGGTCGAGGTCAATTGCTCGCCCGGGCCGCGGCGGTCGGCCTTGGCGCTGTGGCGGATGTCTTCGATTTTCTGCAAGAACGCATCGCCATGCTGCTGGCGAATGGTTTCGCCGAGCAGCTCACCCAACACATGGACATCTTCACGCAAACGCACATCGATATCGGTCATTGGCCCTCTCTTTGGCGCGGCTCTGGCGCACTCCTGTACACAGCTCTACCGAAGAGTGCCCCCAGCCGAGCGGCAATGGCAAGCCGTGATCAGCCAAAGCAAACTAAAGTGAAAGCAAGCACTCCCATGCAATGCAGCCTTAGCAGGCGTCAATAGAGGTCGTCATGAAAATCCGTGAACTCGCCCAGCACTGGGAACAGAATGCCGCTGGTACCCTAAGCCGCACGGGCCATGTCTTGCATCTGGATCTGGAGTCCGAGGCGCGCCTGGCCGCGCTGATCGACATGTACCCCAAGCGCACCGCCGAGGAACTGCTCGGCGAGCTGGTGGCGGCCGCCCTCGAAGAGCTGGAAGCAAGCTTCCCCTATGTGCAGGGTCGTCAGGTCATCGCTACCGATGAAGAAGGCGACCCGTTGTATGAAGATGTCGGCTCTACGCCACGTTTTCTGTCCCTCTCGCGACAGCACCTGCACAACCTGAGCACCACCGGCGACGACAGCGAAAGATAATTACCCGCTCCGCGTTCCGGGCCTGCAAAAAGGCCCGGAATACCGCTCCAGCCCGCGAAAGTTCCGGCCAGTCCTCACTGACCAATCAGTCAGAAATAATTCCTCGTTTAGCGCACTTTTTTCTGAACCATTCTGAAAACGCTCGAGTCGGAGCCAATAGCCATCACGCTAAAACCCTGCACACTGCCCTCGTGCACCGTTCAGCTGAAGCGCTCGGTTTTGTCAGGGATTAAGCGATGGACTGCTACGGACATCGTCGTTATCAGGAGTGATCCAATGGAGCTGACCACCATGAAGACCCGCACTAGCAAACTGTCATCTACTCATGTGCGCGGGTTCAAGCTGGCCGCGCTGGCCCTGGGCAGTAGCCTGGTCCTGGCCGGCTGTGCGGGCAACCCGCCCACCGAGCAGTATGCCGTTACCCAATCCGCCGTGAACTCCGCCGTGAGCGCCGGTGGCACCGAGTTCGCTGCCGTGGAAATGAAAGCGGCCCAGGACAAGTTCAAGCAAGCCGAAATCGCCATGCACGACAAGAAGTACGACGAGGCCAAGCGCCTGGCCCAACAGGCCGAGTGGGACGCACGCCTCGCCGAACGCAAGGCCCAGGCGGCCAAGGCCCAGAAGGCCGTGCAGGATGCCCGTCAGGGCGTTCAGGACGTACGTGAGGAAGGCCTGCGCAGCGCTCAGTGAGCCCTGCCCCGCCAACCTTAGCCTTCGCACTCGATCAAAGGATGAACACTATGCGCAAACACGTCATGATTCCCGCCCTGCTGGCCCTCAGCGTTGGTCTTGCTGCCTGCTCGCACGACCCTAACGCCAACCTCGAGTCGGCCCGCACCAACTTCTCCTCGCTGCAGAGCGACCCGCAATCGAGCAAGGTCGCGGCACTGGAGACCAAGGACGCCCAGGACTGGCTGAACAAGGCCGACAAGGCCTACATGGACCGTGAAGACGAGAAGAAGGTCGACCAGCTGGCCTATCTGACCAACCAGCGCGTTGAAGTGGCCAAGCAGACCATTGCCCTGCGTACTGCCGAAGGTGAGTTGAAAAACGCCTCGGCCCAGCGCGCACAGGCCAAGCTGGACGCCCGCGACGCCCAGATCGCCAAGCTGCAGGACAGCCTCAATGCCAAGCAGACCGACCGCGGTACACTGGTGACCTTCGGCGACGTGCTGTTCGACTTCAACAAGGCCGAACTCAAGAGCAATGCATACCCGAACATCACCAAGCTGGCCCAGTTCCTCCAGGAAAACCCGGAACGCAAGGTGATCGTAGAGGGCTACACCGACAGCGTCGGCTCGGCCAACTACAACCAGACCCTGTCCGAGCGCCGCGCCAACAGCGTGCGCATGGCACTGGTACGTGCCGGCGTCGACCCGGCGCGCGTCGTTTCCCAGGGCTATGGCAAGGAGTACCCGGTAGCTGACAACGGCAGCAACTCGGGGCGTGCGCAGAACCGTCGGGTGGAGGTGACCATCTCCAACGACAACCAACCGGTAGCACCCCGTTCGGTGAGCCAGGTTCAGCGCTAAGGCTGGCTAGCTGAACACATAACCCCGCCTTCATGGCGGGGTTTTTCATGCGCCGCAACCAAAAAAGCACCTTTAAAAGCACTCTTTGAGGTACTACACTTTCATCACCGCCAATCACACTCATCGGTTGATACAACTATGACCTACCCGGTTCTTGCCGATCTGGCAGCATCCATCACAGACCTCAAGAAAGACCCTATGGGCACTATCCGCGAAGCTGCCGGCGAAACCGTGGTCATCCTCAATCGAAACGAACCTGCTTTCTATGCCGTTCCGCCAGAACGCTATGAAGCGATGATGGAATTGATCGACGACATGCAACTGGCTGAGCTTGTCCGACAGCGGCGCGGTGGGCCTACCGTGAGAGTGGATATCGATGAGCTCATCGCCGAAGCCGAAGGAAACAAAAAGCTACGACCTTGAATTCGATGTGCGGGCAAGGAAGGAGTTTCAAAAGCTCGATGGCGCATTGCAGGTGCAGTTCGCGAGAAAGCTGAAGGAGCGATTGGCTCAGCCCAAGGTGGAGAAAGACAAACTTTCCGGCATGCCGGATTGCTACAAGATCAAGCTGCGTTCGGCTGGTTATCGGTTGGTTTATCGGGTTTTCGATCAGCGCGTGGTGGTGATCGTCATCGCGGTAGGCAAGCGAGAGCGAAGCGATATTTACGATTCTGCCCGTTCACCCCTGAAATGACCTGGCAGTCTTTCATGACCTGCTCGGGCCTCTTCGTGGCTAAAGCAATCCCACAAGGACCGCGTCAAATCGGCTTTACGCAGTACCTGTGGGAGCGGCTTTAGCCGCGAAAGGGCCGCAACAGGCGCTGAAAAGGCTGGCTCATTTCACCTGCTGCGGCGTTTCATCGCCCATGCAGCGCACCGCACGCTTGCGGTTGTCCACCAGCACGCCGGTCAGGCCTTTCTGCCCGGTGTCGAACAACACCAGCACGCCATCGACGCACTGGGCCACTTGCGGCGCCGGGTCCAGCGAAACCTTGTAGTCCTCGCCAGGGATGGTCTTGAGCATGGTGAAGTCCTGCAGCAACAGGGCATCCTCGGGTTTGGCGAAATGCAGGTAACCGTAGTACCACAAGGCCCCCACCGTCACGATGATGCTGCCGACGCCGGTCAGGATCAGCGGGATGGCGTTGCGTTCTTCACTCATTGCTTGTTCTTCTCGTCAGGGAAATTGGGCACTTCGGCAAGCCGCCGCAGGCCGTTGAAATGGCTGGGGTCGTCGAGGAAACGCAGCATCACCTGGCGCCACGTGGGGTCGGCGAAGGTCTGCACGTGGCCACCACGAGTCAGTTGCAGCACCCGCGGCGGTGGCGCGTGCTGGTACAGGCGGATACCGTTGTCCATCGGCACCAGGTTGTCGTCGATGCTGTGGAAGAACAGCTTGGGCGGGCTGCTGAGCTGCTCGATCGAACGGATTGCGCTGTCGCCGTCCGGCACCAGCCACGACAGCGGCACCTGCAACGGCCAGGTCATCCAAGAGGTGCTGAGGGCAAAGCGCCCGACTGACCGGTAACTGGCTGGCACGCCATCGAACACCAGGGCACTGAAGCGCTGGCGCTGCTCGGGGTGGGCCGCCAGGTAGTGAATGGCCATGGCCCCGCCAAGGCTCTGGCCCAGCAGCACCAGGGGCTTGCCCTTTACCTCGGGCGCCTGGTCCAGCCAGGCCATGGCGGCGGCGATGTCTTCGTACACCTCTGGCAGGCTCGGCGTCCCCTGCGACAGGCCATAGCCGCGGTAATCGATCATCAGCACCTGGTAGCCCTGCTCCGGCAGCCAGTAGCTGCCACCCAGGTGCCCCGGCAGGTTGCCACCGTTACCGTGCAAGTGCAGTACCGTACCCTTGACCTCGACGCCGGCCTTGGCCGGCAACCACCAGCCGTGCAGGCGCAAGCCGTCCGACGTGACAAGGGTGACATCGCGGTAGGCGAGCTTGGCCCGCTCGGGGGTGAACGCCTGACCAGGCTCCGGGTAGAACAGCAAGCTGCTGCAGCCAATCAGGCCCAACAGCACCAAGCCAAGCGCCAGCAGGCGGCAGCGCTCAGAGAATGTTCGCGTAGTCGGCTTCAATACGGTCCAGGCTCAGGTGGTTGAGGAAGTTGGAGAAACACATCCAGGCCGACAGCGCGTTAAGGTCGCGAAACTGCTCGGGCAGGTACTTGGGCGGCTCGACCAGGCCCTCCTCGACCAGCTGGCGCAGGGTGCGCATGTCCTCGAGGGTGGTCTTGCCACAGAACAGCAGCGGGATCTGTTCGAGCTTGCCCTTCTTCACGGCCAACTGAATGTAGTTGTAAACCATGATGAAGCCCTTGAGGTAGGACAAGTCCTTGGTGAATGGCAGGCCATTGGGCACCGAACCGCGGAATACCCGGCTGGCGTTGCTGTAGCTCTGCGCAACCTCGAAGCCTTGCCCACGGAAAAAATCGAACACCTGGAGGAAATCGGCGCCCTCCTCGACCATGTGGATGGCGCGGGTGCGGTTGGTGAGCTTGCGCAGGCGGCTGGGGTAGGAGGCGAAGGCAATTACCTCCATGAGGATGGCCAGGCCTTCCTGGGTGACCGTGGACGAGGGCGGGCCCTTGGCCAGGAAGGTGCAGATCGGCTGGTTCAGGCCATTGAGCGTGGTACCGACGTGCACCAGCCCTTCGTGCACCTCCAGGGCGCGGACATCGCGGGCGTTGAACATGGCATCGGCGCGCACCTTGATGTAGTCGGCGCCGGCGGCGGCATCGGCGACGATGCCGTCGGACTCGAACACGCGAATGGTTCCCTCGGCCTCGCCGAACACCGTGTTCAGCCGGCGCTGGAGGATCTCCACGGCCTCCTTGGCGGTAAGGTTCTTCGGCTCGTCCTTCAGGTCGCCACGGCCATCGATGTTGTTCAGGTAGTCCGACAGCATCAGGCCAAGGTCGGCCAGGGTCGGGTCACCGGCATGGAAGGCATCGGAGGCCGCGCCATACAGCTCCTGGGAGATCAGGCCGAAGTCCTCGGTACCGCGCGCTTCGAGCATCCGCACTACCATGCGGTATTCGCGGCACATGCGCTTCATGATCTGGCCGACCGGGTTGAACTGGCCAAGCTGGCGGATGATGTCGCGCTCGATGCCCTGGAACTCGGCCTTGACCGCGCCGGAGTCGAACGACAGCGGGCGCGACTGGTAATAGGCACGGTCGACGGCCGGCGGCTCCTTGCCCTTGGCCTTGAGGAAGCCCTGACGAATGTTTTCGTCCCATTTCACCGCGTCCAGCACCCGGATCGGGGTCTGCGCCGCAACGATGCGGTCGGACAGGGCACGGATGGTTTGCTGGTATTCGTCCACCGGGGACTCCTTATTGCAACAATGAGCCAAGCCTTGTGTTGCCTGTGCTGGCCTCTTCGCGGCTAAAGCCGCTCCCACAGGGACCGCACAGGTCTCAAGCCTGATGCAGTGCCTGTGGGAGCGGCTTTAGCCGCGAAGAGGCCGGAACAGGTAACTACTTGCCAGTACGCTGGAACCGCGCCACTTCGACGAACAGGTCGGAGTTGGCCGGGTCGTCCAGGTAGGCCAGCACCCGCGCCGACGGGCTATCGATCAGCACGCCGTCGCCGTTGTCTTCCGGCACCTCGGTGCTGCGCCCGGTCAGTTCCTTCTTGTCCACCGCCTGCTGCACCTGCTCGACATCCAGGTTGTAGACGACCAGCTCGTTGCCATCGACGATGTCGAAGCCACCGATCAGGAAGTTACCCCCCAGGCGCTTGGGCACGCCAGCCGACAGGTACCAGCGGTTGCCGTGGCGCGATACGGTGAACACGTATTCTTCAGGGGCCTTGCCCTTGGCCGTGGCCATCGCCTTGTAGGCACCGCCGCCGCTGCGGCTGATGGTCAGCTTCAACGGCTCGCCCCAGGCGTCTTTGCTGCTCCACTTGCCGAGCAGGGCCTTGGGCGCCGCCTGGTTGCTGGGCAAGGGCTCATGGAAGGTCACCAGACAACCGCCCAGCAGCAGGAATGACAGAGTCAACAAAACCACACGCCAGGCTTTCATCAGGTTCTCCTTGAAAAATCGATCTCGGCTCAAGCCGATGCCAGCACCAGCTGCAGGTATCGGGTAAGCATAGCGAGCATCTGCCCATCGGCTTGCGCGTTCGCATCCTTGAGCAGGCCCTGATATTCCATCTGCACGATAATCGCCGTCAACATCTGGGCGTCCTGTTCCGGTTGCCGCGACCCCACCACCTGCAGCAATTGCCGGGTGCCGTGCAGCAGGATCTGCTCGTGGGCACGCACCAGCTCAGCCAGGCGTGGGCACAGCAGCGCCTCTTGGCGGAAGGCCTGTTCGGCCATGAGGAAGTCGCGGCGGTTCAGCAGTTGCCGCTGCACATAGTCGGCAGTCATGCGCGCCACTTCGTCAGCCAGCCGTGCCCGTGCCTGCGGGCTACCGTCGCCCTGGGCCAGCAACTGGCGCAACACCACTTCGGTGTTGGCCCACAGTTTGGCCATGTAGGCGGCACTGCGCTCGACATACTGGGCGAAGGTGTCGGTGAGCAGGTCCTCGATATCCTTGAAGTAATAGGTGGTGGCCGACAGCGGCACAGCGGCCTCAGCGGCTACCGCACGGTGGCGCACACCGCGTACACCATCGCGTACAACGATGCGCATGGCGGCGTCGAGGATAAGCTGGCGGCGCTGTTCGCTGCCTTGGCGGGCAGTCTTGCGGCCTTGGTATTGCACGCTTTCGGCGACGGCGGTAGCGATGCCGGCGGCGCCTTGGTCAGGCATGGCGGGTGTCACGGGGATACCTCACGGTTCAAGTCATCTGCGGCCTGTACTGACCTCATCGCCGGCAAGCCAGCTCCCACCGGCCCGCACAATAGTCAGGACCTGTGCAGTTCCTGTGGGAGCGGGCGTGCCCGCGAAGAGGCCAGTACAGACAACATAAAGCTTCAGGCAAGAAAAAGCCGCCTCGAAAGGCGGCTTGTTCAATTCACTCAGGCCTGTGGACGCATGTGCGGGAACAGGATCACATCGCGGATCGACGGCGAGTTGGTCAACAGCATCACCAGGCGGTCGATGCCGATGCCTTCACCGGCGGTCGGCGGCATGCCGTACTCCAGTGCACGCACGAAGTCGGCGTCATAGTGCATGGCTTCGTCGTCACCCGCGTCCTTCTCGGCCACCTGGGCCAGGAAGCGCTCGGCCTGGTCTTCGGCATCGTTGAGCTCGGAGTAGGCATTGGCGATTTCGCGGCCACCGATGAACAGCTCGAAGCGGTCGGTAACGGCCGGGTTGTCGTCGTTGCGACGGGCCAGCGGCGACACTTCGAACGGGTACTCGGTGATGAAGTGCGGCTGCTCCAGTTTGTGCTCGACCAGCTCTTCGAAAATCATCACCTGCAGCTTGCCCAGGCCTTCGTGGCCCAGCACCTTGGCACCGGCCTTCTTGGCGATGTCGCGGGCGCGGTCAACGTCCTGCAGGTCGGCAGCGGTCAGTTCCGGGTTGTACTTGAGGATCGAGTCGAACACCGACAGGCGCACGAACGGCTCACCGAAGTGGAACACCTTGTCGCCATACGGCACGTCGGTAGACCCCAGCACCAACTGCGCCAGCTCGCGGAACAGTTCCTCGGTGAGGTCCATGTTGTCGCGGTAGTCGGCGTAGGCCTGGTAGAACTCGAGCATGGTGAATTCAGGGTTGTGACGCGTCGACACACCTTCGTTACGGAAGTTGCGGTTGATCTCGAACACCTTTTCAAAGCCACCAACCACCAGGCGCTTGAGGTACAGCTCCGGCGCGATACGCAGGAACATGGCCATGTCCAGGGCGTTGTGGTGGGTTTCGAACGGCTTGGCCGCCGCGCCACCCGGGATGGTTTGCAGCATGGGCGTCTCGACTTCGAGGAAGTCACGCTCGATGAGGAACTTGCGAATGTGCGAGATCACCTGCGAACGCACACGGAACGTGTGGCGGGTTTCTTCGTTGACCATCAGGTCGACGTAACGCTGGCGGTAGCGCTGCTCGGTATCGGTCAGGCCGTGGTGCTTATCGGGCAGCGGGCGCAGCGACTTGGTCAGCAGGCGCACGTTGGTCATTTCGACGTACAGGTCGCCCTTGCCGGAACGGGCCAGGGTGCCTTCGGCGCTGATGATGTCGCCCAGGTCCCAGGTCTTGACTGCGGCCAGGGTTTCTTCCGGTAGGGTCTTGCGGTTGACGTAGACCTGAATGCGACCGGTCATGTCCTGGATCACCATGAACGAGCCACGGTTGAGCATGATACGGCCGGCAACCTTGACCGGGATCGCGGCTGCTTCCAGCTCTTCCTTGGTCTTGTCCGCGTACTGTTTCTGCAGGTCGTTGCAGTAGCTGTCGCGACGGAAGTCGTTGGGGAAGGCATTGCCCTTGGCGCGCTCGGCGGCAAGTTTTTCCTTGCGCAGGGCGATCAGGGCATTTTCTTCCTGTTGCAGGTCTTGCGATTCAGTCTTGAGGTCGCTCATGTCGTCATTCTTTCCATCAGGTATTCGTTGCCCTTTTCGGGCAGGGCACGCGATACCGGCGGGTAGCCAGGTATCGCGGCAGTGGAGTGCGGCTTACAGCCCTTGCTTGAGGCTTGCTTCCAGGTACTGGTCAAGGTCGCCGTCCAGCACTTTCTGGCAGTCGCTGCGCTCTACGCCTGTGCGCAGGTCTTTGATGCGCGAGTCATCCAGTACGTAGGAACGGATCTGGTGGCCCCAGCCGATGTCCGACTTGCTGTCTTCCAGCGCCTGCGAAGCGGCGTTGCGCTTCTGCATTTCCAGCTCGTACAACTTGGCCCGCAGCATTTTCATGGCGGTGTCTTTGTTGGCGTGCTGGGAGCGTTCGTTCTGACACGCCACCACGGTGTTGGTCGGCACGTGGGTGATACGTACGGCCGAGTCGGTGGTGTTCACGTGCTGACCACCGGCACCGGAGGAGCGGTAGGTGTCAATGCGCAGGTCGGACGGGTTGATCTCGATCTCGACCTTGTCGTCGATTTCGGGCGACACGAACACCGCCGAGAACGAAGTGTGGCGACGGGCACCGGAGTCGAACGGGCTCTTGCGCACCAGGCGGTGCACACCGATTTCGGTACGCAGCCAGCCGAAGGCGTACTCGCCCTTGATGTGCACGGTGGCGCCCTTGATGCCGGCGACTTCACCTTCGGAAAGCTCGATGATGGTGGCGTCGAAACCGCGCTTGTCGGCCCAGCGCAGGTACATGCGCAGCAGGATGTTGGCCCAGTCCTGCGCCTCGGTACCACCGGAGCCAGCCTGGATATCCAGGTAGGCGTTGTTCATGTCCATTTCGCCGCTGAACATGCGACGGAACTCAAGCTGGGCCAGGGACTCTTCCAGGCCCTGCAGCTCGGTCTCGACGTCGCCGACAGCGCTTTCGTCCTCTTCCTCGACAGCCATGTCGAGCAGGTCCTTGCAGTCGGACAGACCGTTGGACAGTTTGTCCAGGGTCTCGACGACCTGTGCCAGCATGGCACGCTCGCGGCCCAGGGCCTGGGCGTACTCGGGCTTGTTCCAGACGTTGGGGTCTTCCAGCTCGCGGTTGACTTCGATCAGGCGGTCATGCTTGTGATCGTAGTCAAAGATACCCCCGAATGGACTGGGAACGCTCGGTGAGGTCCTTGATGGTGTTCAGGATCGGTTGGATTTCCATGGGCTGGCTACTCGTGCGAATTCGGTGAAAAGCCCGCGAGTATAACCGAGTCCGCTGCTGGGCGGCAGACCCGCCGGGCGGTCGCATGTATAGAGGGCACACAGGCGCGCAGTCTCTGGAGGCTCAAGCGATGCCGACCTGGTTACGCCCGCTGTTTTTGGCCTGGTACAGGCCTTTATCCGCCGCCGAGATCAACTGCCGGCAGTGGCTGCCGACGGCCGGGGTCTGGGTGGCCAGGCCGATACTCACGGTCAGACGCGCATCGGTCACCGGCGCGGTATGCGGGATGCCAAGGCCCAGCACGGTCTGGCGCAGCTTCTCGGCCACCAGGCGTGCCCCGCCTGGCGAGGTGTTGGGCAGCACCAGGGCAAACTCCTCGCCGCCATAGCGCGCCGGCAGGTCGGTCGGCCGCGAGCACGAGCCACGGATCGCCTCGGCCACCTGCCGCAAGGCCTCGTCGCCGGCCAGGTGGCCGAAGCTGTCGTTGTACGCCTTGAAATAATCCACATCGATCATCAGCAACGACAGCTGCTGCTGTTCACGCATGGCCCGGCGCCATTCCAGCTCCAGGTACTCATCGAAGTGGCGGCGGTTGGACAGCCCGGTCAGGCCATCGGAGTTCATCAGCCGCTGCAGCATCAGGTTGGAATCGAGCAACTGCTGCTGGCTGACGCGCAAGGCGCGGTAGGCCTCGTCGCGCTGCAACAGGGTGAGGTACGAGCGTGAGTGGTAGCGAATGCGCGCAACCAGCTCGATAGTATCCGGCAGCTTGACCAGATAGTCGTTGGCCCCGGCGGCAAACGCCGCGCTCTTCACCAGCGGGTCTTCCTTGGTCGACAGGACGATGATCGGGATGTCTTGGGTGGCCGGGTTGTTGCGGTACTCGCGCACCAGGGTCAAGCCGTCCAGGCCAGGCATGATCAGGTCCTGAAGGATGACCGTGGGCTTGATGCGCACGGCCTGGGCCACCGCCTGGTGCGGGTCGGCACAGAAGTGGAAGTCGATGTTGTCTTCATTGGCCAGACCACGCCGCACCGCCTCGCCGATCATGGCCTGGTCGTCGACCAGCAGCACCATCGCCGAGTTCTCGTTGGTGGTGGCAAAACCTTCGATCGGTAATTCATTCATACCTGTTCACCCGATCACTGCCGGCCTGGCGGCGTGATTCAATACATTTCGTCATTTTGCGAAAAAGTCCATCAAGCGCCCGGCGATGCGTTCCAGCGGGCGAATTTCCACTGCGGCATCGATTGCCGCAGCAGCCTTGGGCATGCCGTACACCGCACTGCTGGCCTGGTCCTGGGCAATGGTCAGAAAGCCCTGCTGACGCATCAGCTTCAGGCCCTGGGCGCCGTCGCGGCCCATGCCGGTGAGCAGCACGCCCACCGCATCGCCATTCCAGTAACGTGCCACGCTTTCAAAGAACACGTCGATCGAGGGCCGGTAGATTTCATTGACAGGCTCGGCAGTGTAGGCCAGTTGGCCATTCTGTAGCAGACGAATGTGGTGGTTGGTGCCTGCCAGCAAGACCTGGCCCGGCTGCGGCGGCTCGCCTTCGCGGGCCAGCCGCACCGGCAGGCCTGCTGCGCTGCTGAGCCATTCGGCCATCCCGGCGGCAAACACCTGGTCCACATGCTGAACCAGCACGATGGCCGCCGGGAACGCTGCCGGCAAACCCTTGAGCAGCACTTCGAGCGCCGCCGGGCCACCCGCCGACGAGCCGATCGCCACCAGCCCGCGACGCTGGGAGGCCTCGCGCAACGGCGCAGCAACCGGCCTTGCGGCAGGGGTGCGCTGCTGGCCGACCAACCAGCCGATATTGAGGATTTTGCGCAGTAGCGGTGCCGCCGCTTCGCGGGGGTCGCCAGCGCCCAGGGCGGGGGTGTCGACCACGTCCAGGGCGCCGTGGCCCATGGCTTCGAACACCCGATGCATGTTCTGCTTGCGGTCGACCGTGACGATGACGATGGCGCACGGGGTTTCGGCCATGATCCGCCGGGTTGCCTCCACGCCGTCCATGACCGGCATGATCAGGTCCATCAGGATCAGGTCCGGCAGTTGCTCGGCGCAGCGCTGCACCGCCTCGGCGCCATTGCTGGCCACCCACACCACCTGGTGCGCAGGCTCCAGGGCGACCGCACGGCGCAGCGCCTCGACGGCCATGGGCATGTCATTGACGATGGCGATCTTCATCCCTGAGCACCTCCGATCAGCTCCACCACAGCATCCAGCAACGCATCGTCGTGGAAACTGGCCTTTGCCAAATAGTAGTCGGCGCCTGCATCCAGGCCACGCCGTCGGTCTTCCTCACGGTCTTTATAGGACACCACCATCACCGGCAGCGACTGCATGCGCTGATCGCGGCGTACCAGGGTCACCAGCTCGATGCCGTCCATGCGCGGCATGTCGATGTCGGTGATCAACAGGTCGAAGTCCTCGCCGCGCAGGGCGTTCCAGCCGTCCATGCCATCTACCGCCACCGCCACATCGTAGCCACGGTTGCCCAGCAGCTTGCGTTGCAGCTCGCGCACGGTCAGCGAATCGTCGACCACCAGGATGCGTTTACGGGCCACGCCGCGGGCACCGCTGCTGCCGCGCTCGACGCGTTCCAGGCTGCCGGTGCTGAGCAGTTTTTCCACCGAACGCAGCAGGTCTTCGACATCGACGATCAGCACCACCGAGCCGTCATCAAGCAAGGCGCCCGAGGAAATGTCCTGCACCTTGCCAAGCCGTGGGTCGAGTGGCATCACCACCAGCACCCGCTCGCCTACCAGCCGCTCCACGGCCACGCCGTACAGTTGCTCGCGCTCGCGGATCACCACCACCCGCAGGCTGGCTTCATCGCTTTGCCCGGCCGGGCGGTTGAGCAACTGGCTGGCCGCCACCAGGCCGATATGCCGGCCTTCATGCCAGAAGTGCTGGCGCCCTTCGATCTGTACGATCTGCTCGGCGGTCACTTCCAGCGTGCGCTCGATATGGGCCAGCGGGAAGGCGTAGGCCTCACCGCCCACCTCGACAACCAGGCTGCGCACCACCGACAGGGTCAGCGGCACCTGCAAGTGGAAGCGACAGCCCTGCCCCGCCATCTGGGTCAGCTCTATCGAGCCGCGCAACTCGCGGATCATGTGCTGCACCGCATCCAGCCCCACACCGCGCCCGGACACCTCGGTGACCTTGTCGCGCAGGCTGAAGCCAGGCAGGAACAGGAACGTCAGCAACTCCGCCTCGCTCATCCGCGCCACGGTGTCGGCGGGCGACAGTGCACGCTCGACGATGCTGCTGCGCAGGCGCTCCAGGTCGATACCGCCGCCATCGTCGATCAGCTCCAGGCTGAGCATGCCGGCCTGGTGCGAAGCGCGCAGGCGGATCACCCCTTCGTCCGGCTTGCCCGCCAGCAGGCGCCGCTCGGGCAGTTCGATGCCGTGATCGACGGCATTGCGCAACAGGTGGGTCAGCGGTGCTTCGAGCTTTTCCAGCACATCGCGGTCAACCTGGGTCTTCTCCCCTTCCACCACCAACCGCACGGGCTTACCCAGCGAACGGCCCAGGTCGCGGACCATGCGGCTCTGCCCGGTCAGCACGTCGGCAAACGGCCGCATGCGGCAGGCCAGGGCGGTGTCATACAGCAACTGCGCACGCTGGCTGGCCTGCCAGCCAAATTCATCCAGGTCGGCCGCCTGCTGCTGCAGGATCTGCTGGGTTTCGGCCAGCAGACGCTGGGTTTGCGCCAGGGCCTCGAGCACTTCGCTGCTCTGGCCGCTGTCCTCCAGCTGCATGCGCAAGCCATCGAGCGCCTGCATGCCTTGGCCGTGCATGCGCTTGAGGCGCTGCAGGGTGGCCAGGTAAGGCTTGAGCCGCTGGGTTTCCACCAGCGACTTGCTGGACAGGTCGAGCAGGCTATTGAGGCGGTCGGCGGTAACCCGCAATACCCGCTCGGCACCTTCGCCAGCGCGCTTGCCAGCCTTGCGCTGCAGAATCGGCTCGGGCTCGGGCTCTGCCTCCGGCGGCTCGGCGGGCAATATCCGTGGTGCAAGCGGCAAGGTTGCGGGCGGCGGCTCCGGCACCACAGGTGCGGCCAATGGTTGCACAGGTAGCGCAGCGCCCGGGTCGAGCAGGCTGGCCATCTGCGCAAGAAACACCGGCAAGGTCGCCTGCGCCACGGCATCGCCCGGCGTGGCGATACGCATCAGCAGGTCGGTGCCCTGCAACAGCGCATCGATATGCTCGGCGGTGAGCCGCAGGCGGCCTTCCTGGGCCGCCACCAGGCAATCTTCCATGACGTGGGCGACGCTGACGCCAGCATCCACCCCGACGATGCGCGCTGCCCCCTTGAGCGAGTGAGCGGCACGCATGCACGCCTCAAGCTGGTCGGCCTGGGTAGGGTTGCGCTCCAGTGCCATCAGCCCAGCACTGAGCACCTGGGTCTGCGCCTCGGCCTCCAGGCTGAACAGTTCGAGCAACGATGCGTCGCGCATTTGCTCTGGGGTCATGACAGGCTCCGCTGCACGGCAGACAGTAAGTGTTGATCGTCCAGCACCCGCACGCTGCGGCCGCGCCACTGCAGGACTGCGGCGGTAAAGCGCGTGGCGTCCTGGCCGCTGCCCAGCAGCAATGGGTCTAGCCGGTGAATACCGTCGATTTCCTCAACGGCCATCACTACCGGCCCTCCCTCGGCCGCCAGAATCAGCATGCGTGGCATGGCCCGACCGCTGTGTTGCTCGGCGGTGTAGGCCTGCACACCCAGCAAGTCAGCCAGTGACAGGCACGGCACCAACGCACCGCGCACATTGGCAACCCCCTGCAGCAGCCGCGAGCGCTGGTGCGGCAGCGAATGCACAGTCTGCAACGGTGCGATTTCGGCCAGGCTGGCGGTGGCCAGCGCCAGCCACTCTTCGCCCAGGCGGAACAGCAGCATGGAGCGGCCGGTGTTTTCCTCGACCGGCTGTACCGCTGCAGCCTGGTGGTCCTGCATCAGCGCGTAGCGGTCGAGCAGCCGTGTGGCCGCAGCGGCATACACCTCGCAATTGCGGCAATGCACATGCCGCTCCAGCAGCGGGCACTGCTTGTCGCCGTGCACGCCAATACGGTTCCAGCAGTCGTCGATGTGCGCGTCATCCTCGGCCAGCAACTGCATCGTCGAATCACTGTTCATCGTTCAGGCTCCCGGCCAGCACGCGCCGCACGATCCTGCAGGCGCCTGGCGCCGGCCAGGTCGCCCTGGGCAGCCAGCAAGGCGGCCAGGTGCACCAGCGCTTCAGGGTGCTGTGGCTCCAGGTACAGGGCCTTGCGATAGTGGGTGAGCGCCTGCTGCGCATCGCCCTCGGTATCGCTGAGCAGCCCCAGCCAGTAGTACACCTGCGCCGACGGCGGATACTGGCCCAGGTAGCGCTGGCACTCGCCACGCGCCTGCTGGCTGGCGCCGGCATTGGCCAGCCGGGCGATGCTGGCCAGCAACTCGCTGGCGCCCTCGTGCTTGTGCTCGCGGGCTGGCGCCGGCCTGGCCGCCACCGGCAGCACACGCAGCGGGCGCGGCACCGGCACGTTTGGCGGCGGATAAACTGATGTAGGTAAAGTCGCCAGCGTGCGTTTCGCAGGCTGGGCAGGTGCCGCCGGCAACGGGGCGCTGTCGCCCTCCTGGCGCACGTAGGCAAACGACTGGGCGATCCCCAGCGGACGCATGCCCAGGCGTGCCAACAAACTGCCTTCGGCCGGGCCGATGAACAGCACACCCTGCGGATGCAGCAGGCGCTTGAGCACCTCGAACACACGCTGTTGGGTAGGCACGTCGAAATAGATCAACAGATTGCGACAGAATACGAAGTCATACAGGCCATCGCGGCTGGCCAACGCCGGGTCAAGCACATTGCCCACCTGCAGGCTGACCTGCTGGCGTACCCGCTCATGCAGGCGGTGGCCTTCGTCCAGCGCATCGAAATAGCGCTCGCGAAAGCCCAGTTCGCTGCCACGGAAGGCATTGCGGCCATACACACCCTGCCCGGCCTTGGCGACCGAGCTGGGGCTGATGTCCATGCCATCAATCAGGAATGCACCCGGCGCCATGCCGGCGTCGAGCAAGGCCATGGCCAGCGAATAAGGTTCCTCGCCGGTCGAGCAAGGCAGGCTGAGCAATCGCAGCGGGCGCGCGCCCGCCAGGTGGGCCTGGCGCTTGTGGGCCAGGCTGGCCAGCGCTGTGAACGATTCGGGGTATCGGAAAAACCAGGTTTCCGGGACGATCACCGCTTCAATCAGCGCCTGTTGCTCATCGGTCGACTGCTGCAGGCGCAGCCAGTAGTCGTCCAGGTCCATCGCGCCCATGGCCACGCAACGCTGGCGCAGCGCGCGTTCGACCATGGGCGCGCCCACCGACTCCACGTCCAGGCCAATTTGCTCACGCAAGAAGCGGAAAAAACGCTGTTCGTTCATGTAGGCATCCCTGTCGGGTCTTGCGTGTACAGCAATTGGTGCACGGCGTCGGTCAGCAGGTCATTGACTTCGATGCGCTGCAGCAGGCCCAGAGCATCCTGGCGCACCGGGCCCAGGTAAGGCGCTTGACCTGTGTCCACCCCATAGGGCTGGAATTCGTCCGGTTGGCAACGCAGGGTTTCGGTGGCCTGTTCCAGAATCAGGCCAAGCTGCAGGTTGCCACGGTAGTGCACCAGCACCAGGCGCGTGCTGGTGCGTTGCGCCGCCGGCTGGCCAAAACTCAGCGCGGCCAGGTCGATTACCGGGACGAGTTGGCCGCGATGGGCAAGGATGCCCGCGACCCAGGCAGGTGCCTGGGCAATCGGCTTGAGCGGCTGACGCGGCAGCACCTCGATCACCTCGTGCACGCTCAGGGCAAAGCGCTGCTCCTTGAGGCGAAACTGCAGGTACAACGTGCCCTTGGCGTTGGGCGCGGGAGCTGCGCGCGGGTGCAAGTCGTTCATCGCGGTCAGACTTTGAAGCGCGACACGCCGCCACGCAGGCCGGCGGCCACCTGGCTCAGTTCATCGATGGCAAAGCTGGCCTGGCGCAGCGACTCGACGGTCTGGGTACTGGCATCGCTGAGCTGCGCCAGCGCCTGGTTGATCTGCTCGGCACCGGTGGCCTGGGCCTGCATGCCTTCATTGACCATCAGCACGCGCGGCGCCAGGGCCTGCACCTGATGAATGATCTGGCTAAGCTGCTCGCCTACCTGCTGCACCTCGAACATGCCGCGGCGCACTTCTTCAGAAAACTTGTCCATGCCCATGACCCCGGCCGACACCGCCGACTGGATCTCGCGCACCATCTGCTCGATGTCGTAGGTGGCCACGGCGGTCTGGTCGGCCAGGCGGCGCACTTCGGTGGCCACCACGGCAAAGCCACGGCCGTACTCGCCGGCCTTTTCCGCTTCGATGGCGGCATTGAGCGACAGCAGGTTGGTCTGGTCGGCAACCTTGACGATGGTCACCACCATCTGGGTGATATTGCTGGCCTTTTCGTTGAGGATGCCGAGTTTGGCGTTGACCAGATCGGCGGCGCCCATCACCTGGTGCATGGTCTCTTCCATCCGCGCCAGCCCCTGCTGGCCAGAGCCGGCCAGGCTGGACGCCTGATCAGCGGCGGAGGTGACTTCGGTCATGGTGCGCACCAGATCACGCGAGGTGGCGGCGATTTCCCGCGAGGTAGCGCCGATTTCGGTGGTGGTGGCGGCCGTTTCGGTGGCGGTGGCCTGCTGTTGCTTGGAGGTGGCGGCAATTTCGGTGACCGACGTGGTCACCTGCACCGACGAGCGCTGGGCCTGAGCCACCAGGTTGGCCAGCGCCTCGGCCATTTCGTTGAAGCCGCTTTCGATGGCGCCGAACTCGTCCTTGCGGTCCAGGCTCAGGCGCATGCTCAGGTCACCCGAACGCAGCTTGTCGAGGGCATGGACAATGCGCTGCATGGGCGCCGTGATGGCCCGCATCAGCAACAGCCCGCAGATGCCGGCGGCAACAATGGCCAGCAGCAGCGATACCACCATGCTGCCCTTGGCCGTGCTGACGGCACTGACGATCTCGTTGGTAGCGGAGTCGGCAGACGCCCGATTGTGCTCGATCACCTCATTCAGGTGCTTGCGCCCCTCCACCCAAGCTGGCGTCAGCACCTCGATGATCAGCCGCTCGGCTTCGGCGTAGTTGCGCTGACGGTAAGTGTCCAGCACCTGACCGACGATCTTCATGTAGTTCTGTTCCAGCTGCACGAAGTTGTCGAAGCGGGTCTGGTCGTCCTTGTCCTGGATGGTGGTCTGGTAGCTGGCCATGTGTTGCTTGAGCCGGTCTTCGAAGCTTTTGAACAGCTCCATGTCGGCCGAAGTGATTTCCCGGTGGTTGGACAAGCCCACCAGTTGCTGGCTGGTGACGTAGCTGTCGACCCAGGCGCTGCGGATCATCGAGCTGTAGTAGACCCCGGGAATGCTGTCGGTCCCCACTGCCTCCTCGGCGGTTTCGATGGCCACCAACCGCGAGTAGGCGGCCACGATCATCAGCAGCATGATGGCGATGATCACGGCGAAACTTGCCAGGATCCGTTGGCGCAAGGTCCAGTTCTTCACATTCAGCCCTCAGGAATTCACAACGAGCGGGAAAAATCGCTGAAGTATAGCCCAGAGGCCTTACAGATTTGCGGGCGAAGTGAGGGCTAAACAGGCATCCCTGCTGATGGACATGCCATTTGTTTCGTAGATCGTGAGCGCACCATGGCCCCTGTAGGAGCAGCCTTGCGCTGCGAGAGGGCCGGGATGATCAATACTGCTGCATGGGCCTTCATGGCCTCTTCGCAGCGCAAGGCTGCTCCTACAGGGAGCGCGCACGCCTGAACGAGTGGTTATTGGCCAGCAGCAAGCCGTACCTGGCTTTCCAGTTCCTGGCGCAGGGCCGGGTCCAGGCGCAGCTGACGGGCCAGTTCGTCCAGGTAGGAACGCTCCATGAAGTTTTCCTGGTCGACCATCATCACGCTGGCCAGGTACATCTCGGCGGCCATTTCTGGCGTTTGCGCGGCGCGGGCCACTTCGGCCGGGTCCAGCGGTTTGTTCAGCTCGGCATGCAGCCAGTGCTGCAGTTCACGGTCGCTGTCCAAACGGGTGAACTCGCCCTCGATCAGCGCCCGTTCGCGCTCGTCGATATGGCCATCGGACTTGGCCGCCGCTACCAGCGCCCGCAGCACCGCCTGGCTGTGCTGCTCGACCTGGGCAGGCGGCAGGCGGTCGACGGTTTGCGGTTCGGCTGCGGCGCCCTGCTGATTGGCCTGCCAGTTGCCGTAGGCTTTGTAGGCCAGCACACCCAGCGCAGCCAGGCCACCGTAAGTCAGGGCTTTGCCGCCGTACTTTCGGGCTTTCTTGCTACCGAGCAGCAGGCCCAGGGCGCCCCCACCCAACAGGCCGCCACCGGCACCGGACAACAGCCCGCCAAGCCCACCGGCAGCGCTGCCGGACTTGTTGGTGCCCCCCTGTTTTTCGAGCATCTGCTGGCCGGATTTGAGGAGTTGATCAAGCAAGCCCCGAGTGTTCATTCGTGTGTCTCCACGCAAGAAGATTCAACCGCCAGAGTAAGGCTTGGCAGAACGCACGCCATCGCGGATTTGCTTCCGGATGTTGCATTGGCTGGCAAAAAGCCAACTAGACTCGATATCGCCAATACCTAGCGCCATCGCACTACGCTTATAACAATTGCTTCACGGCTTGCTTGATGACTGCCCCGAACAAGATCTGCAAAAAGAGGGAACACCATGTCAGTGCACAAGACCGCATTGCTCGGCGCCATGACCGGTGCCGTGCTGGCCAGCGCCAGCCTGCAGGCTGCCGAACCGCCCAAGGCCCTGGGGCCTGGCGAGGGGCGCCTGGATATCGTTGCCTGGCCCGGCTACATCGAGCGCGGTGAAAGCGACAAGGCCTACGACTGGGTGACCGGCTTCGAGAAGGAAACCGGCTGCAAGGTCAGCGTGAAGACCGCCGCCACCTCGGACGAGATGGTCAGCCTGATGACCAAGGGCGGTTATGACCTGGTCACCGCCTCGGGCGATGCCTCGCTGCGGCTGATCGTGGGCAAGCGCGTGCAGCCGATCAACACCGCCCTGATCCCCAACTGGAAGAACATCGACCCGCGCCTGCAGAACGGTGGCTGGTACGTGGTCGACAAGCAGGTGTACGGCACCCCGTATCAGTGGGGGCCGAACGTGCTGCTGTACAACACCAACACCTTCAAGCAGGCCCCTACCAGCTGGGGTGTGGTGTTCGAACCGCAGAACCTGCCCGACGGCAAGCCGAACAAAGGCCGCGTGCAGGCCTACGACGGGCCGATCTACATAGCCGACGCGGCGCTGTACCTGAAGTCGACCAAGCCCGAACTGGGCATCAAGGACCCCTACGAGCTGAACGAGGAGCAATACAAGGCCGTGCTGGAACTGCTGCGCCAGCAGCAACCGCTGATCCACCGTTACTGGCATGACGCCACGGTGCAGATGAGCGACGTGAAGAACGAAGGCGTGGTCGCCTCCAGCTCCTGGGGCTACATGGTAAATGGCCTGAAGGCCGAGAACCAGCCGGTGGCCTCGACCATTCCCAAGGAAGGCGCAACCGGCTGGGCCGACACCACCATGCTGCACAGCGAGGCCAAGCACCCCAACTGCGCCTACAAGTGGATGGACTGGTCGCTGCAACCTAAGGTGCAGGGTGACGTGGCGGCCTGGTTCGGCTCGTTACCGGCGGTGCCGGCGGCGTGCACCGGCAGCGAGCTGCTGGGGGCCGAGGGGTGCAAGACCAACGGTTTCGACAATTTCGACAAGATCGCCTTCTGGAAAACCCCGCAGGCCCAAGGGGGCAAGTTCGTGCCGTATAGCCGCTGGACCCAGGATTACATCGCGATCATGGGTGGGCGCTGAGGTTGCCTGAATGCCTGTGCTGGCCTCTTCGCGGGCACGCCCGCTCCCACAGGTAGATCACCGCCTGTAGGAGCGGGCTTGCCCGCGAAGAGGCCGGAACAGCAGAAACACTGATGTCCGGAGCCCACGCATGCCCCTAGCCGTCCAGTTCACCCAGGTTTCCCGCACCTTCGGCGAGGTCAAGGCTGTCGATCAGGTCAGCATCGACATCATCGATGGCGAATTCTTTTCAATGCTCGGCCCTTCCGGCTCGGGCAAGACCACCTGCCTGCGCCTGATCGCCGGCTTCGAGCAACCCACGAGTGGTTCGATCCGCATCCACGGTGTCGAGGCCGCTGGCGTGCCGCCCTACCAGCGCGACGTCAACACCGTGTTCCAGGACTACGCCCTGTTCCCGCACATGAACGTGCTGGACAACATCGCTTACGGCCTGAAGGTAAAGGGTGTGGCCAAGGCCGAACGCCACAGCCGCGCCGAAGAAGCCCTGGCCATGGTGGCCCTGGCCGGCTATGGCGCGCGCAAGCCAGCGCAGCTGTCCGGCGGCCAGCGCCAGCGTGTGGCCCTGGCCCGTGCCTTGGTCAACCGGCCACGGGTATTGCTGCTGGATGAACCCCTGGGCGCGCTGGACCTGAAGTTGCGCGAACAGATGCAGGGCGAGCTGAAAAAACTGCAGCGCCAACTGGGCATCACCTTCATCTTCGTAACCCACGACCAGACCGAGGCCCTGTCGATGTCCGACCGGGTCGCGGTGTTCAACCGCGGCCGTATCGAACAGGTCGACACCCCGCGCAACCTGTACATGAAGCCCGCTACCACCTTTGTCGCCGAATTCGTCGGCACCTCCAACGTGGTGCGTGGCGAGCTGGCCAAGCAGCTCAACGGCAGCCCGGCGCCCTTCTCCATCCGCCCCGAGCACATCCGCATGGGCGAGCCGGTGGTCACCAGCCACGAAGTGCAGGTAAGCGGCCTGTTGCGCGATGTCCAGTACCAGGGCAGCGCCACACGCTTCGAACTGCAACTGGAAAGCGGCCAGCTGTTGGCGGTCAGCCAGGCCAACGACCGCTGGCAAGCGCAGCCCCAAGTGTGGCAGCCCGGGCAACGGGTGCTGGCACATTGGCCGCGCGAGGCTATGACGGTGCTGCAGGAAACCGAGGCGCGCTGACATGAGCACATTGCGCAGCCTGGCCAACCTGCTGTACCGGCGGCCGAACCTGTACCTGGCATTGCTGCTGGTACCCCCGCTGACCTGGTTCGGTGCAATCTACCTGGGCTCGTTGCTGAACCTGCTGTGGCAAGGGTTCTACACTTTCGACGACTTCACCATGGCGGTGACCCCGGACCTGACCCTGGGCAACTTCGCCGCGCTGTTCAACCCGTCGAACTTCGACATCATCCTGCGCACCCTGGGCATGGCGGTGGCGGTGTCGTTGGCCAGCGCGGTACTGGCCTTCCCCATCGCGTATTACATGGCGCGCTACACCAGCGGCAAGACCAAAGCATTTTTCTACATTGCGGTGATGATGCCGATGTGGGCCAGCTACATCGTCAAGACCTATGCCTGGACCCTGCTGCTGGCCAAGGGCGGCGTAGCCCAGTGGTTCGTCCAGCAGTTGCACCTGGATGGCCTGCTGCAAGCGGTGTTGGCGGTGCCGGGCGTGGGCGGCAGCACGCTGTCGACCTCCCACCTTGGGCGCTTCATGGTGTTCGTGTACATCTGGCTGCCGTTCATGATCCTGCCGATACAGGCCGCGCTGGAGCGCCTGCCGCCTTCTCTGCTGCAAGCCTCGGCAGACCTTGGCGCACGGCCTGGGCAAACCTTCGTGCAAGTGATCTTGCCGCTGTCGATCCCCGGCATCGCCGCCGGCTCGATCTTTACCTTCTCGCTCACCCTGGGTGACTTCATCGTGCCGCAGCTGGTGGGCCCACCCGGTTACTTCATCGGCAGCATGGTCTATGCCCAGCAAGGGGCGATCGGCAACATGCCGATGGCCGCCGCGTTCACCCTGGTGCCCATCGTGCTGATTGCGGTGTACCTGGCCATCGTCAAGCGCCTGGGGGCCTTCGATGCACTCTGAAAAAGCCTCTACAGGGCTGCGCCTGGCGGCTTGGGGCGGGCTGCTGTTCCTGCATTTCCCAATCCTGATCATCTTCCTGTATGCCTTCAACACCGAAGACGCGGCATTCAGCTTCCCGCCCAAGGGCTTCACCCTGAAGTGGATCGGCGTGGCCTTCGCCCGGCCCGATGTGCTGGAGGCGATCAAGCTGTCGCTGCAGGTGGCCTGCCTGGCCACGCTGATTGCCCTGGTGCTCGGCACACTGGCGTCAGTCGCGCTGTATCGGCGCAGCTTCTTCGGCAAAGAGAGCATTTCGCTGATGCTGATCCTGCCTATCGCCCTGCCCGGCATCATCACCGGCATCGCCCTGCTCTCGGCATTCAAGTCCTTGGGGATAGAGCCGGGCGTGTTCACCATCGTGGTCGGCCACGCTACGTTCTGCGTGGTGATTGTCTACAACAACGTGATCGCCCGCCTGCGGCGCACTTCGCAAAGCCTGATCGAAGCGTCTATGGATTTGGGCGCCGATGGCTGGCAGACCTTCCGCTACATCATCCTGCCCAACCTCGGCTCGGCACTGCTGGCCGGTGGCATGCTGGCTTTTGCCCTGTCGTTCGATGAAATCATCGTCACCACCTTCACAGCCGGCCACGAACGCACCCTGCCGATCTGGCTGCTGAACCAGCTGAGCCGCCCGCGCGACGTGCCGGTGACCAACGTGGTCGCCATGCTGGTGATGTTGGTGACCATGCTGCCAATCCTTGGCGCCTATTACCTGACCCGTGGCGGCGAAAGCGTCGCGGGCAGTGGCAAATGACCCTGGAGGAGCCCCCGATGCAAACGCAGATGCTGATCAATGGCCAGTTGGTCGCTGGCCAAGGCCCGGCCTGGACCGTGCTCAACCCGGCGCTGGGAACCGCCCTGGCGCAGATCAACGAAGCCACCGAGGCCCAGGTGGACAGCGCCGTGCGCGCCGCCGACCAGGCCTTCGACAGCTGGTCGCAAACCAGCCCCAAGGACCGCTCGCAAACCTTGCTTGCACTGGCGGATGCCATCGAAGCCCATGGCGATGAACTGGCCCGGCTAGAATCGCAGAACTGCGGCAAGCCCCTGAGCGCCGCGCTGAACGACGAAATCCCGGCGATTGCCGACGTGTTCCGCTATTTTGCCGGCGCGGCACGCTGCCTGGGCGGCTTGGCCGCGGGCGAGTACCTACCGGGCCACACCTCGATGATCCGCCGCGACCCATTGGGTGTGGTTGCCTCCATCGCACCGTGGAACTACCCATTGATGATGCTGGCGTGGAAGATCGCCCCGGCCCTGGCAGCCGGCAACACGGTGGTGATCAAACCCTCCGAACTGACCCCGCTGACCGCTTTGCGGCTGGGTGAACTTGCCCAGGATCTGCTGCCACCGGGCGTGCTGAACATTCTGTTTGGCCGCGGCCAGACCGTCGGCAACCCGCTGGTCAACCATCCCAAGGTGCGCATGGTGTCGCTGACAGGCTCCATCCCCACGGGTGCGCACATCATCAGCGCCACCGCCGACAGCGTGAAACGCATGCACATGGAGCTGGGTGGCAAGGCCCCGGTGCTGGTGTTCGACGACGCCGACATCGACGCTGCCATCGACGGCATCCGTACCTTTGGCTTCTACAACGCCGGCCAGGACTGCACCGCAGCCTGCCGCCTGTACGTGCAGGACGGCATCTACGAGCGCTTTGTCGAGCGCCTGGGTGAAGCCGTCGCCAGCCTCAAACCGGGCCTGCAGGAGGCCGAGGACACCGAGCTGGGGCCGCTGATCAGTGCCCAGCATCGCGACAAGGTCGCCGGGCTGGTGGAGCGGGCCATCGCCCAACCGCATATTCGCCTGGTGACGGGTGGCAAGGCGATTGATGGCGATGGTTTCTACTTCGAACCGACCGTCCTGGCCGACGCACTGCAGGACGACGAGATCGTGCGCAACGAAGTGTTCGGCCCGGTGGTATCGGTCACGCGCTTCAATGACGAAGCCCAGGCGCTGGAATGGGCCAACGACTCCAACTACGGCCTGGCCTCATCGGTCTGGACCCGCGACACCGGCCGCGCCCATCGCCTGGCGGCGCGCTTGCAGTACGGCTGCACCTGGGTGAATACCCACTTCATGCTGGTCAGCGAAATGCCCCATGGCGGGCAGAAGCATTCGGGGTATGGGAAGGATATGTCGATGTATGGGCTGGAGGACTACACCTGCGTGCGGCATGTGATGATCAAGCATTAAGTGCTCACGCTGACCGAGGGTGCTGACTGCCCCTCGGTCAAAATCTCAGAAATTTCCTTCAACCGAGATCGACTCCCTCCTACTGCTCATCCATTGAACCTTCGCGAGTGGTATCATAATTTGATACCATGAATAATTATCAGAAAGCCACACTTGAAGCAGTACTGAAAAGGCCGGTTCCCAGGACTCTGGAATGGGCGCGAGTGGAGTCACTGTTGATATCGCTGGGTGCCAGGATCATTGAAGGAAGAGGGTCACGGGTTCGTTTCGAACTCAATGGAGCGGTGGCAACCTTCCACCGCCCTCATCCAGACAAGCACGCCAAGCCCTATCAACTACGAGACACCCGCCAGTTCCTTGAGCAGGCAGGAGTATTACCATGAATGTAATGACCTACCGCGGCTACGCCGCTCGTATCGAATACAGCGACGAAGACCAGTTGCTGATCGGCCATGTCGCAGGTATTCGCGACGTGATCGGTTTTCATGGCGAATCGATCAGTGAGTTGCGTCAAGCATTTGAAGAGGCCGTTGACGATTATCTTGAGACGTGTGAACGCCTCGGGCGGGAGCCGCAGAAAACGTACTCCGGCAAGCTTAGCCTACGCCTTGAGCCTACCCTCCACGCCAGTGTGGCGGCCAAGGCAGAGCTGGCGGAAAAGAGCATCAACCAATGGGTCAGCGATATCCTCAGCAAGGCTGCCTATAACTGATTCGAGCTGCCGACACGGTGATTGTAGGGGCGGCCTTGCGTCGCGAACGGGCTGCGAAGCGGCCCCAGCATTGTCAGCGGCGGAGCTGAAAATCTGGGGGCGCTTCGCAGCCCATCGCGACACAAGGCCGCTCCCACAAGGACCGCGCATGCCTTCGGTAAAGGGTTGGGTCAGTCGCGCAGATCGGACTCGTGAATCGGGTTGGCGCGGCTGGTCGCGCGTTGGTATTGCGCAGGCCAGGTGGCCTTGTTGCCGCCCAGGTCGTCGTCGGCGTGCAGTGGCCAGTACGGGTCACGCAACAGCTCGCGGGCGAGGAAGATGAGGTCGGCCTGGCCGGTGCGCAGGATGTGCTCGGCCTGGGCCGGTTCGGTGATCATGCCCACGGTGCCGGTGGCAATTTCCGATTCCTTGCGCACGCGTTCGGCGAAGCGGGTCTGGTAGCCGGGGCCGGTGGGGATCTCGGCGTTTACCGAGGTGCCCCCAGAGGATACATCGATCAGGTCCACGCCCAACCCTCGCAGGCGACGGGCCAGTTCGACGGTTTCATCCGGGTTCCAGCCGTCCTCCACCCAATCGGTTGCCGATACCCGCACCAACAGCGGCAACTCGGCAGGCCACACCTTGCGCACGGCCTCGACCACCTGCAGGGTCAGGCGGATGCGGTTTTCGAAACAACTGCCGTACTCGTCGCGGCGCTGGTTGCTTAACGGTGACAGGAACTGGTGCAACAGGTAGCCATGGGCAGCATGGATTTCCACCACCTTGAAACCGGCCTTCAAGGCGCGCTCGGTCGAGGCGACGAACGCCGCGATCACATCCTGGATCTCGTCCGGGGTCAGCTCATGTGGCGGTGTGTGTTGCGGGTCGAACGCGATCTTCGATGGGCCTACTGGCTGCCAGCCTCCCTCTTCGAGCTTCACACTGCCCTGTTTGCCCAACCATGGGCGATAGGTACTGGCCTTGCGCCCGGCGTGCGCCAACTGTATGCCCGGCACGGCGCCCTGGGCAGTGATGAAACGGGTGATGCGTTG
The DNA here is from genome assembly GCF_052112345.1 of Pseudomonas sp. SAS7. Classification (NCBI taxonomy): domain Bacteria; kingdom Pseudomonadati; phylum Pseudomonadota; class Gammaproteobacteria; order Pseudomonadales; family Pseudomonadaceae; genus Pseudomonas; species Pseudomonas sp. SAS7. The sequence goes on along the minus strand of NZ_JBEGGO010000010.1, from coordinate 130,842 downwards.
CAGCGGCGCGATCTGGGCGTCGTCCCACAGGCCCAGGTCTTCGGCGGTGATGCGGCCATCGGCGGTAACTGCCACGGCTTCCGTGATCACCAGACCGGCGCCACCCACAGCGCGGCTGCCCAAATGGACAAGGTGCCAGTCGTTGGCCAAGCCATCGATGGCGGAATACTGGCACATCGGCGATACAGCGATGCGGTTGGGCAAGGTCAGCTGACGCAGGGTGTAAGGCTCGAGCAGCAGGCTCATGAGGGCACCTCCCAAGGACTCCAATGGTGATCCGGCCCGGACACTCAATTGCACGTCCCTGGCCCAGGTCCGGTCATAACTTCAGACTAGACCAGAATGGGTGGGGGGGAGGTTCCATGGGATTTTGGGTGGGGTGCGGGTGTCAGGCTCGAAAGTGATGGCGCCGGTGAGATCGAGCGCCGCGCGGGCGGCGCTCGATTTCCGCCACACCAAACAAATCAAGGCAAGCCCAGCGAGCCCGTCAGCGCGGCTCCATGTGGGCAATCATCAACTGCACACTTTCGTTGCCACGAAACTCGTTCACATCCAGCTTGTACGCCAGTTCGACCCAGCGCACGGTCGGGTTCGGCCACACTTCGCGGTCGACGCCAAAGGCAATGCCATCCAGGCGCACCGCACCACACTCGCTCTTGAGCACCACCTTCAGGTGCCGCTCGCCCACCACGCGCTGCTCCACCAGCTGGAACACGCCGTGGAACAGCGGCTCGGGGAAATGCTGGCCCCAAGGCCCGGCATGGCGCAGGGCCTTGGCCAGGTCGAGGTGGAATTCCTCCACGGCCAGGCTGCCATCGGACAACAGCCGGCCTGTCAGGTCTTCCTCACGCAGCTGGCGCCGCACTTCTTCGTCGAACGCCTCGGCAAAGGCCGGGAAATTACCCTCGGGCAACGATAAGCCCGCAGCCATGGCGTGGCCACCGAACTTGCTGATCAGCTGCGGGTGACGCGCCGCCACGGCATCCAGTGCATCGCGGATGTGGAAGCCTGGTACCGAGCGCGCCGAACCTTTGAGCATGCCCTCGCCGGCATCCGCGAACGCGATGGTTGGCCGGTGATAACGCTCTTTAAGGCGCGAAGCCAGAATACCGATCACACCCTGGTGCCAATCGGCATCGAACAGGCACAGTCCATACGGCATCGACTCGACCGGCAGGTCCTTGAGCTGGGCCAGGGCCTCGCGCTGCATGCCCTGCTCGATGGACTTTCGGTCCTGGTTAAGCTCGTCCAGCTGCTGGGCCATGTCCTGGGCCAGCGTCGCGTCTTCACACAGCAGGCATTCGATGCCCAGGCTCATGTCGTCCAAGCGGCCGGCGGCGTTCAGCCGGGGGCCGAGGATGAAACCGAGGTCAGTCGAGGTGATTCGCCGGTGATCGCGGCGGGCCACTTCGAGAATCGCCTTCAGCCCTGGCCGGGCGCGACCGGCGCGGATGCGCTCAAGGCCCTGGTGCACAAGGATGCGGTTGTTGGCGTCCAGCGGCACCACGTCGGCGACGCTGCCCAACGCGACCAGGTCGAGCAGTTCGCCGATGTTGGGCTGTGGTTGCGTCTCGTAGCGCCCCAGGCTGCGCAGGCGCGCACGCAGGGCCATCAGCACATAGAAGATCACCCCTACCCCGGCCAGCGCCTTGCTCGGGAACGTACAGCCCGGCTGGTTGGGGTTGATGATGGCGTCGGCCTCGGGCAGTTGCTGGCCCGGCAGGTGGTGGTCGGTGACCAGCACCTTGAGCCCGGCGGCCTTGGCTGCCGCCACACCCTCGACGCTGGAAATGCCGTTGTCCACGGTAATCAGGAGTTGCGGTTGACGCTGCAGCGCCACCTCGACGATTTCCGGGGTCAGGCCATAGCCGTATTCGAAGCGGTTGGGTACCAGGTAATCGACATGGGCCGCACCCAGCAGGCGCAAGCCCAGCACCCCGACGGTGCTGGCGGTGGCACCATCGGCGTCGAAATCGCCAACGATCAGAATGCGCTGGCGCTGGTCCAGCGCCTCGACCAGCAGGTCGACACCGGCCTCGATGCCCTTGAGTTGCTGGTACGGCAGCAGGCGCGCCAGGCTTTTGTCCAGTTCGGCCTCGCACTGCACGCCGCGCGCGGCGTACAGGCGGGTCAACAAGGGTGGCAGGTTACCCAGAAATGGCAGGGTCGGCGGCAGGGGGCGAGGTTCGATGCGCATGGGTCGCTTCAGCCACGCTCACCGAGCAGCCACTGCAGTTGCACTTCGTGCTGGCCACGGTCATCGGTCACGAACACCGTACCTTCACTGATCATCACGTCCCACTTGATGCTGCGCGGCATGTCGGTAGCCAGCGTCTCCAGCACCTCCTGAGGCACGGCAGCGATGTTCAGGTTTTTCAGGTTCTTGACCGCGCCCACCACCTTGCCTTCCCACACGCGCAGGCTGCCATAGGCCAGCAGGCTGGTGCGTTCGGTGCGCCGCGAGCACCAGGTCAGGCGGTCGGCGTCCGGCTGGCCAACTTCAATCCAGTGCAACACGCGATCATCCAGGCTCTTTTCCCACAGTGCCGGCTCATCGACATCCGACAGACCGCGGCCAAACGACAAGTTCTCGTTGTACCAGAGCGCGTACGCCAACAGACGAACCGCCATACGCTCTTCGGTTTCCGAAGGGTGGCGAGCAATGGTCTGCTTGACGCTTTCGTAGACATTGCGGTCAAGGTCGGTCAGATTCAATTCGAACTTGTAGGTGGTGGACGGCTGGGCCATGGTCGACGGGCTTCGTGCAAAAGAAAAGTGGCACAGTCTAACCCATCCGCTCCCTCCATGCGCCGCAGCAGTACCCGGCGAAACCGACGTGTGATAAAACCACGGCTCTGCCCAGCTGCCACGGATGCCCCATGTCGACGCCCAGCAAACCCCTCGCCGGCCTCAAAGTTGTCGAACTCGGCACCCTGATTGCCGGGCCGTTCGCCTCGCGCATCTGCGCCGAATTCGGCGCCGAGGTGATCAAGGTCGAATCCCCCGACGGCGGCGACCCGTTGCGCAAGTGGCGCAAGCTGTATGAGGGCACTTCGCTGTGGTGGTTCGTGCAGGCGCGCAACAAGCAATCGCTCACCCTCAACCTCAAGCACCCCGAAGGCCTCGAGATTCTGAAGCGCCTGCTGGCCGACGCCGACATCCTGATCGAGAACTTCCGCCCGGGCGTGCTGGAAAAACTCGGCCTGGGCTGGGATGTGCTGCATGCGCTTAACCCGCGCCTGGTGATGGTGCGCCTCTCGGGCTTTGGCCAGACCGGGCCGATGAAAGACCAACCGGGGTTCGGCGCGGTGGGCGAGTCGATGGGCGGTTTGCGCTACATCACCGGCTTCGACGACCGCCCGCCGGTGCGCACGGGCATTTCCATCGGTGACTCGATTGCCGCCCTGTGGGGGGTGATCGGCGCGCTGATGGCGCTGCGCCACCGTGAGGTCAATGGCGGCCAGGGCCAGGTGGTGGATGTGGCGCTGTACGAGGCGATCTTCGCCATGATGGAAAGCATGGTCCCGGAGTTCGATGTGTTCGGTTTTATCCGCGAGCGCACCGGCAACATCATGCCGGGTATCACCCCCTCCTCCATCCACACCAGCGCCGACGGCAAGCACGTGCAGATCGGCGCCAACGGCGATGCGATCTTCAAGCGCTTCATGCAGGCCATCGGCCGTGCCGACCTGGCAGACGACCCGGCCCTGGCCAGCAACGATGGCCGCGACCTGCGCCGTGACGAGCTGTACGGGGTGATCGACCGCTGGGCCAACAGCCTGCCTCTTGAGCAACTGATGCAGGTACTGACCACGGCCGAAGTACCGGCCAGCCGTATCTATTCGGCCGAGGACATGTTCAATGACCCGCAGTACCTGGCGCGGGAAATGTTCCTGCAGGCCAAGCTGCCGGACGGCAAGCCGTTCCGCATGCCGGGCATCGTGCCGAAGCTGTCGGATACGCCTGGCTCTACCGAATGGGTAGGCCCGGCGCTGGGCGAACACACCGACGCACTGCTCACCGGGCTGGGCTACGACGCGGCGGCCATTGCCGGCCTGCGCGAAGCCGGCGCGGTCTGACGCCTGACGCCGCCCTCGCCCATGCGCACTGCCAGCTGGTTACGCCACCTGATCCTGTTGAGCGGGCTACTGCCTGCATTGCTGCTGCAGCCTGTCAGTGCCAAGGAACGCATCTTCTGGCTGGTGCGTGACCTGCCGCCGTTCACCATTTTTGCTGGCCCGGAAAAAGGCCAAGGGGTGATCGACCAGCTGTTGCCGCTGCTGATCGGGCAGATGCCCGAATACGACCACAGCATCGTGCGGGTCAACCGCGCCCGCGGCATCCAGATGCTGCAAGACCGCAACAGCTTCACCTGCGACCCGACCCTGTTATGGACCCCGGAACGTGCCGAATATGTGCGTTTTTCCAGGTCATCACTGGGCGTGCTCAGCGGTGGCCTGGTGCTGCGCAAGGAAAACCAGGCGCTGGTGGCGCCGTACCTCAACGGTCAGCAGGTAGACCTGCATGGCCTGCTGAGCAACGACTCGCTGAAGCTGGGGATTGTTGCCGAGCGCAGCTACGGCACCCAGATCGACGCCATCCTGCGCCAGTTGCCCGACAGCGTGCTCAGCCGCCACTACGGCAACGATGCCACCGCCAACCTGCTACAGATGCAACAACTGGGGCGCCTGCGCATGGTGCTCGGCTACTGGCCGGAGGTGCGCTATCTGATCCAGCAGCAAGGAGGCTTACTGGCGGATTACCAGTTTCATCCGGTGCAGGGAGTAGAGCGCTACCAGTTTCTACATGTGGGTTGCTCGGACAGCCCTCTGGGGCGCGAAGCGATCGCGGATATCGATCGGCTGTTACCTGCACTGCGCCGGGATGTTTTGCCGGCGTTGTATGCGCGCTGGCTGGACCCGGCGTTGCAGGAAGACTATCTGGAAGACAGCAAGCGCTTCTTCGAAGGCCAATAAGCCAACCGACATACACGGTCGCTGTAGGAGCAGCCTTGTGCTGCGAAGAGGCCCTCATGACAAACGACATTCTCAAGCTGCACTGGCCCTTTCGCAGCACAAGGCTGCTCCTACAGGGAAATGTGCCTGCGCAGAAAAAAGAAACCCCGGACGCTGGGGAGGACGCCCGGGGCCAAGCGAAAGCCGATTGAGGCTTCCCGAGGCAGCCTTGCCAGCGCCGGAGCAAAGCTCTGGCTGGCTACCCTCACACTGTCTGATAAACCACTCAGGCAAAGGTTCCCCTTGGTTGCTGACGCTGCTGCAGCGCCGCGATCACACAGGGCTGCAACCGCCCTTCGGCAATCTGCAAGTCACGGTGCAGGCCATCTACCAGATCGATCAACAGGCGTTGCTCCTGCAACTGACGCTCGCTCACCGTGCGCCGCAGGGTAATGCCGGCAACGGGGTCGTGAAGGGTCAATTGGCGATCACCGCTGGCATCAGCGATGCCGAGCTGAGCCTGATAGGGAGTCAGGGCGTCGTTGAGCAGTTTGCAGATTCTTTCCATCCGGTTCACTCGCTGCGTGGTGGGATATAAAGGAACTGACCAACAGGCGCAGCGCAAAGTTCGTTGTCCGCGGCTGTTTCAGTGAGCATGCGGGGCAGACGTGACAGTTTTAGTATGCCGCCACGGGCGCACGTGCAGCGCTTGCAAGGCACGCTGCAGGCGCGTGGACGAAAGCGGCCAGGGGAGTTCGGCGAGTACCCACAGGCCCCGCTTTCTCGCCTCCTGGGCAAGGTTCTGGTGCTTGGGGGTAGCCTGGCCGACGAACAGCAACGCGCGTGATCGATGCTGCCGAGCGAGCAAAGAAAGGCCGGCCCGGGTTGGCATGGCATGGTCGAGAATCAGCAGGTCGGGGCGACGTTCAGCGGCCAGGCAAGCGTCCAGGTCGCTGGCGTTTGCGCTGATGCGCACGTTGAACATGCCTTGGGCATTGAGGGCCTGGTGCAGGAGGATCTGGTGGGACGGGCGAGCCTGATGGATCAACACGTAGGGCTGGTGCATATGCCGCTCCAGGTGGGAGGACCGGCTAATTTAGGCTTGGCGCTGGACGGGTCGAATAGGAAATTTCTGAAGGTTCAAGGGAAAGGGCTGACATGTGGGGCCGCTTAGGGGCCCCACATGGCAACGTGCTTACAACGGTTTGCCGCGGTTGCCGTGCTGGCTGACAAAGCCCTGCACTGCTTTCAGGTCATTGGCCAGCACCGTGCAACGCTCTTCACGGCTGAACAGGTCACTGAGGTGCGCCGGCAGCTCCAGCGCCTTGCCCACACCCGCCTTTTCCACCGCTTCCGGGAACTTGACCGGGTGCGCGGTACCCAGCACCACCATCGGCGTGTCCAGGCTACGGCGGCACTCGCGTGCAGCCTTGACGCCAATCGCGGTGTGCGGGTCGAGCACTTCACCGGTGGCAGCGAAGACTTCGGCAATGGTCTCGCAGGTCTGCTCGTCGCTGACGGCCAGCGAATCGAACAGTTTGCGGGCCTCGGTCCAGCGGCCTTGCTCGACGCTGAAGCCGCCACCTTGCTTGAAGTTGTCCATCAGCTCGGCAATGGCGGCGCCGTTGCGGCCGTGCAGGTCGAACAGCAGGCGCTCGAAGTTGGACGAGACCATGATGTCCATCGACGGCGACAGGGTGGCGTGCAGGGTGTCCTTGACGTACTGGTTGCCGCTCATGAAGCGGTGCAGGATGTCGTTGCGGTTGGTGGCGACGACCAGCTGGCTGATCGGCAGGCCCATGTTGCGCGCCAGGTAACCGGCGAAGATGTCGCCGAAGTTGCCGGTTGGTACCGAGAACGCCACCGAACGTGCCGGGCCGCCCAGCTGCAGGGCTGCGTGGAAGTAGTAGACGATCTGGGCCATGATGCGCGCCCAGTTGATCGAGTTGACTGCCACCAGGCGGGTGCCCTTGAGGAACGACTGGTCGGCGAAGCTGGCCTTGACCATTTCCTGGCAGTCATCGAAGTTGCCTTCGATGGCGATGTTGTGGATGTTGTCGCCGAAGATGGTGGTCATCTGCCGGCGTTGCACTTCCGACACGCGCTGGTGCGGGTGCAGGATGAAGATGTCGACGTTGTCGCAACGGCGGCAGCCTTCAATGGCGGCAGAACCGGTGTCACCACTGGTGGCACCGATGATCACCACGCGCTCGTTACGCTTGGCCAGCACATGGTCGAGCAGGCGGCCGAGCAGTTGCAGGGCGAAGTCCTTGAACGCCAAGGTTGGGCCGTGGAACAGCTCCAGCACCCACTCGTTGCTGTTCAGCTGACGCAGCGGGGCTACCGCAGCGTGGGCGAACTCGCCGTAGGTTTCTTCGAGGATCTTCTTGAAGTCGGCGTCGGCGATGCTGCCTTCAACGAACGGGCGCATCACGCGGAAGGCCAGCTCGTGGTATGGCAGGCCAGCCCAGGAAGCGATTTCTTCCTGGGTGAAGCGTGGCAGGTTTTCTGGCACGTACAGGCCGCCGTCACTGGCCAGGCCAGCCAGCAGCACGTCTTCGAAATTCAGGGCCGGTGCCTGGCCGCGGGTACTGATATAGCGCATGGGTGCAAACCTTCGATGCTGGGGCCGGGGCCGCGCTGGCGGCCCGACGGCAATAATTTTGTCAGTTGAGCTGTTCGACGCGGATACGCACGACCTTGCCGATCACGTCCTGCAGGGCTTCCAGGGCGACGATGGCGTCGTTGATGCTCTGTTCGACCACACCATGGGTCAGAAGGATCATCGGCACCAGGCCGTCCTGCTCCTCGGCTTCCTTCTGCATGATCGACTCGATGTTGATGCCACGCTCCGACAGGATGCTGGCCACCTGGGCCAGTACGCCCGGGTGATCCTTGGCCTGGATGCGCAGGTAGTAGGCGCTTTCGCAGGCTTCGATCGGCAGGATCGGGTGGGCCGACAGCGAGTCTGGCTGGAAGGCCAGGTGCGGTACGCGGTTTTCCGGGTCGGAGGTCATGGCACGGACCACGTCGACCAGGTCGCCAACCACCGACGAAGCAGTAGGCTCCATGCCGGCGCCCGCACCGTAGTACAGGGTGGAACCGGCGGCGTCACCGTTGACCATGACGGCGTTCATCACGCCGTTGACGTTGGCGATCAGGCGGTCGGCCGGGATCAGCGTCGGGTGCACGCGCAGCTCGATGCCTTCGGCGGTGCGACGCGCCACGCCCAGGTGCTTGATGCGGTAGCCCAGGGCCTCGGCATAGTTCACGTCAGCAGTGGTCAGTTGGGTGATGCCTTCGGTGTAGGCCTTGTCGAACTGCAGCGGAATGCCAAAAGCGATGGACGCCAGGATGGTCAGCTTGTGCGCGGCGTCGATGCCTTCGACGTCGAAGGTCGGGTCGGCTTCGGCGTAACCCAGCGCCTGGGCTTCGGCCAGCACGTCCGGGAAGGCACGGCCCTTTTCACGCATTTCGGTGAGGATGAAGTTACCAGTGCCGTTGATGATGCCGGCCAGCCAGTTGATGCGGTTGGCCGACAGGCCTTCGCGGATGGCCTTGATCACCGGGATGCCACCGGCCACGGCCGCTTCGAAGGCGACGATCACGCCCTTCTCGCGGGCCTTGGCAAAGATTTCGTTACCGTGCACGGCAATCAGCGCCTTGTTGGCAGTGACCACATGCTTGCCGTTTTCGATGGCCTTGAGCACCAGGTCGCGGGCGATGGTGTAGCCACCGATCAGCTCGACGACGATATCGATCTCCGGGTTGCTCGCAACTTCGAACACGTCAGCGGTAATGGGGGTACCGGTAATCTGGCAGTTCGGGTTCTGCGAGCGCATGGCGATCTGTGCCACTTCAATACCGCGCCCGGCACGGCGGGCAATCTCCTCGGCGTTGCGCTGAAGTACATTGAAGGTTCCGCCACCGACGGTCCCCAACCCACAGATGCCTACTTTGACCGGTTTCACTGTGAACTCCCCATTGAACGGCCGACACCTTCGCCGACCGTGAAACATGCCGTCACCCCATGACGACGGCGTACTGAATTGGATTACTTGGCAAGTGCCAGCTTGGCGACCTGCGGTGCCGGCTGGTAGCCCGGAATGACCTGGCCGCTTTCGAGGACGATAGCCGGCGTACCGTTGACGCCAATCGACTGGCCAAGCTGGAACTGCTTGCCGACCGGGTTGGCGCACTTGGCGGCCTTGATCTCTTCACCTTCGACCATCTTGTCCATCGCCCCGCGGCGGTCGCTGGAGCACCAAACAGCCTGCAGCTGCTGGTCACCCGGCGAGCCGAGCCCCTGGCGCGGGAAGGCGACATAACGCACTTCGATACCGCGACGGTTCAGCTCGGGCACTTCGGCGTGCAGCTTGTGGCAATACGGGCAGGTAGTGTCGGTGAACACGGTGATGTGCGACTTGGTCTCGCCCTTGGCAGGATAAACCACCATCTCGGCCGCTGGAATGCCGTTGATGAGTTTGGCAACACCCTGGCGTTCGGTCTTCTCGGTGAGGTTGACCGGCTTGCCGTCCTGGATCTGGAACAGATAGCCCTGCATCACGAACTGGCCGTCGGCGCTGGCGTACAACACGCGGCCGCCCTGCAGCTTGACTTCGTACAGGCCGTTTAGCGGGCTGCTGGCCACGCTTTCTACCGGTACTTCCAGCTCGAGGTTCTGCAACGATTTACGGATGGCCTGCTCGGCACCGGCATTGCTATCGGTTGCCGCAGCAACGGCAAAGGTACTGGCCAGCGCCAACGCGGCGGCGGCGAAAAACTGGGTCACGCGCATGGGAACTCCTGAAGGCGGACAGGGGCCGGAGGGCGCCACCTGCGGAAAATACGCGGTGGCCGTGCGGCCCTTGGTGCAAACCGCCCAAGCCTACCACATCACACCACCGGTGAAGGGGCTCGCAAGGACCAGTCGGCGGAACATGAAAAACATTCATCCACGCGGGTGGTGCTGCGCGTGCAACTGCTGCAGGCGGGCTTTGGCAACGTGGGTGTAGATCTGGGTGGTCGACAGGTCGCTGTGGCCGAGCAGCATCTGCACCACGCGCAGGTCGGCACCATGGTTGAGCAGGTGGGTGGCGAATGCATGGCGCAGCGTGTGCGGCGACAACGGTTTGTCGATGCCTGCCACCCGGCCATGGTGCTTGATGCGGTGCCAGAAGGTCTGGCGGGTCATCTGCTCGCCGCGCTGGCTGGGGAACAGCACGTCGCTGGGGCGGCCATTGAGCAACTCGGCGCGGCCATCGCGCTGGTAGCGCTCCAGCCACACCACGGCCTCTTCGCCCATGGGTACCAGGCGTTCCTTGCTGCCCTTGCCCATCACCCGCAGCACACCTTGACGCAGATTGATCTGGTCGAGGGTCAGGCTGACCAGTTCGGTGACACGCAGGCCGCAGGCATACAGCACTTCGAGCATTGCCCGGTCACGCTGGCCAATGGCTTCGCCCAGGTCCGGGGCCTGCAACAGGGCTTCCACGTCGGCTTCGGACAGCGACTTGGGCAGCGGCTTGCCCAGTTGCGGCATGTCGACCTGCAGGGTCGGATCTACCGCCACCAGCTTTTCCCGCAGCAGATAGCGGAAGAAACCGCGCAGGCCGGACAGGAAGCGCGCCGTGGAGCGTGGCTTGTAGCCCTGATCGAGGCGCCAGGCGAGGTGGTCGAGGATCAGGTCACGCCCGGCGTCGGGCAGGGAAACCGAATGTTCCTGCAACCAGCCGTTGAACAGTGCCAGATCGCTGCGGTAGGACACGCGGGTGTTGTCGGACAGGCCTTTTTCAAGCCACAGGGCGTCGAGAAACTGGTCGATCAGGGGGTGGTCTAGGGCGGGCATTCGGGGCTGCTGGGTATTGGACGTTGGCTTAGTGTTTCACAGCAGCTGACAGGTTGTCGTGATCAATCGGAGTCTGATCGGCTGACACCGCTCCCACAGCGACCGCGTCAGCCGATGAAGAAGCTCAGGCCTGGGGCAAAACGGGGACCGGGCGCTTGTCCTCGTCAATGGCGACAAAGCTGAACACCCCATGGATCGCCCGCTCACGGCCGTCCAGGTACATGTTCTCGACAAACACGTCCACCTGCACCTGCAGGCTGGTATTGCCGACCTTGATCACCGAACCCACCAACTCGACGATCGAGCCCGCCGGGATCGGGTGCTTGAAGTCGATGCGGTCGGTGGACACGGTCACCAGCGGCAGGCGGCAGAAGCGCGTGGCGGCAATGAACGACACTTCGTCCATCCAGGCCAGGGCAGTACCGCCGAACAGGGTGTTGTGGTGGTTGGTGGTGTTGGGGAACACCGCCTTGGTCACGCGGGTCACCGACAACTCGGTGCGGCGCTGGATTTCCTGGTCTCGGGTAGTCATGGCATTCACATCTTCGGGGTTCAAAACGCAAAAAAGCAGCCCGAAGGCTGCTTCTTTCTCGCTAGGCGGCCTTGGCCACCGGGCAAACTGTACTCAGGACAGTTTTTCCTTGATGCGAGCGGCTTTGCCGGACAGGTCGCGCAGGTAGTACAGCTTGGCTTTACGCACGTCACCACGACGTTTCACGGCCAGGCTGTCGATTTGCGGGCTGTAGGTCTGGAAGGTACGCTCTACGCCAACGCCGCTGGAGATCTTGCGCACGGTGAAGGCGCTGTTCAGACCGCGGTTACGCTTGGCGATAACAACGCCTTCGAACGCCTGCAGACGGGAACGCTCACCTTCCTTCACTTTAACCTGGACAACAACGGTGTCGCCTGGTGCGAAGGTCGGGATTTCCTTGCTCATCTGCTCGGCTTCGAGCTGCTGGATGATCTTGTTGGTCATGCTGTGCTCCTAAGATGGATACGCGATCCACCATCGATACGTTTAACTATCGTCCCGCTCGCGGAGGTATTCCTCGAGCAGCTTCTTCTCTTCTCCAGAAAGCGAGCGACTTTCCAGAAGATCGGCGCGTCGTTCGAAGGTCCTACCAAGGGACTGCTTCATCCTCCAACGCCGGATATGTGCATGGTTGCCACTTAGCAACACGTCGGGAACACGCTGATCCGCATACACCTCAGGTCGGGTGTAGTGCGGGCAATCGAGCAGACCGTCGGTGAAGGAATCTTCTTCCGCCGAGTCCACATGCCCTAAAGCTCCGGGCAGCAGCCGTGTAACCGCATCGATCAGTACCATGGCCGGCAGCTCGCCACCGGAAAGCACATAGTCGCCAATCGACCACTCCTCATCGACATGAGCCTCGATAAAGCGCTCGTCGATGCCTTCATAACGACCGGCGATCAGGATCAACGATTCCTGTTCGGCCAGGCCTTTGACCGCCTGCTGAGTCAGCTTGCGGCCTTGTGGCGAGAGGTAGATCACCTTCGCCGCAGCTCCGGTCGCTTGCCTGGCGCTAACCAGGGCGTCTTCCAGAGGCTTGATTTTCATCACCATGCCCGGACCACCGCCAAACGGCCGATCATCTACCGTGTGGTGACGATCTACGGTGTAGTCCCGCGGGTTCCAGCAAGTCACCTGAAGCAACCCCTGTTTCACCGCGCGGCTGGTAATGCCGTACTCCGTGATGGCCGAGAACATCTCGGGGAACAACGTGATGACGTCTACGCGAAGGTTACCCATCGTTTAGAAGTCCGCGTCCCATTCAACCCGCATCACGCCTGCTTCCAGGTCGACGTTGAGCACGCATTGCGCCGTGTAGGGCAACAGACGCTCGCGATCATCCAGGCTGCCTGCGCAGGGCTTGACCACCATTACATCGTTCGCACCGGTCTCCAACAGGTGATCGACCTTGCCGAACAGCTGTTCGTCCTGGTTGATGACCTTCAGACCTACCAACTGGTACCAGTAGTACTCGTCGGCTGCCAGGTTGGGCAAAAGGCTCCGCGCAATGCAGATTTCGTAACCGCTCAGAAGACGGGCTTCGTCACGATCATCGAGGCCTTTCAATTTCACGACCAGGCCCTTTTGGGAGCCACGACCGCTGACCAGTTCGACCTGCTTTACCTTGCCTTCGTGCCGAAGCGTCCAGCCGGGATAATCCAACAGGTTTTCAATCGGATCGGTAAAGGAATACACCTTCACCTCGCCGCGAACGCCGTGAACCGAAAAAATCTTGCCAACGACGATGAGGTCGTCAGCCTTTTCTGGCGTCGCGTTCATACTGTTCAGGCAGCGGCCTTGGCAGCGTCCTTCAGCAGCTGAGCAACACGCTCAGACGGCTGTGCGCCCTGGCTCAGCCAGTAGGTGACGCGCTCTTGGTTGACCGACAGTTTGACTTCGGCGCCCGATGCGATCGGGTTGAAGAAGCCAACGCGCTCAACGAAACGGCCGTCACGGGCGTTACGCGAGTTGGTCACGGTCAGGTGGTAGAATGGGCGCTTTTTCGAGCCGCCACGGGCCAGACGAATGGTTACCATGTGAACATCGTTCCTATAGTCGGTGTTGCAGTTTGTACTGCAAATCTGAATGCCAAATAGGCACACGGGTGCCCAAAAGGCCGCATATTCTCGGGGAATACACGGACATTTGCAAATGACTTTTTCGGCAAGGCATCGCCCCACCGTCCAGATTTGCCGGTTTAGCCGCTAATCCACGGCAGTTGCCCCGCCGGGGCGGGGGTTCTGGAAGCCTGCCCAGCTAAAGACAGGCCCCCGGAATAGGGGTTACAGCTTCGGCATGCCGCCGCCTGGCAGCATCCCGCCCAGGCCACGCATCATCTTGGCCATGCCGCCTTTGGCGGAAAATTTCTTCATCATCTTCTGCATTTGCTTGTGCTGCTTGATCAGCCGGCCGATGTCCTGCACCTGGGTGCCGGAACCCAGGGCGATACGACGCTTGCGCGAGCCACTGATCAGGTCAGGGTCGCGGCGCTCGGCCGGGGTCATGGAGTTGATGATCGCTTCCATCTGCTTGAACTGCTTCTCGGCCGCGCCCTGGGCGTTGCCCATCTGCGACAGGTTGACCCCGCCAATGCTCGGCAGCTTGTCCATCAGGCCGCCCAGACCGCCCATGTTCTTCATCTGTTGCAGCTGGTCGCGGAAGTCTTCGAGGTCGAAGCCCTTGCCCTTCTTCAGCTTCTTGGCCAGCTTGTCGGCCTTGGCCTTGTCGATGGTCTGCTCGGCCTGCTCGATCAGGCTGAGCACGTCGCCCATGCCGAGGATGCGCGAGGCGACGCGGTCGGGGTGGAACGGCTCGAGGGCCTCGGTCTTCTCACCCATACCGATGAACTTGATCGGCTTGCCGGTGATGGCACGCACCGACAGTGCAGCACCGCCACGGGCGTCACCGTCAACCTTGGTCAGCACCACGCCGGTCAGCGGCAGGGCCTCGCCAAACGCCTTGGCAGTGTTGGCGGCGTCCTGGCCGGTCATGGCGTCGACCACGAACAGCGTCTCGATCGGCTTGACCGCAGCGTGCAGCGCCTTGATCTCGTCCATCATGTCGGCGTCGATGTGCAGACGGCCGGCGGTGTCGACGATGACCACATCGATGAACTTCAGCTTGGCTTCGCGGATGGCCGCTTCGGCAATGGCCACCGGCTTCTGGCTGATGTCGGACGGGAAGAAGGTGACGCCGATGTCGTTGGCCAGGGTTTCCAGCTGCTTGATCGCCGCAGGGCGGTAGACGTCGGCGGACACCACCATCACGCTCTTTTTCTTGCGCTCTTTAAGGAAGCGCGCCAGCTTGCCGGCGGTGGTGGTCTTACCCGCGCCCTGCAGGCCGGCCATCAGTACCACGGCAGGCGGTGCGGCATTGAGCGCCAGGTCTTCGTTGGCCGCGCCCATCAGGCTTTCCAGCTCGGCCTGGACGATCTTCACGAACGCCTGGCCCGGGGTCAGGCTGCGCGACACTTCGGTGCCGACCGCACGCTCCTTGACGCTATTGACGAAATCCTTCACCACCGGCAGGGCAACGTCGGCCTCGAGCAGGGCCATGCGCACTTCGCGCAGCGTGTCCTTGATGTTGTCTTCGGTCAGCTTGGCCTTGCCGGTGACATGGCGCAGCGTCTGTGACAGGCGGTCGGTCAGGTTTTCGAACATGGTGATCCTTTCAGGCCTAGTAAAAGCCGAGGTTTGTCAGGCACCCTGGGGGAAATACACACCCGCCGGGCACAGCAAGGCGGCGATTATAGCGAAGTGCGGCGGCGGCGCACACCTTGGGAGATATTCGGTGGCTGCACTGCCCACTTCGCGGGCACGCCCACTCCCACAGGATTTCAACCCTGTTGCGGACCTGCGCGGTACCTGTGGTAGCGGGCGAGCCCGCGAATGCCCTGAGGCAAGCCTTCAGTCTTCCTTGATCAGCGGAATCTATGCCAAACTCCGTCTCTTTAAGGCTCGTCAACCAGGACTTATGGTCTCCTCTCCCAGCCTCATCCCCAACCTGATCGCTGCCGGCCTATATATAGCGGCGGCCATCTACCAGGGCTCGCACCTGGCCCAGGGCCGCAAGTCCGACAAGCGCCTGCTCGTCCTGCTGGGTACCTTCGCGGTGCTCGCCCAGGCCGGTGCGCTGTACTTCCAGCTGATCACCCCGCTGGGCCTGAGCCTGGACTTCTTCAGCGCCGCCAGCCTGATCGCCGTGGCCGTCATCGGCCTGACCCTGCTGGCCTGCCTGCGCATACCGGTCGAAAACCTGCTGGTGCTGCTGTTCCCGCTGGGCGCGGTGACGGCGCTGCTGGCGCAGTTCGCGCCGCCTGGCACCGTACCGCTGATCAACGAAGAGCCGGGCATTCTCGCGCATATCCTGCTGTCGATCCTGGCGTACGGGCTGTTCACCATCGCGGTGTTCCAGTCGCTGCTGCTGCTGCTGCAGGACCACCAACTGAAGAACAAGCACCCCTCCGGGCTGATCCGCAACTTCCCGCCCTTGCAAACCATGGAAAGCCTGCTGTTCGGCTTCCTCTGGGCCGGCTGGTGCCTGCTGTCGTTGTCGCTGATCTCCGGCTGGCTGTTCCTCGACAACCTGTTCGCCCAGCACCTGGTCCACAAAACCTTGCTGGCCTGTGTCGCCTGGGTGGTTTTCAGCGTATTGCTGTGGGGCCGCACCCGCTTGGGCTGGCGTGGTCACAAGGCCATCCGCTGGACGCTGGCCGGTTTCTGCCTGCTGATGCTGGCCTATTTCGGCAGCAAGCTGGTTCGCGAATTCATCCTGCATATCTGACGGCCGCTCATGGACACACTGCCGTACGCACCGCTACTCGGCACCCTGGCACTGGCGCTGCTGTGGTCGGCGCTGTTCACCACGGTGGATGCCGCCCGCCTGCAGCTCAATGGCTCGCTGCGCGCCCACGACGACCAGCCGGTGCTCCCGGCACAGGCCCTGGTGCTGTGCGCCAGCCTGGGCAAGCTGCTGGTGTTGGGCCTGGCCTGCCTGGTGGGCCAGCGCCATAGCGGCGAGCACGGCTTTTGGCTGGCAGGGCTGGCCGCCACCCTCACCCTGCTGGTGTTTGCCGAATACCTGCCGCGGCGCCTGGCCCGGCGCAACCCGCAGGCATGCGTGAACCTGGGTACCAGCCTGCTGAAAGTGCCCCTCGCCCTGTTGCAGCCACTGGCTTGCCTGCTGGACGGTTTCGCCAAGCTGCTCCTGCGCCCGTTTCGCCTGCAACCCACGGCCGTGGCCTTGCACCCGCAGGAAGCCGATGACTTCGACGACGACGACGAGCATGAAACACCCCGCCATGGCCTGCTCGACGGCTTGCAGTCGCTGGACAAGATCACCGTCAACGACATCCTGGTGCCGCGCAACGAAGTGGACGGCATCAATCTCGACGAGCCGATCGAGCGCATCATCGAGCAGTTGATCGTCAGCCGCCACACCCGCCTGCCGGTCTACCACAACGACATCAATCAGGTCGAAGCCATCCTCAACACCAAGCTGATCAGCCACCTGCTACCCAAGGGCGAGCTGACCCTGGAGGCACTGCACGGTGCCTGCTACGAACCCTATTTCGTGCCAGAAAGCACGCCCTTGCAAATGCAGTTGCTGAACTTCCACAAGCAACAGCGCCGGCTGGGTGTGGTGGTGGACGAGTACGGCGAGGTGCAGGGCATCGTCACCCTGGAAGACATCCTCGAAGAGATCGTTGGCGAGTTCGAGGACGAACAAAGCCTGGAAAACCCCCACGTACACCCCCAACCCGATGGCACCTTCGTCATCGACGGCAACGCCTCGCTGCGCGAAATCAACCGCACCCTGGGCTGGCACCTGCCCTGCGACGGCGGGCCGAAAACCCTCAACGGGCTGGTTACCGAAGCGCTGGAAAGCATCCCGGAAAGCGCCGTTTGCCTGAAGATCGGCCGCTATCGCCTGGAAATCCTCGAAACAGAGGACAATTGTGCCAGCAAGGTACTGGTGTGGACCGTGACCCGATAGCTATACTCGGGTCACGCTTACCCAGCCCCGCCGCCACGCCTGCTACCCGCACCCGGCGTTTCACGGCCAGTCCGCTCCACTGACACGCCCTGCGGTCCTGCTTCAACACCCCGAACAGTGCCCGCGCCGCCCCTACCCCCCTTGGGCTATCGTCAGTCGGGCGCACACAACAACAAAACGCTCCGGCGCCCGCGCAACCGTGCCTGCCCTTTTGCTCAGCACACCGCGCGGGCCACGCCCATGGAGCCGGACCAGACTGTTAGGGACCTACTTAATGACAAGCAGCACCTACGCCGAAGCGCCTGCCACGCCGGTCAACTCGCCCGCCCGGGTAGCCACTGCCAGCTTCATCGGCACCGCCATCGAGTTCTACGATTTCTACGTGTACGCCACCGCTGCGGCCCTGGTGATCGGCCCGGTGTTCTTCCCGTCCGGGTCGGGCACGGCGCAAATGCTGGCGGCCTTCCTCACCTTCGGCATCGCCTTTCTCGCCCGCCCGCTGGGTTCGGCGCTGTTCGGCCACTTTGGCGACCGCATCGGCCGCAAATCGACCCTGGTTGCCTCGCTGCTGCTGATGGGCGTGTCCACCACGGCCATCGGCGTGTTGCCAGGCTATGACAGCATTGGCGTGTGGGCGCCGATCATCCTTTGCCTGCTGCGCTTTGGCCAGGGCCTGGGCCTGGGCGGTGAATGGGGTGGCGCGGCGTTGCTGGCCACCGAGAACGCCCCGGAAGGCAAGCGCGCCTGGTTCGGCATGTTCCCGCAGCTGGGCCCTTCGATCGGCTTTTTGGCCGCCAACGGCCTGTTCCTGACCCTGGCCCTGACGCTCAGCGACGAGCAGTTCCGTGAATGGGGCTGGCGCATTCCGTTCCTGCTCAGTGCCGCGCTGGTGCTAGTGGGCCTGTATGTGCGCCTGAAGCTCGAAGAAAGCCCGGTATTCGCCAAGGCTGTTGCCCGCCACGAGCGGGTGAAAATGCCAGTGGTCGAGCTGTTTTCCAGCTACTGGCTGCCCACCCTGCTGGGCGCTGCGGCGATGGTGGTGTGCTACGCGCTGTTCTATATCTCCACGGTGTTCTCGCTTAGCTACGGCGTGACCACGCTGGGTTACAGCCGCGAGACGTTCCTTGGCCTGCTGTGCTTCGCGGTGGTGTTCATGGCCCTGGCCACGCCGCTGTCGGCCTGGCTCAGCGACCGTTACGGGCGCAAGCCGGTGCTGATCGTCGGCGGCCTGCTGGCCGTAGCTTCGGGCTTTGCCATGGAGCCGCTGCTGACTTCGGGATCGACGACGGGTGTGGCGCTGTTCCTGGCCATCGAGCTGTTCCTGATGGGCGTGACCTTTGCGCCGATGGGGGCACTGCTGCCCGAGCTGTTCCCGACTCACGTGCGTTATACCGGGGCTTCGGCGGCGTATAACCTGGGCGGGATTGTCGGGGCCTCGGCGGCACCGTTCTTTGCCCAGAAGCTGGTGAGCATGGGCGGGTTGAGCTGGGTGGGGGGCTATGTGTCGGCTGCGGCGGTGATCAGCCTGATTGCTGTGCTGTGCCTGAAAGAGACCCGTAATACCGAGCTGTAAGCAATGGGGACCGCGTTGCGCCCCATTCGCAGCACAAGGCTGCTCCTACAGGGACGTGCGTTGCCGTTGTAGGAGCAGCCTTGTGCTGCGAATGGGCCGCAACGCGGCCCCCTGCGGTTTCGAATCAGAACTCGACCTTTACCGCCTGCGAAGCGCGGGTCGCCTTGGCCCGCGCCAGCTCGACCGACTCATCACGCGCCAGGCACACGCCCATGCGGCGGGTGCCGTTGATTTCCGGCTTGCCGAACAGGCGAATGGCGGTATCCGGCTCGCTCAGCGCTGCACCCAGGTTGGCGAAGCTGGTCTGTTGCGACTGCCCTTCTGGCAGGATCACCGCCGACGCCGACGGGCCAAACTGGCGCACCACTGGAATCGGCAGGCCGAGAATGGCCCGGGCATGCAGGGCGAACTGCGACAGGTCCTGGGAAATCAGGGTGACCAGGCCAGTGTCATGCGGGCGCGGCGACACTTCGCTGAACCACACTTGGTCGCCCTTCACGAACAGTTCCACGCCAAACAGGCCACGACCGCCAAGGGCATCGGTAACAGCCTTGGCCACGCGCTGCGATTCGGCCAGCGCTTTCGGGCTCATGGCCTGCGGCTGCCACGACTCCTGATAGTCGCCCTTTTCCTGGCGGTGGCCAACCGGCTCCAGGAAGGTGGTACCGCCGACGTGGCGCACGGTCAGCAGGGTGATTTCGTATTCAAAGTCGATAAAGCCCTCGACAATCACCCGGCCCTTGCCGGCGCGGCCGCCTTCCTGGGCGTAGTCCCACGACTTCTGCAGGTCGGCGTCGCTGCGCAGCAGGCTCTGGCCTTTGCCCGACGAACTCATCACCGGCTTGACCACGCATGGGTAACCGACATCGGCCACGGCCTTGGCGTAGTCTTCATAGGTGTCGGCGAAATGGTACGGCGAGGTCGGCAGGTCCAGCTCTTCGGCGGCCAGACGGCGGATGCCTTCACGGTTCATGGTCAGCTGCGTGGCGCGGGCTGTCGGCACCACGTTGAAACCTTCGCTTTCCAGCTCGACCAGGGTGGCGGTGGCGATGGCTTCGATTTCAGGGACGATGTAGTGCGGCTTCTCGGCCTCGATCACCGCGCGCAGGGCAACGCCATCGAGCATGTTGACCACGTGGCTGCGATGCGCCACTTGCATGGCCGGGGCATTCGCGTAGCGGTCGACGGCAATCACTTCGACGCCCAGGCGCTGCAGCTCGATCACCACTTCCTTGCCCAACTCGCCACAGCCGCACAGCAGTACACGGGTCGCGGTAGGCGACAAGGGGGTTCCGATACGGGTCATTTCAGGTCCTCGAAGGCGTCCGGGGCCGCGCCAGGCTTTGCGCCGCCCGCTGAAAAAGGACCGCCATTCTACACCATCAACCGGCCACGGCAGCCCGTCGGGCGCGAAATGCCATGGCCAGCCACACGGCAGTGACACCGGCGAACTTCGACGCCATGGCGGTGCCGATCACTGCCGGGGTAAGAGCGCCGATCATGCCGAAAAAGATGAAGGTATCCACCGGGATACTCAGCGCCGAGCTGAGCCACAGGCGGTCGCGCAGCGGCCGGCGGGTGATGCTGAACACCAGCCAGTCGATCAGCTCGGAAATGAAGAACGCGGTGGCGCTGGCCAGGGCGATGGCCGGTTCCGAGGTGACATAGGACAGCACCAGGGCCACCAGCATGGCAACCAAGGCGCCATGGCCGAAGCGGGTCTGCACCATGTCGCGCAGGATGAACACCAGGCCGCCCCAGGCGGACCAGATGATGTCCAGGTGCGGGGCGCTGGAAAAGGCGTAGTTGATCAGCACTACGCTGCTGATGTAGGCAATCAGATAGAACATGGCTGGTAGTCTGTGGGCAAGCCGTACAGATTACCGCTGGCGCCCTCGACAGGCAACGCCGTCCCTGTAGGAGCGGCCTTGTGTCGCGATGGGCTGCGCAGCGGCCCCGGGGTTTCTGATGCACACCGAAGATTGCAGGGGGCTGCTGCGCAGCCCATCGCGACACAAGGCCGCTCCTACAGGATGATGCCGGCCTCTACTGCCCGTTCATGGCACAGTTTCAGCACCGCCCGGCGCTCATCGTTGTCCATCCGCCCCCAGCGGCCAATCTCCGCCACGGTACGCTGGCAGCCGGTGCAGATATCCTGCTCGTCCAGCGCACAAATGCTTACGCACGGCGAGGCCACCGGCCGCTCTACCACATTACTCATCATCAACCACCAGCTCCTGGGCATAACGCTGGGCATTGTGCACGTAATGCGCGGCACTGGCTTCAAGCATGCGCTTCTGCTGCTCGGTCAGTTCACGTACGACCTTGCCGGGCGAGCCGACCACCAGCGAACCGTCGGGGATTTCCTTGCCCTCGGCGATCAGCGCGTTGGCGCCGATGATGCAGTGTTTGCCAATGCGCGCGCCGTTGAGGATCACGGCATTGATACCGACCAGGCTGTAGTCGCCCACCGTGCAGCCGTGCAGCATGGCGTTGTGACCAACGGTCACGCCCTTGCCCAGGGTCAGCGGCGAGCCCATGTCGGTATGCATCACCGTGCCATCCTGCACGTTGCTGCCTTCGCCGATATCGATCAGCTCGTTATCCCCACGCAGCACCGCGCCAAACCACACGCTGGCATTGGCCTGCAGGCGTACGTTGCCAATCAGCGTGGCGTTGGGTGCGGCCCAACTGGTGGGGTGGCTCTCGACCCGCAGGTCGCCCAGGCGGTATTTCATGCATGCTCCTCAGGCTGGAACGCAGACGGCGAGGTAGGCCCCGCTCAGTTTTCGATGTAACGCTCTGGGGGCTGGTGCAGGCTGATGCCGGCATCAAACAGTACGTTGACCAGTTCGACGATCATGATCGCCGACAACCCCCAGATCTTGTATTCGCCATAGCGGTAGCTGGGCACATACCAGCTGCGCCCTTGATAATCGATACGGTGGGTATGGTCGCGCGGGTCCTGGCGGAAGAATTCCAGCGGCACGGAGAATACTGCCGCGATTTCGGCATCGTTGGCGCGGTATTCGACGAAGTCGGGTATAAGCCCGACGAATGGCGTCACTTTAAGGCCATGCAGCGAAATAAGCGGGCTGAGCGGGCCTACCACTTCCACCAAGCCAGGCGGCAAGCCGATCTCTTCCTCGGCCTCGCGCAGGGCGGTAAACACAAGGTCCGGGTCTTCCGGGTCGCGTCGGCCACCCGGGAAGGCCACTTCGCCACCATGGGTGGACAGGCCCTTGGCGCGCAGGGTCAGGACCAGCTCGGGCGCTTCGCTGCGGGTAATGGGCAAAAGAACCGCCGCTTCGGGGAACCGCCGGTCGGTTTCCAGTGATGCGGGTTGGTGATTGCTCATTCGGCGAAGTAGCTCGTCCAGCATTGCGCACGCTCGTATCCAAGGCCTGCCTTGCATGATGCACCAAAGCCGCGAAGCACCCAAGCCCCTGCGCTTGCGGCGGCCCTGCCGGCGCGCCAAGATAGCCTTGAACAAAAGGGAACCTCACATGAAATTCTGCAGCGCGTGCGGCCAGCCGGTCACTCAGCGGATTCCCGAGGGCGATAGCCGCCTGCGGTATATCTGCGAGTCTTGCCAGACCATCCATTACCAGAACCCCAACATCGTCGCCGGCGTGCTACCGACCTGGGGCAGCCAGGTGCTGCTGTGCCGGCGTGCCATCGAACCACGCCGCGGCTTCTGGACCCTGCCCGCCGGCTTCATGGAGAACGGCGAAACCCTCGACCAGGCCGCCCGTCGCGAAACCGTCGAGGAAGCCTGCGCCCGGGTCGGGCCGATGAGCCTGTACCAGCTGTTCGATTTGCCGCACATCGACCAGGTGCATGTGTTCTTCCGCGCTGAGCTGGCAGACCTGGCGTTTGATGTGGGTGTCGAAAGCCTGGAAGTGCGGTTGTTCGAGCAACATGAGATACCGTGGGGCGAGCTGGCTTTCCGCACCGTCACACGCACACTAGAATGCTACTATCGCGACCGCATCGGGCAGCATTACCCCATAGGCCATGAGTACCTGCCACCGATGAACGTCTCGACCTCGACCTCTACTTAGAAGAAGCCTTCAGGGATACCGTTACATGCGCTGGTTGCTTGCCATTTTCTGCCTTTGCGTTACCTCGGTGTCCCAGGCGGCCTTCACCGAGACCATCATCCGCAAGCCCGTGCCGGCAGCGCAGACGCCGTCGCCTTCGCAGCAGGCCATGCAACCGCTGATCGACAAAGTGCTGGTGATCAAGTCCGAGCGTCGCCTACAGCTGATCAGCCGTGGCGAGCCGCTGAAAACCTACCGCATTTCCCTGGGCAAGCAACCAAAGGGCGCCAAGGAACGCGAAGGCGACAAGAAAACCCCTGAAGGCCTGTACTGGCTGGACTGGCGCAAGCAAAGCGACCGCTTCAACCTGGCCATGCACATCAACTACCCGAACGTAAGCGATGCCGCCCGCGCCACCCGCGAAGGGGTCAGTGCCGGCAGCATGATCATGATTCACGGCACGCCGATCAACGACGAGTACCCGGAGTGGTATTTCCACACCCTGGACTGGACCGATGGCTGCATTGCCATGCGTAACCGTGACATGCAGGAAGTGTGGGAGCTGGTGCGCGATGGCACGCTGATCGAAATCCGGCCCTGAAGAGAAACACAGTCTCGTGTAGGAGCAGCCTTGTGCTGCGAAGAGGCCATTGCAGACGAAGATAATCTTTAGCCATACGGGCCTCTTCGCAGCACAAGGCTGCTCCTACAAGGTGAGGCGGCCGCCGGAGTTATGGTGAAAGACAGTTGCTCCCACAACTTACCAGCGCAGGTCGCGTTGCCCTGCCAGCGCCTGCAGCCCCAGCCACTGCGCACCTCGTAACAAGGGCACCAACGCCGCCTCCGGCTGCAGCTCGAACCCCACCTGGGCCCGCCGCCCTGGCAGGTCAGCATCCACGAACAGCTCATGCTGCCCCTGCTGCGCCAGCTGCCCACGCAGGTGCCAGCCACTGCGGCAGTCCATTTCCAGCCACCCCTGCCCCAGGCCCAGCGACCACGGTTCGCTCAGCGCCAGGTCGCTCACCGTGAAACGGCCTTCGCTGCCCAGGCATTGCCGCCCTGCCCCTTGCATGCGGAGTGTGCCCTGCCACGGCCCGGCCAAGCGGTAATCCGTGGCCACCGTCGCCTGGGCGCCCATCGCCGTTGCCTCCAGCCGCCAGCGCCACGGCCAGCCTTCGGCGCGCAACTGCCAGGCCTGCCCCTGGAACCCCAACTGCGCAGTCGCCTGCAAGCCCCAAGGCTGCACCGACCAGCGCAGGGGCCCCACTGGCCCCAACTGTTGTGCCTGCCCCTGCCACAGGCTGCCGCTGGCCTCGCGCACTGGCAGACCTGCCCCGCGAGCCACCCAGGCGGCGGGCAATTCAACGAGCAAGGTCAGGCCGAAAACCATCAGCACCCACGCCACACCTTTACGGCTCATGGCTGCACCACTAGGTCGAAGCGCAACGCCTTGCCATCCTGTTCCAACCCCCATTGCAGCGGCGTTGCGCCCTCTTCATGCAGGGACTGCAACCAGCCTTGCAGCACCCGCTCATCGGCCACCTGGCCACGCAGTTGCCAGGCCTTGCCTTGCACATCGACCTCGGCCAATACAACCTGCCGCGCCTCGGCCGACTGCTTCAGGCGCTCCAGGCTCAAGCCCGTGCCGCCATTCAGGCTTGCGGCTTGTTCTGCCAGCCCCCGCCATTGGCTCACCTCGCGCCATTGCGCCAAGCCCTCGCGCAGGGCCAGAACGGTCAGCAACAACGCAATCAGCAACCAGGCGAACTTCAGCCGATGACGCTGCATCCAGTCCTGGTTCATGCGGCGGCTCCCAAGTCGAACACCACTTCGCCACCTTGTACCTGTACGGCAGCACCGGCAGCGTTGGCCATGTCTTGCCAGGGTGGCGTGGCGCCGTCGCCCTCTAGCCGCAGGTGCCAGCGCTGGCCATCGAAGTGCACCGCCTGCAGGCGCCAGCCGGGGTGACCGCGCAGCCAGGCCTGCAAGGCTGCCTGCAGGTCTTCGAGCTGGCGGGTGCGTACTTGCTGCTGAAGCTCGCTTTCCCGCAGGCGTTTTAGGGCCTGCGCGGCGTGCCGTGGGCTGGCCTGCTCACCCGTCACGGCAAACACCTGGGCGCGCCAGAGTTGTGCCTGGCGCCACTGCTGGTTCAACCACAGCCCGCCCCAGACTGCCGCCAGTACCAGGCAGGCGGCCAACAGGCGTTGCTGCGGGCGTGAAACGACGGGCAACGAAGGTGCCTTGCGAGCGCGCTCGAACAGGCCGGGCATCGCGTCGAGCGGTGCCAGCGTGCCTGGCCAGTCACCACTCAGTGGCACGCTTTGCAGGTGTGCCCAGGGTTGCTGCGGCGCTTCCCCCAGTGCTTGCGGCCATGCCAGCCAATGCTCCTGCTCGCCCTCGGCCAGCCCTTTGTACAAGGACATGCCGGGCGTGCGCTGCCAATGCCAGGCACTGCCTGCCTCAGGCCTGGGCAGCAACTGCAACTCGGCCCAGCAACGTTCTACCTGCAAGCCCCATACGCCACACTGTCCGCGCCAGTCGTCCAGTTGCTGACGCGCCACCACCAGCAAGCGAAGGTGCCCGGGCTGACGGGCCAGGCAGGCGCAGGCCACCTCGTCGGGCGGTTGCAGCAAGCGGTCTTCGAGCAACAACGGCCACTCCTCACGCTTGAGCCCGGGTGGGGCAGGCACGTGGAAGACGCTACAGGCCTCGGCAGGCAGAACAAGGGCAACCCGGGCTTGCAGGTTAGCCGGTGGCTCACCCTGCCCCTGGTTTTGCACGATGCCGCCCTCGGCCAGCGCCCAGTGCCAGACAACACCTGGGCGCAGCAACAACCACGGTTGAGCAGGTGCGCGCTGTCGCCATTCAAATTTCATGAGCGCCCCCACGGGAGGGCGAAGGTGCAGACATAGGGTGCTCCATCACGCTGCAGTTCCAGGCGCACGCCACGGCCGGGGTGCGCAGGTTGGTCAGAAGGCCAGGCCAGCCACTGGCCGCCCTGGTAATAAAGGACGTTCATGGCGCCAACCCCGTCGAGCCGCTCACGCTGGACCCAGCGCGGCGTGGCGGCGGCGTACAGGTCGACCGAGCTTTCCAGCAGCAGGCGCTGCTCACGGGCCTCGAAGCGCAGCCGCTGGCGTTGCAGCCGCGAGCCACCTTCGGCTTCCGGCAGGCCGGTGGTGGCGACCCACTGTAATTGGTTGCTTGCCGGTTGCCAGTCCAGCCAGCGGCTGGCCAGGGGCAGGCGCTGGTCGTAAACGCGGCGCAGCACCGGGCTGTCGAAACGCCGCTCAAGGGCCAGGCAAAAGTCCAGCACCGAGGTTTCCTGGCTGATCACTTGCAGGCGTTCGCGCACTTTCATCCAGCCATTGACCAACGCAGCGAGCATGATGCCGAGCAGGACAGTCAGGGCCAGGGCGACCATCAGTTCGATCAAGGTCAGGCCTGCCTGGCGGCGCTTCATGTATTGATGCTCGGGTTCAATGCCTGCACAGAACCTTTGTAGGAGCAGCCTTGTGCTGCGAAGAGGCCGGAATGACTGGCAGATTTGCTGTGGCCACACTGGCCTCTTCGCAGCACAAGGCTGCTCCTACCGGGTCCGCGCAGTGGTGGCGAGCTTTTCATGGGCGTTCCAGAAACACGGTGTACTGGCCCAGCGGCAGGCGCTGGTCGCGGTCAGCGAACAGTTGCAGTTCGCCACGGCGCAGGTCGCGCACGCCAGTGCGGCGCAATTGCAGTTGCCAATGACACGGCTGGCCACCTTGCATCAGTTCACCCTTCACCTGGTTGGCAGAAGGCCAGAATTGCTCGACGGCAAAACGGGTTTCCAGTTCGCGCGCACACAATAGGCCAAGGCGATGTTGTTGCAGGTTGTGCTGCACGGCCAGGCGCTGACGCAGGACCTGGCTGGTGATCACCGCCAGCACGGCGGCGATCGCCAGGGCCACCGTTACCTCCAGCAAAGTGAAGCCACGCTGATGTTGCTTCATGGCGCAACCGCCACCTGCAAGCGCCCATCGCGGCCCCACGCCCATTGCTGGCTGCCATCGGCCCAGCGCCAGCGCACGCTGCCCGGCTGCGCCCAGCCGTGCGGGGTGAACAGCACGTGGGGCTGCGGGCTGGCGGGCCAGTCCGGGTGCAGGCCCCTGGGCCAGTCGCCAAGCCCGACCGCCTCGGCCACCCAGGCATTGCCCTCACGCCGCACGAACTCCGGCCGTTGGCCATTCCAGCGCAGCCCACGCAGTTGCCCGGCATGCCGGGCCAGCGCCGCCTGGGCCCGGGTTTCGCTGGCCAGGCGTTGCAGGGCCTGATCGACACGCGCCTGGCCGCTGCCGAGCCCGGCCACTGCCAGGCCTGTCATCAGCCCGGCGATGGCCAGCACCACCAGCAATTCGATCAGGCTGAAGCCCCGCTGACGGCTCACCCTTACAGCGCCCAGTTACCCAGGTCGGCATCCTGGCCTTCACCGCCCGGCTGGCCATCGGCACCCAGCGAATACACATCGACCCGGCCATGCTCACCGGGCATGCGGTACTGGTACGGGGTGCCCCATGGGTCTTCCGGCAGGCGGCGCACATAGCCGTCACTGCGCCAGGCCCGCGGCAGCGGCTCCTGGCTCGGCTTTTTCACCAGCGCGATCAGGCCCTGTTCAGTGCTGGGAAAGCGCAGGTTGTCCAGGCGGTACATGTCCAGCGCCTGCTCCAGGGTGGCCAGGTCGGCCATCACCTTTTGCTTCATGGCCTTGTCCTGGTTGCCCAGTACGCTGGGCGCGACCACGGCGATCAGCAGGCCGATGATGAAGATCACCACCATGATTTCCATGAGGGTGAAACCGCGCTGGCGGTTACGTTGATGCTGCATGGCAGTACTCCTTGTATTCACAGTTGCAGGCCCTGGTTGAGTTGCATGATCGGCAGCAGCACTGCCAGCACGATGAACAGCACCACGGCGCCCATCACCAGGATCATCAGGGGTTCGAACAGCGCCATGGCGGTATCCACCTGGCGGGCAAAGCCACGCTCCTGGTCGTCGGCCACGCGCTCAAGCATGTCGGCCAAAGTGCCGCTGGCCTCGCCGCTGCCGACCATGTTCACCAGCAGCGGCGGGAATTGCTGGCTGGCATCCAGCGCACGGTGCAGGCTGGTGCCGCCCTGCACTTGCTGGCGGACCTGCTCCATGGCCAGGCGGATACGCCGGTTGCCGACGGTTTCGGTGGCCACTTGCAAGGCTTCGAGCAGGGCCACGCCGCTGCCGCTGAGAATCGCCAGGCTGCGCGCCAGGCGTGCGCTTTCCAGCACCTGCAACAGGCTGCCGATACGCGGCAGGCGCAGCAGCATCTGGTCGCGGCGCAGGCACCAGTGCGGCTTGCGCAACAGCAAGGTGCCGAGCACGCCCATCAATAGCGCCAGGCCCAGCAACCAGGGCCCGACCTGCACCAGCCCCTGGCTCAGGCCGATCAGCAACGCGGTGATCAGCGGCAGGCTTTGCCCGGCGTGGGCAAACTGTTCTGTGAGCTTGGGCACGACAAAAGTCATCAGGCCAACGACCACGGCAAGCGATACGCCCATCAGTACGGTGGGATATATCAGCGCAGTACGCGCCTTGTGCTGTTGCCGTTGCACCTGTTCAAGGTGGTCGGCCAGCCGGGTCAGCACCTGTGCCAGGCGCCCGGAACGTTCGCCGGCTTCGACCAGCGCGCAGTACAAGCCAGTGAATGGCGCCCCCTGGCGCGCCAGGCTACGGGCCAGGCCCAGGCCTTCGGCAAGGGAGCCGCGCAGGGCCACCAGCACACTGTGCAGGGCAGGTTGACGCAACTGGCGCTCAAGGGTGCCCAAGGCATCGACCAAGGGGATGCCGGCACCGGTCAATGTGGCCAGCTGACGGGTCAGTTCACACAGCTGGGCACGGCTCAAACGCTGGCGCCGGGGTTGTCGATTACCGCTGTCCTGGCGCTGCAACTGGCGGGCAAACAGCCCCTGATCGCGCAGCAACTGGCGCGCATGGCGTTCACTGTCAGCCTGCAGGCTGGCCTTGCGGGTCTTGCCGGTGAGGTCGACGGCCACGTAGCGATAAGTCGGCATGGTTCAGCCCTGCACCACACGCAGCACTTCGGCCAGGCTGGTCTCGCCACGGGCCAGGCAGTCGCTGGCCATTGCGACCAGGCTCTGCCGGCGCCCGGCCAGGTAATCCTGCATGGCCAGTTCACTGGCGCCGTCATACAGCAGGCCGATCAGCCCGGCATCCAGTTCGATGAATTCGTACAGGCCCAGGCGCCCGACATAGCCGCTGCCCTGGCACTGCTCGCAGCCCACCGCGTGGTAGCTGCTGCCCAGCGCCGTCAGCTCTGGCCAAAGGTCACGCTCGGCACTTTGCAGCGGCTGCGCCACGGCGCAACTGCACAGGCGTCGCACCAGGCGCTGGGCCAGCACACCGCGCAGGCACGAGGCGATCAAAAACGGCTCGATGCCCATATCGCGCAGGCGGGTCACCGCACCCACCGCACTGTTGGTGTGCAGGGTCGACAGCACCAGGTGGCCGGTCAGGCTGGCCTGCACGGCAATCTGCGCGGTTTCCTGGTCACGGATTTCGCCGAGCATGATCACGTCCGGATCCTGGCGCAGGATCGCGCGCAGGCCACTGGCGAAGGTCAGCCCCGCACGCGGGTTGATGGCGGTCTGGCCAATGCCGGCGATGGCGTACTCCACCGGGTCCTCGACGGTGAGAATGTTGCGGCTGCCATCGTTGAGGCTGTTGAGGCTGGCATACAGGGTGGTGGTTTTGCCCGAACCGGTCGGGCCGGTGGACAGCACGATACCGTTGGGCCGTGCCAGGCAACTGCGCAGGCCCTGCAACACCGCGGGCGGCATGCCCAGGTTGCCCAGCGCGAGCAAGCTGGCCTGCTTGTCGAGCACACGCATGACCACGCGTTCGCCATGAATACCGGGCAGCGTCGAAACCCGCACATCCACCTCGCGCCCTGCCGCGCGCAGGGTAATACGGCCGTCCTGGGGCTGGCGCTTCTCGGCAATATCCAGCCGTGCCATGACCTTGATCCGCGACACCAGCATGGCCGACAGCGCACGCGGCGGGCGCAGCACTTCGCGCAGGTGGCCATCGACGCGCAGGCGCACCACCAGGCTTTGCTCGAAGGTTTCGATATGGATGTCCGAGGCGCGAAGGCGCAGGGCCTGGCCGAACAGGCCGTTGATCAGGCGGATCACCGGGGCTTCGTCATCGCTTTCCAGCAGGTCTTCGACTTGCGGCATCTCGCTCATCAGGCTGTCCAGGTCGACCTGGTCGCCGATGCCTTCGATCAGCGCTTGATTGGCGCCATCGCCGGCCTGGTAAAGCTGGCCCAGGCGCTCGTCGAACACGGCAGGCTCCAGGTATTCGAGCATGCAGGGCTGGCCATGTACCCGCAGCAGTTCCTGCAACTGGGCACTGTCGGCGTCGGGCCGCAGCCACAGCTGCCAGCCCTGTTCCGTGGTGGTCATGGCCACCCCGCTCTGGCGTGCCTGGCGATACGGCAACATCACCAGGCACCGCCTTCGAGGCGTGCGCGGCTGGAGGGGAACACCTGCAACAGCGGCGTGCCCTCTGCAAGGTCCGGCAGTTGCAGCGGTGTGGTCTGCTGCAGGGTGCGGTATTTGTTTTCGCTGAGCCCGGCCAGGCTCGGCCCGTCCCGCAGGATGCGCGGGCGGATGAACACCATCAGGTTCTGCTTGGTGTTCTTGCTGGCATCGGAGCGGAACAGCCGGCCCAGGTATGGGATGTCACCGAGCAGCGGCACGCGCTGGTTGCTGGTGCTCAACTCGTCGCTGATCAGGCCGCCGAGAATGACCAGGCCATTGTCTTCGACCATGACCTTGGTCTTGATCTCGCGCTTGTTGGTGATCACGTCGCTGGCCGCGCTGGACTCGGCAATCGACGACACCTCCTGAACAATGTCCAGGCGCACGCTGTTGTCGATGTTGATCTGCGGCTTGATGCGCAGCTTCACCCCGACCTCTTTGCGCTCGATGGTCTGGTACGGGTTGGCGTTGTTTTGCGTGACCGAGCCGGTAACGAAAGGCACTTCCTGGCCGACCAGGATCGACGCTTCGGCGTTGTCCAGGGTCAACAGGGTGGGCGTGGACAGCAGGTTGAAGCCGCTCTTGCCCTTCAGTGCATTGACCAGCATGGCAAAGTTGAACCCGCCACCGAAATGGCCGATGCCCGCCGTGGCGCCGGTGGTCGCGGACAACAGGTCGCCAAGCGCCTCGTTGTCACCACTGGCAGCAGCCCCGGCGATATTGGCGATGTTCACCCCGTTGCTGCCGAAGTTGACGATGCCGGCGCCGAATTTTTCGTCGGCAAACAGCCATTGCACACCCAGCTCCTGGGCGCTGCTGTCGGACACCTCGGCGATGATGGCTTCCACCACCACCTGGGCACGCCGGATGTCCAGCTGTTCGACGATGGTGCGGTAGGCGGCCAGCTCGCTGTCGGGGCCGACCATGACCACGGCGTTGGTACCTTCTTCGTACTCCAGGCGAATGCCCGGGCCACCGGCGGCGGCCATTACCGGCCTGTCCTTGCCCTCGCCTTCGCCCGCGCCTTCAGCCGGCGCCATGCCTTCCTGGCTCAGCCCGCGCAGCACCTTGACCACTTCACCTGCATTGGCGTGCCGCAGGTAGATGACCTGGGTACTGCCGTTGCCAGGTGCTTCCTGGGGGCGGTCGAGCTGGCGCAGCAGGCTGGCGATACGGTCCAGATTGCTGCGCCAGTCGGTCACCACCAACTGGTGCGCCGCCGGGTACGGCGTGATCACCCCGACCCGTGGGTCGATCAGCGGTTTGAGGATACCCAGTACCTGCTCGCTGGCGGCGTTGCGCACATTGAATACCCGGGTAGCCACGCTGTCACTGCCTTCGCCCTGCTGCCCACCCGTCTCCACCGGCACCGGCTCCAGGCGCGCGGCCTGGTCGGGGACGATCTTCACGCTGCCGTTGGGCAGGTCGACAGTGGCGTAGCCCTGGGCGCGCAACTGCGCCAGGAAGATGTCGTAGATGGCATCGGCGTCGTGCAGGTCGACGGTGCGCACGGTGACCTTGCCCTTGACCCGAGGGTCGACGATGAAGGTGGTGCCGGTGATGCGCGACACGCTGTCGATGAACTCACCCAGTTCGGTGTCGACGAAGTTCACCTCGTACATCGGCGTGCCGTTTTCATCGAACACCGGCTCTTCGGCGCGGGCTTCTGGTAGGCCTACGGCCAGGGCCAGGCTCAGCACGGCGGCCACGCAGTATCTAACAGGCATCGTTCATCCTTGCCGCTTGAAGCCGGTCACGGCGGGGCGTGGCGGCCAGGGCAGGCGTTCACGCCGCCCCTGGTTGTTGAAAATCAGGCCATCGGTGTCGATGTCCTGCAGCACGATCCCCGGCGCCAGGCGCTGACCGCGGGCCAGGGTGCGCACCTGCTCGCCGTAGCGCAGCACCACCACACTGGAAGACAGCGGCTGCGCCCTGAGGCCGCCGAGGTAGTGCAATGGCAGGCGGGTAATGGCGATGGCGCCGTCGTCGATGGGCGCTTGCCAGTGCCCGACCATCAGCCCTGGCAGCGGGCTTACGGCTGCCGTCGGCGCCACGGCCGGTTGCGGATGGCGGCTCATTTGCAGCACGCACTGGGCGGCCAGCCAGCCGGCCAGCGTCAGGCCAGCGCCGGTGAACAAGCGCGAGGCGAGTGTCACGAGGCCAACTGCCGTGGGTGCCAACCCGGGTGCCCCTGCACGTAACGCACTTCGGGCAGTTGCAGCGGCGCCAGTTGCCAGTCGCCAGGTTGGCGGGCGAGCCAGGCTTCGACCCGTTGCCACAGGGGTTCGCCAGCCTGGCTTTCAAACTGCAGGCCGAAGGTGCGGCACAGGCCCTGCACCGGCTCCAGCCCAGTGATGCGCTTG
Organism: Pseudomonas sp. SAS7; assembly: GCF_052112345.1. NCBI lineage: Bacteria > Pseudomonadati > Pseudomonadota > Gammaproteobacteria > Pseudomonadales > Pseudomonadaceae > Pseudomonas > Pseudomonas sp. SAS7. The sequence goes on along the minus strand of NZ_JBEGGO010000010.1, from coordinate 97,963 downwards.
CCTTGCGGGCTGTAGCTGACACCCCAGGCCTGGCCCTGCCAGCGCGGCAGGTCCTGGCTGTTGTCGAGCAGCAGCGGGTCGCCGAACAGCTGCTCTGCAGCGTTCTCCAGCACTTGTTCCACCTGCCGGGCCGGTGCTTCGACCACCGGCGCCGGGTAGCCACCGGTGAGGCTGATCAGGTGTTCCCGTGTGATCGACGCACCTGTGGGCAGCGGGTAGTCGTAACGCAGGCCCGGCAACAGCACGGGCATGCTGCTGTCATCGGCCAAGGCCTGATGCAGCAGGCGGTCCCAGCTGCCGCCACGGGTATCACGGCGCCACAAGGCCTGTGGCGCGCGGGCCAGCGGTTGGTCGAGCCACGCCGCGTGGCCGGCACGTTGCTGGTGCAGCTGTGCCTGCAATGCCCCGACACGCAGTTGCGCGGCTGGCGCCAGTTGCTGTTCAAAGGCCGGGAAGAAACGCCCATCGAACTGCCACAGCCCGGCCACGCGCTGGCAGCGCAGGCGGAAAGCACCGCTGCCCCGGCAACCGGCAAACAGCACCGGCACACGCCGACCACTGGCCTGGGTTACCTCGACGGGCGCCGGCCACAGGTCCTGGCCACGGGCGCACAGAAGTACATCGATTTGCGGCACCCGCTCGGCCAGCCACAGGCCGGGGCCGGTGCCGACATCGGCCATGGCCACCACCAGGTCGGCCTCGCGCCGGGCCTGCTCGAACACCGGCTGCAGCGACTGGTACCACAGTTTGAGGGAGGCTTTCTGGTCCGGGGCATAGGGGTCGGTCACGCCGACCACGGCAATCCGTGCGCCGCCGCGCTCGAAGACGTGCAAGGCCTCAAGGCCCAGGGCCTGGCGTTGCCCGTCCGCCAGGCCGGCGCCGAGGGTGACCGCCCGCGCCTGGCGATAAAGCCCGGCGCTGCGTTGTGGCCACAGCACACGCTCGTCACTGCTGACCCGCGCTTCGGTGCCCAGCAGTTGGCTGCCCTGCACCCCGCTTTCGCCTTGGGTCAGGTAGGCCAGGCCACTGCCGTTCCAGCCTTGGCCATTCTCCAGGGTCAGGCTGTTGCCTGCGCCGGCCTCGCCGCGCAGTTGCTCCAGCAGTGCCGCCAGCACCGCATAACCGCCCAGCTGCGCGGCGGCTGCCTGGCTGGCATCGAGCAGCGGTGCCAGTTGCGGGTAGGCAAGGCTGGCGCTGCTGCCGGTCATCCACGGCGCGCGGCCCAAGTGGCTGACCGGCCCCAGGCGGGTCGCTGGCACCACGGCCTGGCCGGGTTGGCGGGCATCGAGGGTATCGGCCACGTACAACAGGTCGAGCCGGGCGTTGCCGCCCTGCTGCCCTGGGAAGGCAGAACAGGCGCCGAGCAGCGGTGCCAATGCCCCGACACCCATCCAGCCGATCACTTCGCGCCTGTGCACACTGCTCGCCATCGCACCCGCCGTCCTTTTCCACATTCATTCAGGGCCCCGGATGTTGCGGCGTTGGCATTACAGTTTGATGGCAGAAATCCGACAGACATTCCAAATTGATCTGTCAGAACGCCTTCTAAGAGCGAGCCGTTTTAAAAACCCCTTAACATTTCTGCCAATCAATCATCATATTTCCCCCCTAAAGTCGCGGGTTCCTCTAACTCAGCCACTACAAGGACACCCTGATGAGTCGAGATACCGGCGACAACCTGGACCGGAACCAAAGCGGCAACATGCCGATGGCCAACGTCATGGACGCCTACCTCAGCCGCCGCAGCGTGATGCGCGGCAGCCTGGGCGCCGCCATCGCCATGATTGCCGGTACCGGCCTGACAGGCTGCTTCGACGGTGGTGGTTCCGATCACGATGATCCGGTCACCGAGCCACCGGTGACCGAGCCGCCTGTGACCGAGCCGGAGGTGCCGAAACTGGCACTGGGCTTCCAGTCCATCCCGGGCTCGCGCACCGACGCCTGTGTGGTTGCCGCCGGTTACAGCGCCTACGTGCTGGCGCCGTGGGGCACGCCGCTGAACAGCAACGCCAACCCATGGAAGTCCGACGGCAGCAACACCTCGACCGACCAGGCGAACGCCATGGGCATGCACCATGACGGCATGCACTTCTTCCCTATCAACGGCAGTTCGGAAGACGGCCTGCTGGCGATCAACTTCGAATACATTGACACCGCTGCCCTGCACCCGGCCGGCCCGACCACCGATGTCAACGGCAAGCGCCCGGTCGAGGAAGTACGCAAGGAAATCAACGCCCATGGGGCTGGCGTGGTGCGCCTGAAGAAAGTCAGCGGCCGCTGGCAGGTAGTCGACAACGACCCGCTGAACCGCCGCTTCACCACTGCCTCGCGCATGGAAATCACCGGCCCGCTGCGCGGCACCGACCACGTCAAGACCAAGTACTCCACCGCCGGTACCCACTGCCGCGGCACCAACAACAACTGCGGCAACGGTTACACCCCGTGGGGCACCTACCTGACCTGTGAAGAGAACTGGCCGGGCATCTTCGTCAACAAGGGCACCCGCCCCGAAGACCAGCGCCGCATTGGCGTGGGCACCTCCAGCGGCCAATACAAGTGGGAAAGCGCTGCCGGTGACAGCACCGAAGTGGCCGACGAGTTCGCCCGTTTCGACGTGACCGTCAAGGGCGCCAGCGCCACCGACGACTACCGCAACGAAGCCAGCACCTACGGTTACATCGTCGAGATCGATCCGTACAACAGCAGCACCCTGGCCACCAAGCGCACCGCGCTGGGCCGCTTCCGCCACGAGGGCTGTGCCCCGGGCCTGCCAGTCGCGGGCAAGCCGCTGGTGTGGTACATGGGTGACGACTCGAACAACGAGTACCTGTACAAGTGGGTGTCCACCGCTGTGTGGGATGCCGCCGATGCCAACCCGGCCGACCGCCTGGCCACCGGCGCCAAGTACCTGGACCAGGGCAAGCTCTATGTGGCGCGCTTCAATGCCGATGGCACCGGCGTATGGCTGCTGCTGGACGTGGCCACTGCCACCACGGGTGGCAGCACCCTGGGTGCGCTGTATGGTGACCTGCCAGGCATCATCCTCAACACCCGTGGGGCTGGCGATGCCGTGGGCGCAACGCCGATGGACCGCCCGGAATGGACGACGGTCAACCCGCTGAACGGCGATGTGTACCTGACCCTGACCAACAACAGCGCACGCACCCCGGAAAAGGTCGATGCGGCCAACCCGCGCGGCCCGAACCGCCACGGTCACATCATTCGCTGGCACGACAGCGACGACCAGTTGAGCTTCAACTGGGACATCTTCGTGTTCGGCGCAAACGCCGCCGGTACTGCCGACATCAACCGTTCCGGCCTGACCGAACTGAACCAGTTCGCCAGCCCCGACGGCATGAGCTTCGATAGCCGCGGCGTGTTGTGGTTCGAGACCGACAACGGCGAGAGCACCCTCACCGATTACACCAACGACCAGTTGCTGGCGGTGATCCCCACCGACCTGGTGGACGCCACTGGCAAGCAGGTGCCGGTGAACGCACAGAACCAGGTGGACCTGCGCCGCTTCTTCGTTGGGCCGAATGAGTGCGAAGTGACCGGGATAGCCTTTACCCCGGACAACAAGACGCTGTTCGTCAACATTCAGCACCCGGGGAACTGGCCGTATACCGACAAGGCGACCGATGCGACCCCGGCTGGTGCCACCGTTCGGCCGCGGGCTTCGACGGTAGTGATCCAGCGCAATGATGGCGGCGAGATCGGCACTGCCTGATCGACCTGTGCACGGGGGCCGCTTTGCGGCCCTATCGCGACACAAGGCCGCTCCTACAGGGGGTACGCGAACCCTTGTAGGAGCGGCCTTGTGTCGCGATGGGCTGCACAGCAGCCCCGGCAATAGCAAGCCTTACCAGGCCATCGGCTCCCGGCTACGCACCCGCACTTGCTGCACCGGCACCCGGGCATGCCATTGCACCACCCCTAGCGCCTCCACCTGGAATTCGCTGCGCATCACCCGCCCCTCTTCCTCGAACGACAGCTGCAGCAGAAAGTACCCGCTGTTGAGCAGCAAACCCTCACTCAGCCGTTCAAACGTTTCGTCATCCACCGCCCCCAGCGCCTGGCGCAACGCGGCTGCATCCACGTACCCCGACGCTGGCCGCCCGCTGATGATGCGGCTGAGCAACGACCGCGAATAGCGCCCTTCGTACAGCGCCTCCAGTAACGGAAGGTGCTCCAGCCCAAGCGCATTGGCGTTCAGGCGCCAGCCGGTGACCTGGGGCAAGGCGCACAGCATCGGGTAACGCGCCTGGCGGCCGGCGCCGGGCTCCAGCAGCAGGTTCAGTTCGCTGGTATCGAGCATCGGCTGGTTGGCCGCCAGGCGCGGCGGTTGCTGGCGCAGGTACTGTGCGCTTTCGGCGCCCTGCAGGCGGGTGTCGCTGTCGGCGTCGAGCCAGTCGGCCAGCGCATCGACCAGGCGCTCGGCAGCCATGTCGTCGCCCAGCAGGTAGCGCAACTGGCGTTCGGCACGCTCGCCATCGGCCCCCAGCAGCGCATTGACGTTGAAGCAGGTGTGCTGGTCGCGCACCCGCAGTTGCGCCTGACCGGCGCCAAAATCGTAGTTCAGCGGCTGCCCACGCAAGGCCTGCCAAAACAGCGGGCTAAGCCGCCAGGCGGGGTCGCGCAGGGCCTGCTCGGCATAGGCCAGGCCAGCCTGCTCCATGGCCCGCGCCTGCACCCGCTGGTGCAGCAGGCGCACTTCATCCACCTGGCGCCGGCCGTCTTCCACCAGCCAGGCCATGCCCGCCGCCAGCATTGCCAGCACCACCATCACCATCAGCAGGGCCGCACCCTGCTGTTGCCTGCCACCCATCCGTGCGTGCCTCGCTCGCGCAATAAAGACGCCAGTCAACACGCGGCGTGTTGCAGGTAGATGGCAATGCCCGTTCGTCATGTGCACGTCATCTACACGAGGCAGGATTGCCGTTCCTTTTCATGACCTTACAGGAGTGGTCGCAATGGGTGGCATTGGAATCTGGCAACTGGTGATCGTACTGCTGATCGTATTTCTGCTGTTTGGCACCAAGCGCCTCAAGGGCCTGGGCAGCGATGTGGGCGAGGCGATCCAGGGTTTTCGCAAGTCCATGGGCGGCGACGCTGACGCCAGCGCACCTGGCCAGGCACAGGTTCAGCAACAGGCCCCACTGACTGGCCAGGCCACGCAGCAGCCTCAAGCGGACCGTCAGGCCTGATGTTCGAGATAGGTTTCAGCGAGCTGCTGCTGGTTGGCGTCGTCGCGCTGCTGGTGCTGGGCCCGGAGCGCCTGCCGGTGGCAGCGCGCACCCTCGGCCGCGGCCTGGGCCAGGCGCGCCGGGCCATGCACGCCTTGCGCACGCAGGTAGAGCGCGAGATCGAGTTGCCCAACCTCGACAGCGCACCCTTGCAGCGCCTGGAACAGGAGATCCGCCAAGGCATCAGCCTGAACACGGAGCCGGCCAATGATGCGGCCACCGTCACGCTGCGCAAGGAAAACGCCTCATGAGTATTGCCATGGACCCGGCGGCCAGCATGCCGCTGACCGAACACCTGCGCGACCTGCGCAAACGCCTGGTGCGTTGCCTGGCACTGGTGGCATTGGTGTTCGCCGGCCTGTTCCCCTTCGCCCAGACGTTGTACACGCTCATATCCGAGCCGCTGCGGCGCTTTTTGCCGGAAGGCGCGAGCATGATCGCCACCAGCGTCACCTCGCCGTTCTTGACACCCTTCAAGCTGACCGCAATGTGCGCGCTGTTCGTGGCCATGCCGCTACTGCTGCACCAGGCCTGGGGTTTTCTGGCGCCGGGGCTGTACCGCCGAGAGCGGCGCATTGCCTTGCCGCTGCTGGTGTCGAGCATCGTGCTGTTCTATGCCGGGATGGCGTTCGCGTTCTTTCTGGTGTTCCCGATGATGTTCGGCTTTTTTGCCAGCGTAACGCCGGACGGCGTGGCGATGATGACCGATATCAGCCAGTACCTGGACTTCATCCTGGCGCTGTTCCTGGCGTTCGGGTTGGCGTTCGAGATCCCGGTGGCGACGTTCATCGTGGTCTGGGTGGGGTTGGCCGATGTGGCCACGTTACGGCGCAGCAGGCCCTACGTGATCGTCGGGTGCTTCGTGGTGGGGATGATCCTGACGCCGCCGGATGTGTTTTCGCAGACGATGCTGGCGGTGCCGATGTGGGTGCTGTTCGAGGTGGGGTTGCTGGCTTGTGGAATGTTGAAGCAGCCTGAGCAAGGCAAGGAGATTGTGGCTGAACTGTAGGGCCTGTTCGCGGGCACGCCCGCTCCCACAGGGATCGCACAATACTCGAGGGTTGTGCGATCCCTGTGGGAGCGGGCGTGCCCGCGAACAGCCGTGATGCGGTCTAGAACTCGGCGAGCCGCCAGACCTCATAGGCTGGCGTCTCGTACGGGTGGCTTTGCTTGAGCGCAGCGACGGCCTGGGCAATCAGGTCGTCAGCCACCACCAGCTCTACCTTCCACTCCTCCACCACCTCGACCTGGCCAGTTTGCCCGAGGTACGGCTGGCTGCCGTCCAACGGGCGGAACTGGCCCTGGCCCAGGGTTTGCCAGGCACAGTGGTCATAGTCACCGATGCGCCCGCCACCCGCAGCGAACACAGCGGCCTTGACCACTTCGACGTGGCTGGCGGGGACGAAGAAGGCGAGCTTGTACACGCCTTAGTTCACCCACACCCGCGCGTTGCGGAACATACGCATCAGCGCGGCATCTTCCTGCCACTCATCCGGGCGCCAGGAGTTCTGCACGGCGCGGAACACACGCTCCGGGTGCGGCATCATGATGGTCACGCGGCCGTCACGGCTGGTCAGGCCGGTGATACCACGCGGCGAGCCGTTCGGGTTGGCCGGGTAGGCTTCGGTGACCTTGCCGTGGTTGTCGACGTAGCGCAGGGCCACGCAACCGGACAGGTCGGCTTCCAGCAGTGCCGCTTCGTTGGCGAACTCGGCATGGCCTTCACCGTGGGCGATGGCGATTGGCATGCGCGAACCGGCCATGCCCTGCAGGAAGATCGAGTTGGACTTCTGCACCTCGACCATGGCCACGCGCGCCTCGAACTGCTCCGAGCGGTTACGCACGAAGTGCGGCCAGTACTCGGTGCCCGGGATCAGCTCGTGCAGGTTGGACATCATCTGGCAACCGTTGCACACGCCCAGGGCGAAGCTGTCGGTACGCTCGAAGAAGGCCTGGAAGGCGTCACGGGCACGGGCGTTGAACAGTGCCGACTTGGCCCAGCCTTCACCGGCGCCCAGCACGTCACCGTAAGAGAAGCCACCGCAGGCGACCAGGCCCTTGAAGGCCTCGAAGTCGACACGGCCCGCGAGGATGTCGCTCATGTGCACGTCGATGGCGGCAAAACCGGCGCGGTCGAAGGCGGCTGCCATCTCGACCTGGCCGTTGACACCCTGCTCACGCAGGATGGCCACTTGCGGGCGCACGCCCTTCTTGATGTAAGGCGCGGCGATGTCGTCGTTGACGTCGAAGCCCAGCTTGACCGACAGGCCCGGGTTGTCTTCCTCGAGCAGCAGGTCGAATTCCTGGTCGGCGCAGTCAGCGTTGTCGCGCAGGCGCTGGATCTGGTAGCTGGTCTCGGCCCACTGACGCTGCAGCATGCGACGGTCGTCATCGAACAGCGCTTCGCCATTCAGGCTGATGGACACTTCGGCGTTGTTGACCGGCTTGCCGATCACCGCGACGCACTCTTCGCCCAGGCCAGCGGCGCTGAACTGTGCCAGTACGTCCGGGGTGGCATCCTGGCGAACCTGGATGACCGCACCCAGCTCTTCGTTGAAGAGGATGGCCGGGACGTCCTTGCGGTTGTCGGTCAGTGGGTCGAGTTGCAGGTCGAGGCCGCAGTGGCCGGCGAAGGCCATTTCCAGCACGGTGGTGACCAGGCCGCCGTCGGAGCGGTCGTGGTAGGCCAGCAGGTGGCCGTCGGCGTTCAGGCCCTGAATCACGGCGAAGAAGGCCTTGAGGTCTTCGGCGTCGTCGACGTCCGGTGCCTGGGCAGCGATCTTGCCGTAGGTCTGCGCCAGGATCGAGGCGCCCATGCGGTTTTTGCCACGGCCCAGGTCGATCAGGATCAGGTCGGTCTCGCCCTTGTCCATGCGCAGCTCAGGGGTGAGGGTCTTGCGGATGTCGGTGACCGGGGCAAAGCCGGTGATGATCAGCGACATTGGCGAGGTGACGCTCTTCTCGCCGCCCTCATCGCTCCACTTGGTCTTCATCGACATCGAGTCTTTGCCCACCGGAATGGTAATGCCCAGCTCCGGGCACAGCTCCATGCCCACAGCCTTGACGGTGTCGTACAGGCGGGCGTCTTCACCCGGGTGGCCGGCAGCGGACATCCAGTTGGCCGACAGTTTGATGTCGGACAGCTTCTCGATGCGCGAGGCAGCCAGGTTGGTCAGGGTTTCACCGATGGCCATGCGGCCGGACGCCGGGGCATCCAGCAGCGCCAGCGGAGTGCGCTCGCCCATGGCCATGGCTTCACCGGTGTAGACGTCGAAGCTGGTGGCGGTGACGGCGCAGTCGGCTACCGGTACCTGCCACGGGCCGACCATCTGGTCGCGGGCAACCAGGCCGGTGATGGTGCGGTCGCCGATGGTGATCAGGAAGCTCTTGCTGGCCACAGCCGGGTGGTTCAGTACGCGCTGGACGGCGTTGTCCAGGTCCAGCTCGCTCGGGTCGAAGTCATCGCCCAGCTCGGCTTCGCGGGTAACCGAACGGTGCATGCGCGGCGGCTTGCCCAGCAACACGTCCAGCGGCATGTCCACAGGCGTGTTGCCGAAGTGGCTGTCGCTTACGGTCAGGTGCGGCTCTTCAGTCGCTTCGCCGACCACGGCGAACGGGCAACGCTCACGCTCGCAGATGGCCTGGAAACGCTCAAAGTCGACCGCGCTGACAGCCAGCACGTAACGCTCTTGCGATTCGTTGCTCCATATTTCGTGCGGGGCCATGCCCGGCTCGTCATTGGGCACGTTACGCAGCTCGAAGCGGCCACCACGGCCACCGTCGTTGACCAGCTCGGGGAAGGCGTTGGAGATACCGCCGGCGCCCACGTCGTGGATGAAAGCGATCGGGTTGTTGTCGCCCAGCTGCCAGCAGCGGTCGATGACCTCCTGGCAACGGCGCTCCATTTCAGGGTTTTCGCGCTGAACCGAAGCGAAGTCCAGGTCAGCCGAGCTGGCACCGGTCGCCACCGACGAAGCGGCGCCGCCGCCCAGGCCGATCAGCATGGCCGGGCCGCCGAGCACGATCAGCTTGGCGCCGACGGTGATCTCGCCCTTCTGCACGTGGTCTTCACGGATGTTGCCCATGCCACCGGCCAGCATGATCGGCTTGTGGTAGCCGCGCACTTCTTCGCCGTGCGGGGTGTTGATGGCCTGCTCGAAGGTACGGAAGTAACCGGTCAGGGCCGGGCGACCGAATTCGTTGTTGAACGCCGCGCCACCCAGAGGGCCTTCGATCATGATGTCGAGGGCGTCGACGATACGCTCAGGCTTGCCGTAGGCCTGCTCCCAAGGCTGTTCGAAGCCCGGAATGCGCAGGTTGGACACGGTGAAACCGGTCAGGCCCGCCTTGGGCTTGGCGCCACGGCCGGTAGCACCTTCGTCGCGGATTTCGCCGCCGGAGCCGGTGGAGGCACCGGAGAACGGGGCGATGGCGGTCGGGTGGTTGTGGGTTTCCACCTTCATCAGGATGTGCACCGGCTCCTGCACCGCGCCGTACTGGCGGGTTTCAGGGTTCGGGAAGAAACGGCCGGCCACGTTACCAACGATGACCGAGGCGTTGTCCTTGTACGCAGACAGCACGCCTTCGCTGTGCATCTGGTAGGTGTTCTTGATCATGCCGAACAGGCTTTTTTCCTGAGCCTGGCCGTCGATGTCCCAACTGGCGTTGAAGATCTTGTGGCGGCAGTGCTCGGAGTTGGCCTGGGCGAACATCATCAGTTCGATGTCGTTCGGGTTGCGCGCAAGGTTCTGGAAGGCCGCGACCAGGTAGTCGATCTCGTCTTCGGCCAGGGCCAGGCCCAGGTCGATGTTGGCCTGGGCCAGGGCCTCACGGCCACCGCCCAGGATGTCCACCGAGGTCATCGGCTTGGGCTGGGCGTGGCTGAACAGGTCGGACGCCTGCTCCAGCTGGCCGAGCACGCGCTGGGTCATGCGGTCGTGCAGCTCGGCGGCAATCAGTGCGGCATCAGCGTCGCTCAGGGTGCCGGCCACGTAGTAGGCGATACCGCGCTCCAGGCGCTGGATCGACTGCAGGCCGCAGTTGTGGGCGATGTCGCTGGCCTTGCTGGCCCACGGCGAAATGGTGCCCAGGCGCGGCACGACCAGGAACAGGCGGCCGGTCGGCTCCTGTACCGGCACGCTCGGGCCGTACTTGAGCAGACGGCCCAGCACCTGCTGCTGGTCGGCGGTCAGCTCGCCGTCGACATCGGCGAAGTGGGCGAATTCGGCATACAAACCAGTAACAGCGGGGACTTTCTGGCTCAGTTGCTCGAGTAATTTACCGTGGCGAAAGGCAGAAAGGGCAGGAGCGCCGCGCAGGATCAACATCGTCGGGACAGCCTCAGGAAGGGGTGTGCTTAGAGGCCGTGCATTCTAGCCTAATTCGATGGCTTTCGGCACCCGCTCTAAGCCACGGCTGCCGGGCGGCGTAACCGGACTTTCGGGTCAAAAAAATCCACCCGCCGCACACAGTCCCTGTAGGAGCGGCCTTGTGTCGCGATGGGCTGCATAGCAGCCCCGGCAATTCGTGCCGGTACTCAGATTTTGGGGCCGCTGCGCGCCCCATCGCGACACAAGGCCGCTCCTACAGGCAAGCGAGGGCGCTGACATTGCACAGAAAGCGCTACCAGACAAGCTAACCGTTGTCGAGATATGGTTGAACCGGTCCTTTGCGTATACTGCAACCTATGTTCGCCCACACTGCTTTGCGCCAGCGTTGCGCCAAATGGCTTTTCGCAACCGGACTCTTTCTGCTGCTCGGTGCCTGCGTTGAAAAACCCAGCACCCTCGAGCGCGTGAAGGAGGATGGCGTGCTGCGCGTGATCACCCGCAACAGCCCGGCCACCTACTTCCAGGATCGCAACGGCGAAACCGGTTTCGAGTACGAGCTGGTCAAGCATTTCGCCGACGATCTCGGTGTGAAGCTGGAGATCGAGACTGCCGACAACCTCGATGAGCTGTTCGACGACCTCGGCAAACCCTCCGGCCCGGTATTGGCAGCAGCCGGCCTGGTCAGCAGCGAGCGGCGCGCGGCCCAGGCGAAATTCTCGCACCCGTACCTGGAAGTGACCCCGCAGGTCATCTACCGCAACGGCCGCCCGCGCCCGACCAACGCCAAGGGCCTGGTCGGCAAGAAAATCATGGTGCTCAAAGGCAGCAGCCATGCCGACCTGCTGGCCGAGCTGAAAAAACAGAACCCCGGCCTGGAATATGAAGAGTCGGATGCCGTGGAGGTGGTCGACCTGTTGCGCATGGTCGACGAAGGGCAGATCGACCTGACCCTGGTCGACTCCAACGAGCTGGCGATGAACCAGGTGTACTTCCCCAACGTACGGGTTGCCTTTGACGTGGGCGACACCCGCGACCAGCGCTGGGCAGTGGCAGCGGGCGAAGACAACAGCCTGCTCAACGAAATCAACGAATTTCTCGACAAGGCGCAGAAGAACGGCACGCTGCAACGCCTGAAAGACCGCTATTACGGCCATGTCGACGTATTGGGTTATGTGGGTGCCTACACCTTCGCCCAGCACCTGCAGCAGCGCCTGCCCAAGTACGAAAAGCACTTCAAGAGCTACGCCAAGGTCGAGCAGGTGGACTGGCGCCTGCTGGCTGCCATCGGCTACCAGGAATCGATGTGGCAGCCAGAGGTCACCTCCAAGACCGGTGTTCGCGGCCTGATGATGCTGACCCAGCGCACCGCCCAGGCCATGGGTGTGTCCAACCGGCTGGACCCGAAGCAGAGCATCCAGGGTGGTGCCAAATACTTCATGAAGATCAAGGCCGAGCTGGACGACAGCATCAAGGAGCCAGACCGCACCTGGTTCGCCCTGGCTGCCTATAACGTCGGCGGCGGCCACTTGGAAGACGCCCGTACCCTAGCCAAGCGCGAGAAGCTCAACCCGAACAAGTGGCTGGACGTGAAGAAAATGCTGCCGCGCCTGTCGCAAAAGCAGTGGTACCGGCAGACCAAGTACGGTTATGCCCGTGGTGGCGAGCCGGTGCACTTCGTGGCCAACATCCGTCGTTACTACGACATCCTTACCTGGGTGACCCAGCCGCAGCTCGAAGGCCAGGTGGCCGAAGGCAACCTGCATGTGCCTGGGGTGAACAAGGACAAGCCAGCGGATCAGTCGCCGCCGATGTAGGCACCACCGCCCTCAGGCCAATAGATTTCCTGTAGGAGCAGCCTTGCGCTGCGAAGAGGCCGGTATAGCCACAAAGAATCTATTGCCATGCGGGCCTCTTCGCAGCACAAGGCTGCTCCTACAGGAACTGCGCCTCTCTGGAGCGCTAAGCCTTGGCCCGGCGGGCCCTGAAGAAGTCGCTGAGGATCTGCCCGCACTCCTGCGCCAACACCCCGCCCTCCACCATCACCCTGTGGTTGAGGAACCCCTGGCTGAAGAACTGCCCCTGGCTCTGCACAATGCCTGCCTTGGGCTCGAGCGCACCAAATACCACGCGCATCACCCGCGAGTGCACAATCAGCCCCGCACACATGCTGCACGGTTCCAGGGTCACGTACAGGGTGCTGCCGGGCAGGCGGTAATTGCTGGCCGATTTCGCCGCTGCACGGATGGCCACCATCTCGGCATGCGCACTGGGGTCGCTGTCGATGATCGGCCGGTTGAAGCCCTGGCCGATCACCTGCCCATGCTGCACCAGCACCGCCCCCACGGGCACCTCGCCCAGCGCCGCACCTTCGGCGGCCAGGGCCAGGGCCAGCCGCATGAATTCCTGATCACGGCTGCGATCGATGATCTGAGGGCGCATCAGACCACCGCAATCGCGGCCATCAGGCCGGTTTCCATGTGGTCGATGACGTGGCAATGGAACATCCAGGTGCCCGGGTTATCCGCCACCAGTGCCACCTGTGCGCGCTCGTTCTTGCCCAGCAGGTAGGTGTCGGTGAACCACGGCTCCTTGATGTCGTGACGGTTGGAGCCGATCACCTTGAAGCTCATGCCGTGCAGGTGGATCGGGTGCTGGTACTGGGTCATGTTCTTCAGCTCGAAGATGTAGCTCTGGCCCTTTTTCAACGTGGCGATGGGGCGGTCGGCGCAGGTCTTGTCGGTGATATCCCAGGCCTGTCCGTTGATCTGCCACATGCTCGACGGTTTGTTCGGGTCGGGGGTAACAGAGACGCCGGCCGCCCACTCGAAATTGAAGTTGAGCTTTTCGGCATTCTCCAGGTCCGGCTCCGCGATCGGGTTGGCCGGCAGCGCTGGCGGCCAGTCACTCGGCGCGTCATTGCTGGCCACCGAACGCAGGGTACCCAGGCGCACGAAACCATCGCGCAGGGAGATCTCCTCGCCTGCCTCGGGAATACGGATAGCGAGGCAGATGCGCATGCCAGGGCCGAGCCAGTACTCGTCCTCCAGTGGTCGCGGGGTCACCGGATTACCGTCGAGGGCATAGATTTTCGCCTCGCAGTTACCCTTGAGGTTCAGGCGGTACGTCCAGGTGTTGTCCAGGTTCAGCAGGCGCACCCGCACCACTTGGCCAGCAGGCAGCTCGGTGACGGAGCCGGCCTGACCATTGATGGTGATCAAGCGCCCGGCGGTGCCGTTGCGCGCCGCCTCGCGAGGGATGCTGAAAGGCAGCCAGGCCCCCTGCTCGTCCACATGCCAGTTCTTCAGGCTCAACGTGCGCTCGTGCTGGAACCCTGTAGGCTCGCGCTCCTCAACGATCAACGGGCCGACCAGGCCGCGCCCCAGCTCTTCGGAGCTGCTGACATGCGGGTGGTACCAGTAGCTGCCGGCGTCCGGCACGCGGAACTTGTAGTCGAAGTACTCGCCAGGCTTGACCGGCAGTTGCGAGACATAGGGCACGCCGTCCATTTCCAGCGGCAGGCGAATGCCATGCCAGTGGATGGTGGTTTCCACCGGCAGGTGGTTGATGAAGCGTACCCGCAACCAGGTGCCCTGGCGCACGCGCAACTCGGTGCCCGGGGCCGATGGGCCGAACGCCCAGGCCTCGGTCTTGAAGCCCGGCACCAGTTCGACGTCCAAGGGCGCGGCGATCAGCTCGTAGTCATGCCCGGCGTTGTCGTCTTCGACCTTGCCCAGCCAGTAACGCGCCGCGCCACCGGCGCCCAGGCCAACCACAACCAGGCCGGTGAGGCCCTTGAGCATTTGTCGACGGGTGAAGGACATCGGTGCGGGTACCTCGTGTTCTGCGCAATCAAGCTGCCAGCAGTGGCTGGCGATGAAGGGCGAATACGATACACCTGCAAATGGGAAAGATTAAGTGAAGTCTTGTTTTGCCTGGGCTGGCCTCTTCGCGGGTGAACCCGCTCCCACAGGGACCGCACAGTTATTGGGGCTTGTGCAGGACTTTGTGGGAGCGGGTTTACCCGCGAATGGGCCGGGACAGGCGACAGATACAACAAGGGCGCCTTGCGGCGCCCTTGTGGCTCAACTTATTCCCACTCGATAGTGGCCGGCGGCTTGCTCGACACGTCGTAGGTAACGCGCGAGATGCCTTCGATTTCGTTGATGATACGGCCGCTGACGGTTTCCAGCAGCTCGTATGGCAGGTGTGCCCAACGCGCGGTCATGAAGTCCACGGTCTCGACGGCACGCAGGGCAACGACCCAAGCGTAGCGACGGCCGTCGCCAACGACGCCAACCGACTTGACCGGCTGGAACACCACGAACGCCTGGCTGGTCTTGTGGTACCAGTCGGCCTTGCGCAGTTCTTCGATGAAGATGTGGTCGGCGCGACGCAGGATGTCGGCGTATTCCTTCTTCACTTCACCGAGGATACGCACGCCCAGGCCCGGGCCCGGGAACGGGTGGCGGTAGACCATGTCGTACGGCAGGCCCAGTTCCAGGCCGATCTTGCGCACTTCGTCCTTGAACAGTTCACGCAGCGGCTCGACCAGCTTGAGGTTCATTTCCTCCGGCAGGCCACCGACGTTGTGGTGCGACTTGATCACGTGAGCCTTGCCGCTCTTGGCGCCAGCCGACTCGATCACGTCCGGGTAGATGGTGCCCTGGGCGAGGAACTGGATGTTATCCAGCTTGCTGGCTTCGGCGTCGAAGATGTCGATGAAGGTGCGGCCGATGATCTTGCGCTTCTTCTCCGGGTCGGCTTCGCCTTCCAGGTTGTCGAGGAACTGCTTTTCAGCGTCGGCGCGGATCACCTTGACGCCCATGTTCTCTTTGAACATGGCCATCACCTGGTCGCCTTCATGCAGGCGCAGCAGGCCGTTGTCGACGAAGACGCAGGTCAGCTGGTCGCCGATGGCGCGGTGCAGCAGCGCGGCAACCACCGAGCTGTCCACGCCGCCAGACAGGCCCAGCAGGACGTTGGCCGTACCGACTTGCGCACGCACCTGGGCGATGGCGTCTTCAACGATGTTGGAGGCGGTCCACAGGGCTTCACAGCCGCAGATGTCCTGCACGAAACGGGACAGGATGCGACCGCCCTGCTTGGTGTGGGTCACTTCAGGGTGGAACTGCACGCCATAGTAGCCGCGAGTATCGTCGAACATGCCGGCGATCGGGCAGCTCGGGGTGCTGGCCAGTACATGGAAGTTGCCCGGCATCTGGGTGACCTTGTCACCGTGGCTCATCCACACATCCAGGCCCAGCACGCCGTCGGCGTCAACGTGGTCTTCGATGCCGTCGAGCAGGCGGCTCTTGCCGACCACGTCCACGCGGGCATAACCGAACTCACGCAGCTCGGAACCTTCGACCTTGCCGCCCATCTGTTCGGCCATGGTCTGCATGCCGTAGCAGATGCCCAGCACCGGTACGTTCAGATCAAACACGGCCTGCGGGGCGCGCGGGCTGTTGGCTTCGTGGACCGACTCGGGGCCGCCAGCGAGGATGATGCCGCGCGGGTTGAATTC
Organism: Pseudomonas sp. SAS7; assembly: GCF_052112345.1. NCBI lineage: Bacteria > Pseudomonadati > Pseudomonadota > Gammaproteobacteria > Pseudomonadales > Pseudomonadaceae > Pseudomonas > Pseudomonas sp. SAS7. The sequence goes on along the minus strand of NZ_JBEGGO010000010.1, from coordinate 81,863 downwards.
GCGGATCGCTTCATCGTCCATGTCGAACGGGTGCAGTTCGCAGTACACGCCGATTTCGCGCACGCGGCGGGCAATCAGCTGGGTGTACTGGGAACCGAAATCGAGGATCAGGATGCGGTGAGCGTGAATGTCGAGGGCCATGACTCAATCTCGTCAGTGGAAATCGGAAACGACGCGGGGCTGTCGTGACAGCCCCGCATCCTTATATTGCTGGAAGCCTCAGCCTACGCGGTAGTTAGGGGCTTCTTTGGTGATTTGCACATCATGCACGTGGGACTCGGCCATGCCGGCACCGGTGATGCGTACAAATTCCGGCTTGGTGCGCATCTCTTCGATGGTTGCGCTGCCGGTGTAGCCCATGGACGAACGCAGGCCGCCCATCAGCTGGTGGATGATCGCGGCCAGGGCGCCCTTGTAAGGCACGCGGCCTTCGATCCCCTCAGGAACAAGCTTCTCGGCGCCGGCCGAGGAGTCCTGGAAGTAACGGTCGGACGAGCCTTGCGCCTGTGCCATGGCACCCAGCGAGCCCATGCCGCGGTAGGCCTTGTAGGAACGGCCCTGGAACAGTTCGACTTCACCCGGGGCCTCTTCGGTACCGGCGAACATCGAACCCATCATCACGCAGGAAGCACCGGCAACGATGGCCTTGGACAGGTCACCGGAGAAGCGGATACCGCCGTCGGCGATCAGTGGCACGCCAGTGCCTTCCAGTGCGGCGGCGACGTTGGCGATGGCGCTGATTTGCGGCACGCCGACACCGGCAACGATACGGGTGGTGCAGATGGAGCCCGGGCCGATACCGACCTTGACGGCGTCAGCGCCAGCTTCGGCCAAAGCCTTGGCTGCGGCGCCGGTGGCGATGTTGCCGCCGATCACCTGCACTTGCGGGTAGGTTTCTTTAACCCAGCGAACGCGGTCGATCACGCCTTTGGAGTGACCGTGGGCAGTGTCGACAACCACCACGTCAACGCCAGCGGCAACCAGGGCGGCAACGCGCTCGCCGGTGTCCTTGCCGGTGCCGACCGCAGCGCCAACGCGCAGGCGACCTTGGTCGTCCTTGCTGGCCAGCGGGTAGGCCTTGGCTTTTTCGATGTCCTTGACGGTCATCATGCCCTTGAGGTTGAACTTGTCGTCGACGATCAGGACTTTTTCCAGGCGGTGCTTGTGCAGCAGCTCGCGGACTTCGTTCTTGTCGGCGCCTTCGCGGACGGTGACCAGACGCTCTTTGGGGGTCATTACGTCGCGGACCTTGGCGTCCAGGCGGGTTTCGAAGCGTACGTCACGGGAGGTGACGATACCGACCAGGTCGCCGTTCGCCAGCACCGGAACACCAGAGATGTTGTTCAGGCGGGTCAGGTCGAACAGGTCACGTACGGTGGCGTCGGCTTCGATGGTGATCGGGTCCTTGACCACGCCAGCCTCGAACTTCTTGACCTTGCGCACTTCGCCGGCCTGCTGTTCGATGGTCATGTTCTTGTGGATGATGCCGATGCCGCCTTCCTGGGCCATGGCAATGGCCAGACGTGCTTCGGTCACGGTATCCATGGCGGCGGAAACCAGCGGAATGTTCAGCTCGATGCCACGGGTCAAACGGGTCTTGAGACTGACTTCATTGGGCAGTACCTCAGAGTAGCCAGGTACAAGGAGGATATCGTCGAAGGTCAGGGCTTCTTGGCTGATACGCAGCATCGCGGGGGCTCCCGGGCGGGAAAAATGGAAGCGCGCCATTATACTCATGCAGGGCGCGCCGCTCAATGCAAAATAAGGGCCTTCGGTCAGCCTTGTGGCACTTTTACCTGCACCACGGCCACCGGCTGATCGAGCCAGTCGGCAAAGCTGTCGAGAAAGGCCTGGGTGAACCCGGCCTCGCCCCAGTTGTTGAAGATGTACCCCAGGTTGGAAAAGGCACATGGCTGCAGATAAATGAAGCCATTGATGTCATCTTCAAAGCCGCACAGCGGGCAGGTGAAGTTGTCGGTCACCGCCGGCGTCCACTCTTCCAGGCTTTCGAACAGCGGCTCGCCCACCTCGCGCCGGCACTCCGGGCAACCGGCTTCTTCGAGAAAACCTTCGGTGGGGGTATAGATGCAGCGCTTGAGCACCACCTCCATGCCGTTTACCTGCTGGTCGAAGGGCAGTTTTTCCGGATGGAGGGCCACCTTGCGCGCCCCTGCAGCCAGGGCATGGCCCATACGGTTGCCGGTGCGGCCACAGGTAGTCAGCTGTTCTTCGACGACCTTTTCGCGCACCAGCCAGCGCAGGATGGCGCGAGCGCGGGCTTCATGCGCCGGGACAGTGGACAGCTTGGGAACGATGATGCTCTGGGTGTTCATGAACGGGACAAGCCTGAAAAACGCCGGTAATGGCGCAATTCTACCGCTCAGGCGCTCAGGTAGCGACCGATCAACGCCAGGCCGCTGGCCAGCACCAGCCAGGTGACCAGGCGAACAAAGGCTTCACGCGACAGCCGGTTGGTCAGCCGGCGCCCTACCCAGAGGCCGACGAACATGACTGGCAGCAAGCAGGCGGCGAGCAGCAGCAGGCTTTGGTCGGCATACACACCGGCGATCAGGAACAGCGTCAGGCGTACGACCGTGCTGCAACTGATCAGCGCGCTCTGGGTGGCGCGTACCTGCTCCTTCACTTCCAGCCGTGCGCTAAGGTAAAGGGCATAAAGAAACCCGCCGCTGCCGAACAGCGCGCCGAACAACCCGCCAGCCGTACCCATCGGCACCGCCCACAAGCCCGACAGGCTGGCGGGCCGCACTTTCACTGCCAGCCCGTAGAACGCATAGGCGGTCACGAACACCCCCATCAACAGCAGCAAAAGGTCGGACTTCAGTTGCAGCAGGAACACCACGCCCAACGTGCAGCCCAGGGCCATGAACGGCAACAGCCGCAGCAACTCGCTGCGCACCACATCCCGGCGCGACGGCAGCAGGTTGCCGAACGCGGCAACAAAGTCCAGCAACACCAGCAGCGGGATGATGCGTGACAACGGCATGAAATGTATCAGTACCGGCCCGGCCACCAGCGCGGTACCGAAACCGGCAATACCAAAGACGATGTAGGCAACACCGACACCTAGCAGGATGGGTAACCAGTCAAGGCCGGAAAACGACAGTTGGGCAAGCATGGCAGCAATTCCTGGGAAGACAGCCCAAGGTTAGCCAGCGATGAGCCATGCCGACTAATATGCCTTTATCGCTAAAGCCATCTCGAAAAGGCATGACATGACGTCGATCCGCCAGTTGCGTTATTTCGTGGAAATCGCCGAGTGCGGCAGTTTCAGCGCTGCCGCCGAACGGCTGTACATCGCCCAGTCGGCGCTTAGTCGGCAGATCAAGGAGCTGGAGCAGCAACTGGGCACGCCGCTGTTCGAGCGCACCGCGCGCCTGCCACGCCTGACGCTGGCCGGCCAGGCCTTTCTGGAACGGGCACGCCGCTTGCTGGCCGACCTGGCGCAAGCTGAGCGCGTAACGCGCGACATTGGGGAGGGGTTGCAGGGCAGCCTGCGCCTGAATCATTCCAGTACTGTGCCGCTGACCGGCGTACTGCTGGCTCGCCTGGGCAACTACCTGAAAGACAACCCGGGGGTTTCGCTGGAGATCGCCCAGCAGTCTTCGGAGGCACAACTGGAAGATATTGCTGCCGGGCGGCTGGATATCGGCATGCTGCGCTTGCCGGTGCTGCGCCAGCATGAAGGTGTGGTGCTGCATGACCTGTTCAGCGAGCCCTTGTTGCTGGCGGTTGCTGCCGGGCACCCCCTCACTAGCGCGCCACGGGTGAAACTGGAGCAGTTGAGGGAAGAACGCTTTATTTCCATCCCGCACCGGGACCGTGGCGGGCTGAGTTACCTGTCGGCTTCGCTGTGCATGGAAGCAGGCTTTTTCCCGCAAGCTGCGCAGGTGCTGTCGCGCAAGACCACGCAGTTGCAGCTGATTCAGGCGGGGTTCGGGGTAGCGCTGTTGCCGCAGTGCATGCGCGAGATTGCGCCGGCGTCAGTCAGCTTCGTGGCGCTGGAAGGTGATTGCCAGAGCACAGTGGCGCTGGCCTGTCGCCGTGATGCGGGGCAGTTGGCCAGGCAATTCGTAACAGCCATGCAGGACTGAGACTTGTGGAAGCAACCGCATCACCCGGTAGGAGCAGCCTTGTGCTGCGAAGAGGCCATTGCAGCCGAAGATGATCATTAGCCCTACCGGCCGCTTCGCAGCACAAGGCTGCTCCTACAGGGACCGCGACAAGCCTGATGACAGGGCCGGGACAGACAACCGGGGCCGATGTCCTTTATGATGCCTGCCATGATCAAAGACCCCTTCGAACGACTCGGCCTGGACCGTGAGGTCCTCACCGTCAGCCAACTCAACGGCCGCGCCCGCGTGCTGCTGGAAGACGTGTTCCGCAGCGTCTGGGTGGAAGGCGAGATCTCCAACCTTGCCCGCCCGGCATCCGGCCACATGTACTTCACCCTCAAGGACAGCGGCGCCCAGGTGCGTTGCGCGCTGTTCCGGCAAAACGCCACGCGGGTGCGCCAGGCCCTGCGCGACGGCCTGGCGGTGCGGGTACGCGGCAAGGTTTCGCTGTTCGAAGGGCGTGGCGACTACCAGCTGATTCTCGACACCGTCGAGCCAGCCGGTGACGGCGCATTGCGCCTGGCCTTCGAGGCGCTGAAGGAAAAGCTCAGTGCCGAGGGGCTGTTCAGCGCTGAACGCAAAAAGCCCCTACCGGCCCATCCTCAACGGATCGGCATCATCAGCTCGCCTACCGGCGCTGTGATCCGCGACATCATCAGCGTGTTTGGCCGCCGTGCCCCACAGGTGGAACTGAACCTGGTCCCTACGGCGGTTCAGGGGCGCGAAGCCATCGCGCAGATCGTGCGCGCCATTCGCCTGGCCGACAGCCTTGGTTTCGATGCGCTGATCCTGGCCCGGGGTGGTGGTTCGCTGGAAGACCTGTGGTGCTTCAACGAAGAAGCCGTGGCGCGTGCCGTGGCTGCCTGCGTCACCCCGATTGTCAGCGCCGTGGGCCATGAAACCGACGTGTCGATCAGCGACTTCGTCGCCGACGTACGCGCCCCAACGCCGTCTGCCGCTGCCGAGTTACTGGCCCCCGACAACAGTGGCTTGCAGCAACGCCTGGACGGCCTGCAACGGCGCCTGTTGCTGCGCATGCAGAACCGTCTGACCCATGACCGCCTGCGCCTGGAGTCACTGACCCGGCGCCTGCGTCACCCGGGCGAGCGCCTGCGTCAGCAAGCCCAGCGCCTGGACGACCTGGACATGCGCCTGCGCCGCGCCTTCATGCTCAGCCTCAACCAGCGCCGCGAGCGCCTGGCCCGCATGGACACCCGCCTGGCCGCGCAGCACCCGGGACGCAACCTGAAACTGCTGAGCCAACGCCTCGACAGCCTGGCCGAGCGCCTGCCACGTGCCATGCGCGATGTGTTGAAAGACCGTCGCCAACGCTTCCAGGCCCAGCTGCAAACCCTGCAAGTTGTCAGCCCGCTGGCCACCCTCGCCCGCGGCTACAGCATCCTGCTGGACGACCAGGGCCAGGCCATTCGCAGCGCCGAACAGACCCGCAACGGCCAGCGCCTCACCGCCCGCCTGAACGAAGGCGAACTGCAGGTGCGGGTCGAAGACAACCACCTGACCCCGGTCACTCTTTCACTACTGGACTGACACATGCCCCGCCTGCTCGCGCCCCTGCTCGCCCTCTCCCTCCTGCTGCTGGCTAGCGGCGCCCAGGCCAGCTTTATCACTCGCACACTGAACAAGCCGGTGCCGGGTGGCGTGGCGGTGGTTGACCTGGGCCCCGCCACCAGCGCGCCCAGCGCCCGTTTCGACGGCAAGCCGGTGCTGGTGGTGAAGGAGCAGGACAACTGGCTGGCCATCGTCGGCATCCCCCTGACCCAGAAGCCGGGTACTGCCGTGCTGAACCAGGGCGGCCGCACCCTGCCCTTCAGCGTCGGGAGCAAGAAGTACCCCGAACAGCGCATCACCCTGAAGAACACGCGCCAGGTGAACCCGAATCCGGCCGACCTCAAACGCATCGACCGCGAGCTGGCCGAGCAGATCAAGGCCTACCGCAGCTTCAGCCCTACCCTGCCGAGCAACCTGATCCTCGACAAGCCGGTCAACGGCCCGTTGTCGAGCAAATTCGGCGTGCGCCGCTTCTTCAACGGTGAAGAGCGCAACCCGCATGCCGGGCTGGACTTCGCGGTGCCGGCGGGCACACCGATCAAGACACCGGCCAATGGCAAGGTGATTCTGGTGGGGGACTACTTCTTCAATGGCCGCACGGTGTTCGTCGACCATGGGCAGGGCTTTATCAGCATGTTCTGCCACATGTCGAAGATTGATGTGCAGGTGGGGCAATCACTGCGCCGTGGCGAAGTGGTCGGGCGCGTGGGTTCGACCGGGCGGGCAACCGGGCCGCACATGCACTGGAACATCAGCCTGAATGATGCGCGGGTGGACCCGGCGATCTTTATTGGTGCGTTTCAACCCTGAGACCTGTGCTGCCTGTGCTGGCCTCTTCGCGGGTAAACCCGCTCCCACAGGTACGACGCAGCTTTCAAATGCGGCGCGATCCCTGTGGGAGTGGGTTTACCCGCTAACAGGCCAGCACTGTCAGTACCCATACCACTGGGTTGCGCCATCGAAATATACCGCGCAAAAATAAAGAAACACTCAGCCAATTACAGCCATAAAATCTCGCTCATCAACTTTTTTTAAGCATTCCTCTCAATTTTTCCTGAACACTTGCCATCCTTCACCTCTCTGGTTAGGGTTGAAGGCATGAAAACCTTCAGCACCCTCATCCTGCTCCGACAACATCGCAGCCTCTGCCTGGTCAGCGCCCGACTACCAGGCTGAATCGCGTCGCCTCGCCTCTTCATCTCGTTATTGCTCGGCAGGCCCGATCTCGGCCGCACACAAAAGGATTGCTTCCATGTCCATGCTCAAAGACCCTTCGAAGAAATACCGCGCCTTCCCGACCATCGACCTGCCTGACCGTACCTGGCCGTCGAAGACCATCACCGCCGCGCCGATCTGGTGCAGCTCCGACTTGCGTGATGGCAACCAGTCGCTGATCGAGCCGATGGATTCGGAGAAGAAACTGCGCTTCTGGAAGACCTTGGTGCAGGTGGGCGTGAAGGAAATCGAAGCGTCGTTCCCGTCTGCCTCGCAGACCGATTTCGACTTCGTGCGTACCTTGATCGAAGACGGCCACATCCCGGACGACACCACCATCCAGGTGTTGACCCAGGCCCGTGAAGACCTGATCGCACGCACCTTCGAATCGCTGCGCGGCGCGAAGAAGGCCATCGTCCACCTGTACAACGCCACCAGCCCGTCGTTCCGCCGCATTGTCTTCAACCAGGACAAGCAAGGCGTGAAGGACATCGCGGTGAACGCGGCCAAACTGTTCGTCAAGTACGCTGCCCAGCAGCCGGAAACCCAGTGGACCTTCCAGTACTCGCCAGAAACCTTCAGCGCGACTGAAATGGAGTTCGCCAAGGAAGTCTGCGACGCAGTCATCGAGGTGTGGAACCCGACGCCTGAGCACAAGATCATCCTCAACCTGCCGGCCACCGTGGAAGTGTCCACGCCAAACATCTACGCCGACCAGATCGAGTGGTTCTGCCGCAACGTCAGCCGCCGCGACAGCGTGATCATCAGCCTGCATTGCCACAACGACCGTGGCACTGGCATCGCCGCCACCGAGCTGGGCCTGATGGCCGGTGCCGACCGCGCCGAAGGCTGCCTGTTCGGCAACGGAGAGCGGACCGGCAACGTCGACCTGGTGACCTTGGCACTGAACCTCTACACCCAGGGCATCGACCCGTTGCTGGACTTCTCCGACATCGACGGCGTGCGCAAAGTGGTCGAAGAGTGCAACCAGCTGCCGGTGCACCCACGCCACCCGTACGTGGGCGACCTGGTCCACACCGCGTTCTCCGGCTCGCACCAGGATGCCATCCGCAAGGGCTTCGCCAAGCAGCAGGAAGGCGAACTGTGGGAAGTGCCGTACCTGCCGATCGACCCGGCCGACATCGGCCGCAGCTACGAGGCGGTGATCCGCGTCAACAGCCAGTCGGGCAAAGGTGGCATCACCTACCTGCTCGAGCAGGAATACGGCATCAGCCTGCCGCGCCGCATGCAGATCGAGTTCAGCCAGGTGGTGCAGGGTGAAACCGACCGCCTGGGCCTGGAAATGACCGCCCAGCAGATCTACAGCCTGCTGCACAAGGAATACCTGCAGGCCAACGCGCCGTACGCACTGGTCAGCCACCGCCTGCAGGAAGAAAACGGCCACAGCGCCGTGGAAGTGGAAGTTGCTGGTGAAGGCGAAACCACCCTGCACTGGCGCGGCAAGGGCAACGGTGCCCTGGAAGCCCTGGTAGCCGGTCTGCCGATTGCGGTGGAGATCATGGACTATAACGAGCACGCCATTGGCGCGGGCACCAACGCCAGAGCGGCGGCTTACATTGAACTGCGCGTGGCCGGTGGCCGCCCGGTGCATGGCGTGGGCATCGATGAAAACATCACCACGGCCAGCTTCAAAGCACTGTTCAGTGCGTTGAACCGCTCGCTGAGCCAGCAGGATGCCAAGGCAGCCTGAGCCAAAAACTGCAATAAAAAATCCCGCATCTTCTGATGCGGGATTTTTTTTGGCCGATGCCGCCCCTTCGGGCGAGTAACACTCAGTAGTGCGAACCAGGCTTATGGTATGCGTTTGTATGGAAGAGCCAGTGGCCGCTATTATCCGCAGCGTTGTAATTTTCCATCAGCACAGCTTTCTGGATTTCATGCCAACCCAGCGGCGATATCGAGGAATCGGCCGCGACCGGTACGACGGTGTCGGTTGCTATGGAGGTGAGGAAGCACAAGTCTTCCCGCCCGCTTCCATCCGTGGCAACTTGGGAATACTGGAACATCGAGTGAAGATGGCCTGCCGATGTAGCCTTGTGCGCAAACACCATGTGCACTTGATAGAAGTTATACACTCCCGGCCCTTGTATTTCATAGGACTCGGTACGCTTGTTCGATCCATGAACACCTTCGGTATAACTATTAGAAAGCTTCACCCCTCCAGCGCCTAGCAGCACGAATCCATTGCCTACAGAGATCTCGGCCTCTGTCGTTTGGGTAACAGACGTGCTGAAACCTTCGGTGACTTCAAGTGCGTGAGTGTACTTGGTCGCGCTCGGTATACGTACCGTCTGCACATGTTCAAGGTAGGCAAATACCGGTACGCTGTAGGTCCCCCAGTTCTGATTCCAGATATGCAGGTCCCCATAGATAGTCCGGCCTCGTACCCAGCAACCGGGATTAAGCACCTGCCCGGATTCGCCCAGCAAATAGTTATCAATTTCGTAACTACCGTGCTTCTCCGGCATATAACTAATCTGCTCGATCATTGTTTTATCGATCATACTTCTATACCCCTGGCATTGACGTTTGGCTGAGGCCGTCAACTGTAGGAGCAACAGTGTTTGCAGCGAAGCATGAAGCGGTTCCGGGTCAGCACCCGCGTTAAACAAAAAAAAGGGGCGCCGACCAAGCGCCCCACAAGCCGTAAAGCACACAACAGATTCAGTGGGTGTCCAGCAGCGCCATCGCCTCAGCACTGCAGGCTTCAATCCGCGCCCAATCGCCGTTCTTGATCCAGCTGCTGTCTAACATCCAGGTCCCGCCCACGCACATTACATTGGGCAAGGCCATGTAGTTACGCACGTTGGCCGGGTTAACGCCGCCGGTTGGGCAAAAGCGAATATCGCCGAACGGGCCGCCAAAGGCCTTTATTGCCGCCACACCGCCGCTGATTTCCGCCGGGAACAACTTGAAGCGGCGGTAGCCCAAGGCATAGCCCATCATGATTTCGGAAGGCGTGCTGATGCCTGGCAGCAGCGGGATTTCACTGTCCACGCCCGCTTCGAGAATGTCCTGGGTAATGCCCGGGGTGACGACGAACTGCGCACCGGCAGCTTCGACAGCGGCGAACATGCTGCGATCAAGCACGGTACCGGCCCCTACACACAACTCTGGGCGTTGCTCGCGCAATACCTGAATGGCTTTTAGCCCATGCTGCGAACGCAGGGTCACTTCCAGGGTGCGGATGCCGCCGGCGGCCAGGGCATCGGCCAGCGGCAGGATGTCTTCCTCACTGGCGATGGTGATCACCGGGAGGATGCGCGCCTTTTCGCAGATGGCGTCGATCCTGGCGGCTTTGGCGGCCATCGAGAGCTTTGGCTGTGGGCGTTCGAGGGTGGTCATGACAGTGGATCCTTGGCTCATGGGCACCAGTAGATGTCCAGGGGGTCGTGAAGAAAAGCGCGAATCGGCATTTCAGTAAGGTCGTTGCCAGCCAGCGCGGCGCGCAGGGTAGCGAGTTTGCCCGGCCCTTGCACGGACAGCGCGACGAAGGCGGCGCTGGCCAGCAGCGAGCGGGTCATCGACAGGCGCTGGTGCGGCACGCTCGGCGCCAGCAACGGCAGGCAGCGACGCGGGCTGGCCAGGTCCAGGCCTGCCTCCAGGTTAGGGCTGGCGGGGAACAGCGAGGCGGTATGGCCATCGTCCCCCATGCCCAGCACCAGTACATCGATTGGCGGCAGTGCGAGCAGAGCCTGGTCGGCCTTGCCAGCAGCGGCATCGAGGTTTTCTGCCTGCTGGTACAGGCCGACAAAGCGGGCCTTGGCCGCCGCACCCTTGAGCAGGTGGCGGGCCAACAGGCCTGCGTTGCTGTCAGCGTGCTCTACCGGCACCCAGCGCTCATCGGCCAGGCTGACGGTGACCTTGGCCCAGTCCAGGTGTTCACTGGCCAGCTTCTCGAGGAATGGCACCGGGCTACGGCCACCAGACAGCACCACGCAGGCCTGGCCCTTGGCAGCAATCGCTGCTCGAAGGCGCTCGGCCACATCATGGGCCAGCGTTGCAGCCAGCACCTTGGCGTCCGCCAGGTCGTGAACCTTCACGGCTGCCGGCAATTTCAGTTCAGATATCCCCATACCACGCCCTCCCATCGCGTGTGATCAATGCAATCGAACTCATCGGCCCCCAGGAGCCCGCCGCGTAAGGCTTGGGCGCATCGCCCGCATTACGCCAGCCGGCGATCAACTGGTCGCACCACTTCCAGGCATATTCAATTTCGTCCTTGCGCACGAACAGGTTCTGGTTGCCACGCATCACTTCGAGCAACAGGCGCTCGTAGGCATCCGGAATCCGCGTGCTGCGCCAGGCGTCAGAAAAATTGAGCTGCAACGGGCCGCTGCGCAGTTGCATGCCTTTGTCCAGGCCCTGCTCCTTGGTCATCACCCGTAATGAAATGCCTTCGTCCGGTTGCAGGCGAATGATCAGCTTGTTACCGATTTGCAAACGCTGTTCCGGGGCGAAGATGTAGTGCGGCGTTTCCTTGAAGTGGATGACGATCTGCGACAGCTTCTGCGGCATGCGCTTGCCGGTGCGCAGATAGAACGGCACGCCCGACCAGCGCCAGTTGCGGATATCGGCACGCAGGGCGACGAAGGTTTCGGTGTCGCTGCGGGCGTTGGCGTTGTCCTCTTCCAGGTAACCCGGCACCGGCTTGCCCTCGCTGTAGCCGGCAATGTACTGACCGCGCACCACTTGGGTGCTCAGACCCTCGCCCGTGATCGGTGCCAGGGCTTTGAGCACCTTCACCTTCTCGTCACGAATGGCATCGGCGGACAGCTCGCTGGGCGGGTCCATGGCGATCAGGCACAGCAACTGCAGCAGGTGGTTCTGGATCATGTCGCGCAGTTGGCCGGCCTTGTCGAAGTAGCCCCAGCGGCCTTCGATACCGACCTTTTCGGCAACGGTGATCTCCACGTGGGAGATGGAATTTTGGTTCCACTGGGTTTCGAACAGGCTATTGGCGAACCGCAGGGCAATCAGGTTCTGCACCGTCTCCTTGCCCAGATAGTGGTCGATACGGTACACCCTGTTTTCCGGGAAGAACCGCGCCACGGCATCGTTGACCCGTCGCGACGACTCCAGGTCGTGGCCGATGGGCTTTTCCAGCACCACCCGGGTACGCGGGGCCAGCCCGGCGTTGTCGAGGTTTTCGCAGATGGCCCCGTACACCGCTGCCGCCGTGGCGAAGTAGGCGATCAGCGGCAGGTCCCCCGGCAACTGCTCGGCCAGGGCCTGGTAACCCTCAGGTTGCAGGAAGTCCAGGTGCTGGTAGCTCAACCGGGCCAGGAAGCGGCCCAATGCAGCAGGCTCGATATCGGCCTCGGGCACATGCCGGCGCAGGTGGGCTTCGATGCTGTTCAGGTGCTCCTGCGCGCTGCCTGCCTCGCGGGCAAGCGCCAGCAGGCGGGTGTCCGGGTGCAGCAGGTTGGCCCGGTCGAGCTGGTAGAGCGCAGGAAACAGCTTGCGCAACGCCAGGTCGCCAAGGGCGCCAAACAGGGCAAACGTGCAAGGATCGACACTGATCGCAGCCATGATGTAGGTTCTTTCCTAAAGTTGGTCTAGGAATACCGCTTTCGAATACGGTTTTCAAGGGATAATGTAGTAAAAACCACAACATTACACACAAGTATTACAGACAAGTGGTGCGCCACCCGCACCGACAGTACGATAGACGACCGTGCAAAAAGCCTGCTGCTTCGTCAGCCGGCTGTCTTCCCGACCCAAGGACACACCCATGGACCGCGTGCGAAACCTCCTGGAGCAGATCCAGGGACGCCTCGACGAGCTGAACAAGGCCGAACGCAAAGTCGCCGAAGTCATCCTGCTCAACCCGCAACAAGCCACCCGCTTCAGCATTGCTGCGCTGGCCCAGGCGGCCAAGGTCAGCGAACCGACCGTCAACCGCTTCTGCCGCTCGTTTGGCGTCAGCGGCTACCCCGAACTCAAGCTGCAACTGGCACAGAGCCTGGCCAGCGGCGCCGCCTACGTCAGCCGCGCGGTAGAGGCCGACGATGACCCGGCAGCCTACACCCAGAAGATCTTCGCCAGTGCCATCGCCTCGCTCGACGGCGCTTGCCAGCAATTGGACCCGCAGCAGGTCAGCCGCGCCGTGGACATGATGATCCAGGCCCGGCAGATCCACTTCTTCGGCCTGGGCGCCTCGGCCCCGGTGGCCCTGGACGCCCAGCACAAGTTCTTCCGCTTCAACCTGGCGGTGTCGGCCCACGCCGATGTACTGATGCAGCGCATGCTGGCCTCGGTGGCCCACACCGGCGACCTGTTTGTGATTATTTCCTACACCGGGCGCACCCGCGAACTGGTCGAAGTGGCCCGCCTGGCCCGTGAAAACGGCGCCTCGGTGCTGGGCCTGACCGCCGCCGGCTCGCCGCTGGCCAATGCCTGCAGCCTGAGCCTGCACATTCCGCTGCCGGAAGACACCGACATCTACATGCCGATGACCTCGCGGATAATCCAGCTGACCGTGCTCGATGTGCTGGCCACTGGTATGACCCTGCGCCGCGGCGTCGACTTCCAGCCGCACCTGCGCAAGATCAAGGAAAGCCTGAACGCCAGCCGCTACCCGATCGAGGACGACGAACTCAACTGAGCCGGTGCGCCTGCAGCCGCAGGTGGGCACGCTGCCCCGGCGCCAGGCTCAGGCCCTCGCCACTGCCGCTGGCAGCCTCAACGCAGACAAAGCGCTGGCTTTCCCGCCCAGTCACGCCCATCAACGGTCGGTTGCCCGGGTGCCAGACCACGGTGTCGTCGCTGTCACCCGTATCAATGCACAGCTCACGCTGCCAGGCCGGGTCCTGCAACTGCACCCGCGGCGTGCCCGGGTAGACCTTCTGGCAGCCACCCTTGAGCTTCAGCGCGCCCTCTTCACGGCAGGCCTGGCGGTTGAGACGGTCGTAACCTTCGATATCCTCCAGCCCGGACAGCGCTATCTCGGACACGTCGCTGATACGCCAGTACGCCAGCAGCGCATGGCTCAGCTGGCAGGGTTCGCTGTCCTGGTGCTCGGTGCTCAGGCTCAGTTCCATACGGCTGCCCAGCCTTGCGTGCAGGTCGACCTGCCAGTCGCACAGGTCCAGGCGCCACTTCAAGGTCACGCCCTCCTCGTCTTCGCGGCTGTCCACCAGCTTCCAGTCCAGCAGGCGCGCCCAGCCGTGGGCGGGCCACAGGTCCTCGCTGGGGTGGCGGCCATACCACGGCCAGCACACCGGCACGCCGCCACGGATCGCCCCCACCTGCGGCCACTGCTCGGCGCACCACAGCCAAGGCCGTTCACCTGCCGGCTGAAAGTGCAGCAGCTGCGCGCCCTGGCGGCTGAATACAGCCTGGCAACGGGGGTGATCGATGATCAGCACATCGCGCTGCTGGTAACGCTCCCACTCGAATGTCGGCCTTGGCCGCTGCGAGGAAAAGAAGCGATGGAGCGGATGTTCGGGCATGGTTCAGAGCTCTTGTTGTTTGAGATAGCGCTGTCTCGGCCTATCCCCGACAACCACTGCAGGCCAGTGGGTGCCGGGAACCGAAAAGGGATTGGCGTAAATTTACAACAAATGCCCTCAGAATGACGACTGAATCTTCAGGCCTGCGACCAGCGCGTTGTCCACTTCGTCCACCCCGCCCGGGCTCTTGATGTACTGCAGGTTGGGCCGCACGGTCAGCCAGTTGGTGACGTGGAAGCCGTAGTAGAGCTCGGCGTTGTACTCGGTGCGTTGCAGCGGCACGAAGCCTGGGTTGTCGTAATCGCTGATACCACTCTGGGCGTTGAGCAGTTGGGCGCGCTTCTTCACGTCGTCATTCACATGAATACGTGCCACACCGAAGCCGATGTCATCCTTGGGCCGGGCGTCGAAGGCGCCTTTGTAGACCAGCCCCACCTGCTGGTAGTTGTCGACCACGTTGGTGGCCTTGTCGTGCACGGTGAAGTTGGCGAACAGGCTGAGGCCGCGGTTGACGTCGCCACCATGAGCCGTGACCTGTTGCTGCGCCACTACCCACCAGCCATGCTTGCTGGAGTGCGACTTGAAGGCCCCGCCAGTCAGCGCCTGCGGGTTGCCGTTGACGTCGTCGAACACATCGTCGGCCTTGGCCGTGCTGTAGTAGTAACCCAGGCGGTACTCACCCGGCAGGCCGTTGACCTTGGGCGACCACACCGCCTCCACCGGCAGGATTGCACCCTTGGTGCCGCTACCGCTGAGCTTGAAGCCGTTGCCGGTTTCCAGGTTGGAGGGGTTCTGCTCGAAGGCGCCGACCTGCACGAAGAATTCCGGAGTGATGTTGTATTTCACCCGCAGCGCCCACTGGCTGACCGGCCAGTTGTACCAGATGCCGCCCACCCAGTTGCCCACTTGCGAGCCGCAGAAGGCCAGGTTCTGGAAGTCGCACGGGAAGCTGTTGAAATCCTCGCCCTCGCCGAAGCGGCCAAATTTCACGTCCAGGGCGCCGTCGAAATACTTCTGCTTGACCCACATCTGGGTCAGGCGCCAGGTCTGGCCTCGGCCCCACACTTCCTGCACCGAGCTGAACTGCCCGGCGCGCGGGTCGCTGATGCGGTCGTTGGACAGGTTGCGGCCGCTGCGCTCGGTGATCGCCAGCTTGAACTCGGCATCGTGCCAACCAAAGATCTTCTGCAGGTCCAGGTGTGCACCAAGGGCAAACTGGTCGCTGTAGCGTGCGGTCTTGTCGTCGTTGTAGCCACCGTGCAGGTTGCCGGCCACCTCGCCGACGTAGTCGAGGGTGAAGTCGTAACCCTTCTCCAGCAACTCGGTACGGGTGCCGCCCCAATCGCCGGTCATCCACTTCGATTCACTGGAAAAAGCCTCGGCAGCCTGCGCGCCGCTGCTGCCGACAACGGCGAGCAAAGCCAGCGAGCCCAATGTCCTGATACGTTTGCGCTGTTCCATCCCTTTGCGTCCTCTTTTTTCTTATTGATGGTGTAGACGAGTCAACGGCCTTTGAAGTGAGCCACGTTGTCCTTTACCGCAGCACCAGTGCTGGCCAGGCGCAGGCGCGCGCCCGTGCTGGCATCGAACAACAGCACCCGAGCCGGGTCCAATTGCAGGTCAAGGGTGTCACCAACCCGGCACGCCACATCCGGCGCCAGGCGGCAGCACACCTTGGTCTGGTTGAGCGTGACGAACACCAGCAGGTCCGGCCCGGTGGGTTCGGTGACCTGCACCTCGGCGCGGATGCCCGGCAGGCCGTTGCCCTCGCCGCTGCCCAGGGCGATCTGCTCGGGGCGGATGCCAAGGATGAGGTCGCGGCCTTCAAGCTCGCCATCGGCCACCCCCAAGGGCAGCTCGCAGCGCGCCTGGCCGCTGTCAAGCACGGCTAGCAGGCGCCCCTGCTGTTGCGTGAGGCGCAGCGGAATGAAGTTCATCGGCGGCGAACCGACGAAGCTGGCGACAAACTGGTTGGCCGGGTCGTTGTAGATCTGCTGCGGGGTGCCGAACTGCTGGATGATGCCGTCCTTCATCACCGCCACCTTGTCACCCAGGGTCATGGCCTCGATCTGGTCATGGGTGACGTACACGGTGGTGGTCTTCAGGCGCTGGTGCATCAGTTTCATTTCGGTGCGCATCTCGACCCGCAGCTTGGCATCGAGGTTGGACAGCGGCTCATCGAACAGGTAGATCTTCGGCCGCCGCGCCAGCGCCCGACCCATGGCTACCCGTTGCTGCTGGCCACCGGACAGCTGTGCCGGCTTGCGCGCCAGCAGGTGCTCGATCTGCAGCAGCTTGGCGACCCGCGTCACTTCTTCATCGATGGCCGCCTGCGGCATCTTGCGGATCTTCAGGCCAAATTCGATGTTCTCGCGCACGCTCATGGTCGGGTACAGCGCGTAGGACTGGAACACCATGGCGATGTCACGGTCCTTGGGGCTCATGCCGCTGACGTCCTGCTCGTCGATGAGGATCGCCCCGCCGCTGATCTGCTCCAGGCCGGCGATGCAGTTCATCAAGGTCGATTTGCCACAGCCAGAGGGGCCGACCAGGATCAGGAACTCGCCATCCTTGATCGACAGCTGGATGTCCTTGAGGGTGTCCGGCAGGCCGCTGCCGTAGGTCTTGTTCACATTGCGAAGTTCGAGCGTTGCCATGACTTACCCCTTTACAGCGCCGGCCGTCAGCCCGCGCACGAAATATTTGCCTGCCACCACGTAAACCAGCAGGGTTGGCAGCCCAGCGATCATCGCTGCCGCCATGTCGACGTTGTATTCCTTGGCCCCGGTGCTGGTGTTGACCAGGTTGTTCAAGGCCACGGTGATCGGTTGCGAATCACCGCTGGAAAACACCACGCCGAACAGGAAGTCGTTCCAGATCTGGGTGAACTGCCAGATCAGGCAGACCATGATGATCGGCGTGGACATCGGCAGGATGATGCGCCGGAAGATGGTGAAGAACCCGGCACCGTCCAGGCGCGCTGCCTTCACCAGCGCATCAGGGATGCTCACGTAGAAGTTGCGGAAGAACAGCGTGGTGAAGGCCAGGCCATAGACCACGTGCACCAGCACCAGGCCGCCGGTGGTGCTGGCCAGGCCCAGCTTGCCGAGGGTGAACGAGGCCGGCAGCAGCACGGTCTGGAATGGCAGGAAGCAGCCGAACAGCAGCAGGCCGAAGAACAGCTGCGAACCACGGAAGCGCCACATCGACAGCACATAGCCGTTCAGCGCGCCAATGGTGGTGGAGATCAGCACCGCTGGCACGGTGATCATGATCGAGTTCCAGAAGTAACCGCTGACCGTGCCCCAGGCCTTGACCCAGCCAATGCCGGTAATCACCGCCGGCCAGCTCAGCAGGTTGCCGGTGCTGATGTCTTCAGGGGTCTTGAAGCTGGTCAGCAGCATCACCACCAGCGGCACCAGGTACAGCAGCACAGCGCTCAGCAGCACCGCGTGGATGGCGATACGGCTCAGGCTGAGCGTGGGTTTTTCGACAGGGCTATGCATGGCGTTTGCTCCGCAGCTCCGAGTACAGGTACGGCACGAGGATCGCCAGGATCGCCCCGAGCATGAGGATGGCGCTGGCCGAGCCCATGCCCATCTGGCCGCGGCTGAAGGTGAACGAGTACATGAACATTGCCGGCAGGTCGGACGAGTAGCCCGGGCCGCCGGCAGTCATCGCCGCCACCAGGTCGAAGCTTTTGATGGCAATGTGCGAGAGGATCATCAGTGCACTGAAAAACACCGGGCGCAGGCTGGGCAGCACCACGGTCCAGTAGATGCGCGGCAGGCTGGCGCCATCCATCTGCGCCGCACGGATGATCGACGGGTCGACCCCGCGCAGGCCGGCGAGGAACATTGCCATGATGAAGCCCGAGGCTTGCCACACGGCGGCGATCACCAGGCAATACACCACCCGGTCGGGGTCGATCAGCCAGTCCAGGCGAAAGCCCTCCCAGCCCCAGTCGCGCAACAGTTTGTCCAGGCCCATGCCGGGGTTGAGCAGCCACTTCCAGGCGGTGCCGGTGACGATCATCGACAGCGCCATGGGGTACAGGTAAATGGTGCGGATGAAGCCCTCACGGCGAATGCGCTGGTCCAGCAGCACCGCCAGCAGTACGCCGATGGCCAGGCTGATGGCGATGAACAGGCCACCGAACAGCAGCAGGTTCTTGCTTGCCACCCACCAGCGGTCGTTGTCGAACAGCCGCGCGTATTGCGCAAGGCCCGCCCATTTGTAGGTAGGCAGGAAGGTCGAGGTGGTGAAGGACAGCACGAAGGTCCAGAGGATGTAGCCGTAGAAGCCCACCAGAACGATGAACATGCTGGGGGCCAGCACCAGCTTGGGCAGCCAGCGCTGAAGCGCGTCCAAGGGTGAGGCCCGCAGTTGGGCGGTAGTTGTGGTCATGGGTCACCTCAAAGGTACCGCACTCCCCTGTAGGAGCGGCCTTGTGTCGCGATGGGCTGCGCAGCAGCCCCAAAGGACCCAAGGTCAACACCTACCTGGAAGATCGAGTGCGCAGGTTTTGGGGCTGCTGCGCAGCCCATCGCGACACAAGGCCGCTCCTACAAAGGGGATCGCGTCAGCTCTACTGGGCAGCCTTGATCGCCGCCGCAAGCTTCTTCGCTGCATCGGCCGGGTCGGCCTTGGGGTCGTTGATGTAGTTGGTCACCACATCGAAGAACGCGCCCTGCACGGCCAGCGTGGTGGCCATGTTGTGCGCCATGCTCGGCTGCAGGCCGCCATTCTTGGCGTCGGCCAGGAAATCCTTGGCGGAGGTCTGCGCGCAGGCATCGAAGCCATACTTGCCCATGTCGGCAAGCATGTCGTTACGCACCGGGATCGAACCCTTGTTGCTGCTGAAGACCTTCTGGAAGTCCTCACCCAGCACCTTGCGGGCAATGTCCTGCTGGCCGGCAGACGTGCCCGCGTTGTTCTGCTTGAACACCACCAGCGAGTCGATGTTGTAGAGGAAGGCCTTGTCGGTACCGGGGAACGGCACACACTGGTAATCCTTGCCGGCGGTTTTCCTGGCCAAGGTCCATTCGCTCTTGGCCCAGTCGCCCATGATCTGCATGCCGGCCTTGCCGTTGATGACCTTGGCCGCTTCCAGATTCCAGTCCTGGCCTTTGCCGTCCGGGTCCATGTAGGTGGCGACCTTCTTCAGTTCGGTCAGCGCCTTGACCATGTCAGGGCCGGTCAGGGCGGCGTTGTCGAGGTCGACCATGGCCTTCTTGTAGCCGTCTGCCCCCATTACCGACAGCACCACACTTTCGAATACCGTGCTGTCCTGCCACGGCTGGCCGCCATGGGCGAGCGGGATGAAGCCGGCGGCCTTGAGCTTGTCGGCAGCAGCGTAGAATTCGTCGAGGGTGGCGGGCGCCTTGTCTATGCCCGCTTTCTTGAAGACTTCGGGGTTGATCCACAGCCAGTTGATGCGGTGGATGTTCACCGGCACGGCCACATAGTCACCGTCGTACTTAACGGTGTCGGCGACCTTCTTGTCGAGCAATGTGTCCCACTTTTCTTCCTTGGCCACATCCTTGAGCACATCAGCGTCGAGCAGGCCGGTGGCCGCCCAGTCCTGGATATCTGGCCCTTTGATCTGCGCGACACCCGGCGGGTTGCCGGCTACGGCGCGGCTCTTGAGCACGGTCATGGCCGTGGCACCGCCACCGCCAGCGACGGCGCCATCCTTCCAGATAAAGCCGTCTTTCTCGACCTGGGCCTTGAGCACGTCAACGGCCGCTTTTTCACCACCGGAGGTCCACCAGTGCACCACCTCGACACTGCCTTTGGCTTCGGCGGCCTGGGCACTGAGCGGGAGTAAGGAAGCCAGGGAAATTGCGGCAGCGAGACGGAGCGTGGGAATCATCGAAGCACCTTTCTTGTTGTTATGCCGGGCAAGTCGGTCGCTTGCGTTGCATGGAGTCTAAACAGCGTGCCCGCCTCGCCAGGTAACGAAGCGATGCGTGAATGTCATCGTCTGGTTACATTGCCGGCCAGGTTGCTGGCCAGGCTGGGGGCCAGCGGCAAACCTGGCAGCAGCAGCGCCTGGTAGGCGTGATAGAGGTCGGGCTTGCCCGGCCAGAGGGTCCCGGCGGGCTGGTTGTGGGCATCGAGTTCGTGGTGCCAGCTGCCACCGACGTTGTCGATAAAGTGGCTGGCGATGAAATCCCAGCAGGTGCGGTACCACTGCTCGTACTGCGCCTCGCCGGTGCGCTGCAACAGGGCCGCTGCGCCAGCGCAGGCCTCGGCGTGCACCCAGTGCAGGCGCGCATGCACCACGGGCTGCCCGGCCCAGTCCAGGGTGTAGACGAAACCGGGCGCGCCATCGACCTTCCAGGCCTGCTGGCAGGCTGCGTCGAACAGTGCCCGGGCACTCTCCGCCAGCCACTGCGGGGCCTGCAGGCCGGCCCGTTCGAGGCTGGCTTCCAGGTGCAGCAGCAGCCGCGCCCATTCCAGGGCATGCCCAGGCGTGGTGCCATAAGGGCGGAAGTGGTCGGCCGGATGCTCAAGGTTGTAGTGCGGCAGTGGCTGCCAGAGCGCGTCGAAATGCTCGATGACCCGGTAGCCGTTGGCGGCAGCATGGGTACGGATGATGCGCTCGGCAATACGCAAGGCGCGCTTGAGCCACAGGCTGTTGCCGGTAACGTCTGCCAAGGCCAGAAAGGCCTCGGTCGCGTGCATGTTGCTGTTGGCGCCCCGGTACGGCTCGGGCAGTTGCCAGGCGCGGGAGAAGGTTTCCCGCAGGGCGCCTTCTTCTTCGCTCCAGAAACGCGCTTCGATCACATGGATTGCGTCGGCCAACAGCGCGGGGGCGTCGACAGCGCCCGCCACCACTGCCGAGCTGGCGGCCAGTGCGACGAAGGCATGCAGGTAAGCCGCCTTGCCACTGTCGTCGTGGCCACCGGGGTGGGCGAACCAACCGCCATAGGTGGCATCCTGCATGGCACCGCGCAAGGCGGCCACGCCGTGTGCCGCGTGGTCCAGGCAGCCGGGCATGCCCTGCAGGTGAGCCAGGGCGAAGCAGTGGGTCATGCGAGCGGTGTTCATGGTTTCGGCACGGGCGCCGGGGGCTAACTGCCCCTTGGCATCCAGGTTGCCGAAGCCGTCGGGCAGTTTCGCGGCCTTGGCGAAGGCCAGCAGGCGCTGTGCTTCGGCCACGCGCCAGGCGGCGTGAGCCGGGGCATTGAGCCAGCTGGTGGAAGGCAGGTTGGGGGTGTTCATGGGCCAGCTTGATCCTTGCCAGTCGTGTGCGAAGTCTAGTCAGCCGGGTTGGCCGGGGTGTCACGAAGGGAGATGGGTTTGTCACTATGCAGTGACATTTGACTCGCCTGTGCCGGCCTCTTCGCGGGTAAACCCGCTCCCACAGAACCCCACACACTTCGAGGCTATGCAAAACCCTGTGGGAGCGGGTTCACCCGCGCAGAGGCCGGTGCAGGCAACCCGACAGCTCAGTCCATGCCCCGCGGTAGATACAGGGTCACCCGCAACCCGCCCTGGCGCAGGTTCAGCAAGCTCACCTCGCCCCCATGGCTGTGGGCAATGTTGCGCGCAATACCCAACCCCAGCCCATAGCCCTGCTGCTGTGCTGCCAGGCGGAAATGCGGCTCGAACACTTGCTCCAGCTGCTGCTGCGGTACGCCCGGCCCCTGGTCGTCCACCTGCAGCACAAAGCCTTCGGCACTGTCGATGATGCGCAGCCGTGCCCGCTCGCCGTACTTGATGGCGTTGTCGATCAGGTTGCCGATGCAGCGCCGCAGCGCCAGCGGCTTGCCTGGGTAAGGCGCCTGCGCCCGACCTTCGACCGTGATCCGGCCATCACGCAGAAAAGGCTCGGCCAGAATTTCCAGCACCTGGTTGAGGTCGACCGGCTCTATGTTTTCGTGGATATCGGTGTCCTTCACGCACTGCAGCGCACCTTTCACCAGCAGCTCCAGTTCGTCCAGGTCCTGGCTGAACTTGGCCTGCAGGCGCTCGTCCTCCAGCAGTTCGACACGCAGGCGCAGGCGGGTGATCGGCGTGCGCAGGTCGTGGGAGATGGCGCTGAACAGCTGGCTGCGTTCGGTCAGGTAGCGGCTGATGCGCTCACGCATGCTGTTGAACGCCCGGCTTACTTCGACCACTTCGCTACCACCACCTTCGGCCACCGGCGCTACATCGGCGCCCAGCGACATCTCCCGCGCAGCCCGCGCCAGGCGCTTGAGCGGCCAGCTCTGCCAGTGCACCAGCAAACCGATGAACAACAGCAGCAAGGCGGTGGTGAGCACGATGAAACCGATCTGCTGGCGTGGCAGGCGTTCGGCCTCAAGGCTGGTATAGGGCTCGGGCAGCAGCGAAGCAATGTACAGCCACTCGCCCTCGCCCAGACGGATCTGCGTCACCAGCACCGGCGGGTTGAGCGGCTCCAGGGTCAGCGAGTAATGCGCCCAGGAGCGTGGCAGTTCGTCGAGTTTCAGGCCGCTGTTGAAAATGCGCAGGTCGTCGGGCCTGACGAACTCGACGGAAACGTCCATCTGCGAACCCAGGCGCTCGTGCAGGACCTGCTGGAACACATCGATCACCGCCTGCTTGCGTGGGGTGATGGGCAGCACCGGCATGTCGAGCGGCTTGGCGTTGAGCGAGACGAAAAAGCGCGTGCCGCCCATGCTGCGCAACTGGTCGAGCACCATCGGCCGATAGGCTACCGGCAGCGAGCGGAAGTAACTGACGCTGGCGCTCATGGAGTGGGCCAGGCTGCTGGCGCTGGCGCGCAGGCCCTGCAGCTGGCTGGCACGCAACTGGGCCACCCAGATGATGCTCGACAAGCCTTGGGCCAGCAGCACCACCAGCAGGGTCAGCAGCAGCATGCGCCCCAGCAGCGAGCGCGGCAGCACGCGCCAGCGCCGCTCAGGGCGCACTGCAGACATGCGCCGCCAACAGGTAACCGCTGCCGCGTACCGTGCGGATCAGCCGGGGGGGCTTGTCGGTATCGCGCAGGCGCTGACGCAGGCGGCTGACCGCCATGTCGACGATGCGGTCCAGCGGCATCGGCTCGCGACCACGGGTGGCGTTGCCGATGGTGTCGCGGTCGAGAATTTGCTGCGGATGGTCGAGGAACAGCTTGAGCAGGGCGAAGTCGGCGCCGGACAGAATCACCTCTTCGCCGTCGTGGTGGAACAGACGATGGCTGACCGTGTCCAGGCGCCAGTCGTCGAAAGCCAACACCGCACTGCCCGGTGCCGACTGGCCGAATTCGGCGCGGCGCAGCAGGGCCTTGATCCTTGCTTGCAGTTCCCGAGGGCTGAAGGGTTTGCCCAGGTAGTCGTCGGCGCCCAGCTCCAGGCCAATGACCCGGTCGGCTTCGTCGGAGCTGGCGGTGAGCATGATGATCGGCACGCGTGCCTGGCGCGGGTGCTGGCGCACCCAGCGGCACAGGCTGAAGCCGTCTTCGTCGGGCAGCATGACGTCGAGAATGACCAGGTCGCAGGGGGTGGTTTCCAGGGCGTGACGAAAGCCCTTTCCATCGGCTTCGGCATGCACCTGGAAGCCGGAGCGGCTCAGGTAGGTTTGCAGCAGTTCGCGGATTTCCTGGTCGTCGTCGACCATCAGGATCGATTTGCCGGCAGTGCTCAAGGTGGTCCTTCCTCTTGTTGGTTACAGGTCTTGGTTGCCTGTTATTGGGGCCGCTTCGCGCCCCATCGCGGCACAAGGCCGCTCCTACAGGGACCGTGCTGTGCCGGACTATCAGCGGCCCCTTACACTTATCTGGGGTCCAAGGCCTGCTGCAAGGCCACACCGGAGCCCAGCAAGCCGGAAAACTCTGCGGTTACCAGCCACACCGGCACACCGGCGAAGTAACCACTCATGCAGCCCTTGTCGGCAAAACTCGCGGCAAACCCGCTACGCAGGAACAGTTCGGCAAAACGCGGAATCACGCCGCCGACAATATAGACCCCGCCTCGCGCGCCCAGCGTGAGCACGTTGTTACCCGCCACACGCCCAAGAAACCGACAGAACTGCTCGACCACCGCCAGCGCCCGTGGCTCGCCGCCCAGCGCGGCATCGGTAATCTGCGCCGGGGTCTTGTGCCTGGGTGTGTCGCCATCCAGCGCACAAATTGCCTGGTACAGCCGCACCAGGCCACCGCCACTGAGCACGGTCTCGGCACTGACATGGCCGATCTGGCCGTGGATCTGCTGGTGGATCGCCGCTTCGCGCGCATTGCCCACCGGTAGGTCGACATGGCCGCCCTCCCCCGGCAAGGCCTGCCAGTGCTGTTCGCCCAGGCGCAGCAGCGAACCCACGCCCAGGCCAGTGCCTGGCCCGATCACCAGCGCAGGCCGCAACGGGTCAGCCTGCCCGGGGCACACCTCGCGAAACTCCCCTTCGCGCAGGCGGGTCATGCCCAGCGCCATGGCGGTGAAGTCGTTGATCAGCAACAGCCGTTCAACCTGCAAGGTCTGGCAGAAAGCCGTACGGCTCAGGCGCCAATGGTTGTTGGTAAAGCGAAACTCATCGCCATCGACCGGCCCGGCGACCGCAAGGCACACCGCCGCCAAGCCGCCGCGGGCTATGCCCTGGCCTTCGAGATAAGCCTCGATGGCCTGCTCCGGGCTGGTGTAGTCCGCAGTGGCAAAGACTTTTACCTCATGCAGCTGGTTGTCACGCCACAACGCAAAACGGGCATTGGTGCCACCAATGTCGCCAACCAGCAGGTCCTTCATTTGAGGTTCTCCAGGGCCGAGGTAAAGGCACTGGCGCCCTGCTCTGCCGGGCTGAACGCCATGCGCATGAAGCCGAACAGCTCGCGCCCGCAGCCCAGGTCGTTGCCCTGGGGGGCCGGCGGCAGGTCGCGGCTGGCCAGTTCTTCGGCCGACACCATCACCCGCAATGTGCCTTCGACACCATCGACCCGCACGATATCACCATCGCGCACCCGCGCCAGCGGGCCGCCATCATAAGCCTCGGGGCAAACGTGGATGGCCGCCGGGATCTTGCCCGAGGCGCCGGACATGCGCCCGTCGGTGACCAGCGCCACCTTGTAGCCACGGTCCTGCAGCACACCGAGGAACGGTGTGAGCTTGTGTAATTCGGGCATGCCGTTGCAACGCGGGCCCTGGAAGCGCACCACGGCGACAAAGTCACGCTCCAGCTCGCCGGCCTTGAACGCATCGGCCAGCGACTGCTGGTCCTGGAACACACGCGCCGGGGCTTCGACCACCTGGTGCTCGGGGGCGACAGCAGACACCTTCATCACGCCACGGCCCAGGTTGCCTTCCATCACCCGCAGGCCGCCTTCAGCCGAGAACGGCCGCGCCACCGGGCGCAGGATGCTTTCGTCCAGGCTCTGTTGCGGCCCCTCGCGCCACACCAGCTTGCCATTGTCGAGGAACGGTTCCTGGGTATAGCGGCGCAGGCCATGGCCAGCCACGGTGTTGACGTCTTCGTGCAGCAGCCCGGCATCCAGTAGCTCGCGAATCAGGAAGGCCATGCCACCGGCGGCCTGGAAGTGGTTGATGTCGGCCTTGCCGTTGGGGTAGACGTGGGACAGGGTTGGCACCACCTCGGAGAGGTCGGCCATGTCCTGCCAGGTCAGCTGGATACCTGCCGCCTGGGCAATCGCCGGGATATGCAGGGTGTGGTTGGTCGAGCCGCCCGTGGCGTGCAGGGCGACAATCGAATTGACCAGTGCCTTTTCGTCGACGATTTCGCCCAGCGGCATGAAGCTGCCGCTGGCCTTGGTCATGCGCGTGACCTGCTGCGCGGCCTCGGCGGTAAGCGCGTCGCGCAGCGGCGTGTACGGGTTGACGAACGAGGCGCCCGGCAGGTGCAGGCCCATCACTTCCATCACCAGCTGGTTGGTATTGGCGGTGCCGTAGAAGGTGCAGGTACCCGGGCTGTGATAGGAGTTCATCTCCGACTCCAGCAACTCTTCACGGCTGGCCTTGCCTTCGGCATAACGCTGGCGCACATCGGCCTTCTGTTTGTTGGATATGCCCGACACCATCGGCCCGCCCGGGACGAAGATGGTCGGCAGGTGGCCGAAGCGCAGCGCGCCCATCATCAGGCCTGGGACGATCTTGTCGCAGATGCCCAGCATCAGCGCGGCATCGAACATGTTGTGCGACAGCGCTACCGCCGTGGACATGGCGATGACTTCGCGGCTGGCGATGGCCAGCTCCATGCCAGGCTCACCCTGGGTCACGCCGTCGCACATGGCCGGCACGCCCCCGGCGAACTGCCCGACCGAACCGACCTCACGCAGGGCCTGCTTGATCTGCTCGGGGAAGTGCAGGTACGGCTGGTGGGCAGACAACATGTCGTTGTAGGCCGAGACGATAGCCACGTTGGCCGCGTTCATCAGGCGCAGCGTCTGCTTGTCCTCGCTGCCACAGCCGGCCACGCCATGGGCGAAGTTGGCGCACTGCAGGCTGGCACGCATGGGGCCTTCACTGGCCGCCCCGCGAATCAGCTGCAGGTAGCGTTCGCGGGTGGCACGGCTGCGTTCGATCAGCCGCTGGGTGACCTCAAGGATGCGCGGATGCATGTACTGGACTCCAGGCTAATTGTAAGGGCGGTTTACCGGGCATTTCCCCTCCAAACGATTGCGGCCTAGGCTCAAGGTAAGGAGCCTGCTGCATCGGTGGAAGCACATCGCCCATCCGCTCGTTGTATGTTTAAACAAAATACTGCCACTAAAAAGGCTTGTTTTCTATCGGCCAGTGAATAATCTTGTAATTCCAACAACAAAACCGTTTCAGTGAAGCTCCTTTTTGCCACAGGTTTCACTCGGACTGCCAGAGGTACTGCCATGACCCTACGCATCGCCATCAATGGATTCGGCCGCATCGGGCGCAACGTCCTGCGCGCACTGTATACCCAAGGCTACCGCCAGGACCTGCAGGTCGTCGCCATCAACGACCTGGGCGACAGCGCCATGAATGCCCACCTGCTCAAGTACGACAGCGTGCACGGCACGTTCGACGCCACGGTGGAGGCCGACCACGAAAGCCTCACGGTCAATGGTGACCGTATCGCGGTCAGTGCTATCCGCAACCCGGCCGAACTGCCCTGGAAGGCCGAGGCGATCGACGTGGTGTTCGAGTGCACGGGGCTGTTCACCGACCGCGCCAAGGCCGCAGCACACCTCGCGGCAGGGGCGGGCAAGGTGATTGTCTCGGCGCCGGCCAAAGGTGCCGATGCCACCGTGGTGTACGGGGTCAACCATGACATCCTGCGGGCCTCGCACCAGGTCATTTCCAACGCCTCCTGCACCACCAACTGCCTGGCACCGATCGCCCAGGTGCTGCACCGCGAGTTCGGCATCGAGCAAGGCCTGATGACCACCATTCACGCCTACACCAACGACCAGGTGCTGACCGACATGTACCACAGCGACCCGTACCGCGCGCGCTCGGCCACCCAGTCGATGATCCCGAGCAAGACCGGCGCCGCCGAGGCCGTGGGCCTGGTGCTGCCGGATCTGGCCGGCAAGCTGACCGGCATGGCAGTGCGGGTGCCGGTGATCAACGTGTCGTTGGTGGACCTCACCGTCAACCTCAAGCGCGAGGCCACGGCCGAGCAGGTCAACCAGCTGTTCCTTGAAGCCAGCCAGCATTCCAAGGTATTGGGCTACAACGCGTTGCCATTGGTTTCCTGCGATTTCAACCACAACCCGCTGTCGTCCATTTTCGATGCCAACCATACCCGGGCCAACGGGCGCATGCTCAAGGTGCTGGCGTGGTATGACAACGAGTGGGCGTTCAGCAACCGCATGCTGGATAACTGCCTGGCGTTGTGCCAGGCCCGCTAAGATCTGGCACGCTCCCTGTAGGAGCGGCCTTGTGTCGCGATGGGCTGCGCAGCAGCCCCACAATCTCAGCTACACAGCACATATTGCAGGGGGCTGCTGCGCAGCCCATCGCGACACAAGGCCGCTCCTACAGGGGACCGCACAGGGCGGGGACTCACAATCTTTACCATTTCCTAACACATCCACACTTGACCAACGGCACAGATGATAAGCATTATCATTAACCTTTCGTCGGCCAGGTCCCACCGTGAGTCAGTCCCGGTTCAACTCCGTCTTCCTCGTCCAGCGCCTTACCCTGTTGCGCACCTTGCAGCGCATGGTTGGCAACCCCAGCACGGCCGAAGACCTGCTGCAGGAAACCTACCTGCGGGTGTCACGCGCCCTGGGCGAGCGGCCCATCGAGCACATCGAGCCGTTCGTGTTCCAGACCGCGCGCAACCTGGCACTGGACCACCTGCGCGCACGCCGGGTGCAGGCACGCATGCTGGTCGACGACGTGCCCGACGAAGTGCTGCACAGCGTGGCCGCACCCGCCACCAGCAGCGAGGATGCAGCCCATGCCGAGCAGTTGCTCAAGCACCTGAGCGTCAGCCTCAATCAACTGAGCGAACGCCAGCAGCGCATTTTCATCCTCAGCCGCCTGCATGGCGCCACCTACCTGGAAATTGCCGAACAACTCAGTGTCTCGCCGAGCACGGTGCAAAAGGAACTGAAACTGATCATGGCGATCTGCATGGGTGTTGCCGAACGCCTCAAGTAAGCTGACCGCAGGCGAAGGGCGACGCAAAGCCCTTGCCACACCCCGCCTTAGCCTTGATCATTCGCAAAAAACCATTCAAGGATTCACCGTGACTGACAGCCCTGCCCCTCGCCCGTCACCTGCCGGGCCAAGTGCCCGTGCTCGTGCCATGGACGAGGCGCTGGACTGGCTGGTGCGCCTGCAATGCGCCGATGCCGCAGACACCCAGGCCTTTGAAGCCTGGCTGAGCGCCGCGCCAGAAAACGCCGAGGCCTATGTAGAGGCAGAGGCACTGTGGAACGGCACGCCGTTGCATCAGGCTGCCACGCAGATGCACCAGCAGCAGCGCCGCTCCTGGCGCGGGCGCCTGCGCAGCCACTGGAAGCCCCTGGCCTCTGCAGCGATGCTGCTGGTCGGACTGTTCACCGTCGGCAACCTGCCCACCCGCCTGCAGGCCGACCACCTGACTGTGGTGGGCGAGCGCCAGCGCCTGCAACTGGAAGACGGTGCAAAAGTGCTGCTCAACACCAACTCGGCATTTGCCAGCGACCGCCGGGACGGCCGCCCGGTCGCCCGCCTGCTGCAGGGTGAGGCCTACTTCCAGATACCCGAGGGCGCGCTGCTGCCACTTGAGGTAGAGGCCGGGCCGTTGCGCGCACAGGTGCGCGATACTGACTTTGCCGTGCGCTACCTCGATGGCGAGGCCCAGGTGCGGGTGCAACGCGGCGATGTCGACCTGCAAGGGGCACGCGACCAGCGCATCCGCCTGAGTGCCGGCGACAGCATCAGCGTGGGCCCGCAGGGCTTCGGCCAGCGCCAACGCGCCGACATGCAAAAGGACCTGGCCTGGGTCGACGGCCGCCTGGTGTTCGAGAATTGCCCGCTGAGCCAGGTGCTGGCTGAAGTGCGGCGCTACTACCCGGGCTGGATCATCAACCGCAATGCGCAGCTCGAAGACGTTGCAGTAACTGGTAACTACCGCCTCGACCAGCCGTTGGAAACCCTGCGCGCACTGGCCCACATCACCTCGGCACAGCTGCATGAGTACCCTGCGCTGGTGATTCTGAACTGACCCCGAAATTATTTTTACGCGATCGCCCTGCCCCGTCCGTCTCGTTATAGCCAATGCAACTGATTCTTGTTTGAAAACGAGAACAGCAATCGCCTATAACAGCCCGCGCATCAGGGAGCGCTTTCGATGTCCACTGGTCCTACCCGCTCGTCCACCCTTCCCCGCCGAACCGGGCAACTGTCCCTGTTGACCCTGGCCCTGCTCGCCAGCGGCGCCTGCAGCCTGCCGGCGCTGGCCGCCGAACCGGCCCAGGCCAGCAGCCCGCGCATGGGTGACTACCGCTTCAGCATCGGCCAGCAGCCGCTGGTATCGGCGATCAACGCCTTCAGCCAGGTCACCGGCTGGCAGGTCGGCTTCAGCGCCGAGCTGGCCGACGGCGTGGCGTCGCCGGGTGTGCAAGGCTCGCTGCCACCAGATGCCGCCCTCAAGCGCCTGCTGCAGGGTACCGGGCTGAGTTTTCGCAAGATCAGCAACGGCAACGTGGTGCTTGAGCGCCAGACTGGCGGCAACGTAATCGCCCTGCAGCAGGTGACCGTCAGCGCCACCCGTAGTGCCCAGGACGTCAGCCAGGTGCCAAGCACCGTCAGCGTGCAGACCCGCGAGCAACTGGACCGGCAGAACGTCAACAACATACAGGACCTGGTGCGCTATGAGCCGGGCGTGTCGGTGGCCGGTACCGGCCAGCGCAGCGGCCTGAACGGCTATAACATCCGTGGTATCGACGGCGAGCGGATCCTTACCCAGGTCGATGGTGTATCGATCCCGGACAGCTTCTTCTACGGCCCCTACGCCCAGACCCAACGCAACTACGTCGACCCGGAAATCGTCAAGCGCGTGGAAATCCTCCGCGGCCCGGCCTCGGTGCTGTACGGCAGCAACGCCATCGGCGGCGCGGTGAGCTACTTCACCCTCGACCCCGACGACATCATCAAGCCCGGCAAGGACGTAGGCGCGCGGCTGAAGACCGGCTACAGCTCGGCCGACGAAAGCTGGCTGACCTCCGCCACCGTCGCCGGCCGCGAGGGTGATTTCGATGGCCTGCTGCACCTGAGCCAGCGTAACGGCCACGAGACCGAAACCCACGGCAGCCAGAGCGGTGCCGGCCTGTCGCGCACCGAAGCCAACCCGATGGATGTGCGCACTACAAACGTGCTGGCCAAGCTGGGCTGGAACTACGGCGACGACGCGCGCCTGGGCTTCACCTACGAACGCTACAAGGATGACCGAGACCAGAACATCCTCAGCGCGGCGGGCGGGCCGTTCATTCCGGGCTTTGGTGGCATGGGTTACTACAAGGCGCGCAGTGGCAACGACACCATCACCCGCGAGCGCTTTGGCATCAACCATGAGTTCGGCCTGGATTCGCTGGTCGCTGACCACGTCAAGTGGAGCCTCAACTACCAGATCGCCAAGACCGACCAGCACACCGAAGAAGTCTACGCACCGCCTGGCCGCCAGGTATTGCGCACGCGTGACACGACCTACAAGGACCGCCAGTGGGTGTTCGATGCCCAGCTGGACAAGGCCTTCAGCATCGGCGCCACCGACCACCTGCTGACCTATGGCACCACGATCAAGCACGAAAAAATCACCGGTACGCGCAGCGGCACGGGCACCTGCCTGGCCGTGGGCTCCGGTTGCTCCGCCGCCGGCGCCGAACGCCCGGCAGACGGCCAGGTTCTGGTCAGCGACTTCCCGGACCCGACCGTGAACACTTACAGCCTGTTCGTGCAGGATGAAATCCGCTGGAACAACTGGACCTTCATGCCCGGTGCGCGCTACGACTACACGCGCATGGAACCTAAGTTCACCGACGAATTCCTGCGTGGCCTGGAGTCCACCGGCACAGCGCCCACCTCCCAGGACGACTCGGACAAGAAGTGGCACCGCGTCTCGCCCAAGTTCGGCCTGACTTACGCCTTCAACGACAACTACACCTGGTATGGTCAGTACGCCGAAGGCTTCCGCACCCCGACCGCCAAGGCCATGTACGGAAAGTTCGTGAACCTTGAGGAAGGTTACCGCGTAGAAGGCAACCCGGGCCTGGAACCGGAAAAGAGCAAGAGCTACGAAACCGGCCTGCGTGGCAACTTCGACGCGGGTAACTTCGACGTGGCGGTGTTCTACAACAAGTACCGCGACTTCATCGACGAAGATGCGGTGCAAAGCGCCAATCTGGAACAGACCTTCCAGGCCAATAACATCAAGCACGCCACCATCAAGGGTGCCGAGGTCAAGGGCCGCCTGAACCTCGACCACTTCGGCGCGCCGCAAGGCCTGTATACCCAGGGCTCGATTGCCTACACCTATGGTCGTAACGACGACACCGGTGAGCCGCTGAACACCGTCAACCCGCTGAAGGGCGTGTTCGGTCTCGGTTACGAGCAGCAGAACTACGGCGGCCTGCTGAGCTGGACACTGGTGAAGCGCAAGACCCGTGTCGACGACTCCAGCTTCTACTCGCCAGATGGTTCGAGCGCGAAGTTCCGCACCCCGGGCTACGGCGTGCTGGACCTGACCGGCTACTACAAGGTCACCGACGACGTGACCATCAACGCCGGCCTGTACAACCTCACCGACAAGAAATACTGGCAGTGGGACTCGGTGCGCAGCTACGACGGCCAGGGTGAAGCGGCTGTGACCCAGCCAGCCAACATCGACCGCCTGACCATGCCGGGGCGCAACTTCGGTATCAATGTGGTTTGGGATATCTGAAGCCTTTCTCCTACAGGCCTGCGCAATGCCTGTAGGAGCGGCCTTGTGTCGCGATCGGGCCGCGAAGCGGCCCCGGCAATCTTTGTATGAGTGCTGAAATCCTGGGGCCGCGCTGCGGCCCGATCGCGACACAAGGCCGCTCCTACAAAAAGCTCTGCGGCCTGCAGGAACGATGTAAAACCCGGTTTTTTTACTGTCCCGCCGCCGCTGTTTCGTCTTGTATCTAGACGCCCCTCTTTCCAAGGACTGCCCCCATGACCGAACGCCCAGCCCTGCGCTCCCAGCGCCTGAACCAGATCACCCACGCCCCGCACGCCGAGCTGGATGCCCTGGTCAAATCTCACGCACCCTTCGACAGCCGCGAAAGCTTCGCCCGCTTCGTCGTTGCCCAGTACCTGTTCCAGTCCGAGCTGCAAGCCCTGTACAACGATCCGCAGCTGATCGCCATCGTCCCCGACCTGGCCGAGCGCTGCCGTGCCGACCAAGCCCGCCTGGACCTCGCCGACCTCAACACCGAAGTGCCGGCCGCCGTGCCAGGCGCCGTGGGCAAGCCGAGCCTGGGCGAGGCAATGGGCTGGATCTTCGTCTCTGAAGGCTCCAAACTGGGCGCTGCGTTTCTGATCAAGCGTGCCGTGGCCCTGGAGCTGTCCGACACCTTCGGTGCCCGCCACCTGGGCGAGCCTGCCGGTGGCCGTGCCGAAGGCTGGAAGCAGTTCACCCGCATCCTCGATGGCCTTGAGCTGTCGGCTGAAGAGGAAGCCGCTGCCGAACGCGGTGCAGTTGCCGCATTCGAGCGTTTCACCGAACTGCTCAAGCATGCCTATGCTGCGGATGCCGCGCTGGTCTGATATGCCGTACCCGGCCACCCTACCGGTGGCCGAACCGCTTTTTGCAGTGAGACCATGACCCAACCTGCCCGCTCGAAGATCGCCCGCCTGTTGTATGGAATCCTGGCTTACGTGAGCCTCGGGGTGGGCTTGGTCGCGATCGTCATACCCGGTTTGCCGACCACCGAATTCATCCTGCTGGCCGCCTGGGCGGCGACCCGCAGTTCGCCGCGCCTGTCGGCCTGGCTGGAGAACCACCGGCTGTTCGGGCCAATCCTCTACAACTGGCGCAATGGCAAGGTGATCCAGCGCCGGGCCAAGGTAAGCGCGACCATCAGCATGCTGCTGTGTGCAGGCCTGATGCTGACGTTTCTGGAACACCACTGGCCGGTGTTCCTGGCGATCGCCGGCATGACCCTGGGCAACCTGTGGATCTGGTCACGCCCGGAGCACGCCTGCCCTGCCCCGTCACAAGCTCAGCAACCCTGAATACAGGCCGTAGGCCGCCAGTGCAGCGCCTGCCAGCACGGCGGCGAAAATCAGCTTTTCCCAGGTGGTGAACAACGCCTGGCCCTGCTCATGCTTGGCCCTGGCAAACAGGATTACGCCGGGGGCATACAGCAGCGCCGACAGCAGCAGGTACTTGAGCCCGCCGGCATACAACAGCCACACGGCATACAGCAAGGCAACCAGCGCCACCAGCAAATCCTTGCGCCGCAACCCCGTTTGCCCGGCGTAGGTTTCTGCACGCACCGCCAGCAGCACGGCATACGCCGCCGACCACAGGTAAGGCACCAGGATCATCGACGAAGCCAGGTAGATGAGGCTGGTGTAGGTACCGGCCGAGAACAGCGTAATCAGCAAGAAGCCCTGGATCATGCAGTTGGTCAGCCACAGGGCGTTGGCAGGCACATGGTTGGCGTTTTCCTTGGCCAGAAAGCGCGGCATGGTCTTGTCCCGAGCCGTGGCAAACAGGATCTCGGCACACAGCAACGCCCACGACAGCAACGCGCCCAGCAGCGAAACCGCCAGGCCGAGGCTGATCAGCAACGCCCCCCAAGGGCCGACGATATGCTCCAGCACCGACGCCAGCGACGGGTTCTGCAAACCGGCCAGTTCCGGCTGGGTCATCACCCCTAGCGAAAGCACGTTGACCAGCACCAGCAGCGCCAGCACACCAAGAAAACCAATGACGGTAGCCTTGCCCACATCCGAACGACGCTCGGCGCGCCCGGAGTACACGCTGGCGCCCTCGATGCCAATGAACACGAACACGGTCACCAGCATCATATTGCGCACCTGCTCCAGCACGCTGCCGAATTGCGGGTTGCTCAAGCCCCAGATGTCACGGGTGAAGATATCGGCACGAAAGGCGAACGCCGCAATCACCACGAACATCAGCAACGGCACCACCTTGGCCACCGTGGTCACCTGGTTGATGAACGCGGCTTCCTTGATGCCGCGCAGCACCAGAAAGTGGACTGACCACAGCAGCAACGAGGCACAGCCGATGGCGATCGGCGTGTTGCCTTCGCCGAAAACCGGAAAGTAGAAGCCCAGGGTGCTGAACAGCAGCACGAAATAGCCGACATTGCCCAGCCAGGCGCTGATCCAGTAGCCCCAGGCCGAAGAGAAGCCCATGTAGTCGCCGAAACCCGCCTTGGCGTAGGCGTACACCCCCGAGTCCAGTTCCGGCTTGCGGTTGGCCAAGGTCTGGAACACGAAGGCCAGGGCCAGCATGCCGACGGCGGTGATGCCCCAACCGATCAGCACCGCCCCGACATCGGCACGCGCCGCCATGTTCTGCGGCAGCGAGAAGATCCCGCCACCGATCATCGAGCCGACCACCAGTGCGATCAGCGCGCCCAGGCGCAGCTTCTGTCCCGGTTCGCTCATGCATCCCCCATTTTTTTACGCGCTGTCATGCCTTTGAAACAGCCCTGCGGGCCATATAAATGTGGTTACTTATAATAGAACACGCCATTCAAGCTATAGCACTCATAACTGCTTTGTCTATGCACCATTCCTTAAAAGCTAGCAGCTGGACAGCAACTAGAACAGTTCCTGATAAAACTCAAAATTTTTGTGAAAAATTTGCGAAAGCGTCAAAAGCGGCTAGCTTCAAGCATCGCAGGCTGAACAGAGCGTTTGCTCTAGAAAGACATGGAGGTGCCAGCGCGCAAGGCTTGCAGCTTAAGCTGTCGGCACTCTCCAGGAGCACCCGTGAAGGAAATTTCCTACCTTCACGTCGCCTTAAACTGACACAAGTCAGCTTACGGCAACGGCGTCGGATTTATGCTGACGTCAACTTTCTCCTGGCAGGAGTTGTTAAATGTCTGATTCATCCGGAAAACTAAAGCTCGGCGCGTTAGTTGCACTTGTCGTCGGCTCGATGATTGGCGGCGGGATCTTCTCGCTGCCGCAAAACATGGCCGCCAGCGCAGGGGTTGGTGCTGTGCTGATCGGCTGGGGCATCACCGCGGTCGGCATGCTGACCCTGGCGTTTGTGTTCCAGACCCTGGCCAACCGCAAGCCTGACCTGGATGGCGGGGTGTATGCCTACGCCAAGGCCGGTTTCGGCGACTATATGGGCTTTTCCTCGGCCTGGGGCTACTGGATCAGTGCCTGGCTGGGTAACGTCGGCTACTTCGTGCTGCTGTTCAGCACCCTGGGTTACTTCTTCCCGATCTTCGGTGAAGGCAACACGCCAGCCGCCATCATTGGCGCGTCGGTGCTGTTGTGGGCGGTGCACTTTCTGGTGCTGCGCGGCATCAAGGAAGCCGCATTCATCAACCTGGTCACCACGGTGGCCAAAGTGGTGCCGCTGGTGCTGTTCGCGCTGATCTGCCTGTTTGCCTTCAGGCTAGATATCTTCACTGCCGACATCTGGGCCTTGGGTACGCCAGAGTTGGGCAGTGTGATGAACCAGGTGCGCAACATGATGCTGGTCACCGTGTGGGTGTTCATCGGCATCGAGGGCGCAAGCATCTTCTCGTCCCGGGCGGAAAAGCGCTCTGACGTGGGCAAGGCCACGGTCATCGGCTTTGTCACCGTGCTGCTGTTCCTGGTGCTAGTCAACGTGCTGTCGCTGGGCATCATGACCCAACCGGAACTGGCCAAGCTGCAGAACCCATCGATGGCTGCCGTACTGGAGCATGTGGTCGGCCACTGGGGCGCGGTACTGATCAGCGTCGGCCTGATCATCTCGCTGCTGGGGGCCCTGCTGTCGTGGGTACTGCTGTGCGCCGAGATAATGTTCGCCGCCGCCAAAGACCACACCATGCCGGAGTTCCTGCGCCGCGAAAACGCCAACCAGGTACCGGCCAACGCCCTGTGGCTGACCAATGCCATGGTGCAGATCTTCCTGGTGATCACGCTGTTCTCCAACAGTACCTACCTGTCGCTGATCTACCTCGCCACCTCGATGATCCTGGTGCCTTACCTGTGGTCGGCGGCCTATGCGTTCCTGCTGGCCCTGCGCAGCGAAACCTACGAACAGGCCCTGGCCGAGCGCAAGAAGGACCTGATCATCGGCGGCATCGCCCTGCTGTACGCCATCTGGCTGCTGTACGCCGGCGGCGTGAAATACCTGTTGCTCTCGGCCCTGCTCTACGCACCTGGCGCCATCCTGTTCGCCAAGGCCAAGCGTGAGGTCGGCCAACCTGTCTTCACCAACGTGGAAAAACTGATCTTCGCAGCCGTGGTCATCGGCGCCCTGGTGGCAGCCTTTGGCCTGTATGACGGCTTCCTGACGCTTTGATCCACGTCTTCGTTCAATTGGAGGAATGAAACCATGTCCGCTGAAAAACAGAAGTACGGTGTCCACTCCGAAGCCGGCAAACTGCGCAAAGTGATGGTTTGCTCGCCGGGCCTGGCGCACAAGCGCCTGACGCCGAGCAACTGTGACGAATTGCTGTTCGACGATGTGATCTGGGTCGACCAGGCCAAGCGCGACCATTTCGACTTCGTCACCAAAATGCGCGAGCGTGGCGTGGATGTGCTGGAAATGCACAACCTGCTGACCGACATCGTGCAGCAACCCGAAGCCCTCAAGTGGATCCTTGACCGCAAGATCACCTCTGACACCGTGGGTGTCGGCCTGACCAACGAGGTGCGTAGCTGGCTCGAAGGGCTGGAACCACGCCACCTGGCGGAGTTCCTGATTGGCGGCGTGGCAGGCCAGGACCTTCCAGTAAGCGAAGGCGCCGAAGTGATCAAGATGTACAACAAGTATCTTGGCCACTCCAGCTTCATTCTGCCGCCACTGCCTAACACCCAGTTTACCCGCGACACCACCTGCTGGATCTACGGTGGCGTGACGCTCAACCCGATGTACTGGCCTGCGCGACGCCAGGAAACCCTGCTGACCACAGCCATTTACAAGTTCCACAAGGAATTCACCGGTGCTGACTTCCAGGTCTGGTATGGCGACCCGGACAAGGATCACGGTAACGCCACCCTCGAGGGCGGCGACGTGATGCCGGTCGGCAAGGGCATCGTGCTGATCGGCATGGGTGAGCGCACCTCGCGCCATGCCATCGGCCAACTGGCTCAGAACCTGTTCGAGAAAGGCGCGGCCGAGAAAATCATCGTCGCTGGCCTGCCGAAGTCCCGCGCGGCGATGCACCTGGACACCGTGTTCAGCTTCTGCGACCGCGACCTGGTAACGGTATTCCCGGAGGTGGTGAAAGAGATCAAGCCATTCATCATCACCCCAGATTCCAGCAAGCCCTATGGCATGAACATCGCGCCGCAGGATGCTTCGTTCCTGGAGGTGGTATCCGAGCAGTTGCTGGGCAAGAAAGACAAGCTGCGCGTGGTCGAGACCGGCGGCAACAGCTTTGCCGCCGAGCGCGAACAGTGGGATGACGGCAACAACGTGGTGGCTATCGAGCCGGGCGTGGTCATCGGCTACGACCGCAACACCTACACCAACACCCTGCTGCGCAAGGCCGGCGTCGAGGTCATCACCATCAGCGCCGGCGAACTGGGCCGGGGCCGTGGCGGCGGCCACTGCATGACCTGCCCGATTGTGCGTGATCCGATCGACTACTAACGACCATTGCACCCGGCCGCGCCCACAAAGTGCCGGCCGGGACACTACCGAACTCAAGGAGAAGCAATCATGGCGTTCAACATTCACAACCGCAACCTGCTCAGCCTGGAACACCACACCACTCGCGAGCTGCGCTACCTGCTGGACCTGTCCCGCGACCTCAAGCGTGCCAAGTACACTGGCACCGAGCAGCAGCACCTGAAGGGCAACAACATCGCGCTGATCTTCGAAAAAACCTCCACCCGTACCCGCTGCGCCTTCGAAGTGGCGGCCTACGACCAGGGCGCGAACGTTACCTACATCGACCCCAATTCCTCGCAGATCGGCCACAAAGAGAGCATGAAAGACACCGCCCGCGTGCTTGGGCGCATGTACGACGCCATCGAGTACCGTGGCTTCAAGCAGGAAATCGTCGAAGAGCTGGCCAAGTTCGCTGGCGTGCCGGT
This sequence comes from Pseudomonas sp. SAS7, assembly GCF_052112345.1. Taxonomy (NCBI): domain Bacteria; kingdom Pseudomonadati; phylum Pseudomonadota; class Gammaproteobacteria; order Pseudomonadales; family Pseudomonadaceae; genus Pseudomonas; species Pseudomonas sp. SAS7. Next base: position 42,818 of record NZ_JBEGGO010000010.1, on the reverse strand, counting down.
GTTCAACGGCCTCACCGATGAATACCACCCTACCCAGATGATCGCTGACGTGCTGACCATGCGCGAGCACAGCGACAAGCCGCTGCATGACATCAGCTACGCCTACCTGGGCGACGCCCGCAACAACATGGGTAACTCGCTGCTGCTGATTGGCGCCAAGCTCGGCATGGACGTGCGCATCGCTGCCCCCAAGGCATTGTGGCCACATGACGACCTGGTCGAGCGCTGCAAGAAATACGCTGAGGAAAGCGGCGCGCGCATCACTCTAACCGAAGACCCGGTGGCTGCTGTCAAGGGCGTGGACTTTGTCCACACCGACGTGTGGGTATCGATGGGTGAGCCAATCGAGGCCTGGGGTGAGCGCATCAAGCAACTCAAGCCGTACCAGGTGAATGCTCAGCTGATGAAGTCCACCGGCAACCCACGGACCAAGTTCATGCACTGCCTGCCGGCGTTCCACAACTCCGATACCAAGGTAGGCAAGCAGATTGCCGAACAGTACCCGGACCTGGCTAACGGCATCGAAGTGACTGACGACGTGTTCGAGTCGCCGGCCTGCATCGCCTTCGAGCAGGCGGAAAACCGCATGCACACCATCAAGGCGATCCTGGTGTCGACCCTGGCTGACCTCTGACAACCACCCCGCTCCTGTGGGAGCTGGCTTGCCGGCGATGCAGGCAACCCGGTGCATGGCACCGGCTTCGCCGGTGATCGCCGGCAAGCCAGCTCCCACATAGGACCGGGGTGCTCACCCCATCTGCGTAAAGGACATTCCCCATGCGTATCGTTGTTGCATTGGGCGGCAACGCCCTGCTGCGTCGCGGCGAGCCCATGACCGCTGACAACCAGCGCGCCAATATCCGCACCGCCACCGAACAGATCGCCAAGATTCACCCTGGCAACGAACTGGTCATCGCCCACGGCAACGGTCCGCAAGTCGGCCTGCTGTCGCTTCAGGCCCTGTCCTACAAGCCTGATGAGGCCTACCCACTGGACGTCCTGGGTGCCGAAACCGAAGGCATGATCGGCTACATGATCGAACAGGAACTGGGCAACCTGCTGGATTTCGAGGTGCCGTTTGCCACCCTGCTGACACAGGTGGAAGTGGACGCCAACGACCCCGCCTTCAAGGACCCGACCAAGTTCATCGGCCCGGTCTACAGCAAGGAAGAGGCCGAGCGCCTGGCCAAGGAGAAAGGCTGGGTGGTCAAGGCCGATGGCGACAAGTACCGCCGTGTGGTGGCCAGCCCGAAACCCAAGCGCATCTTTGAAATCCGCCCGATCAAGTGGCTGCTGGAAAAGAAAAGCATCGTGATTTGCGCAGGCGGTGGCGGCATACCCACCATGTACGATGAAAACCGCAAGCTCAAGGGCATCGAAGCGGTCATCGACAAGGACCTGTGCTCTGCGCTGCTGGCCGAGCAACTGGAAGCCGACCTTCTGATTATCGCCACCGACGTCGACGCGGCCTACATTGACTGGGGCAAGCCCACGCAAAAAGCCATTGCCCAGGCCCATCCGGACGAACTCGAGCGCCTCGGCTTCGCTGCAGGCTCCATGGGGCCGAAGGTGCAAGCTGCCAGTGACTTTGCCCGCAACACCGGCAAGGTAGCGGTGATCAGTTCGCTGGAGAACATTGAAGACATTGTCAAAGGTACTGCCGGCACACGGGTTTCCACCGCGAAGCCTGGGATCAGCTACCGTTGAATGCAGTTGGCGGGTGCCAAGTGCCCGCCATTTTCGACCTCCGGGAGGATTCGCCATGGCTCAGTTTCGATCCGGTCACGTGCATATCGAGCGCACTGCGCTGAACAGCGCCGACCACAGTTACGACCTCAACATCGAGTACGAAGCGACGCAAGATCCCAAGGAAGGCCGCGGCATACAGTTCCATATGCATGGCAGCATCGAAGGCAAGACGGTTGATGAAAAGTTCTTTCTACCCAAAGATCGGGTACTACCCAGCTTTTTGATGGAGCTGAGCCGCAGGGCCCAGGCTCAACTTGCACCCCCCAAGAAATTCGAAACCCTCAGCTCACCGCACAAGATCTACGACGCGATGTTCGAAGATATCCGCGCCAAACTGGATGTGAAGTCGGGCGACTCGATCAAGCCTGAACATCTGGAGTGATCTCAGAATTTTGGGGCTGCTTTGCAGCCCATTCGCGGCACAAGGCCGCTCCTACAGGAGAATGCGTAAACTTTGTGTCGCGATAGGGCCGCACAGCGGCCCCGGCAATGTTGAGGCATACTACCGCCCTCACCGGCCACCACTTTGCCCGTTCCCATGCGCATCCACGTCAGCTTCATCGACCGCGTCGGCATCACCCAGGAAGTCCTCGCCCTGCTCGGTGCCCGCAACCTCAACCTGGACGCCGTGGAGATGGTCCCGCCGAACGTCTACATCGACGCCCCCACCCTCAGCCCCGCCGTGCTCGAAGAACTGCACGACGCGCTGTTCGAGGTGCAGGGCGTGCAATCGGTGGACGTGGTCGACATCCTGCCCGGCCAGCGCCGCCACCTGCAGCTCGACGCCCTGCTGGCAGCGATGAGCGATCCGGTGCTGGCGGTGGACAGCGCAGGCTTGGTGCTGCTGGCCAACCCGGCGCTGATCGCCCTGTGCGGCCGCGAATCGGCCGGGCGCTCCGTGGGTGAACTGTTCGGCGCCCCCGCGCTGCTGCAGGCGCTTTTGGACAACAACTTCCACCTGCCCATGCGCGAGATGCAGCTCAACGGCCAGAGCCTGCTGCTGGACGCCATGCCGATCACCAACGCCGGTGGCCTGCTGACGCTGTACCCCCCAACGCGCATGGGCGAACGCCTGTCGGCGCTGCACCACGACCATGCCGAAGGCTTCGATGCCCTGCTCGGCGAGTCGCCCGCCATCCGCACCCTCAAGGCCCGCGCCCTGCGCGTGGCGGCGCTCGATGCACCGCTGCTGGTGCATGGCGAAACCGGCACCGGCAAAGAGCTGGTAGCCCGCGCCTGCCACGCCATCAGTAGCCGCCATGCGGCACCGTTCCTGGCCCTGAACTGCGCCGCACTGCCCGAGAGCCTGGCCGAGAGCGAGTTGTTCGGTTACGCCCCTGGCGCCTTCACCGGCGCGCAACGCGGTGGCAAGCCCGGGCTGATGGAGCTGGCCAACCAGGGCACAGTGTTCCTTGATGAAATTGGCGAAATGTCACCGTATTTGCAGGCCAAGCTGCTGCGTTTTCTAAGCGATGGCAGCTTCCGTCGGGTGGGCGGCGACCGCGAAGTAAAGGTGGATGTGCGCATCATCAGCGCCACCCACCGCGACCTGGAGCGCATGGTTGCCGAAGGCAGCTTCCGCGAAGACCTGTTCTACCGCCTCAACGTACTCAACCTGCAGGTACCGCCCCTGCGCGACAGGGGCCAGGACATCCTGATGCTGGCGCACTTCTTCATGCAGCAAGCCTGCACACAGATCCAACGCCCAGCCTGCCGGCTGACCCCCGCCACCCACTCTGCACTGCTGGCCAACCCTTGGCCGGGCAACGTGCGCCAGCTACAGAACGTGATTTTCCGCGCTGCGGCCATCTGCGAGGGCAACCTGGTGGATATCGGCGACCTGGACATCGCCGGCACCTCGGTAGCCCGCGGGCAGGACGGTGAAGTGGCCAGCCTGGAACAGGCCGTGGGTGATTTCGAGCGTGAACTGTTGCAGCGTCTCTATGTCAGTTATCCCTCGACACGGCAACTGGCCGGGCGCCTGCAAACTTCGCATACCGCTATTGCACAACGCCTGCGCAAATATGGAATACCCGGAAAACCTTGATAGTCGTCGTCAAATCCGACAATTCATTCAGACTTTTCCTAGCCGCGTAGCCGCAATTGACTGGAGTGCTCGCCGTAGAATGGTGACATCGTAATTTCGCATGTCACCTTGAACGAAGAGTACCCTGATGTTTGAACTCGATTTTTACGGGACACTTGTAGCCGCCTCTTTAGTACTGCTACTGGGGCGCGGACTGGTCGCACGCATTGGTTTCCTGCGCGTTTACAATATTCCGGAACCCGTTGCAGGCGGTCTGGTCGTTGCCTTGTCGCTCCTGGCATTGCGCAGCTTCGATGTCCACGTCCAATTTGATACCTCGTTGCAAACACCGTTGATGCTGGCGTTCTTCGCCACCATCGGTTTAAGTGCAGACTTCGCCAGCCTGAAGAAAGGCGGACGTGTGGTCGCCGTGTTCCTGCTGGTGGTGACTGGCTTGCTGCTGGTGCAGAACGCCATGGGCATCGGCCTGGCAACGGCATTGGGGCTAGACCCCTTGATGGGCCTGCTGGCCGGTTCAATCACCCTGTCGGGTGGCCATGGCACCGGCGCCGCCTGGGGCGCGACTTTTACCGAGAAGTTTGGCCTGGCTTCAGCTTCCGAACTGGCGATGGCCTCTGCCACGTTCGGCCTGGTGCTGGGCGGTCTGATTGGTGGCCCGGTCGCCAGGCTGCTGATCAAGCGGGTAAAGACCCATGGCGTCGAAGAAGAAGTACCCCAACTGCCAAAAGGCTTTGAACAGCCGAACAAAGAGCGCCTGATTACATCATTTTCATTTATCGAAACCTTGGCACTGATTGCCGTCAGCTTGCTGGCGGGCACTTTGCTTAACGGTTTGTTGAAAGGTACTGCATTTGAATTACCGACTTTCGTGTGTGTGTTGTTCGTCGGCGTATTGTTACGCAACGGCCTTTCCGCATTCGGCTTTTATCACGTGTTCGAACGTGAAATCTCGGTACTGGGCAATGTCAGTTTGTCGCTGTTCCTGGCCATTGCCTTGATGTCGTTGAAGTTGTGGGACCTGGCCGCACTCGCCTTACCCTTCTTTATCTTGCTGGCCGCGCAAACACTGGTCATGGCGCTGTTCGCGATTTTCGTGACGTTCAGGGTAATGGGCCGCAACTACGATGCGGCAGTGCTGGCCGCCGGGCATTGCGGATTCGGCCTGGGGGCAACGCCGACGGCCATCGCCAACATGCAGGCGGTGACCCAGCGCTACGGCGCCTCGCACATTGCCTTCCTGGTGGTGCCGATGGTGGGCGCGTTCTTTATCGACATCATCAATGTGATCGTGATCAAGCTGTACTTGGCATTGCCCTTCCTTACTGGCGGTTGAATCCCGACACCACCCCAGCTGTATCGATTTCAATACATCGGATTGAAATCGATACACACGCATACGAATGCGCCTGCACAAGGGTTTGATCCCAAAACCCTTTCCTCCTCCTCGCCAACTGTAGCGTTTTCATTCCACAAAAATGACAAATGTATTGCATTCATTATATAAATATCTGATTTAAAAGGATTTTTTGTTATTGGCCGCATTGTTGCTTAGGGAATCCCACCCCAAGAGCGCGGAGCCACCGCGCCCAACGCCCTGCTTCCCGAGGATTCCCCATGAGCGAGTTGCGTTTCACTGAAGATCACGAATGGCTGCGCGTCGAAGCCGATGGCAGCGTCACCGTGGGCATCACCGCCTACGCCCAGAACGCCCTTGGCGATGTGGTTTTCGTGCAACTGCCCGAGTTGCAGCAGTATGAGAAAGGTAGCGAAGCGTCCACCGTCGAGTCGGTCAAGGCCGCCAGCGGCGTGTACATGCCACTGACCGGCGAAGTGGTCGAGGTCAACGGCCAGCTCGAAAGCAGCCCGGAACTGGTCAACGAAGACCCGATGGGTGAAGGCTGGTTCTTCCGCTTCAACCCGGCCGACATGAGCGAAGTCACCGCCCTGCTCGACCAGGACGCCTACGACCGCCTGATCAAAGCCAACGACGACGCTTGAGGAATCCCGCCATGACCATCAACCTCGGCACCGCCAACGAATTCATCGCCCGTCACATCGGCCCGCGCGCCGCTGACGAGCAGGCCATGCTCGCCGCCCTGGGCTTCGACTCGCTGGACGCCATGACCGCCGCAGTCATCCCCGACAGCATCAAGGGCACCAGCGTACTGGGCTCCCACGACGGCCAGAGCGAAGCCGACGCGCTCGCCGCGCTCAAGGCCATCGCCGGCAAGAACCAGCTGTTCAAAAGCTACATCGGCCAGGGCTACTACAACACCCACACCCCGGCGCCGATCCTGCGCAACCTGCTGGAAAACCCGGCCTGGTACACCGCCTACACCCCGTACCAGCCAGAAATTTCCCAAGGCCGCCTGGAAGCGCTGCTGAACTTCCAGACCCTGATCAGCGACCTGACCGGCCTGCCCATCGCCAACGCCTCCCTGCTCGACGAAGCCACAGCGGCGGCCGAGGCCATGACCTTCTGCAAGCGCCTGTCGAAGAACAAGGCCAGCCATGCCTTCTTCGCCTCTGTGCACTGCCACCCGCAAACCCTCGACGTACTGCGCACCCGTGCCGAGCCGCTGGGTATCGAGGTGGTGGTTGGCGACGAGCGCGAGCTGGGCGATGTAAGCGCCTTCTTCGGCGCCCTGCTGCAATACCCCGCCAGCAACGGTGAAGTGTTCGACTACCGTGAAGTGGTACAGCGCTTCCACGCCGCCAACGCGCTGGTCGCCGTCGCGGCCGACCTGCTGGCCCTGACCCTGCTGACCCCACCGGGCGAATTCGACGCCGACGTGGCCATCGGCAGCGCCCAGCGTTTTGGCGTACCACTGGGCTTCGGTGGCCCGCACGCGGCTTACTTCGCCACCCGTGACGCGTTCAAGCGCGACATGCCGGGCCGCCTGGTCGGCGTATCGATCGACCGCTTCGGCAAAACCGCCCTGCGCCTGGCCATGCAGACCCGCGAGCAGCACATCCGCCGCGAAAAGGCCACCAGCAACATCTGCACCGCCCAGGTGCTGCTGGCCAACATCGCCAGCATGTTCGCCGTTTACCACGGCCCGGCCGGCCTCAAGCGCATTGCCGAACGCACCCATGCACTGACCGCGATCCTGGCCGCCGGCCTGAAGACGCTGGGGGTACAGGTAGTGGGCGCCAGCGCCTTCGACACCCTGACCCTGGCCACTGGCACCGCCACCGCAACCCTGCATGACAAGGCACGCGCCCAGGGCATCAACCTGCGCCAGGTCGATGCCGCCCACGTGGGCCTGTCGCTGGACGAAACCAGCAGCCAGGCTGACGTTGAATCCCTGTGGCAGCTGTTCGGCGACGCCAAGGCCCAGCCTGACTTCGCCGCCCTGGCCGCCAGCACCGGTTCGCTGCTGCCTGCCGCCCTGCTGCGCCAGTCGGCCATCCTCGAACACCCGGTGTTCAACCGTTACCACAGCGAAACCGAGCTGATGCGCTACCTGCGCCGCCTGGCCGACAAGGACCTGGCGCTGGACCGCAGCATGATCCCGCTGGGCTCGTGCACCATGAAGCTGAACGCGGCCAGTGAAATGATCCCGGTCACCTGGGCCGAGTTCGGCAACCTGCACCCGTTCGCCCCGGCCGCGCAAAGCCAGGGCTACCTGCAGATGACCACCGAGCTGGAGGCCATGCTGTGCGCCGCCACCGGCTATGACGCCGTGTCGCTGCAGCCCAACGCCGGCTCCCAAGGCGAGTACGCAGGCCTGCTGGCCATCCGCGCCTACCACCGCAGCCGTGGCGAAAGCCACCGCGACATCTGCCTGATCCCGTCGTCGGCCCACGGCACCAACCCGGCCACCGCACACATGGCAGGCATGCGTGTCGTTGTCACCGCCTGCGACGCCCGCGGCAACGTCGATGTCGAGGACCTGCGCGCCAAGGCTATCGAGCACCGCGAGCGCCTGGCCGCGATCATGATCACCTACCCGTCGACCCACGGTGTGTTCGAGGAAGCGATCGGCGAAATCTGCGCGATCATCCACGACAACGGTGGCCAGGTGTACATCGACGGCGCCAACATGAACGCCATGGTCGGCCTGTGCGCCCCGGGCAAGTTCGGCGGCGACGTGTCCCACCTGAACCTGCACAAGACCTTCTGCATCCCCCACGGTGGCGGCGGCCCGGGCGTTGGCCCGATTGGCGTCAAGTCGCACCTGGCGCCGTTCCTGCCAGGCCATGCGCAGCTGGAAAACACCGAAGGGGCGGTGTGCGCCGCACCGTTCGGCAGCGCCAGCATCCTGCCGATCACCTGGATGTACATCCGCATGATGGGCGGTGCCGGCCTCAAGCGTGCCTCGCAGATGGCGATCCTCAACGCCAACTACATCGCCCGCCGCCTGGAAGAGCACTATCCTGTTCTGTATACCGGTGGCAATGGTCTGGTGGCCCACGAGTGCATCCTCGACCTGCGTCCGCTGAAAGACACCAGCGGCATCAGCGTTGACGACGTGGCCAAGCGCCTGATCGACTTCGGCTTCCACGCCCCGACCATGTCCTTCCCGGTGGCCGGCACGCTGATGATCGAACCGACCGAAAGCGAGTCCAAGGAAGAACTGGACCGCTTCTGCGACGCGATGATCCAGATCCGCGAGGAAATCCGTGCGGTCGAGAGCGGAACCTTGGACAAGGACGACAACCCGCTGAAAAACGCCCCGCACACTGCGGCCGAGCTGGTTGGCGAATGGGCCCACGGCTACAGCCGCGAACAGGCGGTCTACCCGCTGCCAAGCCTGGTGGAAAGCAAGTACTGGCCGCCGGTCGGCCGGGTCGACAACGTGTTCGGCGACCGCAACCTGGTGTGCGCCTGCCCGTCGATCGAGAGCTATCAGGACGCCTGATTGCGCTCAGGCCCGCTACCTGACTTGAGGTGTGGACCTCTGTGGGAGCGGGCGCGCCCGCGAATGCGATGATGACTTCACCGACGCATTCGCGGGCACGCCCGCTCCCACAGGGTTCACCGTCCGCCTAATTTTCCTGGCTGGAGGAACCACCATGTCACTGAGCGTCTTCGACCTGTTCAAGATCGGCATCGGCCCCTCCAGCTCCCACACGGTCGGCCCGATGCGCGCCGCCGCGCGGTTCGCCGAAGGGCTGCGCCGTGATGACCTGCTCACCCGCACCGCCAGCGTCAAGGCCGAGCTGTATGGCTCGCTGGGCGCCACCGGCAAGGGCCACGGCAGCGACAAGGCCGTGCTGCTAGGCCTTGAAGGTGAACACCCCGACACCGTCGACACCGACGCCATCCCCGGCCGCCTGCAGGCCATCCGCGACAGCGGCCACATCAACCTGCTGGGCGAACAGCGCATTGCGTTCATCGAAAAGCAGCACCTGGCAATGATCCGCAAGCCGCTGGACTACCACCCCAACGGCATGATTTTCCGCGCCTTCGACGACGCCGGCCTGCAAATCCGCAGCCGCGAATACTACTCGGTGGGCGGTGGTTTCGTGGTCGACGAGGATGCCGCCGGCCACGACCGTATCATTGAGGACAGCACCGTGCTGCCCTACCCGTTCAAGACCGCCAAGGAACTGCTTGGCCACTGCACCACGCACAACCTGTCAGTCAGCCAGGTGATGCTGGCCAACGAGGCCGCCTGGCGCCCGGAGGTAGAAACCCGCGCCGGGCTGCTGCGTATCTGGCAGGTGATGCAGGATTGCGTCGAAGCGGGCTGCCAGCATGAAGGTATTTTGCCGGGCGGGCTCAAGGTCAAGCGGCGGGCACCAGCCCTGTATCGCCAGCTGAGCCGCCATCCGGAGGCCAGCCTGCGCGATGCGCTGTCGGTGCTGGACTGGGTCAACCTCTACGCCCTGGCAGTGAACGAGGAAAACGCCAATGGCGGGCGTGTGGTTACCGCACCCACCAACGGCGCGGCGGGCATCGTCCCGGCGGTGCTGCACTACTACATGCGCTTCGTGCCGGGCGCCAGCGACGACGGGGTGGTGCGTTTTCTGCTCACCGCCGCGGCGATCGGCATCCTGTACAAGGAGAACGCCTCCATCTCCGGCGCCGAAGTGGGCTGCCAGGGCGAGGTCGGTGTGGCTTGTTCCATGGCCGCCGGGGCGCTGTGCGAAGTGATGGGTGGCAGCGTGCAACAGGTGGAGAACGCTGCCGAAATCGGCATGGAACACAACCTGGGCCTGACCTGCGACCCGATCGGCGGGTTGGTCCAGGTGCCCTGCATCGAGCGCAATGCCATGGGCTCGGTGAAGGCCATCAACGCGGTGCGCATGGCCTTGCGCGGCGACGGCCAGCACTTCGTGTCGCTCGACAAGGTCATCCGCACCATGCGCCAGACCGGCGCCGACATGAAAAGCAAATACAAGGAGACCGCCCGCGGCGGTCTTGCCGTCAACATCATCGAATGTTGACCCAACAATAAAACCAAGGAGTCACCGATGTCCGAAACATTGCTCAAGACCCCACTGCATGCCCTGCACCTGGAACTGGGTGCGCGCATGGTGCCGTTCGCCGGCTACGACATGCCGGTGCAGTACCCGCTGGGGGTGCTCAAGGAGCATTTGCACACCCGGGAGCAGGCCGGCCTGTTCGATGTCTCGCACATGGGCCAGATCATCCTGCGCGGTGCCGATGCCGCCAAGGCCCTGGAAAGCCTGGTGCCGGTGGATATCATCGACCTGCCGGTGGGCATGCAGCGCTATGCCATGTTCACCAATGAACAGGGTGGCATCCTCGACGACCTGATGGTTGCCAATCTGGGCGACGACAGCCTGTTCCTGGTAGTCAACGCCGCCTGCAAGGACCAGGACCTGGCCCACTTGCAAGCGCACATCGGTAGCCGTTGCGAGGTGCAGCCGCTGTTCGAACAACGTGCCCTGCTGGCCCTGCAAGGGCCGGCAGCGGTCAAGGTGCTGGAGCGCCTGGCCCCAGAAGTGGCCGGCATGACCTTCATGCAGTTCCGCCCGGTAAAACTGCTGGGTGAAGACTGCTTCGTCAGCCGCTCGGGCTACACCGGCGAAGACGGCTACGAAATTTCGGTACCGGTCCTGGCCGCAGAAGCCTTGGCCCGCCGCCTGCTGGCCGAGCCCGAAGTACAGCCTATCGGCCTGGGCGCACGCGACTCGCTGCGCCTGGAAGCCGGCCTGTGCCTGTATGGCCATGACATGAATACCGAGACCACCCCGATCGAAGCCAGCCTGCTGTGGGCGATATCCAAGGTGCGCCGTGCCGACGGTGCACGTGCGGCCGGCTTCCCCGGCGCCGAAGAGATCTTCGCCCACCAGCGCGACGGAGTGGCGCGCAAACGTGTTGGCCTGTTGCCACAAGAGCGCACGCCAGTACGTGAAGGCGCCGATATTGTCGATGCCAACGATAAACCGGTGGGCAAAGTGTGCAGCGGTGGCTTCGGCCCGACACTCGGCGCCCCCGTCGCAATGGGTTATGTCGATAGTGAACATGCTGCACTCGACACCGCACTGTTTGCAGTGGTGCGCAGCAAGAAGGTTGCCTTGAAAGTCAGCAAAATGCCTTTCGTGGCGCAACGTTACTACCGTGGCTGAAACTGTTTTGTGAAGGTTGTGGTCAGGTTTGAATATTCGATTTCGAACCTGCCCAATAACTTTTGAACATGGCGCCAGGCCAGGCGCCATGCCGTTTCCGACAATCCGGTCGGTTATCGGCAAACGGTCGATTTTCCCTGCGAGCAAGGGCTTGTTTTTCGCTCGGGAGTTGGCGTAGAGTCACTGCACTGTGTTTGCATGGGTCGCAACAGTTCGTGACCTGGGCCAGTAGCCGCAATCTGCTACAACCCGTTCGACGTCTCTTACTTTCCTGCAACCCAGCCCAGTAATCTTTTGCTCACAAACAATGCAGAAGAAACTGTCATCAAAAATTAAGTTTCATAGGAAATAAGACAATGGCTGAGCGTCAGAACGGTACCGTCAAGTGGTTCAATGACGAAAAAGGTTACGGTTTCATCACCCCAGAGAGCGGTCCGGATCTGTTCGTGCACTTCCGCGCCATCCAGGGCAACGGCTTCAAGAGCCTGAAAGAAGGCCAGAAAGTGACCTTCGTTGCTGTGCAAGGCCAAAAAGGCATGCAGGCTGACGAAGTCCAGGCTGAAGCCTGATACTTCTAAAAAAGAGCCCCTGCGTTGACGCGCAGGGGCTTTTTTTTGCTTGCAATTCCATAGAATGAGCTTTTCCCCCTGGAGTTGCCGAGCGATGCGCAAGCCCCACCTTATCCCTCAGGGCGACTTCCCCGCCGCTGGCCTGGGCCGGCGACTGGCCGCGATGTTCTACGACTTCCTGCTTTGTACTGCGCTACTGATCGTGACTGCCGGTGCCTACAAGCTGATCCAGATGGCGATCATCGGCGAAGCGCGCATGCGTGAGCTGACCGAAGCCGGCGCGCTGGATGGCGACCCGCTGCTGTCGACGGTACTGCTGTTCGCCTTGTTCGGCTTCTTTGCCAAGTTCTGGACCCATGGCGGGCAGACGCTGGGCATGCAGGTGTGGGGCGTGCGGGTGCAGAATGCCGATGGCTCAGCCATCAGCCTGTGGCAGGCGTTATTGCGCTTCGTGGTATCGATTGCCTCATGGCTGTGTCTGGGGCTGGGTTTTTTCTGGGTGTTGATCGACAAGCGCAAGCGTGGCTGGCATGACATCTATTCGGAAAGCCAGCTGGTGCGGGTACCGAAGCAGAAGAAATGATCCGAGCGTTGTGCTGCCTGTGCTGGCCTCTTCGCGGGCAAACCCGCTCCCACAGGTACAGCACAGGATTCGAACCCTATGTGATTCCTGTGGGAGCGGGTTTACCCGCGAAGAGGCCTGAACAGGCAACACCCATGAAAAAGCCGACACTGAGGTCGGCTTTTTTGTACAACTCAGGCCACTATCCTGCCCGACGCAACAGCCAGACACCGGCGAGGGCGCAGATCCCCGCCGGGATCACCACCGCCAGCAGCGGCGGGAAGCCGAACACCTGGCTGGATGGCCCCAGCAGGTCCTGGGCGATGCGGAACACGAAACCCACCAGCACACCTGTGAACACGCGCTGGCCAAGGGTTACCGAGCGCAGTGGGCCGAAGATGAAGGAAATCGCCATCAGCACCAGCGCTGCGGTGACCATCGGCTGCAGCACCTTGCTCCAGAACGCCAACCAGTACCGGGCGTTGTTCAAGCCCTGGTCGGACAGGTAGTGAATGTAGTCCCACAACCCGGTAATGGACAACGACTCCGGCGCCAGGATCACGGTATTGAGCAGTTCGGGCGTGAGCGAAACGTCCCAGCGCTCCTGCGGCGCGTTGACCACTTCGGTGTGGTCGCCACGGAAGTAGGTGGTACGCACGTCGGCAAGCAACCAGTGGTCGGTCTGGTACTGCGCGCGGCGAGCGAAGCTCGAAGTGACGATCTTGCGCTCGTTGTCGAAGCGGTAGCGGGTCACCCCCAGCAGCAGGCCGTTGGGCTGCACGGCGTTGATGTGCACGTACTCCTCCCCCTGGCGGTGCCACATACCGCGCTTGGAGCTCTGCGCCTCACCACCGCCCTGGGCCAGGGAACGGTCAGCCTGGGCTTTGTTCTCGGTCACAGGTGCCACGTATTCGCCAATCAGCAGGCCAACCAGCATCAGCACCAGCATCGGCTTCATCACCGCCCAGACAATGCGGCCGATGGACACCCCGGCCGCACGCATGATGGTCAGTTCGCTGCTGCTGGCCAGGCTACCCAGGCCGATCAGGCAACCGATCAAGGCGGCCATCGGCAGCATGTCGTACAGCCGCCGAGGTGCGGTGAGCAGGACGAAGTTGCCCGCCTCCATCACCGTGTAGGTGTCACTCAAGTCGCCCATCTCGTCGATGAAGGCGAATAGCGAGGCCAGGCCGAGAATGATGCCCAGCACGGCCAGGATGGCCAGCAGCACGCTCTGGCCGATGTAGCGGTCCAGCTTACCCATGGGCCACCTCCGCACGACGGGCGGCGCGCTTGAGGCGCATCGGTTCCCAGTACAACAGGCCGAGGCCGATCAACAGGAACAGGCCGTGGACCCACCACATGCCCAGGCCAATCGGCAATTTGCCCTTCTCGAGGGCGCCACGTACGGAAATCAGCATTGTCAGGTAGGCCATGTACAAGAGAATTGCCGGTAGCAGCTTGAGGAAGCGCCCCTGACGGGGGTTGACCCGGGACAGCGGCACTGCCAGCAGGGTAACGACGAATACCAGAATCGGCAGCGACAGCCGCCACTGCAACTCGGCGCGCTCTCGCAGGCCCTCCTTGCCGATCAGCTCGGAGGTGGGGATGGCTTCGCGCTCGGTCACTTCCTCGGCCACTTCCGGTTTGGGCAGCAGCACACCATAAGTGTCGTACTTGATCGCACGATAATCGGCCTGGCCCGGGTTACCGTCATAGCGATAGCCGTTTTCCAGCACCAGGTAGCGGTTGCCGTCGGCCTGGATTTCCTGGTGACCTTTTTCAGCGACCAATACCGACGGGGCGCGGTCCTTGGTCTTGTCCTGGTTGAAGCGCTTCTCGGAGATGAACACCCCGGCCAGGTTGACGCGGTCGTCAGACAGCTGCTCGGTGTAGGTGACCCGCGAGCCATCACGCAAGGTCTGGAAGCGGCCCGGCACCAAGGTGTCGAACTCGGTCAGCGTGTCCTGCTGGGCGATGATCTGCTGCACCTGGGCCACGCCCAGAGGTGCCAGGCTCAGGCTCAGCCAGGCCACCAGCAGGGCGACCAGGGCCGCCGGCGCCATGGTCAGCCCCAACAGGCGCTGCTGGCTCATACCGGTTGCGGACAGCACGGTCATCTCGCTTTCCAGGTACAGCCGCCCGTAAGCCAGCAAAATGCCGAGGAACAGCCCCAGAGGCAGGATCAGTTGCAGGAAACCCGGCAGCCGAAAGCCCATGATCAGAAACAGCACACCCGGGTCGAGCACGCCCTGGGCCGCCTGGGCCAGATACTTGATGAAGCGCCCGCTCATGATGATCACCAGCAGCACAGCGCTGACGGCGCTCAAGGTCACCAGGACCTCGCGGGACAGATAACGAAAGACGATCAAACCAGACACTCCTGGGTTGTCAGGGCGGACTGCCATGCAATGGCGCCAAACAATGACTTAGTACAGCCAAGACCAATGCCGGTTCGCCAAAGGCGAACCTCCATGTAAAGTGCGCGCATTATCCTGTGATTGACCGCGCCTGTCACTTGGCCGCGCATGAAGGCGCATAACGGGGTTGTCAGCACGCTTGCCGCAGGCTCAAACTGGCAGCTTTTCCGCTGGCGCGCGACTACGCCGCCAGGCCCGTCCAGAGCGCTGGAACACACAGCGCCATTTGTATCGATCATTCGGGGACCCTGACATGGAACTGGTTGTAAAAAGCGTAGCTGCTGCATCCGTAAAAACCGCCACCCTGGTCATTCCGGTGGGTGAAGGCCGCAAGCTTGGCGCGGTTGCCAAGGCAGTCGATCTGGCCAGCGAAGGTGCCATCAGCGCCGTGCTCAAACGCGGTGACCTGGCAGGCAAGCCAGGCCAGACCCTGCTGCTGCAGAACCTGCAGGGCCTGAAGGCTGAGCGCGTACTGCTGGTAGGCAGTGGCAAGGAAGAAGCCCTGGGCGACCGCGCCTGGCGCAAACTGGTCGCCAGCGTGGCCGGCGTGCTCAAGGGCCTGAATGGGGCCGATGCAGTGCTTGCCCTGGACGACGTCGCCATCAACAACCGCGATGCACATTACGGCAAATACCGCCTGCTGGCCGAAACCCTGCTCGACGGCGAGTACGTGTTCGACCGTTTCAAAAGCCAGAAGGTCGAGCCGCGCGCCCTGAAAAAAGTCACCGTGCTGGCCGACAAGGCCGGCCAGGCCGAGGTCGAGCGCGCCGTCAAGCACGCCAGCGCCATTGCCACCGGCATGGCCTTCACCCGCGACCTGGGCAACCTGCCGCCCAACCTGTGCCACCCAAGCTTCCTCGCCGAACAGGCCAAGGAGCTGGGCAAGGCGCACAAGGCGCTGAAGGTCGAGGTGCTGGACGAGAAGAAGATCAAGGACCTGGGCATGGGCGCGTTCTACGCCGTGGGCCAGGGCAGCGACCAGCCACCCCGCCTGATCGTGCTCAACTATCAGGGCGGCAAAAAGGCTGACAAGCCGTTCGTGCTGGTGGGCAAGGGCATCACCTTCGATACCGGCGGCATCAGCCTCAAGCCAGGCGCCGGCATGGACGAAATGAAGTACGACATGTGCGGTGCTGCCAGCGTGTTCGGCACCCTGCGTGCGGTGCTCGAACTGCAACTGCCGGTCAACCTGGTGTGCCTGCTGGCCTGTGCCGAGAACATGCCGAGCGGCGGCGCCACCCGCCCGGGTGACATCGTCACCACCATGAGCGGCCAGACCGTCGAAATCCTCAACACCGACGCCGAAGGCCGGCTGGTGCTGTGCGACACCCTGACCTACGCCGAGCGTTTCAAGCCGCAGGCGGTGATCGACATCGCCACCCTGACCGGCGCCTGCATCGTCGCCCTGGGCAGCCACACCACCGGCCTGATGGGCAACAACGACGACCTGGTGGGCCAGTTGCTCGACGCTGGCAAGCGCGCCGACGACCGTGCCTGGCAGTTGCCGCTGTTCGATGAATACCAGGAGCAGCTGGACAGCCCGTTCGCCGACATGGGCAACATCGGCGGGCCGAAGGCCGGCACCATCACCGCAGGCTGCTTCCTGTCGCGCTTCGCCAAGGCCTACAACTGGGCGCACATGGACATCGCCGGTACCGCATGGATCAGTGGCGGCAAGGACAAAGGCGCCACAGGCCGCCCGGTACCCCTGCTGACCCAGTACCTGCTGGACCGCGCTGGCGCCTGACGCCGTGAGGCCGGTGGTGCCTTGCGCACCTCCGGCCGGCGATTACCACCATGAGCAAAGTCGACTTTTACATCCTGCCCACCGACTCGCTGTCGGCGCGGCTCGATTTCGCCTGCAAACTGTGCGAAAAGGCCTGGCGCCTCGGCCACCGGGTCTATCTGCATTGCCAGGATGAAGAACAGCGCAGCGAGCTGGACCTGCGTTTGTGGCGCTTCAAGGGTGAGGCCTTCGTGCCCCACGACCTGGCCGAGCTGCATGCCGATGCCGGCGTGGCCCTTGGCCTGGCTGACAACGCGGGCGATCACCGCGACCTGCTGATCAACCTGGGGGCCGGCGTGCCGGGCTTCGTCGGCCAGTTCGCGCGGGTGGCCGAAATCGTGGTGGAAGAGCCTGGCATCCGCCAATCAGCCCGTGAGCGATTCCGTTTCTACCGTGAACAGGGCTATGCTCTGCAAGACCACCGCTTACAGCGACTTTGACGACGATGGACAAGCCCTCCCCTTTGCCCGACTCCGCCCATCTGCTCGATGACCTCGAGTCGATCCGCCAACTGCTTGGCGACGCCGACCTGCAACCGCCACTGCTGACCGAGACGGTGGAGCAGATCCCGTTACTACTGGAAGAGCCTGCCGGTAACCCTGCGCCTGATGGCGAGCCAATCGCTGTCGAGCCCGAGGAAGACCCGCAGACACGCCGGCAGGACACCCTGCTGCATCTGGAGAGCGAGCTGCGCGCAGCGGCGCAGATGATCATGCAGGACGTGATCAACGACTTTACCCCGCATATCGAGAACGAGATCAAGCGCCGGCTGGATGCGCGGATCGAGCGGTTGATCAAGCGTACCGAGTGATATTCCGGGGCCGCTTTGCGGCCCATTCGCGGCACAAGGCCGCTCCTACAGGGATCGCGGTGCCTGTAGGAGCGGCCTTGTGCCGCGAATGGGCTGCAAAGCAGCCGCAGCGGCTGTCGCCTCAACACCCCAGCTTGGTTATACTTCCCGGCTTTCCCGAATAAATGCACAGGGTCCCGCCGCGCATGGATAAGACCTACCAGCCGCACGCTATCGAAACTTCCTGGTACAACACCTGGGAGTCCGAGAACTATTTCGCCCCACAAGGTGCAGGCGAGTCCTACACCATCATGATCCCGCCGCCGAACGTGACCGGCAGCCTGCACATGGGCCACGGGTTCAACAATGCGATCATGGATGCCCTGATCCGTTTCCGCCGCATGCAAGGCCGCGACACCCTGTGGCAGCCAGGTACCGACCACGCCGGTATCGCCACCCAGATGCTGGTCGAGCGCCAGCTCGAGGCCAAGGGCCAGAACCGGCATGACCTGGGCCGCGAGAAATTCCTGGAAAAAGTCTGGGAATGGAAGGACCAGTCCGGTGGCAACATCAGCCGCCAGATCCGCCGCCTGGGCTCGTCGGTCGACTGGAGCCGCGAGCGTTTCACCATGGATGACGGCCTGTCCGAAGCGGTCAAGGAAGCTTTCGTGCGCCTGCATGAAGACGGCCTGATCTACCGCGGCAAGCGCCTGGTCAACTGGGACACCAAGCTGCACACGGCCATCTCCGACCTCGAAGTGGAAAACCACGACGAAAAGGGCCACCTCTGGAACCTGCGCTACCCGCTGGCCGACGGCGCCAAGACCGCCGAGGGCCTGGACTACCTGGTGGTTGCCACCACCCGTCCGGAAACCCTGCTGGGTGACGCGGCCGTTGCGGTCAACCCCAATGACGAACGCTACCAGGCACTGATCGGCAAATTCGTCGAACTGCCGCTGGTTGGCCGGCGCATCCCGATCATCGCCGACGACTACTGCGACCCCGCGTTCGGCACCGGCTGCGTGAAGATCACGCCGGCTCACGACTTCAACGACTACGAAGTCGGCAAGCGCCACAACCTGCCGCTGCTGAACATCTTCGACAAGAATGCCTTCGTGCTGGCCAGCGCCCAGGCCTTCAACCTCGACGGCAGTATCAACGAGCAGGTCGACACCCGCCTGCCGGCCCAATACGCCAACCTCGACCGCTTCGTCGCGCGCAAGCAGATCGTTGCCGACCTGGACGCCCAAGGCCTGCTGGTGAGCATCGACGACCACGCCCTGAAAGTGCCGAAAGGCGACCGTTCGGGCACCGTGATCGAGCCGTGGCTGACCGACCAGTGGTACGTTTCCACCAAGCCGCTGGCAGAACCTGCCATCGCTGCTGTGGAAGATGGCCGCATCCAGTTCGTGCCCAAGCAGTACGAGAACATGTACTTCTCCTGGATGCGTGACATCCAGGACTGGTGCATCAGCCGCCAGCTGTGGTGGGGCCACCGCATCCCGGCGTGGTACGACGAGGCCGGCCAGGTCTACGTTGGCCGCGACGAAGCCGAAGTGCGTGCCAAGCACAACCTGGGCGCCGACGTGGCCCTGCGCCAGGACGACGACGTACTCGACACCTGGTTCAGCTCGGGCCTGTGGACCTTCTCCACCCTGGGCTGGCCGGAACAGACCGAGCTCCTCAAGAAGTTCCACTCCACCGATGTGCTGGTAACCGGCTTCGACATCATCTTCTTCTGGGTTGCGCGCATGATCATGCTGACCATGCACCTGATCAAGAACGAAGACGGCACCCCGCAAGTCCCGTTCAAGACCGTGTACGTGCACGGCCTGGTGCGTGACGGCCAGGGCCAGAAGATGTCCAAGTCCAAGGGCAACGTCCTCGACCCGCTGGACATCGTCGACGGCATTACCCTCGACGCCCTGCTGGAAAAACGCACCAGCGGCATGATGCAGCCCAAGCTTGCCGAGAAGATCGCCAAGCAGACCAAGGCCGAGTTCCCCGAAGGTATCGCCAGCTACGGCACCGACGCCCTGCGCTTCACCTTCTGCTCGCTGGCCTCCACTGGCCGCGACATCAAGTTCGACATGGGCCGCGTCGAAGGCTACCGCAACTTCTGCAACAAGATCTGGAACGCCGCCCGCTACGTGCTGGACAAAGGCGAAGACTGCGGCCAGAACGGCGAAGCCTACGAACTGTCGCTGGCTGACCGCTGGATCATCTCGCAGCTGCAACGCACCGAAGCCGAAGTGACCCGCCAGCTGGAGCAGTTCCGCTTCGACCTGGCCAGCCAGGCGCTGTACGAGTTCATCTGGAACCAGTACTGCGACTGGTACCTGGAGCTGTCCAAGCCGGTACTGTGGGACGAAAACGCCCCGGTCGAGCGCGCCCGCGGCACCCGTCGCACCCTGGTGCGCGTACTGGAAGTGGCGCTGCGCCTGGCGCACCCGTTCATGCCGTTCATTACCGAAGAAATCTGGCAGCGCATCGCGCCGCTGGCCGGTATCGAAGGCAAGACCATCATGCTGCAGCCGTGGCCGGTGGCCAATGAAAGCCGCATCGACGTGGCTGCCGAAGGCGACATCGAGTGGCTGAAGGAACTGATGGTCGGCCTGCGCAATATCCGCGCCGAGATGAACATCGGCCCGGGCAAGCCGCTGCCGCTGTTCCTGAAAAACGCCAACGCCGACGACCAGCGCCGCCTGCAGGAAAACGAAGCGTTGCTGAAGAAGCTGGCCAAGGTCGAGTCGTTCACCGTCCTCGGCGATGCCGACGAAGCGCCGCTGTCGGCCACTGCCCTGGTCGGTGACCTGCAAGTGCTGGTGCCCATGGCCGGCCTGATCGACAAGGATGCCGAGCTGGCGCGCCTGAACAAGGAAATCCAGCGCCTGCAAGGCGAAGTGCAACGTGTTGGCGGCAAGCTGTCCAACGCCGCCTTTGTCGACAAGGCACCGCCTGCCGTGATCGAGAAGGAACGCGCCAAGCTGGCCGAGTCCGAACAGGCACTGGCCAACTTCACCGAGCAGCATGCGCGGATTGCAGCGCTGTAACTTGACAATGCTGATCTGACCAGCGAGGGCTTCGCCCTCGTTCGCGGCACAAGGCCGCTCCTACAGGGACGGCGCCGGTTTGAACGGCGCCGCTATCCTGTAGGAGCGGCCTTGTGTCGCGAAAGGGCTGCAAAGCAGCCCCACGGCCTGCAACACCGGATCCGACCATGACTGAAAAACCCACCCTGCACCCGCGCAACCGCCACCAGGGCCGTTACGACTTCCCCAGCCTGATCAAGGCCCACCCTGACCTGGCGCGCTTCACCATCACCAACCCCCACGGCAAACCCAGCATCGACTTCGCCAACCCCGAAGCCGTGCGGGTGTTCAACCGTGCCCTGCTCAAGGCCCAGTACGGCATCCAGCACTGGGACATCCCCGCCGACTACCTGTGCCCGCCCATTCCCGGCCGCGCCGACTACATCCACGTGGCCGCCGACTTGTTGGCCGACGACAATGCGGGTGAGATCCCCAAGGGCGCCCAGGTGCGTGCGCTGGATATCGGCGTTGGCGCCAACTGCATCTACCCGCTGCTGGGCTACAGCGACTACCGCTGGCGCTTTGTCGGCTCGGACATCGACCCCGTGGCCCTGGCCTCGGCCAAAGCCATCGTCCAGGCCAATGGCCTGGGCAAGGCGATCACACTGCGCCAGCAGGCCAACCGCGCGCATATCCTCAGCGGCTTGCTGCAGGACGACGACCGCTTCGATCTGACCCTGTGCAACCCGCCCTTCCATGCCTCGCGCGAGGAAGCCACCCGTGGCAGCCAGCGCAAGTGGAAGAACCTCGGCAAGCAGGACCCCAAGCGCAAGTTGCCGGTGCTGAACTTCGGCGGCCAGAACAACGAATTGTGGTGTGAAGGCGGTGAGATCCGCTTTGTCACCCAACTGGTTGGCGAAAGCGTGCAATACGCCGAGCAGGTGTTGTGGTTCACCAGCCTGGTATCCAAGGCCAGCAACCTGCCGGGCATCGAGGCTGCGCTGCGCAAAGCAGGCGCCAAGGCGGTGCGCATCAATGAAATGGGCCAGGGCCAGAAGCAGAGCCGCATGGTCGCCTGGAGCTTCCAGGACGACGCCGCGCGCCAGGCCTGGCACGCCCAGCGTAAATCACAGGCATGAAAAAACCGCGCCTGGGCAAGCCAGGCGCGGTTTTTGTCAACGCTTCAACAATTACTTGTTGATAGCATCGGTCAGCACTTTGGCTGGAACGAACTTGACGACTTTCTTGGCAGCGATTTCGATGGCAGCGCCAGTCGAAGGGTTGCGGCCGGTACGGGCAGGACGCTCGGAGACTTTCAGCTTGCCGATGCCTGGCAGAGTGATTTCAGCGCCGTTTTCCAGCTGGTCGGCAACGATCTGGCCCAGTTGCTCCAGAGCGTTTTTAGCGGTGGCTTTTGGCGCGGCGATCGATTCGGCGATGTCGGCAATCAGTTGGTCTTTGGTCAATGCCATGGTGATGTTCCTTCCCTATCAAATTCGATGGTTATGCAGCGAACTACGACGTTATCGGGCCAGCCCCTTACAGTGGAGGGCCGCGCCAATCGCGTATGTAGATACGTAAATCGGCGTTTGGTTCGACACGACGACAGCACGCTGCCAGCACTGCGCCACACGAGGGGCGCAAGACCGCGCAAAACTACCACAGGAATGGATAAATATCCGCTGCGCACTTCGATTTAATGCAGGTTTTTCGGGGGTTTTAGCCTAAAACGCGCAAAACTGAACAAAAAACGAACAACCGACATATCTGCCAACATACGGCCACTGCATCACCTTGTGTCTAGGGTAAACTTGACGCCTTTTGCAGCTCGCCGAGAATCCCATGCCAATCCGTCATTGCATCGTTCACCTGATCGACAAAAAGCCCGATGGCAGCCCTGCTGTACTGCACGCCCGCGACGCCGAACTCGCGGCCTCCGACGCCATCGAAAACCTGCTGGCTGACCTCAACGACAGTTACAACGCCAAGCAAGGCAAGGCCTGGGGGTTCTTCCACGGTGAGTCCGGGGCGTATCCGCTGAGCGGCTGGCTGAAGCAGTACCTGGACGAAGAAAAAGACTTTACCGCCTTCAGCCGCGTGGCAGTGGAGCACCTGCAAAAGCTGATGGAAGAGTCCAACCTGTCCACCGGCGGCCACACCCTTTTTGCTCACTACCAGCAAGGCATGACCGAATACCTGGCGATTGCCCTGCTGCACCACAGTGAAGGCGTGGCGGTGAACGCCGAGCTTGATGTGACCCCTTCGCGCCACCTTGACCTTGGCCAGTTGCACCTGGCAGCGCGCATCAACCTGTCGGAGTGGAAGAACAACAAGAGTTCCAAGCAGTACATTTCGTTCATCAAGGGCAAGAACGGCAAAAAGGTTTCGGACTATTTCCGCGACTTCATCGGCTGCCAGGAAGGCGTCGACGGCCCGGGCGAAACCCGCACCCTGCTCAAGGCTTTCAGTGACTTTGTCGAGAGCGAAGACTTGCCCGAAGAGTCCGCCCGCGAGAAGACCCAGACCCTGGTCGAATACGCCACTACCCAGACCAAAATGGGCGAACCGGTAACGCTGGAAGAACTGTCCAGCCTGATCGACGAGGACCGGCCAAAGGCGTTCTACGATCATATCCGCAACAAGGATTACGGCCTGTCGCCGGAAATCCCCGCAGACAAGCGCACCCTCAACCAGTTCCGCCGCTTCACCGGGCGTGCCGAGGGGCTGTCGATCAGCTTCGAGGCGCACTTGCTGGGCGACAAGGTGGAGTATGACGAAGAGGCAGGCACACTGATCATCAAGGGCTTGCCTACAACCCTGGTGGATCAGCTGAAGCGGCGCAAGGACTGATACCCCCAAGGCCGCTGAAGGAGGCCACCAGCGCCTCCTTGGCCGATTTGCGCAGCCGCTTCACCAACCGCTCCTGGCGCAACGCTTCGCCTTTGTCCGGCCATTGCTCGACATACACCAGCGCCTGGGCCGGGCTGGTCTTGAAGTAACGCGCGCCCTGCCCTTTCTGATGCGCGGTAAACCGGCGCTGCGGGTCATCACTGATGCCGCAGTACAGCGAGCCATTGGCAGCCCTTACCAGGTAGACATACCAGGGTTTGCCAACAACTGTCTCAAGGGCATCACTCACCTTGGGCCTGCTGGAATGCGCGCAATCCCTTGAATGCCTGCAGGCGTACTTTGTTCTGCACCAGTGGCGACCAGCCCAGCAACATACCCGGCACACCCAGCGCCTGCCGCGACCAGCGCCACAGGTCGAAGGTATCGTCATGCTGGCAGATCAGCCCATCGCGGATCACAAAGCGGGCCTGGATGTCGTTGACCACAATACGGCCGGTCTGGCTGAACAGGTAGGTCGCCACCCAGTGCGCGCCGCCGCTGCGCTCGTCGGCACGCACACTGTCGAATGCCAGGGTGAAGTCTTTGGCGCGGCTGGTGAGCATGCGCCACATGTCCCCCGCATCCTTGCCGCGCAGGGTGCCGAAAACCGGGTCGCTGAAAACGATATCGTCGCTGTAGCACGCCACCATGGCCTCGGCGTCCAGGCGCTGGAAGGCCTGATAGAAGCGGGTGATCAGGTCGCGGTTGGCGTCGCTCATGGGGGCAGGTCCTTCCTGGGCTCGAAAGCAGCACGATAATCTGCCCCGGCGGCTCACGCCAGTAGGCTCAGACCTTCTCGCTGGTCACCTGCACATGCAACGCTCGCCCGGCACCCAGCCCGAACACGATTGCACCTACCCCCAGCACAGCAAAGATCCACCCTACTGCCGCCCAGCCCCCGGTCAGGTCATGCACCAGGCCCACCGCAAACGGCCCCATCGACGCCAGGGTATAACCGACCCCCTGGGCCATGCTCGACAGGTTCGCGGCCACATGGGCATCTTTCGAGCGCAGCACGATCAAGGTCAGCGCCAGGGCAAAGGTTCCGCCCTGCCCCAGGCCCAACACCACGGCCCATCCCCACAGCCCGGACACCGGTGCATACAGGCAACCGAACAGGCCAGCCAGGGTAATCAGCATGACCAGTACGATCGCCAGCCGCTGGTCCTTGCCGCGGGTGGCCAGCCAAGGCGCACTCAGCGAGCTGACCAGCTGCACGATCACCGACCCCGACAACACCAGGCCCGCCTCGGTCGGGCTCAGGCCGCGACCGATGAGGATCGATGGCAACCAGCCGAACACGATGTAAGCCAGCGATGACTGCAGGCCCATGTAAAGGGTCACCTGCCAGGCCAGCGGGTCACGCCACAGGCCACGCACGCGATAGGCCACCTTGTGCAGGCCATGCCCCTGACGGGCCTGCGGCAGCCACACCAGCATGGCCAGCAGGGCCGGCAGCACCCAGAAGCCCAGCCCCAGCGCCCAGCTGCCGTCAAAATGTTGGGCCAAAGGTACGGTGGCACCGGCTGCCATCGCTGCGCCCAGGCACAACGCCATGGTGTACACGCCGGTCAGTGTGCCAGCGTGCTGCGGGAAGTCGCGCTTGACGATACCCGGCAACAGCACGCCGATAATTCCGATGCTGGCCCCCGCCATCAGGCTGCCAAGGAACACCCCGATGGCCCCAAAGGCGCTTCGCACCACGATGCCCAGCGCCAAGGTGACGAGGATGCCCAGGATCACTCGCTCGCTGCCAAAACGCCGCGCCAGCACCGGCGCCAGCGGGGCGAACAGCCCCAGACACAGCACCGGCAAGGTGGTCAGCAAACCGGCCTGCGAGGCACTCAGCCCCAGGCCTTCGGCAACCTGCCCCAGCACCGGCGCCATGCTCGACAACGCAGGGCGCAGGTTCAACGCCACCAACACCAGGCCAAGCAGCAACAGCCAGGGCCGCCGCAACACCACGGGCTGTTGCTGAACCTGCTCGTCGTCGGCTTCAGCGTCGATCAGCAGCTCTTCGAGGTCCCGCTCGTTGTGCGGGTTGTTACGGGTGATGAATTCAGCCATGGCCTTCTCGGAGTCAGGATTCGATGAGGGTACGGCTCAGGCGCTTGGCCCGCTCCGCATCACGTTGTTCGATGGCATCGAGGATCTGCCCATGCAGATCGAACGTGGCCTGGCATCGGGGCACGGTCGCCATGTTGTGCTGCAGAGCGGCAGCCACCACACCGGAAAAGTACCGGTACAGCTCGCTCAATGCCGGGTTGTGGGCGGCATCGACCAGCCGCTGGTGAAACACCAGGTCACACGCCACATAGGCATCGACATTCCCATGGAAATGCCCGGCACTGCCGGCCAGGGCATCGCGCAGCGCTTGCAGGTCGGCATCCGTGCGCCGCAAAGCCGCCAGGCCGATGGCCTCGGTTTCAAGGATGTGGCGGGTTTCCCGCGCCTGCTCGGGGGTGCAGCGGGACATTGCCTGCACCGCCTGCAAAGGGTCCTGCGCCGTGCGCAGGTAGCTGCCGTCGCCCTGGCGAATTTCCACCAGGCCACTGAACGCCAGCACGCGCATGGCCTCACGCACAGTATTGCGGCTGATGCCCAGCTGAAGGGCCAGTTCCGGCTCGGTGGGCAAACGCTGGCCGACTTGCCAGTCGCCCAACACGATGCGCTCGCGCATGCGCTCCACGGCCAGTTCGACCAGGGAACGCTTGGTCAACTCGGTGCTCATCTCACTCAACCAATCATCCGATGAATTGGCACAGCTTACTGGATGCCGAGTAACGCCGCAAACCACCTGGTATTTCTGCCAGTTGTGAACAAAACCCTTTGTTGCAACGCTCGTGGCGTACTTTCCAGGATGTATTCACATGCGACTAGCGAGCCTGCTGTTAATGCTGTTTCTGGCAATGCTGCCAGGTTGCGATCCCGCCAGACACCCGAGCCGCCCCAAGGCCTTGTTCATCGGGCTCGACGGTGTGCAGCTGGAGCAATACCTGCAGTTGGGCGACGCCACCAACCTGAAACAACGGCTTTACTACGGTAAGGCGTACACGGGGGGAGTCAGTGGCAGATCCAGCGAGCAACGCACCCTGAGCGGCCCCGGCTGGGCCACCTTGCTGACCGGCGTGTGGAGCAACAAGCACGGCGTTGAGTCTGACGCCGACTCGCAACGCATAAACCCGGCGTTTCCCAGCCTGTTCAAGCGGCTACGCCAAGCCTTCCCCAATGCCTACCTCTCCAGCATCGTCAACTGGTCCCCCATCAACACGGCATTCTTGCTGGAGGACGCCCATGGCGCCGACGTACGCGAAAGTGGTTTGTCGGATGAACAAGTGATCGAGCGAACGTTGCATGTCCTGGGCAACACACCCGCGGACTTCACCTTCATTCAACTGGACGAACCTGACCAGATCGGCCATGACCACGGTTACGGCGAGCACTATCAGCAGGCATTACGCAAGGCCGACAGCCAGATCGGGCGGTTGTTGGACAAGGTAGATCAGCGCCGTCGCATGTTCCCGCAGGAAGACTGGCTGGTAATCGTCAGCACAGACCACGGCCGGGACTATTGGGGAAAAGGCCATGGCAGCGCGTCGGAGCAGGAAAAGAGCATCTTCATCGCCAGCAACAAGCCATTGAACCAGGAGCTGACCATGCCGAGCATACCTGTGGAAATGCCTGGGCCCAACAACCTGTACGGCCTTCCCGCGCAGACTTCGGTGGCACCCACTGTGCTACGGCACATGGGCCTGACGCTGCAGCCGGAATGGCTACTGGATGGCACGCCTTTACTGGGCAAGACCGGTGTACGCAAGGCTCGGGCCGATGAACACACGGGGCGGTTACGCTGGAACAGCAATGCCACTGGCTACCTGACGATTCTGAAGAACGGGCAAGTGGTTGCACAGGTACCGGCCAGGGACGGGCAATGGACTGATCCGCAGGGGATGGAGAAGCAGAACGATTACGTGCTGGTGCTTGATGGCACGCCGACGGCGGTGCGCAACCGGCCAGCGGCCAAGGCGTTTGTCATTGAAGAGAGCAGCTATTAAGCCGTGCAGGAGCAGTCCTGCGTCGATTTCAAGGTTAACAAAAGCCCTGTAGTGCTGCGAAGAGGCCTTTGCAGCCAAAGAAAGTCTCTTGCCTTACCGGCCTCTTCGCAGCACAAGGCTGCTCCTACAGGGTGATGCGTCAGCCTGAGTGGCGATGCAATCAGTTCAACGCATCGAGCAGCGCCTGGTTCATCTCTGGCGTGCCGATGGTAATACGCAGGAACTGGGCAATGCGTGGCTGTTTGAAGTGGCGCACGATCACACCCTGCTCACGCAGAAGCGCAGCCAGCTCGCCGGCGTCCTGCTGCGGGTGGCGCGCGAAGATGAAGTTGGCGGCCGAGGGCAGTACCTCGAAGCCCTTGGCCTCAAGCTGCCCGACCAACACTTCGCGGCTGTCGATGACCTTGCGGCAGGTTTCCTCGAAGTATTCGCGGTCTTCAAACGCTACCGCTGCGCCAACGATCGCTGCACGGTCCAGCGGATAGGAGTTGAAGCTGTTCTTGATCCGCTCCAGCGCCTCGATCAGGTCCGGGTGCCCCACCGCCAGACCAACGCGCAGGCCGGCCAGCGAGCGCGACTTCGACAGGGTCTGGGTAACCAGCAGATTGTCGTAGCGGCCCACCAGGCTGATGGCCGTCTCGCCACCGAAATCGATGTAGGCCTCGTCGACCACCACCACCGAGTCACGGTTGGCCTGCAGCAACTGCTCCACCGCCTGCAGCGGCATCAGGCAGCCAGTCGGCGCGTTGGGGTTGGGGAAGATGATGCCGGCGTTGGGCTTGTTGTAGTCCTCGATGCGAATCTGGAACTGCGCGTCCAGCGCCACCTGCTCGAAGGCAATACCGTACAGGCCGCAATAGACCGGGTAGAAGCTGTAGCTGATGTCCGGGAACAACAGCGGTGCATCGTGCTGGAACAGGCCGTGGAAAATGTGCGCCAGCACCTCGTCCGAGCCGTTGCCGACAAACACTTGCGCCGGTGTCACGCCGTAGTACTCGGCAACCGCCTGCTTCAACCGGTCGCCGTTCGGGTCCGGGTACAGGCGCAGGTTGTCGTTCAGCTCGCCACGCATGGCCTCCAGCGCCTTGGGCGACGGGCCGTAGGGGTTTTCGTTGGTGTTGAGCTTGACCAGACGGGCCAGCTTGGGTTGCTCGCCCGGCACGTAAGGCACCAAATCCTTGACGAAGGGGCTCCAGAATCGACTCATGCTCAGTTCCCCTTCTCTTGGGTCAGGATACGGTATTCAGCGCTGCGGGCGTGGGCGGTCAGCGACTCGCCACGGGCCAGCACAGAAGCGGTGTGGCCCAGCTCGGACGCGCCCTGCTCGGAACAGAAGATGATCGACGAACGCTTCTGGAAGTCATACACCCCCAGCGGCGACGAGAAACGCGCGGTGCCGGAGGTAGGCAGCACGTGGTTGGGGCCAGCGCAGTAATCGCCCAGCGCTTCGCTGGTGTGGCGGCCCATGAAGATCGCGCCAGCGTGGCGAATGTGCGGCAACCAGGCTTGCGGGTCGGCCACCGACAGCTCCAGGTGCTCCGGGGCGATGCGGTTGGCCACATCCATGGCCTGCTGCATGTCACGCACCTGGATCAGCGCGCCACGGCCGTTGATCGATTTCTCGATGATCTCGGCACGCTCCATGGTCGGCATCAACTTGTCGATGCTGGCGGCAACGCGGTCGAGGAACGCGGCATCCGGGCTGACCAGAATGGCCTGGGCATCTTCGTCATGCTCGGCCTGGGAGAACAGGTCCATGGCGATCCAGTCCGGATCGGTCTGGCCGTCGCATACCACCAGGATTTCGGACGGCCCGGCGATCATGTCGATGCCGACCTGGCCGAACACATGGCGCTTGGCAGTGGCGACGTAGATGTTGCCCGGGCCGACGATCTTGTCCACCTGCGGCACGCTTTCGGTGCCGTACGCCAGCGCAGCGACTGCCTGGGCACCGCCGACGGTGAACACGCGGTCGACGCCGGCGATGCAGGCGGCGGCCAGCACCAGTTCGTTGACCTCACCACGCGGGGTCGGCACTACCATCACCACTTCGGCCACGCCGGCAACCTTGGCCGGAATGGCGTTCATCAGCACCGACGACGGGTACGACGCCTTACCGCCCGGCACATACAGGCCAGCACGGTCAAGCGGGGTGACCTTCTGGCCCAGCACCGTGCCGTCGGCCTCGGTGTACTGCCAGGAGTCCTGCTTCTGCCGCTCGTGGTACATGCGCACACGGTTGGCGGCCTTTTCCAGGGCTTCACGCTGCACCGGGGTAATGCGGGTCAGGGCCAGTTCAAGGCGCTCGCGACCAAGGATCAGGTCATCGATGCTGTTGGCGGCAACGCCGTCGAAACGCTGGGTGAACTCCACCAGTGCCGCATCGCCGCGCTCGCGCACGCCCTTGATGATGTCGAGCACGCGCTGGTTGACCGCGTCATCGGACACACTTTCCCAGCTCAGCAGATGATCCAGATGTCGGGCGAAATCCGGATCAGCAGCGTTGAGACGGGCAATTGCAGTGGACACGGTCATGGCGAGGGCCTCGATTATTAGCGAATGCTCAGGCGCCCTAGGCTACCAGTCCATCCGCGCGGGCACCCGAGAAAAGTGGCTATGACGCGGATAGACGGGCGCGACAGCGAAGGTCGCGCGCAGGGAGTCAGCCGCGGTGTCGCGATTCGACTGCTTGACGCAGCGTGTCGATCAGGCTCTGGATACGGGCGTGCTGCATTTTCATGGAGGCCTTGTTGACCACCAGGCGCGAGCTGATCGTGGCGATCAGGTCCTGGGGCTCCAGGCCGTTGGCACGCAGGGTGTTGCCGGTGTCGACCACGTCGATGATCTTGTCGGCGAGGTTGATCAGCGGAGCCAGTTCCATCGAACCATACAGCTTGATGATGTCGACCTGGCGGCCCTGTTCGGCGTAGTAGCGCTTGGCTACGTTGACGAACTTGGTGGCCACGCGCAGGCGGCCCTTGGGCTCGGGCGCGCCGACCACACCGGCAGTCATCAGCTTGCACTGGGCAATCTGCAGGTCCAGGGGTTCGTACATACCCTGGCCGCCGTACTCCATCAGCACGTCCTTGCCGGCCACACCCAGGTCGGCGGCACCATGCTCGACATAGGTCGGCACGTCGGTGGCACGCACGATCAGCAGGCGCACATCGTCCTGCGTGGTGGGGATGATCAGTTTGCGGCTCTTGTCCGGGTTCTCGGTCGGCACGATACCGGCCTCGGCCAGCAACGGCAGGGTGTCGTCGAGAATACGGCCTTTGGAAAGCGCGATGGTCAACATTGGAACGTCGGTCCTTAAGCGGCTGCTGCCGGCCAGGTCATCGACCTGGCCGCATTCAATTCGAAAGGTGCATCCTTGCACCTGCGGGCGATTAGCCCGGTACGCGGCGGATTTTTGCGCCGAGCATCTGCAGTTTCTCTTCGATGCACTCGTAACCACGGTCGATGTGGTAGATGCGGTCGATCAGGGTATCGCCTTCTGCAACCAGCGCCGACAGCACCAGGCTGGCGGAAGCACGCAGGTCGGTGGCCATGACCGGGGCGCCTTTGAGCGACTTCACGCCAGTGACGATGGCAGTGTTGCCTTCGACCTGGATCTGCGCGCCCATGCGGTGCATTTCGTAAACGTGCATGAAGCGGTTTTCGAAGATGGTCTCGATGACCGCGCCAGTGCCTTCGGCAATGGCGTTCAGCGAAATGAACTGCGCCTGCATGTCGGTCGGGAACGCCGGGTACGGGGCGGTACGCAGGTTGACGGCCTTTGGCCGCTTGCCGTGCATGTCCAGTTCGATCCAGTCTTCGCCGGTACTGATGTCGGCACCGGCTTCCTTGAGTTTTTCCAATACAGCTTCAAGGATGGTCGGATCGGTGTCCTTGACCTTGACGCGGCCACCGGTCACGGCAGCAGCAACCAGGTAGGTACCGGTCTCGATGCGGTCCGGCATCACGCGGTAGCTGGCCGAGTGCAGGCGCTCGACGCCATCGATGGTGATGGTGTCGGTACCCGCGCCCTGAACATTGCCGCCCATGGCATTGATGAAGTTGGCCAAGTCGACCACTTCAGGCTCGCGTGCGGCGTTCTGCAACACGCTGCGGCCCTTGGCCAGGGCAGCGGCCATCATGATGTTTTCGGTACCGGTGACGCTGACGGTGTCGAAGAAGAAGTGCGCGCCGCGCAGGCCACCCTCAGGCGCCTTGGCCTTGATGTAGCCACCTTCCACTTCGATCTTCGCGCCCATGGCCTCGAGGCCGCGGATGTGCAGGTCGACCGGGCGAGAACCAATCGCGCAACCGCCAGGCAGGGCCACTTCGGCTTCGCCGAAACGGGCAACCATCGGGCCCAGTACCAGGATCGAGGCGCGCATGGTCTTGACCAGCTCGTAAGGCGCAACCAGGGTCTTGATGGTGCGTGGGTCGATCTCCACCGACAGCTTTTCGTCGATCACAGGCTCAATGCCCATGCGGCCGAACAGCTCGATCATGGTGGTGATGTCGTGCAGGTGCGGCAGGTTGCCCACGGTGACCGGGCCATCGGCCAGCAGGGTCGCCGCCAGAATCGGCAGGGCTGCGTTCTTCGCGCCCGAAATGCGGATCTCGCCGTCAAGGCGAGCGCCGCCAGTAATAATCAGTTTGTCCATTGGAGTCTCGCCGCCAAGTTGGCTCAGGTGCGCTCAGCCCAGGCTGCGCTGCTGAAAAATTTCATGGTTACCGCATGGATGCTGCCATTGGCGATCCACGGGTTCAGGTGAGCATAGATCGCCTGCTGGCGCTTGACCGGGCTCAGGCCAGCCAACTCGTCGCTGATCACGTTCAACTGGAAGTTGCAGCCTTCGCCTTCAACTTCGACCCGGGAACCGGGCAATTTCTCTTCAAGGAAGCTTTTAACTTCTACGGCCTGCATGCTCAACCTCAATCGGCGCCCGATGCGCACGGGTCGGCCATCATACAAAAAAGCCCCTCGCCTGCGAAGCCCAACGAGGGCTTCGCTGACCGAGGGGCCATCATCCGTGCCGGGCCATCAGGTTGCCAGCACTTCATCAAGGTCATAGACCTCGGCAATTTCCCGCATGTCGTCGGGCATGCCACGCACCTCGCACGCCTTGCCGGTGGCCTGACCATCACGGATGTACGCCAGCAACAGCGACAGGCCGACACTCGACGATTTCTCGACAGCCGAACAATCAAGCACCAGGCGCGGCTCGCGCGAAGCGTCGATCAGCGCCTTGCCCTGCTTGCGCAACGCAGGGCCGCTGCGGTAGTCCAGCACGCCAGCCAGGCGCAGTACGCCCGGCTCGGCCATGCTTACAGCAGCATCACTCATTTGACGGTCTTCTCCGGGGAGCTGTCTGCAGCCTGCTTGGCCTTGGCCACTTCGCCGGCCCAGCCGTCGATGGTCTTGTCCAGGTCGTTACCGTTGCGCTGCATGGCATCGGCGAACTGGTCACGGAACAGCTTGCCGATGTTGATGCCGTTGACGATGACGTTACGTACCTTCCACTCGCCACCGATGTTTTCCAGCGTGTACTGCACCGGGTACACGGCACCGTTGTTGCCGGTGACCTTCATGCCGACGCTGGCGCGCTTGCCGTCATCGGCCTTGGCTGGGTCGACGACAATGCCCTGGTTGTTGTACTCAAGAAGCGCGTTGCCATAGAACTGCATCAGGCTGCGCTTGAAGTTTTCCTGGAAGCGCTGCATCTGCTCAGGGGTGGCCTTGCGCGAGTACTTGACGGTCATGATGCTGCGGGAAATACCGTCCGCGTCCACCACCGGGCCAAGTATGCGGTTGAGCGCATCATAGAAGGCACCAGGGTTTGACTTGTACTGCTCCTTGTTGGCCTTGAGGTCGCCCAACAGTTCGGTGGTGGTACCCTGAACCACATCGTGGGGCGACTGCGCGGCCACGGTCAGCAAGGGGAAAGCCGCCAGCAGGACCAGCAGGCCACGTCGCAGGATCGAAATCATGGAAACTCCTTAATTAGCCGGTTGCGCTTCTTTCGGTTCCTTGCCAACGGAGTTGAGCAGGAACTTGCCAATCAGATCTTCCAGCACCAGTGCCGACTGGGTGTCGTGGATGGTCGCGCCGTCCTTGAGCACTTCGTCTTCACCGCCCACGCTGATGCCGATGTACTTCTCGCCAAGCAAACCGGCGGTCAGGATCGAGGCCGTGGAGTCGGTCGGCAGGTTGTCCACCGACTTGTCCAGCTGCAACGTCACCCGACCGGTGTAGGAATCACGGTCCAGATCGATGGCGGTAACCTTGCCGATGGTCACACCGGCCATGGTCACTTTAGCTCTGACCGTCAAACCGGCGATATTGTCGAAGTAGGCATAAACTTTATAGGTATCGCTGCTCGGGCTGGCCGACAGCCCGCTGACACGCAGGGCCAGCAGCAGCAGCGCCAGGATCCCGGCCAGGAGGAACAGGCCGACACCGATTTCCAGGGTGCGGTTTTGCATCAGAAATCTCCAAACATCAAGGCGGTCAGAATAAAGTCCAGACCCAGCACTGCCAACGAGGCATAGACCACGGTCTTGGTGGTAGCACGGCTGATCCCTTCTGAAGTGGGCTCACAGTCGTACCCCTGGAATACGGCAATCCAGGTTGTGACGAAGGCGAACACCAAGCTTTTGACCAGCCCGTTGAGCACGTCGTCAGTGAAAGAAACACTGTTCTGCATGTTGGCCCAGAACGAGCCTTCGTAGACGCCCAGCCAGTCCACGGCCACCCACGAGCCACCCCAGATGCCGACCACGCTGAAGATCAGCGCCAGCAGCGGCAGCGAGATGAAGCCGGCCCACAGGCGCGGGGCGACAATGTACTTGAGCGGGTCGACGCCGATCATTTCCAGGCTCGACAGCTGCTCGGTGGATTTCATGTTGCCGATTTCGGCGGTCAGCGCTGAACCCGCACGGCCGGCGAACAGCAACGCCGTTACCACCGGGCCCAGCTCACGCAGCAGGGTCAGGGCGACCATCTGCCCCACCGCCTGCTCCGAACCGTATTTGGTCAGTATGCTGTAGCCCTGCAGCGCCAGTACCATGCCGATGAACACCCCGGACACGACAACGATCGCCAGCGACAGCACGCCGACCGAGTACAGCTGCTTGGTCAGTAACTGGAAGCCGCCGCCGATGCCGCCACGGCCAACCAGCGCATGGAACAGGAACAGGCAGGAACGCCCCAGTACCGCCAGCACGTCAATTGCCGAACGCCCCAGCAGGCGGACCCGTTCGAGTAAGGATTTTCTGCGCATCAACGCGCTCCCAGCAGGTCGGCGCGGTAGTCAGGCGCAGGAAAGTGGAAGGGTACCGGGCCGTCCGGGTCGCCCTTCATGAACTGGCGAATCCGTGGGTTGTCCGAGCCCATCAGCTCGTCAGGCGTGCCCTGCCCCAGCACCTGGCCGTCGCCTACCACATAGAGGTAGTCGGCGATGCTGGCGGTTTCCGCCAGGTCATGGGAAACGACGATGCTGGTAATGCCCAGAGCATCGTTGAGCAGGCGGATCAGGCGCACCAATACGCCCATGGCGATCGGGTCCTGGCCGACGAACGGCTCGTCATACATGAGAATCTGTGGGTCCAGGGCAATTGCCCGCGCCAGCGCCACCCGGCGCTTCATGCCACCGGACAGCTCGTCCGGCATCAGGTCGATGGCACCACGCAGGCCCACGGCCTGCAGCTTCATCAGCACGATGTCGCGGATCATCTCGTCCGACAGCTGTGTGTGCACGCGCAGCGGGAACGCGACGTTCTCGAAGACATCGAGGTCGGTGAACAGCGCGCCGCTCTGAAACAGCACGCCCATCTGCTTGCGGGCGTCGAACAGGTCACTGCGCGACAGCGTCGGCAGGTTTTGGCCGGCAACCCATACCTCACCGCCGGAAGGGCGCAGCTGCGCACCCATCAGGCGAAGCAACGTGGTCTTGCCGCAACCCGATGGCCCCATGATGCCGGTGACCTTGCCGCGCGGGATGCGAATGTCGACGTTGCTGAAAATGCTGCGCGAACCGCGTTTGAAGGTAACCCCCTTCAACTCGACCGCGTAGGCGCTATCCACACTCATCTGGACTCCTTGCTAGTGCAGCCTCGTCCTAGTGGACGCCAGCCTCCATCAGGAAGGCACAAGCGCCCCCGGCAGGCCGAATAGCGGCGAACTATAGCACCGCTGAGGGCGCCGCCCCAAGGCCGGACAAGCAGTCGTTCAGCCCTGGGACAGGCTTTGATGACATTAGCTACAGCAATCGAAGGGGTGAGGGTTTTCGTCATTGCGCGTATAATCGCGGCCTTTTCATCAGGCATTGCTTTCTTGACATGAGCCAATCCAGCGAGCTGATCCAATCCGCCCAACGCACCCTGCGCCTGGAACTCGAGGCCGTAGAGGCCCTGCTGGCGCGCATCGACGACAATTTCGTCAAAGCCTGCGAACTGATCCTGGCCAGCAAGGGCCGGGTGGTCGTGGTCGGCATGGGCAAGTCCGGGCATATCGGCAACAAGATCGCCGCCACCCTGGCCAGCACCGGTACGCCGGCGTTTTTCGTGCACCCGGCTGAAGCCAGCCATGGCGACATGGGCATGATCACCCGCGATGACGTCATCCTCGCCCTGTCGAATTCCGGTAGCACTGCCGAAATCGTCACCCTGCTGCCGCTGATCAAGCGCCTGGGCATCAAGCTGGTCAGCTTGACCGGCAACCCCGATTCGCCCCTGGCCCAGGCCGCCGAGGTCAACCTCGACGCCCGCGTAGAGCAAGAGGCCTGCCCACTTAACCTGGCCCCCACCTCTTCCACCACCGCATCGCTGGTGCTGGGCGACTGCCTGGCCATCGCCCTGCTCGAAGCCCGCGGCTTCACCGCCGAAGACTTTGCCTTCTCGCACCCGGGCGGTGCATTGGGCCGCCGCCTGCTGCTCAAGGTCGAGAACGTGATGCACAGCGGCGACGAGCTGCCCCAGGTAGCCCGCGGCACCCTGCTCAAGGATGCGCTGCTCGAAATGTCCCGCAAAGGTCTGGGTATGACCGTGATCGTCGAAGCCGACGGCACGCTGGCCGGGATCTTCACCGACGGCGACCTGCGCCGCAGCCTGGACCGTAACATCGACGTACACACCACCCTGGTCGACCAGGTCATGACCGTGCACGGCAAAACGGCCCGTGCCGAAATGCTCGCTGCCGAAGCCTTGAAGATCATGGAAGACCACAAGATCAGCGCACTGGTGGTGGTGGACCGCGAGGGCCGCCCGACCGGTGCCCTGAACATGCACGACCTGCTGCGCGCCGGTGTAATGTAAGGAGCGATGGAATGAACCAGGACCTCATGCAACGCGGCAAAGCCATCAAGCTGGCAGTGTTCGACGTAGACGGCGTGCTCACCGACGGGCGCCTGTACTTCCTCGAGGACGGCAGCGAGTTCAAGACCTTCAATACCCTCGACGGCCAAGGCATCAAGATGCTCATGGCCTCAGGTGTGACCACCGCGATCATCAGCGGGCGCAAAACCCCTGTGGTCGAGCGCCGGGCGAAAAACCTCGGCATCCCGCACCTGTACCAGGGCCGCGAGGACAAATTGGTCGTGCTTGACGGCCTGCTCGCCGAACTGGGCCTAAGCTATGATCAAGTGGCCTACCTGGGCGATGACCTGCCCGACCTGCCGGTCATTCGCCGGGTGGCATTGGGCATGGCCGTGGCCAACGCCGCCCCGTTTGTTCGCCAGCACGCTCACGGCGTGACCCAGGCACGCGGCGGCGAAGGCGCAGCCCGTGAATTCTGCGAACTGATCATGCAGGCCCAGGGCACCCTGGACGCTGCCAACGCCAATTACCTGTAAGGCTGCCCATGTTCAGCAAGAAAGCCCGCAATATTGCGCTGCTAGCAGTGATCGCCGCCCTGTTGGCGGCCGTCGGCTACTGGAATGTCAGCCCGGAAAGTTTCCTCGACAAGCCGGTGGCCCAGGTCGACGAAAGCGCCATCGACTACTATGCGATCAACGCCCACAGTGTGCAGTTTCTGCCTGACGGCAAGCTGCAGTACGAAATGACCGCTGACAAGGTCGAGCACATGAAGGCCAGTGAAATCACGTTGGTGACCACGCCGGACCTGCACATGTACCGCGGCACCGAATATCCGTGGCACGTGCAGAGCACCCGCGCCGAGGTCAATCCGGACGGCACCGAGGTCGAGCTGATCGACAAGGTACGGATTGCCCGCACCGACGAAAAACAGCGTGAAACCATCATTACCAGCTCACGCATGACCGTGTTCCCGCAGAAGCAATATGCGCAGACCGAGCAAGCCGTTAGAATCGACGGCGCCGGTGGCACGACTACGGGCAAAGGAATGAAAGCGTATTTGAAAGAAAGCAGGATGGACCTGCTCTCTAACGTAAGAGGACAGTATGAGGCTCGTTAAAACCCTCCCCCTTTTGCTCAGCCTGAGCGCAGCACTGGGAAGCGCGAGCGCCTTCGCACTGCCGAATGACCGTGATCAGCCGATCCGTATCCAGGCCGACCAGGCCCACCTGGATGACAAGCAAGGCGTGGCCACCTATACCGGTGACGTGATCATCACCCAAGGCTCGATGATGATCAAAGGCAACACCGTGACCATGACCCGTGCCGCCAACGGCGACATCGATGTGGTCACCTCGGTCGGCAACCTGGCCTACTTCGAGCAACAACAGAGCGCTGCCAAACCAGACAAGATGAAAGGCTGGGCAGTGACAATCCAGTACCAGGCGCAGAAAGACACCGTGATCCTCACCGACCGCGCCAAGGTCGAGAACGAGGGCAATACGACCGAAGGCGAGAAAATCGTCTACAACACCAAGTCCCAGGTGGCGACCGCTGGTCGTGGTGGCAACGTGACCCAACCACGTCAGCGCATCGACATGGTGATCCAGCCCAAGAAGAAGGCCGAGTAAATGGCAACCCTCAAAGCCCAGCATCTGGCCAAGAGCTACAAGGGGCGGCAGGTCGTACGTGATGTCAGTCTGTCGATCGACAGCGGCCAGATCGTCGGCCTGCTCGGGCCCAACGGCGCCGGCAAGACCACCTGCTTCTACATGATTGTCGGGCTGGTCCAGGCCGAACAGGGGCGCGTGCTCATCGACAACCTCGATGTCAGCCACCAGCCCATGCACGGCCGCGCCCGTGCCGGCATTGGCTACCTGCCGCAGGAAGCCTCGATCTTCCGCAAACTGTCGGTGGCCGACAACATCATGGCGATTCTCGAGACCCGCAAGGACCTCGACCGCGACGGCCGCCGCAAAGAGCTGGAAAGCCTGCTGCAGGAGTTCCACATCAGCCACATTCGCGACAACCTCGGCATGAGCCTCTCCGGCGGTGAACGCCGACGGGTCGAGATTGCCCGCGCGCTGGCGACCTCCCCCAAGTTCATCCTGCTGGACGAACCATTCGCCGGCGTCGACCCGATCTCGGTCGGCGACATCAAGCAGATCATCCACCACCTCAAGGCCAAGGGCATCGGTGTACTGATTACCGATCACAACGTGCGCGAGACCCTGGATATCTGCGAAACCGCCTATATCGTCAATGATGGCCGGCTGATCGCCGAAGGCGACGCCGAAACCATCCTGGCCAACGACCTGGTCAAAGAGGTTTACCTGGGTCACGAGTTCCGGCTCTGACCCCGGCATGCGCCTGGAGCACTGGCAAATAGCCGTGAAACCGCGGGTAAAGTTGTTACGGTGCTCTAGGCAAACGCTACAATTTAAGGCATAAAACTTGCTTGATCTGGCGCCCTGGCGCCCTCGTGTAGTGGATGGCGCATGCGCGCCGGCGAACAAGGTACCAAGCCCCTGCCATGAAACCATCGCTCGTCCTAAAAATGGGCCAGCAACTGACGATGACACCTCAGTTGCAACAGGCCATCCGTCTGCTCCAGCTTTCCACCCTGGACCTCCAACAGGAAATCCAGGAAGCGCTGGAGTCGAACCCGATGCTCGAACGTCAGGAAGACGGCGAGGACTTCGACAACAGCGACCCGATGGCGGACAACGCCGAGAACAAGCCGACAGCCGAAGCCCAGGACAACAGCTTCCAGGAAAGCACCGTCAGTGCCGACAACCTGGAAGACGGTGAGTGGGGCGAGCGCATCCCCAACGAGCTTCCGGTTGATACCGCCTGGGAAGACATCTACCAGACCAGCGCCAGCAGCTTGCCGAGCAACGATGACGACGAGTGGGACTTCACCACCCGCACATCGGCCGGCGAAAGCCTGCAAAGCCACCTGCTGTGGCAACTGAACCTGGCGCCGATGTCCGACACCGACCGCCTGATCGCCGTTACTCTCATCGACAGCATCAACGGCCAGGGATACCTCGAAGACACCCTTGAGGAAATCTGCGCCGGGTTCGACCCTGAGCTGGACATCGAGCTGGACGAGGTCGAAGCGGTGCTGCACCGCATCCAGCAGTTCGAACCGGCCGGCGTTGGCGCCCGCACCCTGGGTGAATGCCTGCTGCTGCAACTGCGCCAGCTCCCTGCCAATACCCCATGGATGACCGAAGCCAAGCGCCTGGTCACCGATTTCATCGACCTGCTCGGCAGCCGCGACTACAGCCAGCTGATGCGGCGTATGAAAATCAAGGAAGACGAGCTGCGCCAGGTCATCGAACTGGTACAAAGCCTCAACCCGCGCCCAGGTTCGCAGATCGAGTCCAGCGAGCCCGAGTACGTGGTGCCCGACGTCATTGTGCGCAAGGACAGCGACCGCTGGCTGGTGGAGCTGAACCAGGAAGCCATACCGCGCCTGCGGGTAAACCCGCAATACGCCGGTTTCGTACGCCGCGCCGACACCAGTGCCGACAACACCTTCATGCGCAACCAGTTGCAGGAAGCGCGCTGGTTCATCAAGAGCCTGCAAAGCCGTAACGAAACCTTGATGAAGGTTGCCACGCAGATCGTCGAGCACCAGCGCGGTTTCCTCGACCACGGCGACGAAGCGATGAAGCCGCTGGTGCTGCATGACATTGCCGAAGCGGTGGGGATGCACGAGTCGACCATTTCGCGGGTTACCACGCAAAAGTACATGCACACACCGCGTGGCATCTACGAACTGAAGTACTTTTTCTCCAGCCACGTCAGCACCTCCGAAGGCGGAGAATGCTCGTCCACGGCGATTCGCGCGATCATCAAGAAACTGGTTGCGGCGGAAAATCAGAAAAAGCCATTGAGTGACAGCAAGATCGCTGGTTTACTGGAGGCACAAGGCATCCAGGTAGCCCGTCGCACCGTCGCCAAGTACCGCGAGTCCCTCGGCATCGCACCGTCGAGCGAGCGCAAGCGACTGATGTAGCCCCTGAGATGAGCCACAGCGTTTGTGGGGCAGGTGCGAGACCTGCCTCTTTATGCACGGGCAATAAAGGAGAAGCTGTATGCAAGTCAATATCAGTGGACAGCATGTAGAAGTCACCCCACCGCTGCGTGATTATGTGGAGCAGAAGCTCAAACGCGTAGCGAGTCACTTCGACAAGATCACCAACGTGCAGGTCATCATGAAAGTCGAGAAGCTGCAGCAGAAGGTCGAAGCGACCCTGCAGATTCCTGGCGGTGAAGTGGTTGCCAATGCCGAAGACCAAGACATGTATGCAGCAATCGACGCCTTGGCCGACAAGCTCGACCGCCAACTGAAAAAACACAAGGAAAAACAGCAAAGCCTGCTGCAAGGTGCAGCTGCACGCTGATCCCCCTCATCCATGATCCGACTTGAAACCATCCTGACCCCCGGCCGTTCACTCGTGAACGTGCCGGGCGGCAGTAAGAAGCGCGCCCTGGAAAAGGTCGCCACCGTCATCGCCGACCAAGTGCCAGAACTGGAGATGCAAGACGTCTTCGAAAAACTGGTCGCCCGGGAAAAACTCGGCTCGACTGGTTTCGGCAATGGCATCGCCATCCCCCACTGCCGGCTTGAAGGCTGTTCCGCACCGGTCAGTGCCTTGCTGCACCTCGAAGCCCCAATCGATTACGACGCCATCGATGGCGCGCCCGTGGACCTGCTGTTCGTCCTGCTGGTGCCTGAAGCCGCTACCGATGCCCATCTGGAACTGCTGCGCCAGATTGCCAGCATGCTCGATCGCAAGGAGGTTCGTGATCGCTTGCGTGCCGCCAGCAGTAACGAGGCCCTGTTCCAGGTTGTCCTGGACGTACAGAACGAGCACTGAACATGCGCCTGATCATTGTCAGCGGCCGCTCCGGCTCCGGCAAGAGCACCGCCCTCGATGTACTGGAAGACAACGGTTTCTACTGCATTGACAACCTGCCCGCCGGGCTGCTGCCGGAGCTGGCGGAAGAGGCACTGATCAACACCGAACTGCTGCAACCGAAGGTTGCCGTGTCGATCGACGCCCGTAACCTGCCCAGCCACCTGACGCGCTTCCCCGAATTGCTCGAAGAAGCCCGTGCGCGCAACATCCAGTGTGATGTGCTGTTCCTGGATGCCGACGAAGACATGCTGCTCAAGCGCTTCTCGGAAACCCGCCGACGCCACCCACTGACCAATGCCAACCGCTCGCTGGCCGAAGCGATCCGCGTCGAGAGTGAGCTTCTGGGCCCGATCGCCGACCTGGCCGACCTGAAGATCGACACCACCAACCTGAACCTGTATCAGCTGCGTGATTCGATCAAGCTGCGCCTGCTCAACCAACCCGAGCCCGGCACCGCGTTCCTGGTCGAGTCGTTCGGTTTCAAGCGTGGCATGCCGGTCGATGCAGACTTGGTGTTCGATGTGCGCTGCCTGCCAAACCCTTACTGGAAGCCCGAGCTGCGCGAGCACTCCGGCCTCGACCAACCGGTAATCGACTATCTGGCCGCACAGCCGGATGTCGAAGACATGTTCAGCGACATTTCCAGCTACCTGCTCAAGTGGCTGCCCCGCTTCGCCGCCAGCAACCGCGCCTACGTTACCATTGCCATCGGCTGCACCGGCGGCCACCACCGCTCGGTGTACATCACTGAGCGCCTTGGCCAGTTGCTGCAGCAATCCCTGAAAAACGTCCAGGTCCGCCACCGCGACCTCTAGCCCAAGGATCCGCCCCACGATGCCCGCCCGCGAAATCACCATCATCAACAAGCTGGGCCTGCATGCCCGGGCGGCAGCCAAGTTCGTCGGCGTGGCAGGCCGCTTCCCCTGCCAGGTGCGGGTTGGCCGTGCGCCGGACAAGCTGGTGGATGGCAAGAGCATCATGGCGGTGATGATGCTGGCGGCCGGCAAAGGCACCCAGGTGCACCTGCACACCGAAGGCGAGCAGGACAACGACGCCATGGATGCGCTGGTCGAGCTGATCAACAACTTCTTCGACGAAGGCGAATAAAAACCTGCAGGGTCCATGTAGGAGCGGCCT
>NZ_JBEGGO010000009.1:0-295342 GCF_052112345.1 Pseudomonas sp. SAS7 | reverse complement strand
GTACGGCGCCGCATCATAGGTCGGCGCAGTACCTGTGGGAGCGGGTTTACCCGCGAAAGGGCCGGAATGGTCAACGCTCATTCAGCGCTTTGTAGAGTTCGCCGGCAACCTCGGCAACGCTCAGGTAGTCACGGCGCAAACGAACGCTGGAACGCGCTTCCAGCTGCATCAACGCAAATTCGCATTTGTCCCTGTCCAGATGTGCCAGCAAGGTACCTGGCCCTGCATCGACCACACCTGCATCCTGAAGCATATCGACCACTTGTCGCTCGTATTCCTCACGCTGCCGGCGGGTTGCGGTATCCACGATGAAGGAGGCTCCTGGCTTGATATCGAGAGCCTCAATCTTCAGCACAACCCATCGGCACCGCTACTGGCAAAAATATCAGGTGGCGTGGTCTACCCTTAAGCCTTCACCGCCTTATTCTTGCGGAATGATTGCCAGGTGCGGAAACATTGACCATCTCGGGATGAGTTTCTGGGTAATACGTCACCGGGCCAGCGTCCAGATACTTTTCAGCGGTCAGCACCATGTGCATAACAGGACGAGACTCAAGCGCGCCCTTTTTCAGATTGAGACGCTCCGTGAAAAACGGGTTTTCCCGTAATATTGGCGAATTGTTGAGCAAAGGAGATTTCGGGGAAACCGGGACCGTTAGTGCTAGCACTGGCACCTCCGTAGCAATTGGCCAAAAGAATGGGGCCATCCTGGAATTCGATGTTACGTTGATAGAGACGCTTTGCAAGTTTGTGCGGATTTAGGCCTCCAAGCCGCTGACCGTTTCCATGTCCCCATATCCACGTCATGTTGTTTTTAGTGCTTTTTTCGGTCTTACCGGAAAAGACGATCACGTCACTGAAAGGCGTTGCTGGAGCTTTGCCAAAAGTGACAAAGTTTGAAGTTGCTTCAAGTTTGTGTGGGATGAATTTTCCAATGCCGCGCCCGGACGGATCTTCGAAGTTCACCGGATCTCCCGATACGAACGCATAGGAATTGATTCCTCCAAAATCGAATGGGCTGAATCGGTCAACACTGTTAAACCTCATCAGCGCGGGGTTATAGGTACGATGTCCGTTGCCAAGCTGATATGAGGCTGTTCCTGCGTCGTATCGCTCTCCTTTGAAAGCCACCGGCAATTCGATCTTGGGCGCGGTGTATCCATAGGCAGTAAATTGCAACGGCCCGGTGCGGGCTGGGCCTGAATACCAGGCAGCTGTGCGCTGAGAGTCAATTGCGACTAGCGCTAGGCCCTCCCTATCAAGATCAGCAGTCGTAAAGGCTAATGCGTTTCGCTGGTGTTGCATCACTCTGACTTTACGCAATGCACTTATCGACGTCACACAAGACCAGCCCTGATAAAAGTACCAGTTCATCATGTTCCCGACCCTTATGAGGAAGGTGGTGGTTCACAGCAGCGGGTTTGGGGCTACATGACGATGGTAGCCCCGGCATACTGACAACGCGACTGACAAAAATATCAGGTCTATGGTCTACCCTAAGGCCTTCACCGGTGGCTCCTGGCTCGGCGGGTCGCCCACGGTCGGCGGCATGGTTGGCTTGATCGGCAGCTCGTCCGGTTCTTCTTCCGGCACGGGCGGCGGCAAGCTGGGGTCGTCGATGTTGGGATCGGGGGTTTCCGGTGGAATGGGAATGTTCATGGCCTGACCTCGCGAGGGTGGAATGAAGAGGTGCTGCAGGCTCTGACCGCTGGCAGCTGCCGTTCGCTCAATTTTTTTGAACCCCACGCCTGTGCCCGGCTCTGAACCCTTACCGCCACCAGCCTGAGGGAGCAAGGTCGATGTCACGTAACGAGCCCTTTGAAAGCGTGCCCACGGCGAACGATCACCCGGACCAGGTCATCAGCCTGTCCCAGGCGCTGCTGGCGCCGCGTATCGTGATCGAAGACACCGAACCCGTGCTCGAAACCGGTACCTTTGCCGCCAAGGCCATCAGCGGCCAGCCAGTGGCGGTCAGCAGCAAGGTCTACAGCGATGGCCATGACCGCTTGGCGG
Source organism: Pseudomonas sp. SAS7 (assembly GCF_052112345.1). Taxonomy (NCBI): domain Bacteria; kingdom Pseudomonadati; phylum Pseudomonadota; class Gammaproteobacteria; order Pseudomonadales; family Pseudomonadaceae; genus Pseudomonas; species Pseudomonas sp. SAS7. Next base: position 293,329 of record NZ_JBEGGO010000009.1, on the reverse strand, counting down.
TGATGCTCAACTGGCGCCAGGCGCACAGCCGGCGCTGGCATTGCGTGCCGATGCAATCGGCGGGCAACGACCTGTGGCTAGCCGAGTTCACCCCCACCGAACTTGGCCCGCACCTGTTCAGCATCGAGGCCTGGGTCGACCCGTTCGCTACCTATAGCCACGACCTGGAGAAAAAATACAACGCCGGTGTCGAGGTAAAACTGGAGCTGGAAGAGGGCCGCTTGATGCTGGGCAAAGGCATCGAGCTGTGCAGCGGTGCCGTGCGCGATGAGCTCGAAGCCCTACAGCAGCGCCTGGCGGAGCTGGATACCGACGGGCAGGTGGCACTGTTGCTGGGCCCGGACGTTGCGCACCTGATGAGCGAAGCGGGGCACCGCAGTTACCTGGCCCGCAGCCGCGATTTCCCCGTCGATGTAGACCGCCCGGCCGCGCAGTTCGCCAGTTGGTACGAGCTGTTCCCGCGCTCGATCACCGACGACCCGCAGCGCCACGGCACCTTCAATGATGTGCACCAGCGCCTGCCTATGATCCGTGACATGGGCTTCGATGTGCTGTACTTCCCGCCCATCCACCCCATCGGTACGCAGCACCGTAAGGGCCGCAACAATGCCCTCAAGGCCGAGCCCGGTGACCCTGGCAGCCCGTATGCAATCGGCAGTGCCGAAGGCGGCCATGACGCCATCCATCCGCAGCTGGGTACCCGTGAAGACTTCCGTCGGCTGGTTGCCGCCGCCGCGGAGCATGGGCTGGAAATCGCCCTGGATTTTGCTATCCAGTGCTCGCAGGACCACCCATGGCTCAAAGAGCACCCCGGCTGGTTCAGCTGGCGCCCGGACGGCACCATTCGCTACGCCGAGAACCCGCCGAAAAAGTACCAGGACATCGTCAACGTCGATTTCTACGCCCCGGACGCCGTCCCTTCGCTGTGGCTGGCGCTGCGCGACGTGGTGGTCGGCTGGGTAGAGGAGGGAGTTAAGACCTTTCGCGTCGACAACCCGCACACCAAGCCACTGCCGTTCTGGCAATGGATGATCGCCGATGTGCGCAGCAAGTACCCCGATGTGCTCTTCCTCGCCGAGGCGTTCACCAAGCCTGCGATGATGGCGCGCCTGGGCAAGGTCGGCTATGCGCAGAGCTACACCTACTTCACCTGGCGCAATACCAAAAAGGAACTGCGCGAGTATTTCGAAGAACTCAACCAGCCGCCTTGGAGCCAGTGCTACCGCCCCAACTTCTTCGTCAATACGCCGGACATCAACCCGTTCTTCCTGCACACCTCGGGGCGCGCGGGCTTTTTGATCCGCGCCGCGTTGGCGACCATGGGTTCGGGGCTGTGGGGCATGTGTTCGGGCTTTGAGCTTTGCGAGAGCGCGCCGTTGCCGGGCAAAGAGGAATACCTGGATTCGGAAAAATACCAGATCCGCCCGCGCGACTTCACCCAGCCCGGCAACATCATCGCGGAGATCGCCCAGCTCAACCGCATTCGCCGGCAGAACCGCGCCCTGCAAACGCACCTGGGCGTGGCGTTTTTCAACTGCTGGAACGACAACATCCTGTACTTCGCCAAGCGCACGCCTGAGCGTGACAATTTCATCCTGGTGGCGATCAGCCTGGACCCGCACAACGCCCAAGAGGCGCATTTCGAGTTGCCGCTGTGGGAGTTGGGCCTGGACGACGACGCTGACACCCAAGGCGAAGACCTGATGAACGGCCACCGCTGGACCTGGCATGGCAAGACCCAGTGGATGCGTATCGAGCCCTGGCACCAGCCATTCGGGATCTGGCGCATCGAAAAAGCCCGTTAACAAGGCTCAGACTGTCCCCCTGTAGGAGCGGGTTTACCCGCGAACACCGGCGAAGCCGGTGCCATGCACCGCGGTGTCATCTTCGCGGGTAAACCCGCTCCCACAGGGATCGAGCAAGCTCGGATGTCTGTGCATGCAATTGAAAGGAGTCACCCATGGCCAAGCGTTCACGCCCGGCAGCCTTCATCGATGACCCGCTGTGGTACAAGGACGCCGTCATCTACCAGCTGCACATCAAGTCGTTCTTCGACGCGAACAACGACGGCATCGGTGATTTCGCCGGCCTGATCAGCAAGCTGGACTACATTGCCGAACTGGGCGTCAACACCCTGTGGCTGTTGCCTTTCTACCCTTCGCCACGGCGCGACGACGGCTACGACATTGCCGAATACAAGGCAGTGCACCCCGACTATGGCAGCATGGCCGATGCCCGCCGCTTCATCAGCGAGGCGCACAAGCGTGGCTTGCGGGTGATCACCGAACTGGTGATCAACCACACCAGCGATCAGCACCCTTGGTTTCAGCGTGCGCGCCACGCCAAGCGCGGCAGCAAGACGCGCGACTTCTACGTGTGGTCGGACGACGACCAGAAATACGACGGCACGCGGATCATCTTCCTCGACACCGAGAAGTCCAACTGGACCTGGGACCCGGTCGCCGGCCAGTATTTCTGGCACCGCTTCTACTCGCACCAGCCAGACCTCAACTTCGACAATCCGCTGGTGCTCAAGGCGGTGATCGGGGTGATGCGCTTCTGGCTGGATCTGGGTGTCGATGGCCTGCGCTTGGACGCGATCCCTTACCTGATCGAGCGTGACGGCACCAACAACGAGAACCTCGCCGAAACCCACGATGTGCTCAAGGCAATCCGCGCTGAAATCGACGCCAACTACCCCGACCGCATGCTGCTGGCCGAGGCCAACCAGTGGCCAGAAGATACCCGCCCTTACTTTGGCGAAGGTGATGGCGACGAGTGCCACATGGCCTTCCACTTTCCGTTGATGCCGCGCATGTACATGGCCCTGGCCATGGAAGACCGGTTCCCGATCACCGACATCCTGCGCCAGACGCCGGAAATTCCGGGCAACTGCCAATGGGCAATCTTTCTGCGCAACCACGATGAGCTGACCCTGGAAATGGTCACCGACCGCGAGCGCGACTACCTGTGGAACTACTACGCCGAAGACCGCCGCGCCCGCATCAACCTGGGTATTCGGCGGCGTCTGGCACCGCTGCTGCAGCGTGACCGCCGACGCATAGAGCTGCTGACCAGCCTGCTGCTGTCGATGCCGGGCACGCCAACCCTGTACTACGGTGACGAGCTGGGCATGGGCGACAACATCTACCTCGGTGACCGCGACGGGGTGCGTACGCCCATGCAGTGGTCGCCGGACCGCAACGGTGGTTTCTCCCGTGCCGACCCGCAGCGCCTGGTGCTGCCGCCGATCATGGACCCGCTATACGGCTACCAGACCGTCAACGTAGAAGCGCAGAGCCACGACCCGCATTCATTGCTGAACTGGACCCGGCGCATGCTGGCCGTGCGCAAGCAGCAGAAGGCCTTTGGCCGCGGCAGCCTGCGAACCCTTACGCCCAGCAACCGGCGCATCCTCGCGTACATCCGCGAGTACACCGATGGCGATGGCAACACCGAGGTGATCCTGTGCGTGGCCAACGTGTCCCGGGCCGCCCAGGCTGCCGAACTGGAATTGTCACAATACGCCGACAAAGTACCGGTGGAGATGCTCGGCGGCAGCGCTTTCCCGCCCATCGGGCAACTGCCGTTCCTGCTGACCCTGCCACCCTATGCCTTTTACTGGTTCCTGCTGGCGTCCCACGACCGCATGCCCAGCTGGCACATCCAGGCCACCGAGGGGTTACCCGAATTGACCACGCTAGTTTTGCGCAAACGCATGGAAGAACTGCTGGAGGCACCCGCCCGCGACACCCTGCAAACCACCATCCTGCCGCAATATTTGCCCAAGCGGCGCTGGTTCGCCGGCAAGGAAGGGCCCATCGACCAGGTGCGCCTGCGCTACGGCGTGCGTTTCGCTACCGCCACCACGCCCGTGCTGCTCAGCGAAATCGAAGTGCTCAGCGGGGGGGTGGCCAACCACTACCAGCTACCCTTTGGCCTGCTGCCCGAAGACCAGATCAACACAGCGCTGCCGCAGCAGCTGGCCTTGTCGCGGGTGCGCCGTGCCCATCAGGTTGGCCTGATTACCGATGCCTTCGTGCTCGAACCGTTTATCCGCGCGGTACTGCACGGCTGCCAGAATGGCCTGCGCCTGCCCTGTGGCAGTGGCGCGGGCGAACTGCGTTTCGAGTGCACCGATCTGCTGGCGGCCCTTGGGCTGAACGATGAAAGTGCAGTGCGCTACCTCAGCGCCGAGCAGTCCAACAGCTCGGTGGTGATCGGCGACAGCGTGGTGCTCAAGCTGATCCGCCGGGTGAACCCGGGCATTCATCCAGAACTGGAAATGAGTGCCTACCTGACTGCCGCCGGCTTTGCCAATATCTCGCCATTGCTGGCCTGGGTCAGTCGGGTGGACGAGCAGAATGCCCCGCACCTGCTGATGATCGCCCAGGGCTACCTGAGCAATCAGGGCGATGCCTGGGCCTGGACCCAGAACACCCTGGAGCGGGCCATCCGCGACCAGATGGCCCCCCCAGGTGGCGATGCCGAGGCACACACCGATGCCTTGGTGGAGCTCACCGGCTTTGCAGCCTTGCTCGGCCAGCGCCTGGGCGAGATGCACCTGCTGCTGGCCGCGCCGACCGACGATGAGGCCTTCCGCCCACGCCCCAGCGATGCTGACGATAGCCAGCGCTGGGGTGCGCAGATCAGCGCCGAACTGACCCACGCCCTCGACCTGCTGGCCCAGCACCGTGACGCCCTTGACCCCGACAGCCAAGCGCTGGTCGACGACCTGCAACAGCAGCGCGATGGCCTGGCCCAGCACATCGCCAGCCTGGCGGAGCAGGCCGAGGGTGGCCTGCTGATGCGGGTGCACGGCGACCTGCACCTGGGCCAGGTGCTGGTGGTGCAGGGCGATGCCTACCTGATCGATTTTGAGGGCGAACCGTCCCGTCCACTGCAAGAGCGCCGGGCAAAGCACAGCCCGTACAAGGATGTCAGCGGCTTGTTGCGCTCCTTCGACTATGCTGCTGCGATGATCCTGCGCAGCGCGTCTGCGGTCGACCTTTCCGGCCCGGCGCAGCAGGCTCGTCAGCGGGTCGCCCGGCAGTACCTGCATCAGTCGCGCCACGCCTTTGTCGAAGCCTATGGCCTGGCCACCGCCGCCATGCCCCATGCCTGGAAAATGGCCGAGGGCGAGCGCGCCGCACTGGAACTGTTCTGCCTGGAAAAAGCCGCCTACGAGATCACATATGAAGCCGAAAACCGTCCGAGCTGGCTGGCCGTGCCTTTGCATGGCCTGCATGGACTGATCAGTACCTGGGGAGAGTCATAGATGAATGCAACCACGCGTGAAAACGGCGGCCTTCGGCAACGGGACCTGGACGCCCTGGCCCGCGCCGAACACGCCGATCCTTTTGCAGTACTTGGCCCCCACGACGATGGCAAGGGCGGGGTGTTTATCCGCGCCTTCCTGCCCAATGCCCTGAATGCACGGGTGCTGGCGCGCCATGATGGGCGCGTGCTGGCCGAAATGGTGCAAGGTGCAGTGCCGGGGTTGTTCACCGCGCACCTTGATGATGCACAAGCCTATCTGCTGCAAATAGGCTGGGCCGGTGGCGAGCAAGTCACCGAAGACCCTTACAGCTTTGGCCCGCAACTGGGCGACATGGACTTGCACCTGTTCGCCGAAGGCAACCACCGCGACTTGTCCGGGCGCTTCGGGGCCCAGCCGATCCAGGTCGAGGGCGTCGACGGTGTGTGTTTCTCGGTGTGGGCGCCGAATGCCCGGCGGGTGTCGGTGGTAGGGGATTTCAACAACTGGGACGGCCGCCGCCACCCCATGCGCCTGCGCCACAGCGCCGGGGTGTGGGAGCTGTTCGTGCCGCGCCTGGGCGTGGGCGAAACCTACAAGTTCGAGGTGCTGGGCAAAGACGGCATACTGCCACTCAAAGCAGACCCGCTGGCCCGGGCTACCGAATTGCCGCCGAGCACCGCGTCCAAGGTGGCCGGTGAGCTCAGCCATGCGTGGCAGGACCACGACTGGATGGCACAACGCGCCCAGCGCCATGCCTACAGCGCGCCCTTGTCGATCTACGAACTGCACCCAGGGTCCTGGCGCTGCGAGCTGGACGAGGCAGGCGAAGTCGGGCGCTACTACAACTGGCGCGAACTGGCCGAGCGGCTGGTGCCCTATGTGCAGGAACTGGGCTTTACCCATATCGAATTGCTGCCGATCATGGAGCACCCGTTCGGCGGCTCCTGGGGCTATCAGCCACTGTCGATGTTCGCGCCTACCTCACGCTATGGCAGTGCCGAGGACTTTGCCGCGTTCATCGATGCCTGCCACCAAGGCGGCATTGGCGTGTTGCTGGATTGGGTACCGGCGCATTTCCCCACCGACGAACACGGCCTGGCGCGTTTCGACGGCACTGCCCTGTACGAATACGACAACCCCCTGGAGGGCTACCACCAGGACTGGAACACGCTGATCTACAACCTCGGCCGCAACGAAGTGCGCGGCTTCATGATGGCCTCGGCGCTGCACTGGCTGAAGCACTTCCACATCGACGGCCTGCGCGTGGATGCGGTGGCCTCGATGCTGTACCGCGACTATTCGCGCAAGGCCGGCGAATGGGTGCCCAACCGCTACGGCGGGCGCGAGAACCTGGAGGCCATCGACTTCATCCGCCACCTCAACGGCGTGGCTGCCCACGAGGCCCCCGGTGCATTGATCATCGCCGAGGAGTCCACCGCCTGGCCCGGCGTCAGCCAGCCGACCCAGCAGGGCGGCCTGGGCTTTGCCTACAAGTGGAACATGGGCTGGATGCACGACACCCTGCATTACATCCAGAACGACCCGGTGCATCGCAACCACCACCATAACGAGATGAGCTTCGGGCTGATCTACGCCTATTCCGAGCATTTCATCCTGCCCATCTCCCATGACGAAGTGGTGCATGGCAAACATTCGCTGATCGACAAGATGCCCGGCGACCGCTGGCAGAAGTTTGCCAACCTGCGCGCCTACCTCACCTTCATGTGGGCGCACCCGGGCAAGAAGTTGCTGTTCATGGGCTGCGAGTTCGGCCAGTGGCGTGAGTGGGACCATGACAGCGAACTGGACTGGTACCTGTTGCAGTACCCTGAGCACCAGGGCGTGCAACGCCTGGTGGGTGACCTCAACCGCCTGTACCGCGAAGTGCCGGCGCTGCACGAGCAGGATTGCCAGCCGCAGGGCTTCCAGTGGCTGATCGGTGACGACGCGCAAAACAGCGTATACGCCTGGCTGCGCTGGAGCAGCAGTGGCGAGCCGGTGCTGGTGGTGGCCAACTTTACCCCGGTGCCACGCGAGGGCTACCGCATTGGCGTGCCGTTTGGCGAGCGCTGGCAGGAATTGCTGAATAGCGATGCCGGGCTGTATGCAGGGTCCAACGTGGGCAACCTGGGGGCAGTGGCCAGTGAGGCAGTGGCTAGCCATGGGCAGCCATTGTCGCTGGCCCTCAACTTGCCGCCGCTTGGGGTTCTGATACTGAAACCGGCCTGATAGGTCGCCTGTACCGGCCTCTTCGCAGCACAAGGCTGCTCCTACAGGTGGGCGCATTCCCTTGTGGGAGCAGCCTTGTGCTGCGAAAGGGCCTAGCCCCAAGCCGAACTCCACTGTGGTCGAGTAGCGCGAGCTGGAGATCTTGTCGACCTGGTCCAGCTTCACTTCGTAGCGCCCGGACAACCTGGCACCGACCCGGCCGCTCCAGCTGGGCTGGTCGCCGGCGAAGAAGGGCTGGTATTTTTGCTAGTTGTGCTTGCTTGATCTTGAATGAGATCTTGCTTCTCATCATTCCTGATCTCAGCTGGAGCGGGGCAGAACCATGTCAGCATGCAGACGTTTTTTTTATCTACAGGGGCGGCTAGCGGTATCAACTGATCCAGTCGGAAACGGGCCCAGTCGTATCCTGCGACATGGGCCCATTGCTTTGTCTTGTCGTACGGAAGGCCCGCAAGAAATCTCGACGAGCTTGTATAAAACTGACGTGCCCGGATCGGTGCTTGGGGATCAACATCTGCACACGATTGCCTATTCTCCGTACGGGCACCGACCCGTGTGTGCACAAATACAAGTGGGCTTTAACGGCGAACGCAAAGACCCTGTCATCGCGAGCTACTTGCTTGGGAATGGAAAAAGAGTCTACAGCCCAATGCTCATGCGCTTTCTTAGCCCTGACGACTGGAGCCCATTTGCGCAAGGCGGGCTGAATTGCTATGCCTACTGCCAGGGTGACCCCGTCAACAAGTCCGATCCGACAGGCAGGGCACCTTCTTGGCTTCCGAAAATCAGCGCCTTGGTTAAGGACCTCAAGAGCACGGAAAGTTTCATGAACGGCCTGCGCCAGCCAGAGAATGGAGGTTTACGGGTGAAGGGTTTTATCATGAATAGTAAGGGAACTGACGGAACTGCCTTTACACTGAAGCTCGTGGGCGATGACTATGCAGTGAAGACACATCCAGAAGTCGGTGTGCCCACTGACTTGACAGGCTATCGTCATCCTGGAACCAATACGTTCTTCTATGTGGGTAAAACTGGCACGCCTCCAAGGCGGTCAACGCCCTCTACTGGGTCAACAGCATCGTCCTCATTGGCCGCAGTCGCACCTCCATCCCAGATAACTCAGTCTGAGCTAGCGACTCTGGCGTCAGCCCCCGAGTCTCATCGGGATCTTTTGAATTCGGGCTTCCAATATGCAAATTGGACAATGTTCAACGATCCCGAAGTCTATGCCTACGTTGGGGTTATCAGGCAGGACGCGGCGCTGGGTAATGTCTAGACACCTGTGGACACGGCCTGTCGCTTAAAATTGCTAAACGTGTTCAAACTTCGATTGATGGGCGGGCAAACCAGATTGTCAGGCGCATTAGCGCGCCTGACAACTTAAGTAGCGGTTTTACCAGCGCATCCGCACACCAAGGCTGCCAATCAATCCGTTCAGGTCATTGTCATCCACATCACTGCTGTAATCGGCGCTGACAAACAAGGCCACAGAGGGCGTCACTCGCGCCACCAGCCCCAAGCCCAATTCCACCGTGGTGGAGTAACGCGAGCTGGAGATCTTGTCGACCTGGTCCAGCTTCACCTCGTCGGGATTGCTGAAGTCGTACCACACGTTGGTCCGCACGTAGGGTTCGATCGGCATGCCGCGCACCTCGTAGCGCCCGGACAATTTCGCACCGACCCGGCCGCTCCAGCTGGGCTGGCTGTCGAAGGCTTGCAGGGTTTCTTCCTGCACCTGGTTGCCGGGGAAGAACTGCTGGTTGATCAACTGTGCCTGGGGTTCGATCACCCAGTTGCCGCCCAGGCGGATCGGGTAGCCGCCTTCCACCGAGAACGTCATCGCATGGCCGCTTTCGTCAAGGCGCTGGCCGTTTTCACCCCGGCCCATCACATCGATGCGTGAGCCCATGGCCACCGCATCCAGGTGCCAGCCCTGTTCATGGGTCATGCTCCAGTACACTCCCAGGCTTTCCCCGCTCAGGTTCACCGCGTTGCGCTGCTTGTCGCCCAGCAGCGGGCGCATGCCGTTCAAGCTGCTCTGCAGGTTGTTATGCCCTACGAAAATCCCTGCGCGGTGCACATTGCCCGCTGCAGTTTCACGCACGAACAGGTCCGGGCCGATTGTCAGTTGCTGGCTGGGGGCCTCCAGTTGGTCTGGGGGTTGCGTGCCACTGCGCGAGGGGGTCGGGAAAAACTGCGCCCACTGGCTGGCGATCAGGTCCGGTGCTGTCTGCCCGTGGCGGGCGCTCATGGTTTGCGAAAACGCACTCAGGGTGCCGATGCTCAAGCCACTGGCGCTGACCGGGTCGAGCGAAATCTGCGGCATCGCGGGCTGTTGCAGAAAACCGGGCGAGGTGGGGTCACCCTGCAGTTCGTACGCGAAAGTTTCCACCGGGGTTGCCAGAAGCAGCGACGTGGAAACCGCGAAGAAAATGCTGTCGAAGCGCAAGGGGTTCGAGGTGCTTTTCATGGCGGATCTCCTGTTGTTTTTGTGGGGTACAGCCCGAGGACCTGGCCTGTTGTCACGAGCTGTACGGCAAAAACAGTGGGCGACCCAAACCAGCACGCCAGCCTTTGCAAGCGCGCACGAAGGCGCGAGCTAGAGGCCCGGCGCGAGATCTTTATTACTCTGTAATGTTCAGCTAAGGAGAGGTCGAGGCTTGCGTCAAGAAAGCGTGAAAGATCTGTTCAGGACGTGTAGTTATCCTCAAGAATTTGATTTCTCGAGAGAATCTGTAAGGTATAGCGGAGTTCGCTATTTCCCGCCGTGTCGCTATGAAGAATGATTGCTAGAGCCTGACTTCCACCGCCAACGGCAGGTGATCTGACAGGTGCGACCAAGGTTTGTGCCCCAGAATCCGCGGCCCATGGCTTTCGGCATTACGCAGGTAGATGCGGTCCAGGCGCAGCAGTGGCAGGCGGGCAGGGTAGGTGCGGGCGAGGTGGCCATGGTGGCGCTCGAAAGCCTCGTGCAGGTCGAGTTGCAGGCTAAGGGTACGGTTGCCGCGGCTTTTCCAGTCATTGAAATCCCCAGCGATGATCACCGGGGCATCGGCAGGCAGGGAGTCGAGCAATTTACGAAGCAGCTGCAGCTGCTGTTGCCGGTGGCTCTCCAGCAACGAAAGGTGCACGCAGACCGCATGCACCGCACCGTGCCCCGGCACATCAAGGACGCAGTGCAACAGGCCACGGCGCTCGGGACCAGTGATCGAAACGTCAAGGTTGCGGTGCTCGATGATCGGGTATTTGGACAGCAGCGCATTGCCGTGGTGCCCGTCGGGATACACCGCGTTGCGGCCGTAGGCAAAGTCGCTCCACATGCTGTCGGCAAGGAATTCGTACTGCGAGGTCTGCGGCCACCCGGGGTAACGCGCGGCGTGGCGATCGTGGCTGCCGAGCACTTCCTGGAGGAAGACGATGTCGGCCTGGGTGCTGCGCACCGCCTCGCGCAGTTCCGGCAGGATGAAGCGCCGGTTGAAGGCGGTGAAGCCCTTGTGGGTGTTCACCGTCAGTACCCGCAGCCGCTTCACGGCCGCGGCCTGGTTGACGCTGGCGAAACCTTTACCGCCGGCTTCGGGGTTCACAATTCCTCCTCGATCGCAGGTGCATGTGTGTTGCATCTACCGGCCCTATCGCCGGCAAGCCAGCTCCCACAGGTTCTGCACCGCCTGATGGCCTGCACCATACCTGTGGGAGCTGGTTTGCCGGCGATAGGGCCGGTACAGGCAACCAATACACAGTCGGACAGGCGCGCCCACCCCGGGTTCACTCCTCCTCGTGCTGCAACACCATCAGCAGCATCGACCGGCCTTTGACCTCGAACGTGCTGTCGAACTGCAGGTGCTGCCCCTTGCGCAACTCCGGCCGGTCGGTGTCGACCAGGCAGCTCCAGTAATCGCCTTCAGGTACCGCCGGCAACTTGAATGGCACAACATCGTGGTGGGCATTGACGATCAGCAGCACCGTGGCCTCGGCACCCGGCCGGGCGATGCCGCTGACCTGCGCGCGGCCATCGATCAGCATGCCCAGGCAGCGCCCGTGCGGGTCCTCCCACTGTTCCACGCTCATCTCGTTGCCATCCGGTGCCAGCCAGGTCACGTCCTTGACCCCGATGGCCTCATTGTAGTCACCCACCAGGAAGCGTGACCGGCGCAGCACCGGGTAGGCCAGGCGCAGGCGGGTCAGGCGTTTGACGAAGGCCAGCAGCTCTTTGCCCTCCTGGTCCAGGTCCCAGTTCACCCAGCCGATTTCGCTGTCCTGGCAGTAGGCGTTGTTGTTGCCATGCTGGGTGCGGCTGAACTCGTCGCCGGCGACGATCATCGGCGTGCCTTGGGCCAGCAGCAGGGTGGCAAAGTAGTTGCGCATCTGGCGCATGCGCAACGCATTGATGTCCGGATCCTCGGTCGGCCCCTCGGCACCGCAGTTCCAAGACAGGTTGTTGTCGGTGCCGTCCTGGTTGTTCTCGTCGTTGTCTTCGTTGTGCTTGTGGTTGTACGACACCAGGTCGCGCAGGGTGAAGCCATCGTGGGCGGTGATGAAGTTGACCGAAGAATACGGCCGGCGCCCGCGGTTGTTGAACATGTCGCCGGATGCGGTCAAGCGTGCGGCGAAGTCGGCCAGCTGGCCTTCGTCGCCTTTCCAGAAGGCGCGTGTGGTATCGCGGAAGCGGTCGTTCCACTCGGCCCAGCCTGGGGCAAAGTTGCCCACCTGGTAGCCACCGGGGCCGCAGTCCCAAGGTTCGGCAATCAGCTTGACCTGGCTCAGCATCGGGTCTTGGCGGCAGGCGACGAGAAAGCCGTGGCGCTCGCTGTAGCCGTCGTGGTAGCGGCCAAGGATGGTCGCCAGGTCGAAGCGGAAGCCGTCCACGTGCATTTCGCCGGCCCAGTAGCGCAGCGAGTCGGTGACCAGCTGCAGTACGCAGGGGTGGCTCAGGTCCAGCGTGTTGCCGGTGCCGGAATCGTTGATGTAGTAACGCTTGTCGTCCGGCATCAGGCGGTAGTACGAGGCGTTGTCGATGCCGCGCATGGACAGGGTGGGGCCGCGTTCGTTGCCTTCGGCGGTGTGGTTGTAGACCACATCGAGGATCACCTCCAGCCCGGCGTCGTGAAGGTGGGCGACCATTTCCTTGAATTCGGCAATCTTGCCGCTGGCCAGGTAACGCGGGTGCGGGGCGAAAAAGGCGATGCTGTTGTAGCCCCAGTAGTTGTTCAGGCCCTTGTCCAGCAGATGCTGGTCGTTGACGAAGGCGTGAATCGGCAGCAGCTCGATGCTGGAGACGCCCAGGTCCTTGATGTGCTTGAGCAGCTCGTCGTTGGCCAGGCCGGCAAAGGTGCCACGCAGTTTTTCCGGCACTGCCGGGTGGCGCATGCTGATGCCGCGGGTGTGCGCTTCATAGATGATGGTGCGCTCCCACGGGACCGACACGCGCTGGTCGCGGCCCCAGGTGAAGGCCGGGTCGATCACCTTGCATTTGGGCACGAAGGGCGCGCTGTCGCGCTCATCGAACGACAGGTCGCCATCGGGGTGGCCGATGGTGTAGCCGAACAGTGCCTCGGACCATTCCAGGCTGCCGACCAGTTGCTTGGCATAGGGGTCGATCAGCAGTTTGTTGGGGTTGAAGCGGTGGCCGTTTTCCGGCTCGTAGGGGCCGTACACGCGGTAGCCGTAGACCAGCCCCGGGTGCGCGTCGGGCAGGTAGCCGTGGTAGATCTCGTCGGTGTATTCGGGCAGCTCTATGCGCTCGAGTTCCTGCTCGCCGGTGGAGTCGAACAGGCACAGCTCGACCTTGGTGGCGTTGGCCGAGAACAGGGCAAAGTTGACCCCAAGGCCATCCCAGGTGGCGCCGAGGGGGAAGGGCATGCCTTCGCGGATGCGCGATGGTGCAACTGACCGGGTTTTCTTTGGGGTGCGGGGGCTCATGACGATCCTCAAATGGCCGTGACGTAAGGGGAATGTGGTGTCCTGCATTGGCCCCTTCGCGGGTAAACCCGCTCCCACAGGTACTGCACTGCTTTGAGCACCTGTGATGAACCTGTGGGAGCGGGTTTACCCGCGAAGAGGCCGGGACAGGCTTACCCGGCAGTAGGCTTTTTCACTGCCCGAGGCTTTTTCGCCGCAGCGGGTTTAACCCCCGGCAGGGCAGCCACCTTGGGCTCGGCAGGCGCCTTGGGCTCAGCGGCTGCCTTGGGCTTGGCCGACGCCCGCTTGCGTGGCTCGGCCTTGGGGGCCAAGGCCTCAGCCTCGGCCAGCTTGCGGGCCATATCCCAGTGGCGTTCTTCCTCCCCTACGGGCTTACCTTCAGATTCCCAGATCTGGTAGGCAAATTCGCGAATACGCTTTTCATCGACACTCATCATGACGCTCCTGATGCTCAAGATTGTTGTATCAACACGTTGACCGGAAACTCCGCCAGCACGGTGCTCAACATCAACTCCTTGGAAGAGCTGACCGCCGCGCAGGGGAAAAGTCCCGTCGAGTTGGCAGGCGACAAGGCAAACGGCAGTACCAGCCGGGTGTCGTCCCAGTTCTGTGCCGGGATCAACGGTGTAGGGTTGCCACCGAGCAGGGTACTGGCCAGGCGTGGCGCAACGATGACGGCCCGCTCGCCGTCGCCCAACCGGGCAAAGGCGATCACCTTGTCAGCGTGTTTGCCCAGCACGGTCAGCGGCAGATAGGCGCCACGGCGGAACAGCTCGGCGTGGGCCTGGCGGCAGTCCAGCACCCGGGCGATCAAGGCCTGCTTGATGCGGCCATCGCGCCAGTGCGCCAGCAGCTCGGCTACCGGTGTGGCGTCGTCCAAGGTGCGACGCCTCAAAGCGTAGTCCACGGGGCGGCGGTTGTCCGGGTCGACCAGGCTGAAGTCCCAGTACTCGTTACCCTGGTACAGGTCGGGCACACCGGGTGTGGTCATGCGCAGCAGGGTCTGGACCAGGCTGTTGAGGGCGCCGGGGCAGGCCAGCAGTTGCGCGGCATCTGCCACGGATTTGCGCAGCTGCTGGTTTTCGCTGTCCAGCAGCAGGCCATCGATGTAGCGGGCACAGGCGCCTTCGTAGGCCTCGTTCGGCGCACTCCAGCTGCTACGCAACTTGGCTTCGCGCAGCGCCTTCTGCTGCCACTGGCGGATACGCTCGGCGTACTGGCGCAGGGCGTTGTCGTCGTGCAGGTCGAGGCCCAGCGGCCAACTGCCAAGCAGGGTTTGCAGCAGCATCAACTCGTCGCCGGGGCTGGGTGCCAGGCCATCGTCCAGCTGTGCGCGCAGCGGCGCTGCCAGTTCACGCCAATGTTCCACTCGGCTGGCCAGCCACGGTCCGCGTTCACTGAGCACGGCCAGGCGTGCACGGGTGTCTTCGCCGCGCTTGTGATCATGGGTGGCGGTGGCTAGCAGGTTGTCGGGGAAGTCGCGCAGGCGCCGCTGGGCTTCGTTATGGAAGTGCATGGGCGGGGCGCTGAAGTGCTCGGCCTCGAAGCCCACGTCGTTGCGCGACAGCAGCCGGGCGCTGCGGTAGAAGGCGGTGTCTTCCACGGCTTTGGCGGCGCTGGGCGCGGTCAGTTGCTGGAAGCGCACACAGGCGTGGCGCAGTTGCTTGCGGGCGCGGCCCGGTGGCAACTGCCGCCAGGCTTGCCCGCCCAGCCATTGTTCAAGGTGGTCCAGTAACGGCCAATCGGCTTCGCCGAGGTCGTGCCGGGCATTGGCCAGCGCCTGCTGGAAAAACCCTTCGTCTTCAGCGGGGCGCCCGCAGGCGTTGAAGTAGGTGCGGTACACCGGGTAATGCGCCACCAGCGCCTGCAACGCCCGGCGGATCGCGCCCAAGGTAAGGTCGCGGGTCATCAGGTCGTTGCGCGCAACCTGCAGCAGCGCCTGGGCCACCGATTCGCAGTCACCGGCGAGGCTGGCATTGAGCACAAGGTGACGCGCCTGACGCACTTCTTCAGGGAAGCCCGGCCGTTCGGTGACGTTCGCCCAAAGCTCGGTCAGCGGCGTTTCGCCGGCTGGGTCATGCTGCAGCAGCGAGACCTGGTTCATGAATTCGTAGCCGGTGGTGCCGTCGGTAAGCCAGTCGCGGTGCAGGTGCTCGCCGGCGCCGAGGATTTTTTCCACGTAGATCGGGAAGTGCTCCAGGGCCGCCTGCAAAGGCCGCTGCGCCAACAGGCCATCGACCCGACGGCGCAGCTTGCGGCAGTAACCACGCGGGTCGGCCAGGCCGTCGATATGGTCGATGCGCAGGCCGTCCACCAGGCCGCGTTCGATCAGCTCGAACAGCTTGGCGTGGGTGGCCTCGAACACCACGGCGCGCTCCACCCTCAGGCCACCCAGCTCGTTGATGTCGAAGAAGCGCCGCCAGTTGATGTCGTCGGCAGCGGTGCGCCAACTGGCCAGGCGGTAGGTCTGGCGCTCCAGCAGCAGGTGCAGGCGCTTGAGGCCATTTTCGGCGCGGCTGTCGAATGCCACCAGCGCCGATTCCAGGTCGGCACCTTCGCGCACCAGGCGTGCCAGTTCGGTGTGCAGCGGCAGGGCATCGACCAGCGGGGTGGTCGATTCGGCCAATGCCGTGAAGTGCTCGGCCAGCGTCTTGAGCGCCGGCTCCGGGCTGAGGGCGAGAATCCAGCCATAGTCCACCGGGCAAACCGGGAAGCGGTGATCGTAATGGGCGATTTGCAGCGTGCCGTGCTGCTTGTCGAATTCAAGCGGTATCTCGCCATTCTTCAGCGCTACGCCATAGTCGCTGCCAAGAAACGGCAGCAGCAGTTGCCCGGCCAGCAGCGGGTCGCTGGAGTGCCACTGGATGTCGAAGAACTCCGCATACGGGCTACGCCGGCCCCAAGCCAGCAGGCTTTGCCACCAGGGGTTGTCGGCACCGCCCACGGCCATGTGGTTGGACACGGTGTCGAGGATCAGCCCCATGCCATGCTGGCGCAGCGCGGCGACCAGCCGCTCCAGTGCTGCCTCGCCGCCCAGTTCGGGGTTGACGCAGGTTGGGTCGACCACATCGTAGCCGTGGCGCGAGCCAGCCCGGGCCTTGAGGATGGGCGAGGCATACAGGTGGCTGATGCCCAATTGGGCGAAGTACGGCACCAGCGGTACGGCGTGATCGAGGGTGAAGTCGCTGTGAAACTGCAGGCGCAGGGTCGCGGTCAGCGGCTTCATCGGTCACGCTCCCAAGCCTGTTCGCGGGCCTGGGCCAGCAACTCCAGGCGCCGCGCGGCATCCTCGTCATCGAGCAGTTCTGCCACCGGCCGGGTGAAGCGCCGCCGCCAGTTGGGGTGCCCGCTGGTGGTGCCCGGCAGGTTGGGCTGCTCGTCGCAGCCCAGCAGGTCTTCGAGCGGTATCAGCACCAAGGGCGCACGGGTATGGCCAACGAAGCGGATGGCCGCATCGATCACTGCGTCGTTGTCCTTAAGTTCTCCGTAGTTGGTCTCCAGGGTACGGCGCAGGCCGTCGTGTTCTATCTGGCGGCCCTGGCGCCAGTGCAGTTCGGTGGCAGTGTCGATCAGTTGCAAGCGGTGGCTCCAGTCGATGTCGCGGTTTTCCAGCCAGCCGGCCAGCGGCGCCAGGTCGTGGGTGCCGGTGGTGGCCAGGGCGTTGTCTGGCCAGTCCAGAATCGGCTTGAACTGGCCTGGCTGGGTTTGCTCGAACGGCAGCACGCGCATGCCCAGCACGGCCTTCTCGGCCAGTGTTTCGCGCAGGCCGTCGGGCACCGTGCCCAGGTCTTCTCCAAGGATGACCGCCTGGTGGCGCACCGACTCCAGCGCCAGCAGGCGCAACAGGTCGTCCACCGGGTAATTGAGGTAAGCGCCTTCGCTGGGCTTGGCCCCCTGCGGGATCAACCACAGCCGGCGCAGGCCCATCACATGGTCGATGCGCAGGCCGCCGGCATGGGCCAGGTTGGCTCGCAGCATCTCGATGAATGCGCGGTAGCCATTACGCCTGAGGCCCTCGGGCGAGAAGGCGCAAATGCCCCAATCCTGCCCGGCGCGGTTGAGGATGTCGGGCGGCGCGCCCACGTTCAGGCCGGCCAGCAGTTCATCCTGGCGGCTCCACGCTTGGCTGCCGGCACCGTCGGCACCCACCGCCAGGTCGGCGATCAGGCCCACTGCCATGCCGTTGCCGCGGGCCGCTTCCTGGGCACGTTGCAGGCCGCGTTCGGTCAGCCATTGGCAAAAGGCATGGAACTCGACCTTGGCCGGGTAGGCATTGGCGAACGCCTCCACCTCCGGGTGGTAGGGGTCGTGCCAGGCCTTGGGCCAGTTGCGCCAGTCGGCGCCCAAACCGCGATCCACAGCCTGTGCTTGCAACACCTCGAAGCGGCAGTGGTGCTCCAGCGCCTGGCCGCCGGCTGCGCGGAAGCTGTCGAAATCCGTGCGCAGCGGATGGTCGCCATGGCTGAACCCCTGGTACAGCGCCTCAAGCAGGCGCAGGCGGGCGCTGGCGGCGCGTGGCCAGTCGACCAAAGGGCGTTGCTCAAGTTCTTCCAGTTGTTGCTCCAGCCCGCAGGCTTCGATGGCCATGCGTACCTCCCGTTCGCCCAGCAGGGCGGCGGGGCTGGCGTACAGGGTGTTGAGCAGCAGGCGGCTGGAAGGTGAGTAGGGGCTGTAATGCTCCTGGTCGATGGCCGACAGTGCGTGGATCGGGCTGATGGCCAAGGCATCGGCACCGCGCTCGGCGGCCGAGCGGGCCAACTGCTCCAGCGCCAGGCAGTCGCCGTAGCCGCCGTCGCCTGGGCGGCGCAGGCTGTACAGTTGCACTGCCAGGCCCCAGCAGCGTGGTGGAGGCTGCACGTTGTCTGCAAGGCTGTGGCAGCGTGGCGGGGCCACGGCCACGGTGAAGCGGCGGCTGTCTATTTCCACCTGGTGATAACCAATGGGCAAGTCACCGGGTAGGCGTGCCTGCTCGTCCAGGGTGAGGGCAAGCGAAGTTTGGTCTTCCAGTAGGCAGTGGGCCACGCTGGCGGCACTGAAGTAGCGTGCCAGAGCCAGTGGCTGGCCTTGGTCGGCGGTCAGCAATGGTGGCAGGTGTTCGCTGTCTCCGGCGGCTTCCACCGCGCGCAGGCTGGCGGCAATGGCCGTGTCATCGCTGGCCGGGTGGCCAAGGCCTGCGAGCAGGTTGCGCAGCACCTCGTCGCTGACGCGCTGTGGCCGGGCATTGGCGTCGATCCAGTCGCGGCTCAACCCGACGCGGTTTGCCAAGCGGTGCAGGGCGGTTTCGCTCATGGGCGCTCCTGGTCAGGGGGAAGCAGGCTGACCACGCAGCTGTACGCGGCCAGTTGGCTATCAGGGTGTTGGGTGTCGCTGGTGTCGAACAGCCGGGTGGCGGCAGCGGGCAGCTCGACCGCCTGCGCAGTGGGCGCCAGGTTCAGGTCGATGCGCAGGGTATTGCCATTGCCCAGCCGCCAGCGAGCGGTCAGCGCTTTGTCGCCGTGCACCTCGGCGCCCAGTGAACGGCTGCCGGGCAGGTGCGGGATGACGTGGCGGCGGCGCAGGGCCAGCAGTTGCTGATAAAGGCCGTGCCAGCCGGCGATCACCTCCTTGTTTTGCGGGCGTGAAGACTCGAAGGTCTGCTGGGCGTTGGGGTCGGGAATGTGCTCGCGCTGTTCGGGGTCGGCGAACGCGGTGAAGTGGGCGAACTCACCACGGCGGCCTTCGCGCACCGCGTCGGCCAATTCGTCATGGAAGTCGGTAAAGAACAGGAACGGCCGACAACTGCCGTCGTCGTCGCCCATGAACAGCAGCGGAATCATGGGGGCCAACAGCAGCAGGCCGGTGGCCGCACGCAGGGCTGGCGGCGGGCACAGGCGGGTCAGGCGTTCGCCAAGCGCGCGGTTGCCGACCTGGTCGTGGTTCTGCAAGAACAACACAAAGGCGCTGGGCGCCAGGTGCCCGCTGGGTTCACCCCGGGGCGTGCCGTGGCGGTTTGCCTGGCCCTGGAACACGAAGCCTTCGCTAAGGCAGCGTGCCAGCTGGTCGATGGGGCGTTTTTGGTAGTCGGCGTAGTAGCCTTCGGTTTCGCCGGTCAGCAGCACATGCAGGGCATTGTGGCCGTCGTCGTTCCATTGGGCGTCGAAGCCTTGTTCCAGCAGGCCAGCCTGGTTGTGCTCGTTCTCCAGCACCAGCCACACATGCCGGCCCGGCTCTACGGCGGCACGCACCCGCTGGGCCAGTTCGATCAGGAAATCGGGCTGGTCGATGGCATGTACGGCATCCAGGCGCAGGCCGTCGCAGCGGTAGTCGCATAGCCACATCAACGCGTTCTGGATGAAGTATTCGCGCACCTGCGGGCGGCGGAAATCGATGGCCGCGCCCCATGGCGTCTGCCTGTCTTCGCGGAAGAACGGGCTGGCGTACTGGTGCAGGTAATTGCCGTCGGGGCCGAAGTGGTTGTACACCACATCCACCAGCACCATCAGCCCTTGGCCGTGGGCCTGGTCGACCAGTGCGCACAACTGCTCGGGGCTGCCATAGGTGTTTTGTGGCGCATAGGGCAGCACGCCGTCGTAGCCCCAGTTGCGCTCGCCGGGGAACTGCCCCAGCGGCATCAGCTCGACGGCACTGATGCCCAGCTCGGCCAGGCGCGGCAGCTGCCGGGCAACCCCGGGGTAGCCGTCGAGCACACCCACATGCAACTCCTGGATCACCGCTTCGTGCCAGGGCCGGCCTTGCCACGGATGTTGCCAGGGGTAACTGGCTACATCCACCACCTGGCTTGGCCCCTTTACGCCTTGGGGCTGGTAGCGCGAAGCCGGGTCCGCCACCTGGAGTTCGTCATCGATCCGGTAATGATAAAGGTCGCCAGCCTTGCACGGGGCAACGCCAGTGAACCAGCCATCCTCGTCGGGCAGCAGCGCAACGGGCGGCTGCTGCTCCAGTTCCACGCTCACGCTGCGCGCATCCGGCGCCCAGAGGGCGAAGCGCGCCGACGTGGCGTCCATCAAGTGTGCGCCATGCCTGTGCATCTTCTGACCCTCGCTCAGTAGTGGCTCAGTTGTGCCTGCTTGACCAGGTCCTCGTACAGGCGGGCGTAGGGTTCCACCGCCTGGCACCAGTTGAACGGCTGGGTCATCGACAGGCAGCGCATGGCGTTCAGTAGGTCTTTCTTGCCGTACACATAGAAGGCGCGGCTGAGCGCCTCGCGGTAGCTCTCCACCGTCGACTCGTTGAACAGGAAACCCGTGACGCCGCACTCGATGGTGTCGGCCAGGCCACCGGTATTCCGCGCTACCGGCAACGAGCCGAAGCGCTGTGCGTACATCTGGCTGAGGCCGCACGGCTCGTAGCGCGACGGCATCAGCAAGAAGTCGCTGCCGGCGAACATGCGCCGGGCGTCGGTTTCGTTGAAGCCGATGCGCACGCCGATGCGGCCCGGGTGGCGCAGCGCCAGCTCGCGCATGGCCTGTTCTTCTTCCGGCTCGCCACGGCCGATGATCGCAATCTGCCCGCCTTGTTCGACGATGTAGTCGGCCACGCCCAAGGTCAGGTCCAGGCCCTTCTGGTAGACCAGCCGTGATACCACGGCGAACAGCGGGCCGTCAGAATCCTCCAGACCGAACAGAGCGCGTACCTCCTGAGTGTTGCGCGCCTTGCCTTCCCAGTCGTTGATGCTGAAGTTGTGCTGCAGGTGCTTGTCGGTGGCCGAGTCCCAGCTTTCATCGATGCCGTTGGGGATGCCACCGAGCAGGCCTTGCTGGGCTTTGCTGGCGAGGAAACCGTCCAGGCCGCAGCCGAATTCCGGGGTGGTGATTTCCCGGGCATAGGTGGCGCTGACCGTGGTGATGTGGCTGGAATACGCCAAGCCCGCCTTGAGGAACGACAGCTTGCCGTAGAACTCCATGCCTTCCTGCTGCATGGCGTGGTCGGGAATCGCCAACTCCGGGCTGCAACCACGGCTGTACACACCCTGGTAGGCCAGGTTGTGGATGGTGAACAGGGTGGGCGTATTCAGCCCGCGCCAGTGCATGTAGGCCGGGGCCAGGCCGGCGGGCCAGTCATGTGCGTGCACAACTTCCGGTGTCCAGTGGATCTTGCCTTCGCCCGCAGCGATCTCGGCGGCAGCCAGGCCCAGGCGGGC
Source organism: Pseudomonas sp. SAS7 (assembly GCF_052112345.1). Taxonomy (NCBI): domain Bacteria; kingdom Pseudomonadati; phylum Pseudomonadota; class Gammaproteobacteria; order Pseudomonadales; family Pseudomonadaceae; genus Pseudomonas; species Pseudomonas sp. SAS7. The sequence continues at coordinate 271,781 of NZ_JBEGGO010000009.1, read as the reverse complement.
AAAGCGGATGTGGTTGTCGGGCCAGTCTCGGCCGTTGTTGGCACCATAGGGAGTGCCGTCGCGCTGGTACAGCTCGGGGCAAATCAGCACATAGATGACCAGGCCGTCGGCCATGTCCATGCGCCCGATCTTGCACGGCGGCAGGGCCGCGTGGCCGCCCAGTTCACCGACGATGTGGATCGGGTTGTCGCTCTCCATCACCTGGGGGTACCCCGGGATCAACACCCGTACATCGTGCAGGTGCGCCAGGGCACGGGGCAGGGCGGCGGACACGTCACCCAGGCCTCCTGTCTTGACCAGGTCTGCGATTTCCGAGGTGACGAACAGAATCTTGCGCATGTTCGGGTTTTGCTGGCGCTGGGCGCCGGGTGCCTTGCCTGTCGTGGCGAAATCCGGGGTGAGCGGCTCGCGGTTGTCCGGTTTGAATGAATCTACGTGAGGCTCGACAGCGGCACTGATCATACTTCTCTCCGTCCCTATGCTTGGCCGGGTGCTGGCACCCGTGAAGATATTTCGTGTTGGTTCTCTCTAATTCGAAACTGCTTAGTGCGTTCCATGCCCCAGGGTCGTGCGCGCAGGCACAGCGCAATCGGCATTCCGGCCGAAGGCGATTGGACTGGTTGGGGTGTGCGGGCTCAGGATCGGGAATAGCCCGATGCGTCTGGCCTGCTTATGTTGATGACCTGCCGGGTTTCCTGAAAGTTCGACTTTTTTGGGTCACTCTTCCACTGAGCAATTGGCGGGCCGAAAACCGAGTGTAGGAGAGAAAGTGATAAAAAGGTGACCCACTGGTCACTATTGTTATGTGCGCAATAGACGCAAACGTTGGCGTTTGTGGCCGGATGTGAAATGGTTTGGATGAAGGTGGTGCGAGGTGTTTTGAAGGTGGGCCAAAATGTGGCTTGCCACCCGTAACGCACCTTTATGGTGCGCAACAAAATTGAATGGGTGGCTTTAAAGGCGGCGAGTGGGAGCAAGGCAGCCCCCACAAGAGGAAGAAAAACTAGAGGCTTGTAGCCGTGTCGCCAGCGCGCTGTTGCGCCAGCAGCAGGTTCAACTGGGCGACCTGTTGGCGCAGTTGGTCACGTTCGTCTTTCAGTTTACGCAGCTCATCACGGCGCACGGAGACATAGAGGGTCTGGGTTGGGGTTGCAGGCATCAAGGTACCCATGAGCACACCTCGCGGTTTTGGCTGGTGACAAGTCAAAGCGTAGACGCTTCACGCGGGGCGCATTTTGAATTCTTTCGCAGGCCTTGGGAACTTTTTTGTTTATCGTGGTCTTGCCGTTCGTCGCTGAACCCTCGGGCGGCATGCTGGACTAATCTGAAAACCTGGACTGTGTTGTCATCCATTTCGAAAGGGGAGCATCGGCTCATGCAATTGGGAATCGTCGGGCTGGGCCGCATGGGCGGCAATATCGCAAGGCGCCTGATGCGCGCCGGCCACCGCACCGTGGTGCACGACCGCAACCGTGAGGCCATTACCGGGCTGGAGGGCGAGGGCGCCCAAGGCGCGCACGACCTTGGTGCGCTGGTACAAAAGCTCAAAGCGCCGCGCGCAGTGTGGGTAATGCTGCCGGCCGGTGAGCCCACCGAGCAGACCATCGCGCAGCTAGCCGAGCTGCTGGAGCCGGGCGATGCGATCATCGACGGCGGCAACACCTTCTACAAGGACGACATGCGCCGCGCCGCGGAGCTGGCAAAACGCGGCCTGCATTACCTGGACGTCGGCACCTCTGGCGGCGTGTGGGGCCTGGAGCGTGGCTACTGCATGATGATCGGCGGCGAAAAGGACGTGTTCGAGCGCCTGGAACCTCTGTTCAAGGCGCTGGCGCCGGGCGTGGGGGACATCCCGCGTACCCATGGCCGCGGCGGCGAGCACCAGCGCGCCGAGCATGGCTACATTCACGCCGGCCCACCCGGGGCCGGGCACTACGTGAAAATGGTGCACAACGGCATCGAGTACGGCCTGATGCAGGCCTATGCCGAAGGCTTCGACCTGCTGCGCAGCAAAGGCGGCAACGAGCTACCCGAAGACCAGCGTTTTGACTTGAACGTGGCCGAGATCGCCGAAGTGTGGCGGCGTGGCAGCGTGGTGACCTCATGGCTGCTCGACCTCACCGCCGATGCGCTGGTGGCCGACCCACAGCTGTCGCAGTTCAGTGGCTCGGTATCCGACAGTGGCGAAGGCCGCTGGACCATCGACGCCGCCGTCGAGCAGGCGGTGCCGGTGCCGGTGCTGTCCAGCGCACTGTTCGCGCGCTTCCGCTCGCGCCAGCAGCAAGGTACGTATGGTGACAAGATCCTCTCGGCCATGCGCCTGGGCTTCGGTGGCCACGTCGAGAAGAAAGGCGAATGACTAAACAGACCATTCCAGCCGCTCCCCCTTGTACCCTGTTCCTGTTTGGCGCCAACGGCGACCTGGTCAAGCGCCTGCTGATGCCGGCGCTGTACAACCTCAGCCGCGACGGTTTGCTGGACCGCAACCTGCGCATCGTTGGCGTCGACCACAACCCGGCCAGCGCCGAGGAATTTGCAGAGCGGCTGCATGCGTTCATGCTCGAGCGGGACAAAGGCGGCGAGGGCAGCACCAAGTGCCTGGACGAAGAGCTCTGGGCACGCTTGGCCAAGCGCCTGGATTACCAGACGGGCGATTTCCTCGACCCGGCCACTTACCAGGCCCTCGCCAGGCGTATCGAGAAAACCAGCCATGGCAACGCCATTTTCTACTTGGCCACCTCGCCGCGCTTCTTCCCCGAAGTGGCGCAGCGCCTGGGCCAGGCCGGCTTGCTCGACGAGTCTGCCGGCGGCTTTCGCCGTGTAGTGGTCGAGAAGCCATTCGGTACTGATCTTGCCAGCGCCGAGGCGCTCAACGCCTGCCTGCTGAAGGTGATGGGCGAACGGCAGATCTACCGCATCGACCATTACCTAGGCAAAGAGACGGTGCAGAATATTCTGGTCAGCCGCTTCTCCAACGGCCTGTTCGAATCGTTCTGGAACAATCACTACATCGACCACGTGCAGATCACCGCTGCGGAAACGGTCGGCGTTGAAACCCGTGGTGCGTTCTACGACAGCACCGGGGCCCTGCGCGACATGGTCCCCAACCACCTGTTCCAGTTGCTGGCGATGGTGGCGATGGAGCCGCCGGCCGCGTTCGGCGCCGACGCGGTGCGCGGTGAAAAGGCCAAGGTGGTCGGTGCTATTCGCCCATGGTCGGCGAAAATGGCCCTGAAGAACTCGGTGCGTGGCCAGTACAGTGCCGGCAAGCAGGGGCGCAAGCAGCTGCCCGGTTACCGGCAGGAGCCCAACGTCGCGCCTGACAGCCAGACCGAAACCTACGTGGCGCTGAAGGTGATGATCGACAACTGGCGCTGGGCCGGCGTGCCGTTTTACTTGCGCACCGGCAAGCGCATGAGCGTGCGCGACACCGAAATTGCCATCTGCTTCAAGCCCGCGCCGTATGCGCAGTTTCGCGAGTCGGAGCTGGAGCGGCCCAAGCCCAACTACCTGAAAATCCAGATTCAGCCCAACGAAGGCATGTGGTTCGACCTGCAGGCCAAACGGCCAGGGCCGGAGCTGGTGATGGAGAACGTCGAGATGGGCTTTGCCTACAAGGACTTCTTCAAGATGACCCCGGCCACTGGCTACGAGACGCTGATCTACGACTGCCTGACCGGTGACCAGACCCTGTTCCAGCGGGCTGACAACATCGAGAACGGCTGGCGGGCGGTGCAGCCGTTTCTCGATGCCTGGGCCCAGGATGGCGAGGTGCATCAGTACCCGGCCGGTGAAGACGGGCCTGACGCTGGCAATGAATTGCTGACCCGCGACAAGCGCGAGTGGCACCGCTTGGGCTGATGCTTTTGTAAAGCCTGTGCCGGCCCTTTCGCGGCTAAAGCCGCTCCCACAGGGTTATCACTTCCCTCAGGCCCGATGTGATACCTGTGGGAGCGGGTTCACCCGCGAAGAGGCCGGCACTGGCGATCACATCAAGGAGACTTAATGCCCGCCCATATCGAAGATTACGCCCTGCTGGGCAACTGCCGCAGCGCCGCTCTGGTCAGCCGCGATGGCTCGCTTGACTGGCTGTGCCTGCCCCGTTTCGACGCCCCCGCCGTATTCGCCGCACTGCTGGGCAACGAAGAAAACGGTCGCTGGCGCGTGGCCCCCTGCGACCCGGTCGAGCACAGCTGCCGCCAATACCTGGACGACACCCTCGTGCTGGAAACCACCTGGGTCACTGCCACCGGCCGTGCCCGGGTGCTCGACTTCATGCCACTGGGCGACGTCAATTCGGTGGTACGGATCGTCGAGGGTCTCAGTGGCGAAACCAATTTTGAAATGGACCTGGTCATGCGCTTCGACTACGGTCGCAGTGTGCCATGGGTGGAACGGCTCGCCCCACTGACCCTCAGCGCCGTTGCCGGCCCTGACCGGCTGATCCTGTGCAGCACCGTCCCCCCGCATGCACTCGACCACCATACCGTCGCGCGCTTTCGTGTTGGCACGGGCGAGCGTCAAATCTTCAGCCTGCGTCACCAACCCTCGCACCTGCCAGTGCAGCCCGACTGCGATATCGACCAGGCTTTTGCTCAAACCGTCGAGCAGTGGCAGGCCTTCGCCGCCCGCTGCCCGCAGGTAGGGCCATACACCGCCCTGGTGCGCCGCTCGTTGCTCACCCTGAAGGCCATGACCTATGCCCCCACGGGTGGCATCGTCGCCGCCGTCACCACCTCGCTGCCCGAGCGTGTGGGTGGGGAGCGCAACTGGGACTACCGCTTCTGCTGGCTGCGCGACGCCACCATGACCCTGCTGGCGTTCATGAACCTCGGCTACTTCGACGAGGCCCAGGCCTGGCGTGAATGGCTACTGCGCTCAGTGGCCGGCAATCCCGAGCAGATGCAGATCATGTATGGCCTGGCCGGGGAGCGCGACCTGCAGGAATACACCTTGCCATGGCTGGCCGGTTACGAGCATTCGCAACCCGTGCGGGTAGGCAATGCCGCGTCGCAGCAGATGCAGCTGGATATCTATGGCGAACTGGCCGATGCCATGTCGCAGGCGATCAAGGGCGGCTTGCCGCGCCACCCACGCAGCGCCGCCATCTCCCGCCTGATAATGCCTTACGTCGAAGGCATCTGGCGCGAGCCGGACGAAGGCATCTGGGAAGTGCGCGGCGGCCGGCAGCAGTTCGTGCACTCCAAGGTCATGGCCTGGGTCGCCTTTGACCGTGCTGCGGGGTTGGCCGACACCACTGAAGAAGGCCGCGAGCGCGGGGACCATTACCGCCAGGTGGCTGACGAGATTCACCGCGAAGTGTGCGAGCACGGCCTGGACGCCAGCGGCCGCTTTTTCGTCCAGGCCTATGGCTCGACCGAAATGGACGCCAGCCTGCTGCAAGTCGCCCTGACCGGCTTCCTGCCGGCGGATGACCCACGCTTCTTGCGCACGCTGGAGCAGATCGAACAGCGCCTGCTGAAGAACGGCCTGCTGATGCGCTACGACAGCGACAGCTGCAGCGACGGCCTGACGCCGGGGGAGGGCACCTTCCTGGTGTGTTCGTTCTGGCTGGCAGACGTTTATGTTTTGCTGGGCCGCCAGGCTGAAGCCGAAGCGCTGTACCAGCACCTGACCGGCCTGAGCAACGACCTCGGCCTGCTGGCCGAGCAATACGACCCGGCCGGCCAGCGCATGCTCGGCAACTTCCCCCAGGCCTTCAGCCATATCGGCATCATCAACACCGCACTCAATCTTCATCGCGCACAGTGCCCGGTGCGTGATCGGGCGAGGTGCGGGTAGTAAATGAGTGGAGCAACTGCCAACCGCCTTACTCAAATCTCCAACACAAGAGATCCTGTGGGAGCGGCAAGCCTTTGGTTACCCGGTTGTTTCAGGCCGGCTGATATAAAAGTGTGGAGCGACCGGAGTAGACTAGGCCAAACCCCTTCGGCACGGAGCACACATGGGCATTCGCTGTACTGACCGGCAGATCGACAACATCGAGTTCAGTGACGGCCGGCTGACCGGTGGCTTGGCGGTGTGGGCGGCCCAAGCCTGATGGCCAACCACAAGATCGAAATCCGCCGCCGCAATATCGAGAAAATCTTGCAGGCGGCGGAAAAGGTGTTCGCCGAGAAAGGCTACGGCGCCACGTCCATGGGTGATATCGCCGAGCAGGCTGAATTGCCGCGCTCCAACCTGCATTACTACTTCAGCACCAAGGACGAGCTGTTCCGTGCGGTGCTGCAGGACCTGCTGGATGTGTGGAAGCAGGACGCACTGTGCTTCGAGAACTTCGACGACCCGCGCGTGGTACTGACCAGCTACATCAGGGCCAAGATGGGCCACTCGCGCTCGCGGCCGCTGGGCTCGAAGATCTGGGCCGAAGAGATGCTGCACGGGGCGCCGGTGCTGGGGGTGAACCTGGATGACAGCCTGGTGCCCTGGGCGAAATTGAAGGAAGCCAAGATCCGCCGTTGGGTGGAGGAGGGGCGTATTCTGCCGGTAGAGCCGTCGGCGTTGCTGTACATGATCTGGGCGTCTACCCAGCACTATGCCGACTTTGGTTACCAGGTGCAGTTGCTCAATGGCGGCGAGATGCTGTCGGACATGGCGTTCGAGAGTGCGGTGCAAACGGTGACCAGCGTGATCTTGCGGGGGATCGGGCTGGAGCCTTGAACCGAGGTTCCAGCCTGACGCGGTCCATTGTAGGAGCGGCCTTGTGCCGCGATGGGGCGCGAAGCGGCCCCGGCAATTTCGGCGGCGAAGCTGAAACCCCGGGGCCGCTTCGCGCCCCATCGCGGCACAAGGCCGCTCCTACACCGATCGCGTTGCTGGTTCAGGCAGTGGTCTACCTCAACTGGCCTCGCGGTAGGGGTTACGCGGGTCCTGCGTCCAGTTCAGGTACGGCTTGCCGGTATCCTGCGCCTGCATCTCGATGCAGTCTTCGACCGGGCAGGTGATCTGGCACAGGTTGCAGCCCACGCATTCCTCTTCGATCACACTATAGGCGTGCGTGCCGTCTGCCTTCAGCGTGCTGGCAATGGCCTGGTGCGAGGTGTCCTCACAGGCGATGTGGCAGCGCCCGCAGCCAATGCAGGCCTCCTGGTCGATGTGCGCCACCGATTTGTAGTTGATGTCCAGGTACTTCCAGTCGGTGGTATGCCCCACCGCCTGCCCACGGAACGCCTCGATAGTGCGATGCCCATGCTGGTCCATCCAGCGCGCCAGGCCGTCCTTCATGTCCTCGACAATACGGAACCCGTGCAGCATCGCCGCCGTGCACACCTGCACAGCGCCACTGCCCAGGGCCATGAACTCTGCCGCATCACGCCAGTTGCCGATGCCGCCAATGCCGCAGATCGGCAAGCCGTGCGTTTCCGGGTCGCGGGCAATTTCTGCCACCATGTTCAGGGCAATCGGCTTCACTGCCGAGCCGCAATAACCGCCATGGGTGCTCTGGTCACCGACGATGGGGTGGGCGACCATGCGGTCCAGGTCGACGCTGGTGATGGAGTTGATGGTGTTGATCAACGACACCGCATCGGCCCCGCCGCGGTGCGCAGCGCGAGCCGACTGGCGGATGTCGGTGATGTTCGGCGTGAGCTTGACGATCACCGGCAGCGAGCAGTACGTCTTGCACCAGCGGGTGACCAGCTCCACGTATTCCGGCACCTGGCCGACTGCCGCACCCATGCCACGCTCCGGCATGCCGTGCGGGCAGCCGAAGTTCAGCTCGATGCCATCGGCACCGGTGGCCTCCACCAGCGGCAGGATGAACTTCCACGAGTCCTCCACGCACGGCACCATCAGCGACACAATCAAGGCTCGGTCGGGCCAGTCTTTCTTCACCTGGGTGATTTCGCGCAGGTTGATTTCCAGCGAACGGTCGGTTATCAGCTCGATGTTGTTGATGCCCTGCACCAGGCGGTTGGCGCCGTAGTGCGCTGAATAGCGCGACGACACGTTGACCGCCGCCGGATCCTCGCCCAGGGTTTTCCAGACCACGCCGCCCCAACCGGCCTCGAAGGCGCGGACCACGTTGTAGGCCTTGTCGGTTGGCGGTGCGGACGCCAGCCAGAACGGGTTGGGTGCCTTGATGCCGGCAAATACGATAGACAAGTCGGCCATTTACGCTGCCTCCACGTTGAGCATGAGTTGGGCATGGATGGCTTCGGCGGCCAGCTTGCCGTGCTGCACGGCCTGGACGGTAAGGTCCTGGCCCAGGGCGGTGCAGTCGCCGCCGGCATACACGCCCGGCAGGCTGGTCTGCAGGGTTTGGTCAACGCGAATGCGCTCACCCTCGCGGGCCAGTTGCGCGGCCACCGGGTCGATGAGGCAGGCATCGTCGAAGCGCTGGCCGATGGCCTTGAAGATTGCATCGGCGGCCAGCTCGAAGGTTTCGCCGGTGTCGCGCAGGCGGCCGTCCGCCAGTTCGGTGCGGGCAAAGCGCATGCCGCGCACCTTGCCGGCGTCGTTCAGCAGCACGGCGTCGGGGCGGGCCCAGGTGTGCAGGCGCACCTGGTTGGCCTTGGCGATGTCCTGCTCGTGGCCGGTGGCGCCCATGTCGGCGTGGCCACGGCGGTACACCAGGTTGACGTCGCGGGCCCCCAGGCGGCTCATCTGCACGGCCATGTCGATAGCGGTATTGCCAGCACCGATCACCAGGCAGCGGTCGGCCAAGGGTAGCTGGCTCAGGTCATCGGCCTGGCGCAACTCGCGGATGTATTCGGTAGCGGCGAGCACGCCAGGGGCTTCTTCATCGGGCAGGCCCAGTTGGCGTACGGCGTTCAGACCCAGGCCGAGGAACACCGCGTCGTACTGATCGCGCAGTTCGCCCAGGCTGAGGTTGCCGCCCAGGCGCTGGCCATGGCGTACTTCGATGCCGCCAATGCCCAGCAGGAACTCCACTTCACGCTGGGCGTAGTCGTCGACCAGCTTGTAGCGGGCGATGCCGTACTCGTTAAGGCCGCCGGCCTTGCCGCAGGCCTCGAACACCACCACGTCATGCCCGTGCATGGCCAGCCGGTGCGCGCAGGACAGCCCGGCAGGGCCGGCACCCACCACGGCGATACGCTTGCCGGTAGCCGGTGAGCGCTTGAACGGGTGCTCGGTGAAGTGGGCGTTGTCCAGGGCGTAGCGCTGCAACTGGCCGATCAGTACCGGTGCACATTCCTGCGCGTTGTTGCGCACGCAGGCTTGCTGGCAGAGGATTTCGGTGGGGCAGACGCGGGCGCAGCTGCCTCCCAGGATGTTGGCCGAGAGGATGCGCTCGGCGGCGCCTTGCAGGTTTTCGTCGCTGATGCGGTGGATGAATGACGGGATGTCGATGTCGCTGGGGCACGCGTTGACGCAGGGGGCGTCGTAGCAGTACAGGCAGCGCGCGCTTTCGACGGCGGCCTGGCGGGCGGTGAGGGGTGGGGCCAGGTCGCTGAAGCGCTCGGCCAACTGGTCGGCACCGGCCCGGGGGCGCGGCAAGTGGTTCAGGGCGTCGATCACGGTTGTAGCCTCTCTCTTTATTATATTTGGCTTGAAACGGGGGGCGCTGTGCGCCCCAATCGCCGGCAAGCCAGCTCCCACAGGAATCCCACAGGCCTTGAGAGCTGAGCGGTCGAGGTGGGAGCTGGCTTGTCGGCGATGGGCTGCGCAGCAGCCCCAATGGCCTTAGCGCTGAACGGGCGTCGGGCGCTGCTGATCGGCGCGTCGCCCCAGCACCTCGTACACCGACGGATACGCCGGCCGTTCCACATACCGCCCCGCACCGGCCTCGGCGCGCAGGTCGCCATCGGCCCAGAGCACCTTGCCCTGGCTGATGGTGTGGCTGGGGATGCCGCGCACCGTGCGGCCTTCGAAGATATTGAAGTCCACCCGCTGGTGGTGGGTCTGGGCCGAGATGGTGCGGGTGCCTTGCGGGTCCCACAGCACCAGGTCGGCGTCGGCACCCACGCGGATGGCGCCCTTGCGCGGGAACAAATTGAAGATTTTTGCCGTGTTGGTTGAGGTCAGCGCCACGAACTCATGCATCGACAGGCGCCCGCTGTTGACCCCGGCATCCCACAGCACCGCCATGCGGTCTTCGATGCCGGCAGTGCCGTTGGGGATGCGGCTGAAGTCGTCGCGGCCCATGGCTTTCTGCTCGGCGCAGAAGCAGCAGTGGTCGGTGGCCGTGGTGTGCAGGTTGCCCGATTGCAGGCCGCGCCACAGCGCTTCCTGGTGCTCACGCGGGCGGAAGGGCGGGCTCATCACGTAGCCGGCGGCAGTGGCCCACTCCGGGTCACGGTAGACGCTGTCGTCCAGCAGCAGGTGGCCGGGCAGGACTTCGCCGTACACCGGCTGGCCCTTGGCGCGCGCATAGGTGATTTCATCCAGCGCTTCACGGCTGGAAATGTGCACAACATACAGCGGCGTACCAATGGTTTCGGCAATGCGGATGGCGCGGCTGGCGGCTTCACCTTCCACTTGCGAAGGGCGCGAAAGCGGGTGTGCCTCTGGCCCGGTCAGGCCCTGGGCCAGCAGTTTTTTCTGCAGGTGGTAAACCAGCTCGCCGTTCTCGGCATGCACGGTGGGCACCGCGCCCAGTTGCAGGCAGCGCTCGAAGCTGGCCACCAAGGTGTCGTCGGCGGCCATGATCGCGTTCTTGTAGGCCATGAAGTGCTTGAAGCTGTTCACCCCATGCCTGGTAACCAGTTCGCCCATCTCCTCAGCTACCTGCTCGCTCCACCAGGTGATGGCCACATGGAAGCCGTAGTCGCTGGCGCTCTTTTGCGCCCAGCCGCGCCAGGTGTGGAAGGCCTCCAGCAGCGACTGCTGCGGGTTGGGGATGACGAAGTCGATGATCGACGTGGTGCCGCCGGCCAGGCCCGCAGCGGTGCCGCTGAAGAAATCCTCGCTGGCCACCGTGCCCATGAATGGCAACTGCATGTGGGTATGTGGGTCGATGCCGCCGGGCATCAGGTACTGGCCGCTGCCGTCGAGGATCTCGCAGTCGGTGGGCGGTTCAAGGTTTTGCCCGATGGCCCGAATCAGGCCATCGGCACACAGGACATCGGCGGGGTAACTCTCTTCGTGGGTAACCACGGTGGCGCCACGGATCAACAGGGACATGCCGTTTTCCTCGCAGGCTGACCGGTCTTGGCCGGTTCTTGGAATTGTCTCGGGTGCAGGACGGGCAGGGCGGTTAATCCTGTCAGGCCTGACAAGATTCGAGGCTAGATGCTGATCCGTGAATCTTCAAGAAAATTTTCCTATAAATTTTATGGTTTTTAACTATCTGATATTTAAGGATTAATTTTTAAAGACCCGCTGACTTCGGGCCTTTCATGGGTTGTTGACTGACTTGACAAGATGGAATTCTGGTCAAGATTTCTAAGCACAAATACGCGTGTGTACTCCGGCCATCGAATTAGCCCGATGAGCAAACAACTACAAGAAAATCTGGAGAAGGGCCCATGCAACAGAGCAGATCGGAAGTGGTCGAGCAGGATGGCCTGTTTGAGCTGTCCGAGGGCAGTGATGTCCTCGACAGCCCGCGCTACAACCACGACATCGCACCGACCAAGGTGCACCAGCGCACCTGGAACAAATGGCACATCACCGCCTTGTGGGTGGGCATGTCCATCTGCGTACCCACCTACACCCTGGGCGGCGTGCTCACCGCCTACTTCGGCCTCAGTGTCGGCGAAGCGCTGCTGGCGATCCTGCTGGCCAACGTGATCGTGCTGATCCCGCTTACCCTCAACGCTTTCCCCGGCACCAAGTACGGCATCCCGTTCCCGGTGCTGCTGCGCTCGTCGTTCGGCATCCTCGGCTCCAACGTACCGTGCCTGATCCGCGCCGTGGTTGCCTGTGGCTGGTTTGGCATCCAGACCATGTTCGGCGGGCTGGCCATTCACCTGTTCCTTGGCTCGGTGTTCGATGGCTGGAAGGCCTTGGCCGGCACGGGCGAGGTGATTGGTTTCATGATTTTCTGGTGCCTGAACCTTTGGGTGGTGCTGCGCGGCGCCGAGTCGATCAAGTGGCTGGAAACGCTGTCGGCACCGCTGCTGGTGGCGGTGGGCGTCGGCCTGCTGTTCTGGGCCTTGCCACACATGTCGATGACCGAACTGCTGGCGCAACCACCCAAGCGCCCGGAAGGGGCGAGTGTGGTCGGTTACTTCTGCGCAGGGCTTACGGCCATGGTCGGCTTCTGGGCCACCTTGTCGCTGAACATTCCCGACTTCAGCCGCTACGCCCGCAGCCAGAAGGACCAGATTCTCGGGCAGATCTTCGGCCTGCCGCTGACCATGTTCCTGTTCGCTTCGCTGGGTGTGGTGCTGACCGCCGCCTCGGCGTCGCTGGTGGGCGAGACGGTGTCCGACCCGGTCAGCCTGATCGGCAGGATCCACAGCCCGTTCTGGGTAGCCTTGGCCATGGCGTTGATCGTGATTGCCACACTGTCGACCAACACAGCGGCGAACATCGTGTCGCCGACCAACGACTTCCAGAACATCGCCCCACGCCTGATCGGGCGCAGCCGCGCGGTATGGCTGACCGGCTTTATCGGCCTGGTGCTGATGGGCCATGAGCTGCTGAAGAAGCTGGGCCTGATCGTTTCCGACCTGAGCCTGGAGAGCGTGTATTCCAACTGGCTGCTGGGCTATTCCAGCCTGCTCGGGCCGATTGCCGGGATCATGGTGGTGGACTACTTCCTGATCCGTCGGCAGCAGTTGGACCTGGCCGGGTTGTACCGCGACGACGTGTACCCGGCGTGGAACTGGCCCGGGTTTGCGGCCTTTGCCTTGCCGGTGGCGCTGACGGTAATGGCGATTGGCAACAGCAGTTTCAGCTGGTTCTACGACTACGGCTGGTTTACCGGCTCGCTGCTGGGCGGCGCGCTGTACTACGTCTTCGCCAGTTTGGCTGTGGGCGCGGGTTCGCCCGCGAAGCGGCCCGCAGCGACAACAAAAAAAGCCTGAAGGAGAAACCCGTGACCCCAGTCAAAGAGATCCTCAAGACCACCGCTCGGCATGTCGACAGCAACCGCCTGTGGCAATCGCTGATGGACCTGGCCCGGCTCGGTGCCACCGCCAAGGGCGGCGTCTGCCGCCTGGCCCTGACCGACCTAGACCGCCAGGCCCGCGACCTGTTCGTGCAGTGGTGCGAGGCTGCCGGTTGTACGGTCAGCATCGACGCTGTCGGCAACATTTTCGCCCGCCGCCCTGGGCGTAACCCCAAGCTGCCCCCGGTAATGACGGGCAGCCATATCGACACCCAGCCCACGGGCGGCAAGTTCGATGGCTGCTTCGGGGTGATGGCAGGGCTGGAGGTGATCCGTACGCTGAACGATTTGGGTGTGGAAACCGAAGCGCCGCTGGAAGTGGTGGTGTGGACCAACGAAGAAGGCTCGCGCTTTGCACCGTGCATGATGGGTTCAGGGGTGTTCGCCGGCAAGTTCACCCTGGAGGAAACCCTGGCCAAGCGTGATGCCCAGGGCGTCAGCGTGGGCGAAGCCTTGAACGCTATCGGCTATGCCGGCACCCGCGCGGTGCTGGGCCATCCGGTTGGGGCCTATTTCGAAGCCCATATCGAACAGGGCCCGATCCTTGAGGACCAGGCCAAGACCATCGGCGTGGTGCTCGGGGCGCTGGGGCAGAAGTGGTTCGACCTGACCCTGCGCGGCGTTGAAGCCCACGCGGGGCCGACACCCATGCACCTGCGCAAGGACGCCCTGGTCGGCGCTACCGCCGTGGTGGAGGCGGTCAACCGTACCGCCCTCGGCCACCAGCCCCATGCCTGTGGCACTGTGGGTTGCCTGCAGGCGTATCCAGGCTCGCGTAACGTGATCCCGGGTGAGGTGCGCATGACCTTGGACTTCCGCCACTTGGAGGGCGAGCAACTGAATGCGATGATCGCCGAGGTGCGCGGGGTGATCGAGGCAACCTGTGCCAAGCATGGCTTGAGCCACGAACTGGTGCCTACGGCCGACTTCCCGGCGTTGTACTTCGACAAAGGCTGTGTCGATGCCGTGCGCGCCTCGGCGCAGGCGCTGGGGTTGCCGCACATGGACATTGTCAGTGGCGCGGGGCATGACGCGATCTTCCTGGCCGAACTAGGGCCAGCGGGGATGATTTTCGTGCCCTGCGAAAACGGCATCAGCCACAACGAAATCGAGAACGCCACGCCCGATGACCTGGCGGCGGGCTGCGCAGTGTTGCTGCGGGCGATGCTGGCGGCGTCGGAGGCGATTGCCAGCGGGCGCTTGGCGGCCTAGCACCTCGGGCATCAGGCGACCGCGCTTTTTGTGGGAGCGGCCTTGTGTCGCGATCGGGCTGCGCAGCAGCCCCAGAGTTTGGAAGTAAACGCTGATATCGCTGGGGCTGCTGTGCAGCCCGATCGCGACACAAGGCCGCTCCTACAGGGACCGCGCTGCTGGTGCTGGTTGTGTGAGGCCTTCCACAAACGCCGCAATCTGCCGGTCACCACGCAGATGCACAACCGGCACCTGCGGGCCGATTGCCTGGCGGTTGGCTTCGATACCTGGCCGATAACCCCGGTCGAACGTCCACACAAACTTCAGGAAGGTCAGAAACGCCCGGTCCAGCCGCTCGGTACACCCAGCCGGCAGGTCTGGCCGTGGCTTGTTCAGCACACTGCGCAGGATGACCCGCTTCAGGCATGTCAACCGTGGTGTATCCAGCCAGATAACCAGGTCGGCCCGTGGCAAGCGCAGGTCGAAGGTGCGGCGGCTGTAGTTGCCCTCGCATACCCACGCTTGCCCGCTAACCGCATCGCGTACTCGGTTGCGAAAGGTCTCGGCATCCGGCTCTACCCAACCGGCCTCCCAGAACAACGTGTCGAGGTGTACCACCGACGCCCCCAGGCGGGCGCCGATCTGCCGGGCCAGGGTCGATTTGCCACTGCCGGCGTTGCCCAGAATCACGATGCGTTGCATGGCCAAGTCCTTATGGAAAAACCGGCCATGTTAATTCATCCGGTCAGCTCAAGACAGCCATCCCGGCCAAGGTGATAGCGCTGCAGGTCCTGCGCCAGGGTCAAGTGCCCGTTATAGTGGGCGAGGGCTTCGTCACGCACATTGTCGATATTCGGGCTGCGCCTTGGGTCGCTCTGGTAGCGGGCGCTGAAATGCGTCAGCACCAGGTTGCGCACGCCCGCCGCTTCGGCAAAGCGCGCCACCGCCGCTGCAGTACTATGGCCGAAGGTGACCCCGGTGCGTTCGACCACGGCCTGGGTGAACGTGGCTTCGTGCACCAGCACATCCGCGCCTTGGGCAGCGTCGGCCAGCAGCTCGGGGGTATCGTTGTCGCCGCACACGATCACCCGCCGCGGTGGCCGGGAAGGGCGCAGGTAGTCGTTGCCGTTCAGCAACTGCTCGCCATGCTGCACCGTCAAACCCCTGGCCAGCTCGCCCCACAGCGGGCCACGCGGTATGCCTTCGGCTTCCAGGCGGGGGATGTCCAGGCGCGGTTCGGGGTTGAGTTCGGTGAATATGAACCCGACGCTCGGAACGCGGTGTGACAGCTGAACGGTGGTTACCTGCAGAGTATCGTTGCGCCATTCGACCAGATCTTCCACGGCCAGCAGGCGCAGTTCGAACGGCAGGAAGGTATCGCTGGCGGCCAGGCCCTGGCGTACCCAGTCATGCAGCGCGGCGGGCAGGATCAGTTCCAGCGGCTGCGTACGCCCGCTCATGCCGGCACTGGCCAGCAGGCCGGGCAGGCCGAAGCAATGATCGCCGTGCACGTGGGTGATGAAAATGGCGCGCAGGTCGCGGATCGACAGCGGGGTGCGCAGCAGCTGGTGCTGGGTGCCTTCGCCGCAGTCGACCAGGTACCAGCCGCTGCCACTGGCTTCGATCACCGCCGTGGCGCTGACATTGCGTGCCTTGGTGGGCACCCCGGCGCAGGTGCCGAGGAACAGCAGGTCCATGTGCAACCTCCTTGATTCAGCCCAGCAGCGGTTTCAGGAAGCTGCGCTCGTAGCTGAGGATGAAGCGTTGCTCTGTAGCTGTGGCTACTGCAGCGATGCATTCCGGGTCGGTTTCAGCCTGTCTGCGGTACTGCTCGTAGGCCGCCAGGCTGGGGAAGCTGAACAGGCAGTACGCGATGTTGTTAGCGCCCTCAGCAGGCAGGAAGTAGCCGTGATGCTGGCCGCCCATGCGCGTGACGAGGCCTATCCACTGGCGTGAATAGGCCTCGAACGCAGGCAGCTGGTAAGGGTCGACGATGTATTTGACGTGGCAGGTGATCAATGTGCTCGCTCCTTCGAGGTATGACGGGCGCACACCTTAGCCGCATTGCTGCCTGCCGTCGACGGCCTGCTAGTCTCCCTGCCGCCAGATGAGCTTGCTGGTGTCATAACCTTGCTCCCGGGCGATGGTCAGCAGTTGCTCGCGCTGCTGGTCGGTGACCGCAGGCGTGCGTGAAAGCAGCCACAGATACTCGCGGTTGGGGTGGCCCACCAGCGCCACCCGGTAATCCTTGTCGTGATACAGCACCCAGTACTCGCCCTTGGTCAGGCCCGGTGCCAGGCGGCTGAACCAGTTGTCGAAGCGCACCCACAGCTTGTCGGTGCTGCCCGGCTGCTGGGCCTCGGCGATGCCCTTGGCTTCGTTCCACTGGCCGTCCTTTTCCTTGCAGCGGTTGGTCACGTCGATCCGGCCATCCGGGCGCAGGCCATAGTGCGCCTCGGACTCCACGCAGTTGCGCTGGAAGAACATCGGCAGCCGGCCCAGTTCATACCAGGTGCCCTGGTAGCGTTGCAGGTCGACCTGCTGGGTGCGCGGCGGTGTCGGTTGATCGTTGCCGGCGCAGCCGAGCAGCGCCAGGGTCATGCAGGAAAGCAGCAGTGTAGTGCGCAGCGCCATGGTTGACCTCCTTGGAGCGGATAGGGGCTTCCTGTGTTTCGATGCCTGCACGGGGCAAAAGTTGTATGGGATTACACCGTGTCGAATGAACCGGTCTGCACCTGGCCTGCGCGCACGTAGCGGCTGATGATCACGCCCTTGGGCGAGACTTGCGACTGCTGCAAGGTAAAGGCCGCTGCTGCTGCGTCATGACCGAACAGGCGTTTGCCTTGGCCGAGCAGCAGCGGGTGGATCAGCAGTTGCAGTTCATCTACCAGGTCTGCCGCCAGCAGTTGCTGCACCAGTTCGGCGCTGCCCTGGGTCAGCAGGTTGGCGCCGTCCCGTTGCTTGAGCGAGCGTACTGCAGCGGCGATGTCCGCGCCGAGGGCGTGGCTGTTGTGCCAGTCGAGGGTGGCAGGGGTGTGGGTGGCCACATGTTTGGGCACGCTGTTGAACAGGTTGGCGATGGAGAAGTCTTCGGCGTTGTCTTTGATGTTTGGCCAATAGCCGGCAAAAATGTCGTAGGTGCGCCGGCCCAGCAGCAGCTCAAAGGGCTGGCTGAACAATGCCTGCATGGCCTGGCCAAACACTTCCTCGGCGTAGGGCACGATCCAGCCGCCGTAGGCGAAACCGCCGCTGGTGTCTTCCTGCGGGCCGCCGGGAGCTTGCATCACGCCGTCGAGGCTGATGAAGGCGGCTACGATGAGTTTGCGCATGGGGACTCTCCTGTTGGCAGCCCGGTGGCTGCTTTCATGGGTAGTCGAATGGCACCAGGCAGAATCGACACAGGCCTCGAAAGTGATGCAGTTCCTGTGTAGGAGCGGCCTTGTGCCGCGAACGGGCTGCGAAGCAGCCCCGGCAATTTGTGCATTTGCGCTGAAATCCCGGGGCTGCTTCGCAGCCCGTTCGCGACACAAGGCCGCTCCTACAAGAGACTGCATTAGCCGATCAGGTGGGCCAGTGCAGGTTTACGTCACAGCCAGTAGGTCACCGCCCACCATCCCAGCCCGCCCATCACCACGGTATAGGGCAAGGCCATCCACACCATCCGCCCATACGACAGCCGGATCAGCGGCGCAATCGCCGAGGTCAGCAGGAACAGGAACGCTGCCTGCCCATTCGGCGTTGCCACGCTGGGCAGGTTGGTGCCGGTGTTGATCGCCACCGCCAGCGTTTCGAAATGCTCGCGGCTCATGCCGCCATTGAGAAACGCCTGCTTCACTTCGGTTATGTAGATGGTGGCGACAAACACGTTGTCGCTGATTGCCGACAGCAAACCGTTGGCCAGGTAGAGCATGCCCGGTTGCTGCTCGGCCGGCAGCGTCAGCACCCAGCTGATCAATGGGCTGAACAGCTGCTGCTGGTGAATCACCGCGACCACGGCAAAGAACACCACCAGCAACGAGGTGAATGGCATGGCGTCCTGGAAGGCGCGGCCCAGCCGGTGTTCATCGGTGATACCGGTAAACGCCGTGATCAGCACGATCACCATCAGGCCGATCAGGCCGACTTCAGCCACATGCAGCCCCAGGCAGACGATCAATATCAGCGCCGCAAACCCTTGCACCCACAGCGCGATGCGCTGGGCCTGGGTACGTGCGGCGTCGTCTTCGGCCGCATAGGCGGCCAGCACCTGGCGCACCGGCTCGGGCATCAAGGTGCCGTAGCCGAACAGGCGCAGTTTTTCCAGCAGCACACAGGTCAGCAGGCCGGCACCCAGCACTGGCAGCGACACAGGTGCCACCTTGAAGAAGAAGTCGGCGAAGTGCCAACCCATCTCGTGGCCGATCAGCAGGTTCTGTGGCTCGCCCACCAGCGTGCACACGCCACCCAGGGCTGTACCCACTGCGCCGTGCATCAGCAGGCTACGCAGGAAGTCGCGGAACTGGTCGAGGTCTTCGCGGTGCAGGTGGGCGATCTGCTGGTCGTTGTCCAGGGCGCTTTCCTCGCGCGGGTTGGCGCCGGACGCGACGCGGTGGTACACGGCGTAGAAGCCGACCGCAGCGCTGATGATCACCGCCGTCACGGTCAGCGCATCGAGAAACGCCGACAGAAACGCCGACAGCACGCAGAACAGCAACGCCAGCACTGCCTTCGAGCGCACCCCGAGCAAAATGCGCGAAAACAGGAACAGCAGCAGCTCCTTCATGAAATGGATGCCGGCGACCATGAACATCAGCAGCAGGATCACCGGGAAGTTGTGTTGCAGTTCCTCGTACAGCGCCTGTGGCGTGGTCATCTGCAACAGCAAGGCTTCGATCAGCAGCAGGCCGCCAGGCATCAGTGGGTAGCACTTCAGCGCCATGCCCAGGGTGAAAATGAATTCGAGCACCAGCGCCCAGCCGGCTGCAACCGGGCCAACGGTAACCAGAAGCAGCGGGTTGAGCACCAGGAACAGGCAGATGACCGCCTTGTACCAAAGCGGCGACTGGCCCAGAAAACCGTGGGCGAGGGCGCCGGTCAGGGAGCGTGACATGAATATGTATCCTTATGATTCGGCGATGGCGCACGGTGCCGGATTGGCGCTTCTTAGGCAAGGCGTGCAGTCCCGTTTTTGGCACAAGTACGGCCATCGGGCTGGGTTACCATCCACGCCATGAATCCTTCACCCGCAGGAGTGCCGCCCGTGACCGAGTACAGTGCGTTCAAGGTTGAACTGACCGACAACATCGCCCACGTTCAGATCAACCGCCCGGAAAAGGTCAACGCGATGAACGCGGCCTTCTGGGAAGAAATCATCACTATCTTCCAGTGGATCGACGACACCGATGCCGTGCGGGCGGTGGTGATCACTGGTGCCGGCAAGCATTTTTCCGCCGGTATCGACCTGATGATGCTGGCTTCGCTGGCCGGGCAAATGGGCAAGGACGTGGGGCGCAATGCGCGCTTTCTGCGTAGCACCATCCACCGGCTGCAGGCCTCGTTCACCGCCGTGGACAAATGCCGCAAACCCGTGTTGGCGGCCGTGCAGGGCTACTGCATCGGCGGCGCCATCGACCTCATCTCGGCGTGCGACATGCGTTACTGCAGCAGCGACGCGCAGTTCTCGATCAAGGAAATCGACATGGGCATGGCCGCCGACGTCGGCACACTGCAACGTTTGCCACGTATCATTGGCGACGGCATCATGCGTGAGCTGGCCTTCACCGGGCGCAACGTTGCGGCCGACGAGGCCCTGCGCATCGGCCTGGTCAACCGGGTCTATGATGATCAGGCCGCACTGTTGGACGGTGTCTTTGCCATCGCCCGCGAGATTGCTGCAAAATCACCGATCGCCGTGGCCGGCACCAAGGAAATGCTCAGCTACATGCGTGACCATCGCATCGACGATGGCCTGGACTACATCGCCACCTGGAACGCCGCGATGCTGCAGTCCGAAGACCTGCGCGTGGCCGTGGCGGCGCACATGAGCAAACAGAAACCGACGTTCGCCGACTGATCGGGCCGGGGGACGCGCAGTCAAGGAACCCCCGACATGTCAGCACGCTGGACTACTGCAGTACTCGACCCGCAGATCACCGGGGGCGTGGCCGTGGCCCGCAGCCCGGAAGGGTTTCTGGTGGACGACAACGGCGCGCTGTTCCCCCGCGACTGGCTCAAACGCCAGGACCTCGACGTGTTATGCGAGCACGGCATCGGCCACTTTGATGGCCAGCCGGTATTCTTGCTGGAACTGCGCAGCGCCACCGATGTGCCCGGTTGCCACTGGCGTGGCCTGCGGGCATTCATGCTCGAAGGTGACTTCGACACCTACAAAGTGCTGGGTTATGCCGCGCAGATCGGCACATGGGCCCGCGAGCACCGTTTCTGCGGTAGCTGTGGCCAGGCGATGACACAAATCCGCTGGGAGCGGGCGATGTACTGCCAGCCGTGCGACCTGCGCAGCTACCCGCGTATTTCGCCGAGCATGATCGTGCTGGTGACCCGTGGTGATGAAATCTTGCTGGCGCGTTCGCCGCGCTTTGTCAGCGGGGTGTACAGCACCCTGGCGGGTTTTGCCGAACCGGGTGAGTCGGCCGAGGACTGCCTGGTGCGCGAAGTGCATGAAGAAGTGGCGGTAGAGGTGCAGAACATACAATACGTCGGCAGCCAGTGCTGGCCGTTCCCGCATTCGATGATGCTGGGCTTCCATGCCGAGTATGCCGGCGGCGAGATAGTCATGCAGCCGGACGAGATCGAGGATGCCCAGTGGTTCAGCGTGCACGACCTGCCGCCGCTGCCAGCCGGGCGGTCCATTGCCCGGTATCTGATCGACCTGTACGTTGCGCGCCGTTTAGGCCTGCCCGAACCAGTGCTGCCACGCTAGGCGCACGGTCAACGCCAGCACCACGGTGATGAACACCGGGCGGATGAATTTGCTACCGCCACTGATCGCCGTGCGTGCGCCAAAAAAGGCACCGACCATGACCGACAGGCCCATGCACAGGCCGACGACGTAATCCACCTGTCCGGAAATGATGAACACCGTCAGCGCCGCGATGTTGCTGACGAAGTTCATGCTGCGCGCCACGCCGCTGGCGCGGACCAGGTCGATGGGGTAGAGCAGCAGGGTGCTGACCGTCCAGAACGCCCCGGTACCCGGGCCGGCCACGCCGTCGTAGAAGCCCAGGGTGAAGCCTTGCGGCACTTGCCATTTCTTCTTGATCGGCGCATCGGCATCCAGCGGCGCCTTGGGTGTGCCGCCGAACAGCAGGTAGATACCACAGGCGAAGACGATCACCGGCAGCATCTTATTCAGCCATTCGGCTGGCATGTAGTGGGCGATGACCGCACCTAGCAACGCCCCGGTCAGGGTAGCGAACAACGCCGGGCGCCACTGCGCCGGGTGGAACAGCTTGCGCTTGTAGTAGGTGAAACCTGCGGTGGCCGAACCGAAGGTGGAACTGAGCTTGTTGGTGCCCAGGACCAGGTGCGGTGGCATGCCGGCGGTGAGCAGGGCCGGAGTGGTGAGCAGGCCCCCGCCACCGGCGATGGCATCGATGAAACCGGCGACGAAGGCGACCAGGGCCAGGATCAGCAGGGTTAAGGGTTCTACGGTAAGTTCGAAGGGCATGGGGGTCTTGGCAGGCAGGGAGGCAGGTGCGGCAAAGGGCCGCGCTAGAAGGGAGACATGGTAATCCTGGGAGGGGTGTGTTGCCAGTGCCGGCCTCTTCGCGGGTAAACCCGCTCCCACAGGTTCAGCGTAGAACCTGAGGGCAGCGCTGTACCTGTGGGAGCGGGTTTACCCGCGAAAGGGCCGTTACAGGTGTTCACATCAGCTACGGATAAACGCCAGCAAATCCGCATTGATCACATCGGCATGGGTAGTCGGCATGCCATGCGGGTAGCCTTTGTAGGTTTTCAGCGTGCCATTGGGCAGCAGCTTGGCCGACAGCACCCCGGAGTTTTCATACGGCACGATCTGGTCATCGTCGCCATGCATCACCAGTACCGGCTGGTTTATGCCCTTGAGGTCGTCGGTGAAATCGGTTTGGGAAAACGCCACGATGCCATCGTAATGGGCCTTGGCGCTGCCGATCATGCCCTGGCGCCACCAGTTGGCGATGATACCTTCGCGGGCTTCGGCACCGGGGCGGTTGTAGCCGTAGAACGGCCCGGCCGGTACATCCCGGTAAAACTGCGCACGGTTGCTGGCGACCTGGGCCTGGAAGTCGTCGAACACAGACTTGGGCAGGCCGCCAGGGTTGTCGGGCGTTTGCACCATCAATGGCGGCACGGCGGCGATCAGCACGGCTTTGGCCACCTTGTCTTGAGGGTAACGGGCCATGTAGCGCACCACCTCGCCACCACCGGTGGAGTGGCCGACATGCACGGCACCCTGGATACCCAGGTGGGCTACCACGGCTGCCACATCATCGGCGTAGTGGTCCATGTCGTGGCCATCCCATACCTGACTGGAGCGGCCATGACCTCGGCGGTCGTGGGCCACCACGCGGTAGCCCTCGGCGAGAAAGAACAGCATCTGGGCATCCCAGTCATCTGCGCTCAGCGGCCAGCCATGGTGGAAGTGAATGACTGGGGCGTCGCGTGGGCCCCAGTCCTTATAGAAAATCTGCACGCCGTCCTTCGTGGTTACATGGCTCATGATCGTGTCTCCTGTCTGCAGGAACCGAAGGGAGCTATTGAGAATAGGAGAGATTCAGGCGCTGCAAGCGCCGGTCGTCTTCAGACAGTGTCGCGCAGTCTGTACCAGGCCTTGGCGGCGGCTTCCAGCGGTGCTGCGAGCAGATCCCCGCCGGGGAAGCGTCCATTGTCGATGCCTTGGTACAGCGCCAACAGGTCGTCATCGCCAAGAATGGCATCGCTGACGGCTCGCGCTGCTGCCAGGGTCGGCAGTACGCCGTGGCCGGAGAACCCCTGCAGCCAATAGCGCTGGCCTTCGCGGCCGACGTCCGGGGTACGCCGCAGGCTGCAATCGATATGGCCGCCCCAGGCATAGTCGATCGCCACCCCGGCCAGTTGCGGGAACACCCGCTCCAGGTAAGGGCGCGTGGCGCTGGCGACGTCCTTGGGAATGCCGCCCAGGTAGGTACAGCCGCCACCGAACAGCAGGCGGTGGTCCGGGGTGAGGCGCAAGTAGTCGGGTACGAACTGGTTGTCGATCACGCAGCTGTTGCGCGGCAGCAGCGAACGGGCGAAGTCGGCGTCCAGTGGCGCGGTGGCTACCTGATAGGAACCGACCGGCAACAGGCGCCGCGACAGGCCGCGGTCGAGGCGGTCGATGTAGGCGTTGCAGGCCAGCACCAACACCTGGCAGCGCACTTCGCCGTTGTCCGTACGGGCGATGTAGCCGTTGCCGGCTTGTTGATAGCTCAGTACCCGGCTCTGTTCGTAGATGTGCCCACCACCCGTTTCTATGGTGCTGGCCAGGCCTTGGGCCAGCTTCAGCGGGTTGAGGTGAGCGCCTTTGGCGTCGTAGAGCGCAGCCTGGTAACGCGGGCTGTCGATCCATTGTGGTAGCTCGTCGCGGCCGATCAGGCGCAGGGCGTCGTAGCCCCATTTGTGTTCGGCGTCTTGCAGGGCTTCTTCAAGCATTTTCACCCGGCGCGGCAGCACGGCGGTCCATAGGCTGCCCAACCGGTAGTCGATATCGAAGCCGTGGCGCTGGGGTAGCTCGCGCAGTTCGTCGGCGGCCCAGCACATGCTGGCCCACAGGCGCTGGGTACGTTCCACGCCCAGGGCCTTTTCCAGTGGCGGCATGTCGCAGGACCAGCCCAGCAGTGCCTGGCCGCCATTGCGCCCGGAGGCGGCCCAGGCCACACGGCTGGCCTCCAGCAGAGTTACGCGTTTGCCTGCCTGGGTCAGGCGCAGGGCGGTATGCAGGCCGCTGAAACCGGCGCCGATGATCAGCACATCAGTGTCGTGTGAGCCTTGCAGGGTAGGGCGCAGCGGGATGTTGGCGGGGTAAGTCTGGGCGTAGTAGCTGGCGACGTGCTGGGCGGATTGTTTAAACATGCAGAAGCCTCGTGAAAATTATTGTGATTATTTTCATGAAAACTTAGCAGGTTAATTTCATGGCGCCAATGCGTCAGGCAGGGTTTAGTAGTTTACCTGTTATCAATGTGCTGCCTGAGCTGGCCCTATCGCCGGCAAGCCAGCTCCCACAAGTACCCCACCGGCTTCAACAGCTGTGCAAGACTTGGGCTCCCACTAGTCTCCAGCTGGCATCAGCACCTCTGCAGGACTTGGGCTCCTACAAGTACCCAGCTGGTATCAGCACCTGTGCAACACTTGGGCTCTCAAGTCCTGCACTGGCTTCAGTCCTTATACAAGACTTGTGGGAGCTGGCTTGCCGGCGATAGGGCCTGTAATGCCAGTGCAGAAGCTTCAGGTTGCCGCTTTTTTCCGGGGCTGACGCGGCTTGCCTGCTGCCGACTTGCTTCCGGCCGCTTTGCTTTTCCCACCGCCACCGCCACCGCGACGCTTCTTCTTCCAGGGCGGCGCTGCACCGGCTGCCGGCCCGCTGATGGTCATGCGCATGCCGCTGCAACGCTCGACCAGCTTGCCCATCCACGCCGACTGCCGGGCGACGAACTCCTCCAGGCTCATCTCGCCGCTCTGCACCATGTCCAGCGCCTGCTCCCAGATCGCCGTGGTGCCAGGGTCGGCGATGGCGCGGGGTACGGCATCGATAAGGCTGAAGGCCGCAGGCGTGGCCGCGAGCGCCTTGCCGTTCTTCACCAAGTAGCCGCGGTCGAGCAGGCCCTGGATGATGCTGGCGCGGGTGGCTTCGGTGCCGATGCCGGTGGTTTCTTTCAGCTTCTGCTTCAGGCGCGGGTCGTCCACCAGCTTGGCCACGTTTTTCATGGCCTTGATCAGGTCGCCTTCAGTGAACGGCTTGGGCGGCTGCGTCCACAGGTCTTTCAGTTGCAGGCCTTGCACGTTGCAGTCCTGGCCTTCGCGCAGCGCTGGCAGCACCTGGGCCGGTGGTGCTTCGCGGCCTTTGGCCGGGGTCAGCGCTTCGGGCAGGGCGCGGCGCCAGCCCGGCTCGACGATTTGCTTGCCCACCGCACGCAGGGCATGGCCGGCGCAGTCGAAGTCGGCCTGGGTGCGATCATATTCGTGGTTGGGCAGGAACTGCGCCAGGTAGCGGGCGCGGATCAGGGTGTACACCGCCTTGTGCTTGGCCGGCAGGCGCGACGGGTCGCTGGCGGCGGCAGTAGGGATGATGCCGTGGTGGGCGCTGACCTTGGCGTCGTTCCACGCCCGCGAGCGGCGCTGTGGCTCCAGGTGGGGCTGCAGCGGTGCGAGGCTGGCATCGGCCCGTTGCAGGGCGGCGAGAATGGCCGGTGCTTCGGCGTGCTGGCTCAGCGGCAGGTAGCCGCAGTCGCTGCGCGGGTAGGTGATGAGCTTGTGGGTTTCGTACAGGGCCTGGGCAATGTCGAGGGTTTCCTGGGCGCCGAGGCCGAACTTTTTCGAGCACAGCTCTTGCAGGGTGCCGAGGTCGAAGAGCAGGGGCGCGGCTTCACGCATGCGCTCGGTAGTCACCTTTACGGCCCGTGCAGTGCCAGCGTGACCGATGGCGGCGGCGGCCTGTTGCGCCAAGCTCTGGTTCAGGCAGCGGCCCTGGTCGTCGCAGGCATCTTCGGGCGCACGCCACTGGGCGTTGAAAACTTGGCCTGCATGTTCAAGCTGTACGTCGATGGCCCAGAACGGCACCGGCACGAAGTCGGCGATGCTGCGGTCGCGGTCGACCACCAGGCGCAAAGTCGGGGTTTGCACCCGGCCCACCGGCAGCACGCCCTGGTAGCCGGATTGGCGGCCAAGCAGGGTGAACAGCCGGCTCATGTTCATGCCGATGAGCCAGTCGGCGCGGGAGCGGCCCAGCGCCGAGTGGTACAGGTTGAAGGTTTCATGGCCTGGCAGCAGGCGTGCCAGGGCCTTGCGGATGGAGGTGTCGTCCAGCGCCGACAGCCAAAGCCGCTGCACCGGGCCGCGGTAGCGGCAATGCTCGACCAGCTCGCGGGCAATCATTTCGCCTTCGCGGTCGGCGTCGGTGGCAATCACCAGCTCCCGCGCTTCGCCCAGCAGGCGCTTCACCGCCTTGAACTGGCTGGCGGTCTTGGGCTTTACCAGCATCTTCCACTTCTCGGGGATGATTGGCAGGTCGGCCAGGTTCCAGCGCTTGTAGCGTTCGTCGTAGCTGTCGGGCGGGGCGGTTTCCAGCAGATGGCCGATGCACCAGGTTACGCAGACGTCAGTGCCTTGCCAGCAGCCCTCGCCCTTGCGGGTGGCGCCGAGCACTTTGGCGATGTCTTTTGCCTGTGAGGGTTTTTCGCAGAGGAACAGGCGCATGGCCGGGAACGCTTCATCGGGGGTGGTGGGCACTAGGATGCGCAAGCGGGGGCGCGGAGGCAAGTTTTATCTGGATGGATGTACAGGTTTTTGTCAGGGGAAGTGTGTTGAGCCTGTACTGGCCCTTTCGCGGGTAAACCCGCTCCCACAGGGGCCGCACATTTTCAGAATGTGTGGGGCGCCTGTGGGGAGGTGATGGATCAGACGCGCGAGTCGCGCACCATGTCCACGTGCGGGATGCCGGCTTCGAGGAATTCCTCGCTGACTATGCGAAAGCCGAGTCGCTCGTAGAACGGCGTGGCGTGCACCTGGGCGCTGAGCATCTGCTGCTTCAGGTCGCGGTTTTGCGCTTCGACGATCACTGCGTTCATCAGCGCGTCACCCACCTTCAGGCCGCGCCAGTCCTTGAGCACCGAGATGCGCCCGATGGTGCCGTCTGCCAGCAGGCGCGCGGTACCAATCGGGTAGTCACCTTCCATGGCCAGGAAGTGCAGGGCGTCCTGGTCTTCCGAATCAAACTCCAGCTCTGGCGGAATGTGCTGCTCGGCGACGAACACCGCTTCACGGATACGGCGGATGTCGGCGTTGTCTTTCTGCCAGTCGGCGAGGCGAACGCTGATCTTATTCATTGGCGAATCCCAGGCTCCCTTGTTTGACCAGCTGCTGTAGAAGCATAAGGCCATCTTCGTCCTGCAGCCAGTCTGCGAGGTTGTCGATGTGCAGGGCGTCTGCCGCGCACACCAGCTTCAGCAGCTCGCGCAGTTTGCCTGGCAGCGGGCAGCTGCGGCCGCTGGCGAACAGCAGCAGGTCGTCTTCGAACTCCGACCAGGCCATGCGTGCGCTTGGGTTGCGGATCAGGATGGCGCCTTGCTCGAGGGCGTCCACCAGCTCTTCCTCGCTCAGCTCTTCGCCAACGATCTGCTCGGGGTAGCGCGGCTCGGTCATGAACTGGCCGAACCAGGTCAGCAGCAGGTCCTTGTCGCCCATGTGCTTCTCGAGCAGGGCCTTGAGGCGGTCGAGGGCGTCGTGCTGGATCTGGTGCGGGTCGCTGACCGGCTGGGCGTCGGCGTCACTGTAGCGCTCTTCGTCCGGCAGGAACTGGCCGAGGAAGTCGGTGAAGTGGGTCAGCACTTCGGCGGCGCTTGGCGCGCGGAAGCCCACCGAGTAGGTGAGGCAGTCGTCCACGGCTACACCGTAGTGGGCCATGCGTGGCGGCAGGTAGAGCATGTCACCTGGCTCCAGGGTCCACTCTTCGCTCTGCTCGAATTCGGCAAGGATGCGCAGGTCGGCGTGCTCCAGCAGCGGGCTGTCGCTGCTGCACATCTGGCCGATCTTCCAGTTGCGCTCGCCGTGGCCTTGCAGCAGGAACACGTCGTAGTTGTCGAAGTGCGGACCAACGCTGCCACCGGGGGCGGCGAAGCTGATCATCACATCGTCGATACGCCAGCTGGGCAGGAAACGGAAGTTTTCCAGCAGTTCGGCCACTTCCGGGACGAACTGGTCCACCGCTTGTACCAGCAGGGTCCAGTCTTTTTCCGGCAGCTCGGCGAAGGTGTCTTCGTTGAACGGGCCGCGGCGCAGCTCCCACGGGTGGGCGCCGTGCTCGAGCACGATACGCGATTCGACTTCCTCTTCCAGGGCCAGGCCAGCCAGTTCGTCGGGGTCGATCGGGCTGATGAAGTCCGGGAAGGCCTGGCGCACCAGCAGGGGCTTCTTCTGCCAGTAGTCGCGCATGAATTCGCGGGCCGAGATGCCGCCGAGCAGCTGCAGTGGAGTATCAGGATTCATGTTCAACCTATTGAAAAAACGTAATTTTCGTCCGGGAATAAAAACGCCCGGCCAGGCCGGGCGTTGCACGCGACGGTCAGCTTAGATGCGTTTGGCCTGGGCTGCCGCGTTACCGATGTAGGTAGCGGGGGTCAGCTGCTTGAGCTCGGCCTTGGCTTCGGCTGGCATGTCGAGGCCGTCGATGAAGGTGAGCAGCGCGTCCGGGGTGATGCCCTTGCCACGGGTCAGCTCTTTGAGCTTCTCGTAGGGGTTTTCGATGTTGAAGCGGCGCATCACGGTCTGGATCGGCTCGGCCAGTACTTCCCAGCAGGCGTCCAGGTCGGCGGCGATGCGGGCTTCGTTGACTTCCAGCTTGCCGATGCCTTTCAGGCTGGCTTCGTAGGCAATGACGCTGTGGGCAAAGCCCACGCCCAGGTTGCGCAGCACGGTGGAATCGGTGAGGTCGCGCTGCCAGCGCGAGATCGGCAGCTTGCTGGCCAGGTGCTGGAACAGCGCATTGGCGATACCCAGGTTGCCTTCGGAGTTTTCGAAGTCGATCGGGTTGACCTTGTGCGGCATGGTCGACGAGCCGATTTCGCCGGCGACGGTCTTCTGCTTGAAGTAGCCCAGCGAGATGTAGCCCCACACATCACGGTCGAAGTCGATCAGGATGGTGTTGAAGCGGGCGATGGCGTCGAACAGCTCGGCGATGTAGTCGTGCGGCTCGATCTGGGTGGTGTACGGGTTGAATTGCAGGCCCAACTCGTCTTCGATGAAGGCGCGGGCGTTCTCTTCCCAGTCGATCTGCGAGTAGGCCGACAGGTGGGCGTTGTAGTTGCCCACGGCGCCGTTGATCTTGCCCAGCAGTGGTACGCCAGCAACCTGGGCGATCTGGCGCTCCAGGCGGTACACGACGTTGGCCAGCTCTTTACCCAGGGTGGTCGGCGAAGCCGGCTGGCCGTGGGTGCGCGACAGCATTGGCACGTCGGCGTGGGCGTGGGCCAGGGCGCGGATGGCGTCGGCGATCTGGCGCATCAGCGGCAGCAGCACGTCGTCACGGCCGGCGCGCAGCATCAGGGCGTGGGACAGGTTGTTGATGTCCTCGCTGGTGCAGGCGAAGTGGATGAACTCGCTGACCTTGGCCAGCTCAGGCAGCGTGGCAGCCTGCTCCTTGAGGAGGTATTCGATCGCCTTGACGTCGTGGTTGGTGGTGCGCTCGATTTCCTTGACGCGCTCGGCGTGCTCAAGTTTGAAATCGGTGGCCAGGTTGTCCAGCAGGGCGTTGGCTTCGGCGGTGAACGCCGGCACTTCGCCGATCTGCGGGTGGGCGGCCAGGCGCTGCAGCCAGCGCACTTCGACCAGGGCGCGGAAACGGATCAGGCCGAATTCGCTGAAAATGGGGCGCAAGGCCTGGGTTTTGCCGGCATAACGGCCGTCTACAGGGGAAACCGCAGTGAGCGAAGAAAGCTGCATGGGGTGTTCTCGGACAGTCAGGCTTTTGGAGGGCGCATATCATACATGAAAAATACGCCTAGGTCGGGTGGCTGACCAAAGGTCGGGCCTATAAAACAGGTCGCGGTCCTTGTGTAGGAGCAGCCTTGTGCTGCGAATGGGCTGCGCAGCAGCCCCGGCAATCTGTGCCGTGGCCAGAATCCTGGGGCTGCTGCGCAGCCCATTCGCAGCACAAGGCTGCTCCTACAAGGGCACGGCGTCGCTTTTCAGGAAGGCGAACGCATCATGTCGTACAGTTCGTTCAGCAGCTTGCGCCGGCTGAACACCAGCTGCCAGCGGTGACCGCCCAGCTGGCGCCACAAGCGTGCGGCGCGGATGCCGGCCAGCAGCAGGGCGCGGATTTTCGAGGCGTTGCTGGGCTGCTGCAGGAAGCGCATGTCGCCATGCACCTGAATGCGCTGACGCAAGGTACTCAGGGTGTCCTGGTACAAGGCTCCACTGGAAGCAATGACGTTTTCATGAACCAGGCCAAAATGGTCAGCCTGGGACTGGATTTGCGGCAGGCGGTTGCCGATGGTATCGAGCAGGTCGCCACGCTTGTTCAGCTGGCGCTCCAGCCCCAGCATCGACAGGGCGTAGCGCAGTGGCTCGCGCTGCAGGCTGTTGGGGTCGCGCTCCAGGGCGCCGATCAGCGCGCGGTAGCCGTCGCGCAGGTTCAGGTCGTCACCGCCGAACACCTCGAGGGTGTCCTTGGGGTCACGTACCAGCAGGCTGCCAAGCATGCAGCCGATGTTGGCCTCACTGGCCTGGCCGGTGCGGGCGATACGGTCCACCAGCACAGCGGCCTGAAACACACCACCTAACGCAATCAGCTGGTCCTGCAGGTTGCTCATGCGCGCGGGCTCCACGGCTCGGCGGCTTCGATCACGCCGCCGCCCAGGCACACTTCACCGTCGTAGAACACCACCGACTGGCCTGGGGTAACGGCGCGCTGCGGTTCGTCGAACACCGCGCGGTAGCCGCTGGCCGTGAGTTCCAGGGTGCACTGCTGGTCGCTCTGGCGGTAGCGTACCTTGGCGGTGAGCTGACGCGGGCTGCTGAGGTCGATGGGGTTGACCCAGAAGATTTCCGAGGCGAGCAGGGCGCGGGAGAACAGCCAAGGGTGTTCGTTACCCTGGCCGACCACCAGCACGTTGCGGGTCAGGTCTTTGTGCAGCACGTACCACGGCTCGTCGCCGGCATCCTTCAGGCCGCCGATGCCCAGGCCCTGGCGCTGGCCGATGGTGTGGTACATCAGGCCATGGTGGCGGCCGATCACTTCACCGTCGGTGGTTTCGATATTGCCCGGCTGGGCTGGCAGGTACTGTTTGAGGAAGTCGCTGAAGCGGCGCTCGCCAATGAAGCAGATGCCGGTGGAGTCTTTTTTCTTGGCGGTAGCCAGGCCGTGCTTTTCGGCGATGGCGCGCACTGCCGGTTTTTCCAGCTCGCCGACCGGGAACAGGGTACGGGCGATTTCCTTGCCGCCGACGGCGTGCAGGAAGTAGCTCTGGTCCTTGTTCGGGTCCAGGCCCTTGAGCAGTTCGGTGAGCGCGCCCGTGTCGCGGCGGCGCACGTAGTGGCCGGTGGCAATCAGGTCGGCACCCAGCGACAGGGCGTAGTCGAGGAAGGCCTTGAACTTGATTTCGCGGTTGCAGAGGATGTCCGGGTTGGGCGTGCGGCCGGCCTTGTATTCTTCAAGGAAGTGCTCGAACACGTTGTCCCAGTATTCGGCGGCGAAGTTGGCGGTGTGCAGCTTGATGCCGATGCGGTCGCACACGGCCTGGGCGTCGGCCAGGTCTTCACGGGCGGTGCAGTATTCGGTGCCGTCGTCTTCTTCCCAGTTCTTCATGAACAGCCCTTCCACCTGGTAACCCTGCTCGATAAGCAGAAGGGCGGAGACGGAAGAGTCCACGCCGCCGGACATGCCGACGATGACGCGGGTCTTGGCGGGGTCTTTGAGTGCTGGGCTGGTCATGGGTACCGGTGTGTATCAAGGGAAAAACGTCGATTCTATCAAACCCGGGGCGACGCGTCAGTCGCGGAGCAGGGTAAGGCTGTGCAGGGGGCCGTTGAGGTAGTCGTCGAGGCAACGTGGCACCAGCTCGCTGCGCCACCGGGCGGGGTCGGCCAGCAGCTCGTCGCGGGTGAGCCACACGGCGCGGACGATGTCGCTGTCCAGTGCCAGGTCGGCATGGTGGCGTACCGGGCGGGCGGCAAAGCAGATGCGCTGGTAAGTCACGCCGTTGCTGGGAGCGGTGTACAGGTAGATGCCGACCACGCCGGTGAGCTCGACTTCCCAGGCGGTTTCTTCCAGGGTTTCGCGCAGTGCGGCCTGGGGCAGGGTCTCAAAGGGCTCGAGGTGGCCGGCGGGTTGGTTGAAGACGTGCTGGTTGGCTTTGAACTCTTCGACGAAGAGGAACTTGCCTTCGTGCTCGACGATGGTGGCGACGGTCATGTGGGGTTGCCAGGTCATGAGCATTTCCTATGGTTGGCACGGGCCTTGTAGGAGCGGCCTTGTGCCGCGAAAGGGCTGCGAAGCGGCCCGAGGTAATCAGCTTCGCAGCAAAAAACGCCGGGGCCGCTTTGCGGCCCTTTCGCGGCACAAGGCCGCTCCTACAGGGGGCCGTGCAAGCTCTTTCAGAAAGCAAAAACCCCGGTGCGTGGCCGGGGTTTTTGCTGTTACTTCAAGCGAACCTTACAGGGCAGCAATGGCGCTGTTCAGGGTCTGGCTTGGGCGCATCACCTTGGCGGTCAGCTCGGCATCCGGGGCGTAGTAACCACCGATGTCGGCCGGCTTGCCCTGAACGGCGTTGAGCTCGGCGACGATGGTCTCCTCGTTCTCGGTCAGGGTTTTTGCCAGTGGGGCGAAGCGCGCCTGCAGGGCAGCGTCGTCAGCCTGGGCAGCCAGGGCCTGGGCCCAGTACAGGGTCAGGTAGAAGTGGCTGCCGCGGTTGTCGATACCGCCAACTTTGCGCGAAGGCGACTTGTTGGTGTCGAGGAACTTGCCAGTGGCCTGGTCCAGGGTGTTGGCCAGCACTTTGGCGCGCGGGTTGTCGTAGGTGTTGCCCAGGTGCTCCAGGGAAGCGGCCAGGGCCAGGAATTCACCCAGCGAGTCCCAACGCAGGAAGTTCTCTTCCACCAGCTGCTGCACGTGCTTGGGCGCCGAACCGCCGGCGCCGGTCTCGAACAGGCCACCGCCGTTCATCAGCGGCACGATCGACAGCATCTTGGCGCTGGTGCCCAGCTCCATGATCGGGAACAGGTCGGTCAGGTAGTCGCGCAGTACGTTGCCGGTCACCGAGATGGTGTCCTTGCCTTCGCGGATGCGGGCCAGGGAGAACTTGATGGCGTCGACCGGGGGCAGAACACGGATGTCCAGGCCAGTGGTGTCGTGATCCTTCAGGTATTGCTGCACCTTCTCGATCATCACGCCGTCGTGGGCGCGGGCCGGGTCCAGCCAGAACACCGCAGGGGTGTTGCTCAGGCGGGCACGGTTGACGGCCAGCTTGACCCAGTCCTGGATCGGCGCGTCTTTGGTCTGGCACATGCGGAAGATGTCACCGGCTTCGACGTTCTGCTCCAGCACAACGTTGCCCTTGCCATCGACCACGCGCACGACGCCGTCGGCCTTGATCTGGAAGGTCTTGTCGTGAGAGCCGTACTCTTCGGCTTTCTGCGCCATCAGGCCAACGTTCGGCACGCTGCCCATGGTGGTCGGGTCGAAGGCGCCGTGCTGCTTGCAGTCTTCGATGGTGGCCTGGTAGATACCGGCGTAGCAACGGTCCGGGATCACGGCCTTGGCGTCTTGCAGTTCACCGGCGGTGTTCCACATCTTGCCCGAGTCACGGATCATGGCCGGCATCGAGGCGTCGACGATGACGTCGCTCGGCACATGCAGGTTGGTGATGCCTTTGTCGGAGTTGACCATGGCCAGCGCCGGGCGCTGTGCGTACAGGGCCTGGATGTCGGCTTCGATCTCGGCCTGCTTGTCGGCTGGCAGGTCCTTGATACGGGCGTACAGGTCGCCGATACCGTTGTTGGCGTTGAAGCCTACTTCGGCCAGGGCTGCGGCGTGCTTGGCCAGCACGTCGTTGTAGAACTCTTCGACGATGACGCCGAACATGATTGGGTCGGAAACCTTCATCATGGTGGCTTTCAGGTGCACCGACAGCAGCACGCCGGCGGCCTTGGCATCGGCGATCTGCTCGGCGATGAAGGCTTTCAGGGCCTTGCGGCTCATGGTGGCGCAATCGATGATTTCGGCGGCCTTGACGGCGGTTTTTTCTTTCAGGACGGTGGTGGTGCCGTCTTTGCCGACCAGCTCGATGCGCAGGCTGTCGTCAGCTTCGATCAGTGCGGCTTTTTCGCTGCCGTAGAAGTCGCCCTGGGTCATGTGGGCAACGTGCGACTTGGAGTCGGCGGCCCAGGCGCCCATCTTGTGCGGGTGCTTGCGGGCGTAGTTCTTCACCGACAGCGGCGCGCGGCGGTCGGAGTTGCCTTCGCGCAGCACCGGGTTCACGGCGGAGCCCTTGATGCGGTCGTAGCGGGCACGGGACTCTTTCTCGTCCGCGGTGGCCGGCTCGTCGGCGTAGTCAGGGATGTTGAAGCCCTTGCCTTGCAGTTCCTTGATCGCGGCCTTGAGCTGCGGTACCGAGGCGCTGATGTTAGGCAGCTTGATGATGTTGGCTTCAGGGGTGGTAGCCAGCTGGCCCAGTTCCGCCAGGTGATCGCCTACTTGCTTCTCTGCGCCCAGTTGCTCCGGGAAGGCGGCAAGGATACGGCCGGCCAGGGAGATGTCGCGAGTTTCGACGGCGATGTCAGCCGAAGCGGTGAAGGCTTCCACGATCGGCAGCAGCGAGTAGGTGGCGAGGGCGGGGGCTTCGTCGGTGAAGGTATAGATGATCTTGGAACGGGTGGGCATGCGGGTTAACTCTCTGTGTGCTGAGCGTGCTCGAGTCTCGTGGTGCGCAGGGTAGGCGCATCGCCCTGGCAGCGCCATGAGCGGAAAGTCGAGAGGCTGCGAGCGGTGATGGTGGATGCATCAGTCGAGCGTCAATGCTGAGCTGCGGTAACAACCCAGGCTTTTCGGCCATTCATGGCCAAGGGCGGTCCGCATTTTCCTGGGATTCGCCCCGATGACCCTACGGTCGCGGCGGAGTATACCAAACCATTCGGGCTAATCAGCAAGGCCAAGTGATATTGGCCCATTTATAAGACCAAAGACGTAGCGGCAATGTGGCGGGTTGTCGCATGCCTTGCAGGTCGGCAGATGTGGTTTAGGCTCAGTGGATCGCACGATGTCCAATCACACCCGACAGCGGAGTAGTGCAAGCATGGGATACCAGAAAATCAAGGTTCCGACCGACGGCACCAAGATCACCGTCAATGCAGACCATTCGCTCAACGTTCCTGACAACCCCATCATTCCTTATATCGAAGGCGACGGGATTGGCGTCGATGTCTCGCCGGTAATGATCAAAGTGGTGGATGCGGCGGTGCAGAAGGCCTACGGCGGCAAGCGCAAGATCGCCTGGATGGAGGTGTATGCTGGCGAAAAAGCCACCCAGGTTTACGACCAGGACACCTGGTTGCCGCAGGAAACCCTCGACGCCGTACGTGATTACGTGGTGTCGATCAAGGGCCCGCTGACCACCCCGGTAGGGGGTGGCATCCGCTCGCTCAACGTGGCGCTGCGCCAGCAACTGGACCTTTATGTGTGCCTGCGCCCGGTGCTGTGGTTCCAGAGCGTGCCGAGCCCGGTGAAAAAGCCCGGTGATGTCGACATGGTGATCTTCCGCGAGAACTCCGAGGACATTTATGCCGGTATCGAGTGGAAGGCCGGCTCGCCTGAGGCGAACAAGGTGATCAAGTTCCTGAAGGAGGAAATGGGCGTCACCAAGATCCGCTTCGACCAGGACTGCGGCATCGGCGTCAAGCCGGTATCGCGCGAGGGCACCAAGCGCCTGGTACGCAAGGCCCTGCAATACGTGGTGGACAACGACCGCGAGTCGCTGACCCTGGTGCACAAGGGCAACATCATGAAGTTCACCGAGGGTGCCTTCAAGGACTGGGGTTACGAAGTGGCCCGGGACGAGTTTGGTGCCGAACTGCTTGATGGCGGCCCGTGGATGAAGTTCAAGAACCCGAAAAGCGGCCGCGAAGTCATCGTCAAGGACGCCATTGCCGACGCCATGCTGCAGCAGATTTTGCTGCGTCCGGCCGAGTATGACGTGATCGCCACCCTCAACCTTAACGGTGACTACCTGTCCGATGCGCTGGCGGCGGAAGTGGGGGGTATCGGCATTGCGCCGGGCGCCAACCTGTCCGACACCGTGGCCATGTTCGAAGCTACCCACGGCACCGCGCCCAAGTATGCCGGGCAGGACAAGGTAAACCCGGGCTCGGTGATCCTCTCGGCAGAGATGATGCTGCGGCACATGGGCTGGGCCGAGGCGGCCGACCTGATCATCAAGGGCACCAACGGTGCAATCGGCGCCAAGACCGTGACCTACGACTTCGAGCGCCTGATGGATGGCGCCACGCTGGTGAGCAGTTCAGGCTTTGGCGACGAAATGATTAAGCATATGTAAGGCAGTACAAAACCGGCCGCTTCCCGTAAAGAAGCGGCCGGTTATTTCGTAATACCGGCACAGCGCAGGCAGTCAGGCTTTGGCAGTTTCGCCCTGCGGCTCGCCCAGGGTTCTGTCGGCCTCTGCTGCGGCCACCGCAGCGTCCTTGATCTCGACGGCGTGCAAACCTTTGGGGCCCTGTACGATGTCGAATACTACCGACTGGCCTGCCTTGAGGGTTTTGTATCCGTCCATCCGGATGGCCGAATAATGGGCGAACAGGTCATCGGATTTACCTTCCTCATTGATGAATCCATAGCCCTTGGCATTGTTGAACCACTTGACTTTACCGCTTGCCATCCCTATGTCCCTCTGCAAAGGACTCCATCACTGGAGTATCATCCACTTCATCCGCATACGAACCTTGCGAAAAATCTGGTTGACTGCGCGGATCTTTATCGCCCACGGTGGGTTCTTATTGGTTGTAACACCGTTTTGCCGATAGTCAAGGTCGCCCGGCGCCTGCGCCGGCCGTGGCCTGTGCCGTCAACCCTCAACCTTAACCTGACGCTCATGATGAAATTCTTTCCATGCATGCACCTAGTGAGATTCGACTAACATTCAATCAGGATCGCCCGCAATCGAATGAGGACGACGGCTCGGGTCTTGCAGTCCAGGAAGCCAAGCCGATCCTGCAGGCGCCACCGATGTACAAGGTGGTTTTGTTCAACGATGACTACACGCCAATGGATTTCGTCGTCGAAGTGCTCGAGACGTTCTTCAGTCTGAACCGCGAGCTGGCGACCAAGATCATGCTGACCGTCCATACAGAAGGGCGGGCAGTGTGCGGATTGTTTACCCGTGACATCGCCGAAACAAAGGCTATGCAGGTCAACCAATACGCCAGGGAAAGCCAGCATCCGCTACTCTGTGAAATCGAGAAGGACGGTTAATCGCCGACCACTTGGGTATGAGGTGAAGCTATGTTAAACCGCGAGCTCGAAGTCACCCTCAATCTGGCCTTCAAGGAGGCCCGTTCGAAACGTCATGAGTTCATGACCGTCGAACATCTGCTGCTGGCACTCCTTGACAATGATGCTGCCGCGACCGTTCTGCGCGCCTGTGGCGCCAATCTCGACAAGCTCAAGCACGAGCTGCAAGAGTTCATCGATTCCACCACCCCGTTGATTCCTGTCAACGATGAAGACCGTGAAACCCAGCCGACCCTGGGCTTCCAGCGCGTGCTGCAGCGTGCCGTGTTCCACGTGCAAAGCTCTGGCAAGCGCGAAGTGACCGGCGCCAACGTGCTGGTGGCGATCTTCAGCGAACAGGAAAGCCAGGCCGTGTTCCTGCTCAAGCAGCAGAGCGTGGCCCGTATCGACGTGGTCAACTACATCGCCCATGGCATCTCCAAGGTGCCGGGGCATGGCTCGCAGTCTGACAGCGACCAGGAAATGCAGGACGATGAGGGCGGTGAAACCTCCTCTTCGAGCAACCCGCTGGACGCCTATGCCAGCAACTTGAACGAGCTGGCCCGTGCCGGCCGTATCGACCCGTTGGTAGGCCGCGAGCAGGAAGTTGAGCGCGTGGCGCAAATCCTTGCCCGTCGGCGCAAGAACAACCCGCTGCTGGTGGGTGAGGCTGGCGTGGGCAAGACGGCCATCGCCGAAGGCCTGGCCAAGCGCATTGTTGATGGCCAGGTGCCCGACCTGCTGGCGCAGAGTGTCGTGTACTCACTCGACCTTGGCGCACTGCTGGCCGGTACCAAGTACCGCGGCGACTTCGAGAAGCGTTTCAAGGCGCTGCTCGGTGAGCTGCGCAAACGCCCGCAGGCGATCCTGTTCATCGACGAAATCCACACCATCATTGGTGCCGGTGCGGCGTCAGGCGGGGTGATGGACGCCTCCAACCTGCTCAAGCCGTTGCTGTCGTCGGGTGAGATCCGTTGCATTGGCTCGACCACCTTCCAGGAGTTCCGCGGCATCTTCGAGAAGGATCGTGCCCTGGCACGGCGTTTCCAGAAGGTGGATGTCAGCGAGCCGTCGGTCGAAGACACCGTGGGCATTCTGCGCGGCCTGAAGGGGCGCTTCGAAAGCCACCACAATATCGAGTACAGCGACGAAGCCCTGCGCGCCGCCGCTGAACTGGCCTCGCGCTACATCAATGACCGGCACATGCCGGACAAGGCCATCGACGTGATCGACGAAGCCGGTGCCTACCAGCGCCTGCAACCGGAGGCTAATCGCGTCAAGCGCATCGATGTGCCGCAGGTCGAAGACATCGTCGCCAAGATCGCGCGAATTCCGCCGAAACATGTCAGTAGTTCTGACAAGGAGTTGCTGCGTAACCTCGAGCGTGACCTGAAGCTGACCGTATTCGGCCAGGACCAGGCCATCGATTCGCTGTCTACCGCCATCAAGCTGTCCCGCGCGGGCCTCAAGGCGCCAGACAAGCCTGTCGGTTCGTTCCTGTTCGCTGGCCCTACCGGCGTCGGCAAGACCGAAGCGGCGCGGCAGCTGGCCAAGGCGCTGGGCGTGGAGCTGGTGCGTTTCGATATGTCCGAGTACATGGAGCGCCACACCGTGTCGCGCCTGATTGGTGCGCCTCCCGGTTATGTTGGCTTTGACCAGGGTGGCTTGCTGACCGAGGCGATCACCAAGCAACCGCATTGCGTATTGCTGCTCGATGAAATCGAGAAGGCCCACCCGGAAGTCTTCAACCTGCTGCTGCAGGTGATGGACCACGGTACCCTGACCGACAACAACGGGCGCAAGGCCGACTTCCGTAACGTGATCCTGATCATGACCACCAACGCTGGCGCGGAAACCGCGGCACGGGCCTCGATCGGCTTCACCCATCAGGACCATGCGTCCGATGCCATGGAAGTCATCCGCAAGAGCTTCACGCCGGAGTTCCGCAACCGCCTGGATACCATCATCCAGTTCGGCCGCCTGAGCCACGAAACGATCAAAAGCATCGTCGACAAGTTCCTTATCGAACTGCAGGCGCAGCTGGAAGACAAGCGTGTGCTGCTGGAAGTCAGCGATGAAGCACGCGGCTGGCTGGCGGCGTCGGGCTACGACGTGCAGATGGGTGCGCGGCCGATGGCGCGGTTGATCCAGGACAAGATCAAACGGCCACTGGCCGAGGAGATCCTGTTTGGCGAGCTGGCCGAGCATGGCGGTGTGGTGCACATCGACCTGCGCGATGGCGAACTGGTGTTCGACTTCGAGACCACGGCTGAGGTTGCGTGATATTAGGGCCGCTTTGCGGCCCATTCGCAGCACAAGGCTGCTCCTATATGGGTTACGCGATTCCCTGTAGGAGCGGCCTTGCGTCGCGATGGGCTGCCAAGCAGCCCCCTGCAATTTCACAGGCACAAAAAAGCCCGGCACATGGCCGGGCTTTTTCATGGCTGGAGCTTAGCGCGCACGGTAAGTGATGCGGCCCTTGCTCAGGTCGTACGGCGTCAGCTCGACGCGGACCTTGTCGCCAGTGAGAATACGGATGTAGTTTTTGCGCATCTTTCCGGAGATGTGCGCGGTTACGACGTGCCCGTTTTCCAACTCCACGCGGAACATGGTGTTGGGCAGGGTGTCGACGACAGTACCTTCCATTTCGAAGCTGTCTTCTTTCGACATGCAGTTGAGCCCTCGGATCCAGTGTTAGCCCGACGCATATCCGCACCGGGCAAAAAAGTGGCGCCGATTATGCCGGAAATCTGCGTGTCAAGCCAATGCTTTCAGTTGAGGGTGACCCAGCGCTGGTTTATCAGCAACTCGATGGGCCGATACTGCGTCTTGTAGTTCATTTTCTTGCAGTTCTTGATCCAGTAGCCCAGGTAAACCGCTTCCAGGTCCTGGCGCACGGCCTCGGTGATCTGCCAGAGGATGGCGAAGCGGCCAAGGCTGCGTCGCTCCTCGTCCGG
The DNA here is from genome assembly GCF_052112345.1 of Pseudomonas sp. SAS7. Taxonomy (NCBI): domain Bacteria; kingdom Pseudomonadati; phylum Pseudomonadota; class Gammaproteobacteria; order Pseudomonadales; family Pseudomonadaceae; genus Pseudomonas; species Pseudomonas sp. SAS7. The sequence continues at coordinate 231,388 of NZ_JBEGGO010000009.1, read as the reverse complement.
CTCGTAGAAGGTGTACACCGCCGACAGGCCGTTGGGCAGCAGGTCGCACACTGCCACCGCCAGCAACCGGCCCTCCAGGCGAAACTCGTAAAACCAGCAGAACGGCAGGTCGCGCACCAGAAAGGTGGAAAACTGGTCGCGGCTGGGCGGGTACATGTCACCGTCGGCGTGGCGCGTTTCGATGTAGCGCCGGTACAGCTCGAAGTACTCCTCCTTGAACGTCGGGCGCGCGGCGCTCACGGTCAGGTCGGCGTTGCGCTTGAGAATGCGCCGTTGCTGGCGGTTGGGAATGAAGCGCGCCGCCGGGATGCGCGCCGGCACGCAGGCGTTGCAGTTCTGGCAGTGGGGGCGGTACAGGTGGTCGCCGCTGCGCCGAAAGCCCATTTCCGACAGGTCGGCGTACACGTTCACGTCCATCGGCTGGCTGGGGTCGAGGAACAGCGTGGTCGCCTGCTCGTCAGGCAGGTAGCTGCAGGAGTGGGGCTGAGTGGCATAAAACTTCAACCGCGCCAACTCTGTCATGATCAACCCCTTCGGTGAGACTTTGTTTTAAGTGTAAGCCAGCTATGGCAACTCGCCTAGGCAACCCACGTTGCGCTGTTGGGCTGGTCGAGGTGGCGTGCCAGGTAGCCGGCGAACTCGGCGCGGCTGATGGCATGGGCGCCCAGGCTGTGCAGGTGGTTGGTGGGCATCTGGCAGTCGATCAGCACGAACCCGGCTTCACGCAGGTGGTTGACCAAGGTCACGAAGCCGACCTTGGAGGCGTTGTCGGCGCGGCTGAACATCGATTCGCCGAAGAACAGCTGGCCCATGGCCAGGCCGTACAGGCCGCCGACCAGCTCGCCGTCCTGGCGTACCTCCACCGAATGCGCGATGCCGCGGCGGTGCAGTTCGCAGTAGGCGTTACGCATGGTGTCGGTGATCCAGGTGCCGTCGGCGTAGTCGCGTGGTGCGGCGCAGGCAGCGATGACGGCGGCAAAGTCGGTGTCGAAGCTGACCTGGTAGCGGCCCTGGCGCATCAGCTTGGCCAGCGAGCGGGAAACGTGCAGTTGGTCGGGCAGCAGCACCGTGCGCGGATCGGGTGACCACCACAGGATCGGCTGGCCGTCCTGATACCACGGGAAGCAGCCATGGCGGTAGGCCTGCACCAGGCGCTCGGGGCTCAGGTCGCCGCCAGCGGCCAACAGGCCGTTGGGGTCGTGCAGGGCCTTTTCCAGGGGCGGGAAGGTCAGCGAGTCGCGGGTCAGCCAGGTGAGCATGGTCTATCGTGCGGTGGGGGAGGGGAGCGGGCAGCATGGCGCGGGTGAAAAGCAGGGTCAATCTCTTTGCGGGCCGCAAGGCCAGCGTTGCAATCTGTAGGAGCAGCCTTGTGCTGCGAAGAGGCCGGTGCTGCCACAGCAGATTCATGGCCTTACCGGCCTCTTCGCAGCACAAGGCTGCTCCTACAAAGAGGCAGTGCAGTTTCGGCAATTCTGGGCAATTTCCTGCACATTCATGAAAACGCAGGCACCATCCGCTACATTTGCGGTCATACCTGTGCAAAAACACAGCATAAGCCTTTGTCACAAAAGAAAATGCATGCTCAAATTGCAGCCATGTGAAAGTCGCCCCCGAGCAAACCCCCATGCGGCGTGCCGCCATGGCGGCTGGCGGGCAGTAATGTTAAAAGTAGTGGTTCATTGGCCGCACAGCCGGCCGATCACTATTGGACGCGCACCACGCGCAGGAATAGACGCGTTTTGAAGAAATCCACCGCAACCCCAGCTCCTTTGCCTGTGCCCCTGTGGCGGCAGCAGCTGCATTACCGCCTCAAGGAAGGTGCGTTGATCGCGATCGGCGCCCTGTGCCTGTATCTGTGGATGGCGCTGCTGACCTACGACACCTCCGACCCGGGCTTCAGCCATACCAGCAACGTCGACCAGGTGCAGAACGCCGCCGGGCGGGCCGGGGCCTACTTCGCCGACATCTTGTTCATGGTGCTGGGTTACTTCGCCTACATCTTCCCGCTGTTGCTGGCGGTCAAGACCTGGCAGATCTTCCGTGAGCGCCATCAGCCCTGGGACTGGAGCGGCTGGCTGTTCTCCTGGCGTCTGATCGGCCTGGTGTTCCTGGTGCTGTCCGGTGCAGCGCTGGCGCATATTCACTTCCATCCGCCGGCGAGCATGCCGTTTTCTGCGGGCGGCGCGCTGGGCGAAAGCCTTGGCGAGCTGGCGCGCAACCTGCTGAACGTGCAGGGCAGTACGTTGATGTTCATCGCCCTGTTCCTGTTCGGCCTGACCGTGTTCACCGATTTGTCGTGGTTCAAGGTGATGGACCTGACCGGCAAGATCACCCTCGACCTGTTCGAATTGGTGCAGGGCGCCGCCAACCGCTGGTGGGAGGCGCGCAACGAGCGCAAACGCCTGGAGGCGCAGCTGCGTGAGGACGAGCCGGTGTTCAAGGCGCCGCCGACGGCCGCCGACAAGCGCGAGCCGGCCAAGCCGGCGTTGCGCGAGCGTATCTTCAAGCGTGAAGAAGCGCCCGCCCAGCCGGTTGTGCAACGCGAACCGACCCTTGCCCGTGAGCCCGTGGTGCCGCGCGAGCCGGTAGTGGCGCGTGAAGCCGTGGTGCCCCGCGAGCAGCCTGCGGGCCCGACCATCGTGCCACCGGCAGCGGCCAAGGCGCCTGAGCCGAGCAAGCGCGTGATGAAAGAGAAGCAGGCGCCGCTGTTCGTCGACAGCGCCATCGAAGGCACCCTGCCGTCGATCTCGATTCTCGACCCGGCCGAGCAGAAAAAGATCGAGTACTCGCCAGAATCCCTGGCCAGTGTCGGCCAGTTGCTGGAAATCAAGCTCAAGGAATTCGGCGTGGAAGTGGCGGTGGACTCGATCCACCCGGGCCCGGTGATTACCCGCTATGAAATTCAGCCGGCCGCTGGCGTTAAAGTCAGCCGCATCGCCAACCTGGCCAAGGACCTGGCGCGTTCGCTGGCCGTGACCAGCGTGCGAGTGGTTGAGGTCATCCCGGGCAAGACCACCGTGGGTATCGAGATCCCCAACGAAAACCGGCAGATGGTGCGCTTCTCCGAAGTGCTGGCCACGCCGCAGTTCGACGAGCAGAAATCGCCGGTCACACTGGCCCTGGGCCACGACATCGGCGGCAAGCCGGTCATCACCGACCTGGCCAAGATGCCGCACCTGCTGGTGGCTGGTACCACAGGCTCCGGTAAGTCGGTGGGTGTGAACGCGATGATCCTGTCGATCCTGTTCAAATCAGGCCCGGAAGACGCGCGGTTGATCATGATCGACCCGAAAATGCTCGAACTGTCGATCTACGAAGGCATCCCGCATTTGCTGTGCCCGGTGGTCACCGACATGAAGGACGCTGCCAACGCCCTGCGCTGGAGCGTGGCCGAGATGGAGCGGCGCTACAAGCTGATGGCGGCGATGGGCGTGCGTAACCTTGGCGGCTTCAACCGCAAGATCAAGGATGCCCAGGAAGCCGGCGAGATCATCCATGACCCGCTGTACCGCCGCGAGAGCATGGACGACGAGCCGCCTGCGCTGAAAACCCTGCCCACCATCGTGGTGGTGGTCGACGAATTCGCCGACATGATGATGATCGTCGGCAAGAAGGTCGAAGAGCTGATCGCCCGTATCGCCCAGAAAGCGCGGGCCGCCGGTATCCACCTGATTCTTGCCACCCAGCGCCCGTCGGTGGACGTGATCACCGGCCTGATCAAGGCCAACATCCCGACCCGCATGGCGTTCCAGGTGTCGAGCAAGATCGACTCGCGCACCATCATCGACCAAGGTGGCGCCGAGCAGCTGCTGGGCCACGGTGACATGCTGTACATGCCGCCGGGTACCAGCCTGCCGATCCGTGTGCACGGTGCGTTCGTCTCCGACGACGAAGTGCACCGGGTGGTGGAAGCGTGGAAGCTGCGCGGCGCGCCGGACTACAACGACGACATCCTCAATGGCGTGGAAGAGGCCGGCAGCGGCTTTGAAGGCGGCGGCGGTGGTGGTGGCGATGGCGATGATTCGGAAAGCGACGCCCTGTATGATGAGGCCGTGCAATTCGTGCTGGAAAGCCGCCGTGCGTCGATCTCGGCCGTGCAACGCAAGCTGAAGATTGGCTACAACCGCGCCGCCCGCATGATCGAAGCCATGGAAATGGCTGGCGTGGTCACCCCGATGAACAGCAACGGCTCGCGGGAAGTGATTGCCCCGGGCGGCCCGCGCGACTGATGAACACCTTGCCGGGCGCCAACGTTGGCGCCCGGCCTTTTCAATGCTCAATGAGGATTACCATGCGCGCGATTCGCATGCTGTTGGTTTCTGCCCTTGCTCTGGGCAGCGTTTCGGCTTTTGCCGGTGAGCAAGATGTACAACGCCTGACCCAGCTGCTGGAAAAGTCGCAGACCATCGAGGCCAACTTTTCCCAGCTGACCTTGGGGGCCGACGGCACCAGCCTGCAGGAGACTGCTGGCCAGATGATCGTCAAGCGCCCGGGCCTGTTCTACTGGCACACCAATGCGCCACAGGAGCAGGTGGTGGTGTCTGATGGCAAGATGGTTACCCTGTGGGACCCGGACCTGGAACAGGCCACCGTCAAAAAGCTCGACGTGCGCCTGAACCAGACCCCGGCACTGCTACTGTCCGGTGACGTGTCGAAGATCAGCCAGAGTTTCGACATCGCCTCGAAAGAGCAGGGTGAAGTCATGGACTTCACCCTCAAGCCGAAGACCAAGGACACCCTGTTCGACTCGCTGCGCGTGTCGTTCCGCAAAGGCCTAATCAATGACATGCAGCTGATCGACAGTGTCGGCCAGCGCACCAATATCCTGTTCAATGGCGTCAAGGCCAACCAGGCGGTGCCGGACAGCAAGTTCAAGTTCGACATCCCCAAAGGTGCTGACGTGATCAAGGAGTAACCGGAGCTCGTCATGGACCTGTTTCGAAGCGAACCCGTTGCCCAGCCCCTGGCCGCCCGCCTGCGCCCGTCCAACCTGGACGAGTACGTCGGCCAGGAGCACCTGCTGGCACGCGGCAAACCGCTGCGTGAGGCGCTGGAGCAGGGTGCGCTGCACTCGATGATCTTCTGGGGGCCGCCTGGTGTGGGCAAAACCACCCTGGCGCGGCTGCTGGCGCAGTTCTGCGATGCGCACTTCGAAACCGTGTCTGCGGTGCTGGCCGGCGTGAAGGAGATTCGCCAGGCGGTCGAGGTGGCCAAGCAGCAGGCCGGCCAGTATGGCCGGCGCACCATCCTGTTCGTCGACGAAGTGCACCGCTTCAACAAGTCGCAGCAGGACGCCTTTTTGCCCTATGTGGAAGACGGCACCCTGCTGTTCATCGGCGCTACTACCGAGAACCCGTCGTTCGAGCTGAACAACGCGCTGCTGTCGCGGGCGCGGGTGTATGTGCTCAAGAGCCTGGACGAGGCGGCCCTGCGCAAGCTGGTCAACCGTGCGCTGACCGAAGAGCGTGGCCTGGGCAAGCGCAACCTGCGGGTGGGCGACGACGCCTTCAAAATGCTGATGGCCGCCGCCGACGGTGATGGCCGGCGCATGCTCAACTTCCTTGAGAACGCCTCGGACCTGGCGGAAGACGGCAGCGAAATCGACGTCGAGATGCTGCAGAGCCTGCTGGGTGACAGCCGTCGCCGCTTCGACAAGGGCGGCGAGGCGTTCTACGACCAGATTTCCGCGCTGCACAAGTCGGTGCGCGGCTCCAACCCCGATGGCGCCCTGTACTGGTTTGCCCGCATGCTCGACGGCGGCTGCGACCCGCTGTACATCGCCCGCCGCGTGGTGCGCATGGCCAGCGAGGACATCGGCAACGCCGACCCGCGCGCGCTCAGCCTGTGCCTGGCGGCCTGGGACGTGCAGGAGCGCCTTGGCAGCCCCGAGGGCGAACTGGCGGTGGCCCAGGCCATTACCTACCTGGCCTGTGCGCCGAAGAGCAACGCGGTGTACATGGGCTTCAAGACCGCCCTGCGCGAAGCGGCCGAGCATGGCTCGCTGGAAGTGCCGTTGCACCTGCGCAACGCCCCGACCAAGCTGATGAAACAACTGGGCTATGGTGACGAGTACCGCTATGCCCACGATGAACCCGATGCCTACGCCGCCGGTGAAGATTACTTCCCCGATGAGCTGGAGCCACGCCAGTACTACCAGCCGGTGCCCCGTGGCCTGGAACTGAAGATTGGCGAGAAGCTGCGCCACCTGGCCGACCTCGATCGCAACAGCCCCCGCCAGCGGAGAAAACCGTGATTGCACTCATTGCCGCCGTCAGCGCGGGCGGTATCGTCGGCACCTTGTTGCGCTTTGCTACCGCCAACTGGGTAGCGGCCCACTGGCCACGGCACTTCTATGCCGGTACGCTGGCGGTCAACCTGGTTGGCTGCCTGCTGATCGGCCTGCTCTATGGCTTGTTCTTGCACAAGCCGCTGGCGCCGGTCGAGCTGCGGGCTGGCCTGATTGTCGGCTTCCTCGGAGGCCTTACAACCTTTTCCTCTTTCTCGCTCGATACCGTGCGCCTGATGGAAAGCGGGCAAGTGCCCCTTGCCTTGGGCTATACCACTATCAGCGTGGTGGGCGGGCTGCTCGCGACCTGGGCCGGCCTGTCCCTGACCCGATTCTGAACCAACACCTACCTATAACGAGAGAACGATATGCTCGATTCCAAACTGTTACGCGGCCAACTTCAGGAAGTGGCGCAACGCCTGGCCTCCCGTGGCTTTAGCCTGGATGTCGCGCGCATCGAATCACTGGAAGAGCGCCGCAAGGCGGTGCAGACCCGCACCGAGCAGCTGCAGGCTGAGCGTAATGCCCGTTCCAAGTCCATCGGCCAGGCAAAAGCCAAGGGCGAAGACATCGCGCCACTGATGGCCGACGTCGAGCGCATGGCCAACGAGCTGGCTGCCGGCAAGACCGAACTGGACGGCATTCAGGCCGAACTGGACGGTATCCTGCTGACCATCCCCAACCTGCCGGACGCCAGCGTACCGGTCGGTGCCAGCGAAGACGACAACGTCGAAGTGCGCCGTTGGGGTACGCCCACCGCCTTTGACTTCGTGATCAAGGACCACGTCGCCCTCGGCGAAGTCAGCGGTGGCCTGGACTTCGAGGCCGCAGCCAAACTGTCTGGCGCCCGCTTTGCCGTGCTGCGTGGCCCGATTGCCCGCCTGCACCGCGCCCTGGCGCAGTTCATGATCAACCTGCACACCGGCGAGCACGGTTACGAGGAGCATTACACCCCGTACCTGGTGCAGGCGCCTGCCTTGCAGGGTACTGGCCAGCTGCCGAAGTTCGAGGAAGACCTGTTCAAGATCACCCGCGAAGGTGAAGCTGACTTCTACCTGATCCCGACTGCCGAAGTGTCGCTGACCAACCTGGTAGCGGGTGAAATCCTCGACGCCAAGCAGCTGCCGCTGAAACTGGTTGCCCACACCCCTTGCTTCCGCAGTGAAGCCGGTGCTTCTGGCCGTGACACCCGCGGCATGATCCGTCAGCACCAGTTCGACAAAGTCGAGATGGTGCAGGTGGTAGAGCCGGCCAAGTCGATGGAAGCCCTGGAAGGCCTGACCGCCAACGCCGAGCGCGTGCTGCAGCTGCTGGAGCTGCCGTACCGCGTGCTGGCCCTGTGCACCGGCGACATGGGCTTTGGCGCCGTGAAAACCTACGACCTGGAAGTGTGGGTACCGAGCCAGGACAAGTACCGCGAAATCAGCTCGTGCTCCAACTGCGGCGACTTCCAGGCGCGCCGCATGCAGGCCCGCTGGCGCAACCCGGAAACCGGCAAGCCAGAGCTGGTGCACACCCTCAACGGCTCCGGCCTGGCCGTAGGCCGTACCCTGGTTGCCGTGCTGGAAAACTACCAGCAGGCTGACGGTTCTATCCGAGTACCAGACGTGCTGAAGCCGTACATGGGCGGCGTCGAGGTCATCCGCTAAATGGATTACCTGCCGCTGTTCCACAAGCTGCAGGGCGGCCGCGTGCTGGTCGTCGGTGGCGGTGAGATCGCCTTGCGCAAGGCGCGCCTGCTGGCGGATGCCGGTAGCGAGCTGCGCGTGGTGGCGCCGGACGTCGACGGCCAGTTGGCTGCGTTGGCCCGGGAAGGTGGCGGCGAGGTGCTGGTGCGTGGCTATCAGGCAGCCGACCTGGTCGGTTGCCGGCTGGTGATCGCGGCTACCGACGACCCTGGGCTGAACGCCCAGGTGTCGGCCGATGCGCAGGCCCTCAGCCTGCCGGTCAACGTGGTGGATGCGCCGGCCCTGTGCACGGTGATCTTCCCGGCGATCGTCGACCGTTCACCGCTGGTGATTGCGGTATCCAGTGGCGGTGACGCCCCGGTGCTGGCGCGTTTGATCCGCGCCAAGCTGGAGGCCTGGATTCCGTCGGCCTATGGTGAACTGGCCGGGCTGGCGGCGCGTTTCCGGCACAAGGTCAAAACCTTGTACCCGGACGTCAACCAGCGTCGCGGCTTCTGGGAAACCGTGTTCCAGGGGCCGATTGCCGAGCGCCAGCTGGCCGGGCAGGGTGCTGAAGCTGAACGCCTGTTGCAGGCGATGGTAGATGGCGCGCCGGTGCAGCAGGGTGGTGAGGTGTACCTGGTAGGTGCTGGCCCGGGCGACCCGGACTTGCTCACCTTCCGCGCCTTGCGCCTGATGCAGCAGGCCGATGTGGTGCTGTACGACCGCCTGGTGGCGCCTGCCATTATCGAGATGTGCCGGCGTGATGCCGAGCGCATCTACGTGGGCAAGCGCCGCGCCGATCATTCTGTGCCGCAGGACCAGATCAACCGCCTGCTGGTCGACCTGGCCAAGCAGGGCAAACGCGTGTTGCGCCTGAAGGGTGGCGATCCGTTCATTTTCGGCCGGGGTGGCGAAGAGATCGAAGAGCTGGCCGAGCATGGCATCCCGTTCCAGGTAGTGCCGGGCATTACCGCGGCCAGTGGCTGCTCCGCTTATGGCGGCATACCGCTGACTCACCGCGACTACGCCCAGTCGGTGCGCTTTGTCACCGGGCACCTGAAGGATGGCACCAGCAACCTGCCGTGGAATGACCTGGTGGCGCCGGCGCAGACCTTGGTGTTCTACATGGGCTTGGTCGGTTTGCCGACCATCTGTGCCGAGCTGATTCGCCATGGGCGGGCGGCGAATACCCCGGCGGCGTTGGTGCAGCAGGGGACTACGCGTAACCAACGGGTGTTTACCGGTACCCTGGCGGATTTGCCGGAGCTGGTGGCCCAGCATGAAGTGCATGCACCGACCCTGGTGATTGTGGGGGAAGTGGTGCAGTTGCGTGACAAGCTGGCCTGGTTTGAAGGTTCGCAGAACAGCTGAAGTTGTTAGGGCCGCTTTGCGGCCCATTCGCAGCACAAGGCTGCTCCTACAGGGATCGCGTGAAGGCTTGCGTGATTTCTGTAGGAGCAGCCTTGTGCTGCGAATGGGCTGCAAAGCAGCCCCGGCTATCTCAAGCCTGCCAGATCCCTTTCCCCACCAACTTCTCCCGATCATGCGGCAAGCCAAAGTCCTGCAACGGCCCCTTAGGCACGATCCCGGTCGGGTTGATGGTCTTGTGGCTCATGTAATAGTGCTTCTGGATATGCTCCATATCCACCGTGCCCGCCACCCCAGGCCACTGGTACAGCTCACGCAGCCAGTTCGACAGGTTGTGGTAGTCGCTGAGGCGGCGCAGGTTGCACTTGAAGTGCCCGTGGTACACCGCATCGAAGCGCACCAGCGTGGTAAACAGGCGTACATCGGCCTCGGTCAGGTACTCACCGGCCAGGTAGCGATTGCGGCTTAGCAAGTCTTCCAGGTAATCCAGCTCGTTGAACACATCGTCGAACGCTGCCTCGTAGGCGTCTTGCGTGGTGGCAAAGCCTGCGCGGTACACGCCATTGTTCACCGCCGGGTAAATGCGCTCGTTCAATGCCTCGATGGTCGGCCGCAGTGGCTCGGGGTAGAGGTCTAGCGTATTGCCGGTCAGCTCGTTGAACGCGCTGTTGAAGATGCGGATGATCTCCGACGACTCGTTGTTGACGATGCGTTTCTCTTGCTTGTCCCACAACACAGGCACGGTCACGCGGCCCGTGTAATGCGGGTCATCCTGGGTATAGCGCTGGTGCAGGTACTGCAGGCCGTCGAGGTGGTCACCGCTGGAGCCTTGCTGTTGGTCGAAGGTCCAGCCATTGTCTTGCATCAGCCAGCTGACCACCGACACATTGATCAATGGCTCAAGGCCTTTGAGGGCGCGCAAGATCAGGGTGCGGTGGGCCCATGGGCAGGCCAGCGAGACGTACAGGTGGTAACGGCCGGCCTCGGGGGCGGGCAGCTGATTGCGGCGCTGGGCGTTTTCGCGTTTGAACGTGCCGTCCTTGCCGTTTTCATACCACTGGTCGTGCCAGCGGCCGTCGATCAAAAGGCCCATGGTGAGCTCCTGAAACAAAGTTGTTTGTCGTTGGAGCCCAGTCTAGGCCAAATCGTTCGAACAAATAGCGCAAAGATCGGGGTGCTATTATCGGCTAAATCGATCTATTGCGCGTATCCCAATAGCCTTGCGCTGTCGCGAACGCCTGCTCGCGGTCTTGCCCCAGGCCACGCAGGGCCAGGGCCATGGTCGCGATCAGGGCTTTTTCGCCATAACTGTCTTCCACTTCACCGCGCCAAAACGCCAGCAAGTGCTCGGCCTGCAGGCTGGCCGGTTTGACATGGCGGCGCTCGCTCAGCGCTGGCCACTCTTCGTCCCACGCTTCGCCCGTCGTGGTGCCGTAGAGGTGGCTGATGACATCAGGGTTGACCTCGATCTCGCCGCCATCGCCCTTGATCACCACGGCATGGTCGCCCAGCAGGCGGCTGGCCTCACGGTGCACAGCCTGGTAACCGGGATGGAAGATGCTTTGCAGGCCACAGCGGGCGCCCAGCGGGTTGAGCACCCGGGCCAGCGAGTGGATGGGCGAGCGCAGGCCCAAGGTGTTGCGCAGGTCGATCATGCGCTGCAACTGCGGCGCCCAGTCGTGCAGCGGGAAGAACGCCAACTGGTGCTGGTCGAGGGCGTTGCCGACGGCGGCCCAGTCGCGGCACAGCGGGATCTGCAACAGGTCGAGCAACTGCTCGCTGTACATGCGCCCGGCGGTGTGTGCGCCGCCGCCGTGCATCAGGATGCGCACGCCATTGCCAGCCAGGCACTTGGCCGCCAGCAGGTACCAGGGCAGGTGGCGCTTCTTGCCGGCATAGGTGGGCCAGTCCAGGTCCACCGCAATGCTCGGTGCCTGCAGGTGGGCGCGCAGGGCCTCGGTGAAGCCGGCGAGCTCTTCGGCGCTTTCTTCCTTGTGGCGCAGCAGCATGAGGAAGGCACCCAGCTGGGTGTCTTCGACCTTGCCCTCCAGCAGCAGGGTCATGGCCGCGCGGGCCTCTTCACGGGTCAGGCCGCGCGCGCCGCGCTTGCCTTTGCCTAAAATACGCACGAATTCGGCGAACGGGTGTTCGGCCGGGGTTTCAAGCGTTAGCGGGCGAGCTTCTTTCAAGAGGGGCTGGGTCATATGCAGTTGGTCGGCTTCGGCAGGCCCGCCAGCTTGGCGGCAAGTTTGGCGGGGGTGCCATTGAACAGGCGGTTCAGGTGCGGGCTGTTGCCCTTTTCCGGGCCCAGTTTCAGGGCCGTGTACTTGATCAGCGGGCGCGTGGCCGGGGACAGCTGGTATTCCTGGTAGAACTGGCGTAGCAGTTCGAGGATTTCCCAATGGTCCGCCGTCAACGGGATACCCTCGCGCTCGGCCAAAGCCTCGGCGGCGGCGCGGGACCAGTCTTGCAGGTCGACCAGAAAGCCGTCCTTGTCCAGGGCGATCGCTTGATCGCCAACGTTGAGCGTACTCATAGCCAGCTGTTGACCTTGTCGTAATGCAGCGACAGTTCGACGAACCCGGCGTAGTCCACGGCCTTGGCCAGGCCGTTGTCGACCGCGCGGGCTTGCACATCCTCGTCCAGGGCGAACAGGCGCCGGGCCAGGCCGGCAGCTTGCAGCTGGCGGTGCGGCTCGCTGCCGCTGCGCAGGGCATACACCGCATCGCCGCACAGCAGCAATGCGTCGTCGGTGCCGAGCAGGCGCAGGCAGCTGGCCAGGCGCTCGTCGCCAAACGGGGAGTGGGCAATTACATGCAGGGTTGTCATCAGAGCGTTACCACCTGGTCGAAACGGGCGATCAGCGCGGTCAGTGCCGCGTCATCGAGCACTTGCACCGGCAGCGCCAGGGTATCGGCTGCCAGGCCGCGGCGGGTGAGGCTGTGGCTGCAGGCGAACAGCTCCTCGACACCGAACATTGGCAGCGCCTGCAGGTTGGCGGCCAGGTTCTTCTGTTGCACGGCGGTGGGTTGCTGGCCGGGAGCAAGCTGGAACACCCCGTCGTCCAGAAACAGCATGCCCAGCGGCAGGTCGAAGGCCCCGCCGGCCAGGGCAATGTCCAGTGCTTCGCGGGCCGATGGGCCGTTCCACGGGGCCTGGCGGCTGATGATCAATAACGATTTGGCCATTTCAGTCGCCTCCGAAGCAGACAAGGCGGTCGGCAACCTGCGCCGCTTCATGCAGCTGGCCAAGCCCCGACAGTTCCCAAGGCTTGGGCAGGTTCACGGCCGGGCGCTGGTAACGGTTGGCTTCGGCCTCGTCGAGCACGCCACGGCGCAGGGCGGCGGCGATGCACACCACCGCATCCAGCTTGTGGGTCTGGATAAAGGTACGCCATTGGCCTGCCACGTCCAGTTCGTCCTGGGGCGCGACCACGTTGGCCGAGGCACTGTGCACCCCGTCCTGATAAAAGAACAGCCGGGCAATCTCATGCCCGCCAGCCAGCACCGCCTCTGCGTAGCGCAAGGCGCGCCGCGAGGAGGGCGCATGGGCTGGGGAGAACACCGCGATAGCGAATTTCATGGCTAACTCATGCAAAGGAATGCCGCCATGATAAAGCAAAAAAGCCCGCGCCCGCTTGTGCAAGCGGCGCGGGCTTTCTATGTATCCGTGTGTCCTACGCGACCCCTGTAGGAGCGGCCTTGTGTCGCGATGGGCTGCAAAGCAGCCCCATGCCCCTGTCAGAAGGACACAAGACTCAACCCTGCTCCTTGCTCTCCGGCAAGAACCAGTTCAGCACCAGCGCACAGATCCCCCCAGTAGCCACACCCGATTCCAGCACATTGCGAATCGCCGCCGGCATATGCGCCAGGAACTCCGGCACCTGCGCCACGCCCAGGCCCAGCGCCAACGACACGGCAATGATCAGCAGCGCACGGCGGTCCAGCCGGGTGCTGGCCAGAATGTTGATACCCGAAGCCGCAACCGCCCCGAACATTACCATGGCCGCGCCACCCAGCACCGGCTCCGGCACAGCCTGGATCACCCCGGCAACGCTCGGGAACAGCCCCAGCAGCACCAGCATCACGGCAATCCACATACCAATGTGACGGCTGGCAATGCCGGTCAGCTGAATCACCCCGTTGTTCTGGGCAAAGATCGAGCTGGGGAAGGTGTTGAACACACCGGCCAGCAGCGAGTTGGCACCGTTGACCAGCACGCCACCCTTGATTCGTTGCATCCATACCGGCCCTTCGACCGGTTGGCGCGACACCTTGCTGGTGGCGGTAACGTCACCGATGGCTTCCAGCGAAGTCACCAGGTAGATCACCAACATTGGAATGAACAGCGCCCACGAGAAGCCCAGGCCGAAGTGCAGCGGCGTCGGCACCTGGAACAGCGCGGCTTCGTGCATGCCGGTAAAGTCCAAGCGGCCCATGTAGCCGGCCAGTGCATAGCCAACCGCCAGGGCAATTACGATGGCGCAGCTGCGCATCCACACCACCGGTACGCGGTTGAGGATCACGATGATCGCCAGCACCACGCCCGACAGCAGCAGGTTATCGCCATTGGCAAAGGTGCCATTGGCCATGGCGCCAAAGCCACCGCCCATGCTGATCAGGCCGACCTTGATCAAGGTCAGGCCGATCATCAGCACCACGATACCGGTCACCAGCGGGGTGATCAGGCGTTTGACGAACGGCAGGATGCGCGACACGCCCATCTCCACGAACGAGCCTGCAATCACCACGCCAAAGATGGCTGCCATCACACCCTCTACCGGCGTGCCTTGCTTGACCATCAGCGCGCCGCCCGCAATCAGCGGGCCGACAAAGTTGAAGCTGGTGCCCTGCACGATCAGCAGCCCGGCGCCGAATGGGCCAAAGCGCTTGCACTGGACGAAGGTGGCGATACCCGAGATCACCAGCGACATGGAAACGATCAGGTTGGTATCACGCGCAGAAACGCCCAGCGCCTGGCAGATCAGCAGGCCAGGGGTAACGATCGGCACGATGATCGCCAGCAGGTGCTGCAGGGCAGCCAGCAGGCCGATCAGCAGCCGTGGCTTGTCCTCCAGGCCAAGCACCAGTTCATTGGCAGGCGCCGCTGCGCCTGGGCTGTGTTCGTGTGAGCTCATCGCTGAAAGCTGCCCCGGAAGAAAAAGGAGCGCATTCTACGGGGTGAAGAGGGATTGCGGTAGAGAAAAGCACGATGGCGGCATGATCGGCGAGCATTCGCTTGTTTATCTGACTTTTTGGTCAGTTATTTGATGCTGACTTATCAGGGAAAACAAAGTCCCAGCCTACACCGTTGCCCTTTGTGGGAGCGGGTTCACCCGCGAAGAATGCGACGCGGTGCTTGGCACCGGCGTTGCCGGTGTTCGCGGCTAAAGCCGCTCCCACAGGTACAGCCATAGCCTGGAAGTTGCGCAATACCTGTGGGAGCGGGCAAGCCCGCGAAGAATCCACCGCGGCGCGTGGCAATGGCTAAACTGGCGTTCGCGACCAGGCGCCCCCAATTCCCCGCGCCCACAAAAAAGCCCGCCGAAGCGGGCTTTCTCACTCGGCAATCAATCAGTCATCGCGACCCATGATGCCAAACAGCTGCAGCAGGCTGACAAACAAGTTGTAGATCGACACATACAGGCTGATGGTCGCCATGATGTAGTTACGCTCGCCACCATGAATGATCGCGCTGGTCTGGAACAGGATGCAGACCGACGAGAACAGCACGAAGCCAGCGCTGATCGCCAGTTGCAGGCCGCTGATCTGGAAGAAGAAGCTGGCAACGACAGCACCCAGCAACACGAAGAAGCCAGCAGTGATGAAGCCACTGAGGAAGCTCATGTCCTTGCGGGTGATCAGCACATAAGCCGACAGGCCACCAAACACCAGCGCAGTCATGGCAAACGCCGAGCTGACCACTTCAGCGCCACCGGCCATGCCCAGGTAGCGGTTCAGGATTGGGCCGAGAATGAAGCCCATGAAGCCGGTGAGGGCGAAGGTGGACACCAGACCCCAAGCCGAATCACGCAGCTTGTTGGTCAGGAAGAACAACCCGTAGAAACCGATCAGCACCACGAACACGTTCGGGTAGCCGACGCGCATTTGCTGGGCAACGAATGCCATGACACCGCTGAAGGCGAGGGTAAGCGCCAGCAGGCTGTACGTGTTGCGCAGGACCTTGCTGATCTCCTGCTGCTCGACCTGCTGGCCGTGGTGGACGGCGTAATCCTGTTCGCGCATGGCGACACTCCTTGGTAAAACCTGTGGTTTCAGACGTTCAGATGCTAGGAGTCTATCAGAGCTCCTGCAACCCGCGACACAGAGAGTTTGACAGCGTGTTTCATTACGGTATTATGGCGGCCGCAAAACGAGCTGGAAGCGTGGCCGAGTGGTTTAAGGCAACGGTCTTGAAAACCGTCGATGGGCAACTATCCTAGAGTTCGAATCTCTACGCTTCCGCCATATTCAAAGCCCTGATTATTCAGGGCTTTTTGCGTTTTTGGGGCCTGTAAAACGGGCTTCTGGAGCGGGTCAATTCAAAGGAGTGAGTGAATGTCCATTGTGCCTTTTGCACGTCTGGTTGCAGCGCTTGGCGTTGCCGTGAGCCTTACAGCCATTGCCGAAGACAGGGTGCCTGAACCCAACGAAGCGAATTGCTCGGGTGAAACCTATGAGCAAATCCTGGTGAGCCTCTCCAAGGAGTGGGACCGCAATGAGTTCATCGCCAACTGCAAAAGCTTCCATGCTGCCAAAAAGATGACCAAGTGGAAGTTCGAAAAGAGCCCACCTGACAGCTTCTGAGCCCAGCCAAAGCCCCGGCAGAGATGCTGGGGTTTTTTGCATTAGATTGGGGCATTCGCGCTTCTTCGATGGCATACGAGGCCAGTGTCGATGACACCTCGATTTGCATAGGGGGCTGTGCGTTCCTCGGAGCGCACGGAAGATGGTTTCAACCGCATCTACTTCGAAAAAACCCTCACATAACCGAGCGCGGCTCGCCTCAGGCCGGCCTTGCAGGCAATTTTGCGTGATGTGGGTTGGTGAGGCGCACTGAACGGTATCTGCCGATAGTTGGAGGAGAGCTAGCGCCGCTCCCCCGTGTAGGCGCAGTCTTGAACAAAGACGCTGATCAGCGCTTTGCCGCAGATACCAATCACTCCTTCAGGTCAGTGCTGTGATTGCGGTTGCAGGCTGTAAGTTGGAGCTGATGTGGCAAGGCTGGCAGGCCTTGACGACAAGGCTGCGATCGCCGCTATCAAGGCGAGGCCGCCAATGAAGCATGCGACCGGAATCCAATCGCTGCCGTTGGACATCAACGCGTAGCACAGACTTGGCGAGAAGCCGGCAACGATGAAGCTCAGCTGAGTCGCCAGACCGACACCGGTGTAGCGCACGCGGATGCTGAACATCTCGGCGTAGAACGAGGGCCACAGCGCATTGGGGGCGCTGTAAAGCACAGATTTGAGTACAACAGTGCTGAAGATGATCAGGCCGATGCTCCCGGTGGTGATTGACCACAGGAAGAAGAACACCCCCGCACTACACGCGAATGCGCCAACCGTGAAAATTGTCTTGCGCCCGATTCGGTCTCCCAGCAAGCCGAACAAAGGCTGACAGACCAAAGCTACTGCCTGACTCGCTGCAATCGCAGTAAGCATGGATGGGCGATCGATCCCTTGGTTGTTGGTGGCCCAGGACAGCCCGAAAATCATCACAAGGGAGGAAACTGAACAGATCAATGCGCAGCAAAATACCGTAAAGAAAGCGCGACGTTCGTTGCGCATGAGTTCGACGACAGGCGGAAGGTCGTTTGCGGGTTGGCTTGCCTTGAACTCGGGGCTTTCTTCCACGCCCCGACGGATGATCCAAGTGATCACGACCATTACTGCACTGAGCAAGAACGGAATGCGCCACCCCCAGCCTAGAAGCTGCTCTTCACTCAACATCGAGAGAGGGATGAACACAGAGGTGGCGAGGATAGACCCCATCGAGGCGCCGTTGATCAACCAGCTGGTGTAGAACCCCTTACTCTTACCCGGAGCATGCTCCATCGTCAGCAAGCTTGCCCCCACCTGCTCGCCACCTGCAGAGAACCCTTGGAGCAATCGACAGAACACCAACAGAGCGGGTGCCCACGCGCCGACAGTTGCATAGGTGGGCAGAAGGCCAATGGTAAACGTCGCTAAACCCATCAATAGCAGCGTCATCATCAGCACTTGTTTGCGGCCCCATTTATCACCCAGGTGCCCGCAAACCAATGCGCCGATTGGGCGCGCTATGTAGCCAACGCCGAAGGTGGCAAGCGCAGCAAGCGTTCCCGCCATAGGGTCGTTGGAGGGGAAGAACAGGGTGCTGAAAACCAGGGCCGCGGCTGAGCCGTAAATGAAGAAGTCGTAATACTCGACAACGCTACCCAGGAAGCTGCCGAAGGCAGCCCTGCGGGCCATGCGCCGTTGGTTCGTGGCATCTGAATGCATGGTGAGACCTTTATTGTAATTGTCTTTTTCAGGAGAACTCAGCGACTGCCAAATGGCGCGAGCTGGCTGCCGCCGCAGACATGGATGACTTCGGCGGTTACGAATGCGGCGTCCTCAGATGCCAGATATGAAGTTGTTCCAGCGATGTCTTCTGGCTTGGCCAGGCGTTTCAGCGGTGTATTGCTGATTGACCCCTGCGCCATACGCTCGAAGCTCTCTGCATCACGCCCATCCAGTGTGAATGCGGAGGGTAAAAGGCCTGGCGCGATGGCATTCACCGTGACGTTGTGTGCGGCTAATTCTCTGGCCATCGATCGTGTCAGGCCAACCAAACCAGCCTTGCATGCCACATAAGCTGGAGGGCCGCCCGCGACCCAGCACCGCGAAACCATGTTGATCACTCGACCACTGGCCTGGCGCTGCCAGTAAGGTGCGACGTGCTGGCAGATCAGGGCTGGAGCGCGCAGGTTCACGGCCATCATGTGATCCCATTTCGCCACGTCGAAATCGTAGATAGAGCCTCGGTGATTGACCGCAGCGTTGTTGACCACGACGTCGATGCGACCGAACCGCTGCCCCACCTGCTCGACCATTTCACTGATCGATGAGGGGAGGCCGAGATCAGCCTGGACTGCCACCGCACTTTGGCCGGGCGCCAGTTGAAGCTGCTGGAGAAAGGCCTGAGTTGTGTCCAGGTCGATATCAACTGCGGCAATGTGCAACCCGTCTCTGGCCAAGCGAACGCAGATTGCGCGCCCCAGTTCTCCAGCGGCGCCGGTGACGAGTGCAACGCGGCGGGTTTCATGTGTTGTATTCATTGGCACGGTACCTCAAGGCTTGTATCGGAAGCGACGGTGGTCATTTTCATGTAGCGACGCACGAGATCCCGGTTCCGGGACAGCTTCGTTACGTCCGGATGGCTCGAGTCAAAATCCTCAATCGAGATCCAATCGTCGAAACCGTTTTTTTGGAGCGTTTTCAGCATGGATTGAAGTGGCAGCACCCCCTCATCTGGCGGACACCATTCCCAGCTCCAGCCCTCGCCCGGGGCCTGCGGGACATACGCGACATTTTTAACCTGTACGTGAGCGAGGTGATCGCCCATCAGGTCGAGGGATAACTGCACGTCCTCTCGGCCCTCGATTGCGAGGTTGCCGAGGTCGTAAATGATGCCTAGCTGCTGCGTGGAATAGTGCTCAGCGACGCGCATCGCAAGCGAAGGGCTCGAGCAGATGGTTCGCTGGTGGACTTCAAGGGCGAGCTGAATGCCCGATTTTTCGGCCAGCGGGACGATGTCATCCAGGAAGCGGCGCATTCTGGAGTAGCCCACGGCGTAACGCTGATGCTGGTAGCCAGGCGCCCAGAGTCGAAGCCGTGCTTGACCCGCTTGAGCTGCAAGGTCGATCAGGAGGCGAGCATTTTCAATGTCGCCGACCTCCAAGTAAGGACTAAGCCCGAAGATTTCGAGACCATGCGACTGGCAGTGCCGGTAGATACGATCGACTGCCTGGGGGGTAGGCGCCACGGTGCAGCGATTATTGCTTCGCGCGTTCCATGGGCATCTGCTATCCAGGCCATCGATACTCGCCACACGCCATTCCACGCCTTGGTAGCCTTCTCGCGCCAAGTGCTCCACGAGATGCTCTGGGGAAAGGGAGGGTAGGGAAGCGCTAGAGACGCCTAGGCGCGGCGTTTTTTGTTGTGTCATTGATCGGCACCTTAATCACACCCCGAGTTGGTGGGGTGGCTCGATGCTAAATCAAACTGTTGGTTCATTAAATTGATATAAAAGCCACCGTTGATTAACCTGTAGGTTGATCAAAGGAGTCGTTGCATGAAGCCATCCCCCATCAGCCTTCGTCACTTCAAGGTGTTCCTCGCTGTCGTCAGCTCTGGCAGCCTTGTGACGGCTTCCAAACTTCTTCACATCACGTTGTCGGCAGTGTCCAAGAGCGTCAAGGAGCTCGAGCAGGAACTGGATGCCCAGTTGCTGGTGCGTGGGCGAAAAGGCATACAACTGACGCAAGCGGGGGAGGCGTTCAGCAAGCACGCTTCTCAGACCATGGCCAGCTTCAGGCTGGCCATGGAGGACGTAAAAGACGCGCCCCAAGCGCCTCAAGTTCTGAAAGTTGGTGCATTACCGACTGCGGCTGGTTACATGCTTGCACCTGTCGTGGAGCAGATGCGTCAGCGATACCCGCACATCCAGGTGCAGGTCGCTTCCGGTATTTATGATTACCTGGTAGGCAAGCTGCGCACGCTTGAGCTCGATTTGATCGTTGGGCGCCTGATCGGACGGGACATGGTGGGTGTGGTGTTCGAGGCACTCTACGAAGAAGATCTGGTGCTTGTGGTGCGCAGCGGCCATCCGCTTGCCCAGCATCGGCATCTCGAGCTGGATGATCTGCGCCCCTACACGCTCGTCGTATCGCCGCATGGAACCTTGGTGCGGATCAGCGTAGACAACTTTCTACTCTCCAAGGGCGGGCTAGAGGGTTTTCAGATACAGGAATCGCTGAGTGAGACGTTCTCGCGGGTATACGTGCAGGATTACGATGGGGTCTGGTTTGTTCAGCGGGGGGTGGTGGACCTTGATATGCGCATGGGGCTGGTTAAACAACTGCCCTTCAGCAGCACGTTGCTTCGAGCTCCGATCGGATTAACATCTCCGACTGACCGGCCCCTATCAGAGGCGGCCACCGTTTTTGCCGAGCTGTTGAGGCAATGGTGCGCACAAACACAATCGCAGAATTGAGCGAGTAGGCGGGCTTCTCGAAAATGGCGCCACTGGGCTGCATTAGTCACCGTCGTTGATGAGCACCGGTTCAGTGGATAGCAATAGACCTGACAGATTCTGAGCCCCGCCAAAGCCCCGGCAGAGATGCTGGGGCTTTTTTGCAATGGGTTGGGGAAGTAGGCGCTTTTCGAGCCAATGTCGGATGCCAGGCAAATCAGCGCATCATGCCCAGCTCGGCATCATCCATCAGCGCCTTGGCCAGTGCACTCAGGTAATGCGCCGCCCAGATCATCATCGGTTTCTCTTCCATCAATCCGATAATGGTCAGCTCCCGCACGTACCCCATCAACTCCGAAGATTGCTCCCGGGCGCTTTTGCAGGGAATTCCGGCTTCGATGCGAAACAGTGGATGGGTCTGGTTTTCACCCTGGTAGAACGTGGTCTTGCCTACAGTGGTTTGTTCGTTGGATTCGTCAGTAGTCATGGGTCCATCTCCCTGATCGGCTCAGTGCTGCATTCGCGGCTCGTTCGGCGTCTGTGCCTGAATCAATGCGGACTCAAGTAACGAGCGCAGGGACTCAAGTTCATGGGTCGTCGCCATCATCAGCACCGCTGCAGGTGACTTGGGCTGCATCAGCATCGCTTGTTGCGAAATCGCTAGCGCGCAGACGGCATATTCCGCGGCTTGGATGAGAGTGTCTTCGAGGGAGTGGAGGGTGTGGGGTGGGTCGGGGACCATCTTTAACATTCCTATATCTCCAAATAGGCTGCACCGATCCCGCTGTCAAACAGGTTAGGTGGCAGCTGTGCGTGGGTTGACAGACCGGCGGATATAGGAAGTTCCGGCGCACGCAAGCGTGCCCCACGCGCAGCCGCCATGAGGGCGCCGCAGAACCTATATACCGTTACGGCCTGTCAAAGCCGTGTCGCTGATGAGCGGCGACCGACCCAGACTAGAGCCCCTACAGGGCACCCGCAACGGAAAATAGGCGGCAACAGTATCTTTGGGAAATGCCCTACAAGAAAGCGAAAAATTCTGATTTTTCGACACAGATAGACATCATCTTGGGTGGGGATAGCAAGAAATCGTGCATTGTTCTATGGGCGCGCGGCCAAGGCTGTGATAATGGCGGCAATGACAAGGGCCATACCATGCTGACCATCTCCAATAACGTGCATCTGCCGGATGCCGAAATCGAACTGACCTATATCCGCGCGCAAGGCGCAGGTGGGCAGAATGTCAACAAGGTGTCCAGCGCCGTACACCTGCGCTTCAACATCCCGGCCTCGTCGTTGCCCGAGTTCTACAAGGAGCGGCTGCTGGCGCTGCGTGACAGTCGCATCACCGGCGACGGTGTGTTGATCATCAAGGCCCAACAATACCGCACCCAAGAGCAGAACCGTGCTGACGCACTGGCGCGTCTTGGCGAGTTGATCATCGCTGCCGGCAAGACCGAGAAGAAACGCCGCCCCACCAAGCCGACCCTTGGCTCGAAAACCCGCCGCCTCGAAGGCAAAGCCAGGCGGAGCACTGTCAAGGCCGGTCGGGGCAAGGTGGATTTCTAGTACTGGTGTCGGACCGTCGCTGGCAAGTCTGAGCATCTGATGATGCCAGCGCGGCTAGTCCACCCCAATCAGCGCATCATGCCCAACTCGGCATCCTCCATCAGTGCCTTGGCCAACGCACTCAGGTGATGCGCCGCCCAGATCTCTCTTCCATGGCCCCGATAATCGTAAGCGTTTTGGGAAGTCACATTGCGACGGGCTAGCTGCAAACCTTGTAGGGGTGAGACCCCCGACCATCCCGACGGGCCTGCCTTCCTGGAGCGCCCGCCAGAACTCCGGCGCACTACGGACTGAACGCTTACTCACAGCCGGACTCCAAATTTGACCGGTTGGAGGAAATATCATGCAGCGAAAAACCGAAGGACTTGAAGAGCAGGGGCCGAGCGGTGTGCCCTTTATCAACGACCCTGAAAAGCCCAGCTCACCGCCGCTCAATGATGCCGACGCCACAGATGCCGCTGAAGCCGAGGAAGACATCCAGGACGACGCAGAGTCAATATAGACCGGAGGAGCAGCGCTATGGACAACTACCACCTGAGCCCAGCCGCTGATGGCTGGGAACTCAAAAAAGCCGGCGCTGAACGTGCGTCTAAGCGAGCGGCCACGAAGCAGGAGCTGGTCGGCTCGCTGGCGGATTTTTTTGACGGCAAAACGGCATCGGTGAAGATTCACAAGGCTGATGGTACCTTCGAAGAAGAGCGCACCTATCCACGTTCCGCCGATCCGAGACGTTCAAAAGGGTGACGCCTATCACTGCAGCCGAGCTTGGTATCGCTATCAGCCAGCCGGCCGGCCACGGGCTTTACAAGTGGCTGCTCGCGAGCTTTCTGATCGGGAAGAGGATTCGTTCCTCTGTCGCGTTTGAAGCGTACCGAAATCTGGTTGATCGCCATGGGTTGGATACGCCTGAAAAATTGGCTGCCTGTTCGCATGGGGATCTCGTCAGGCTCCTGGGCCAGGCAGGTTATGCGCGGTACGACGAATCCACTGCGACCCGATTGCACGAGGTAGGTGTTGGCCTGGCTGCCGAGCTGGAATCTCGAACGAATGCGGTAGAGAGCAGGTCAATGAAGTCAGCTGAGTTTGACGCGTGGCTGCTCAGCTTCAAGGGCATAGGGCCGAAGACATTGGAAATCTTCAAGCGTGAAGCTGTTCTGGGAGAAAAGTAATGCGTGTAGTCGGATGGCTTCTTACCGCGCTTGGCAGCGTTGGACTTTTGGTGGCTATGGGGCTGCTGGCCTTGTCCATGATGGGTAGCCTTACAAGCCCTGAGCAACAGTTAATGGTGCCCCTGTGCACTGGTGCTTTCTCCGGCATATTAATCTTGGCGGGAAGACATCTCCGGTCTCGAAGTAAGCCACTGCTGCCAATTCTTCTTGCATCCTGACAGTTATCGCTTCAACGTTGCCAGGGCGATATGCCCCTTGGGTTAGCTCAATAACAGGTCTGACGACGAGACACTGGACGACGGTGCGACCATGGACATTCAAGTGCGACTGTCGCGCACGGGCAACACCCAATTGTTCATCGGGGTGTATGCCGGAGCCGGTATGGCACTTCATGAAGAAGCTTTCCTCTCGCACAGGTGAATCGATGACTCGGGCCCTGGCGTGGGGTGTGGGACGCGCCCGATGCCTTGCAACCATTCAGCAGCCTGTTGAACGGCAGGTGGCCTAAGCTTCCGGTTGAAGAAGTGGTGGCGACCTAATGGCCGCCACCCAGGTGATTCCACTCGCTATATGCCGACTTCAGCACTTGGGGAAGGCGAGGAAGCTCACGTCTGATTTCGCTCAACGCTTCAGGGCTTCGAATCCACTCCGTCAACCACGCGATCAGCATCGGTCGAGTAGTGGGGCAGGGCGCTACCTGCTGTTCAAGCTCGTCGGCGATCTGGGCAAGGAGCTCCAAGTAGGCATCAAGCTCTGCAATCTGATTTGCCATGGGCAACCACCTGTTTCACTTTCTGATGGGAAATTGCACCACTTCCGTCTATACCAATTTCAGCCAGGGCACGTCCTCTGCC
Source organism: Pseudomonas sp. SAS7 (assembly GCF_052112345.1). Taxonomy (NCBI): domain Bacteria; kingdom Pseudomonadati; phylum Pseudomonadota; class Gammaproteobacteria; order Pseudomonadales; family Pseudomonadaceae; genus Pseudomonas; species Pseudomonas sp. SAS7. Next base: position 207,256 of record NZ_JBEGGO010000009.1, on the reverse strand, counting down.
TGTCCCCCACACCATCGCCCGCGTAACCGTCTCGCCAGGCCGCTTGGCGTAGGCTTCTTCAATCCGGGCAAGGCCAGAGCGCTCATAAATCCCAATGAACAACTGTGTGTCGCCAGTACGTGAAAGCCTGACTTGGACATCTAGGCGTGCTCCGTCCGCGAGCACTTCTTCATGAGAATGGTGTTGCAGGCTCGGATCGGCCCAAGCCCAAAATACTGCTCCACGATGTCGCATCCTTGCCTCCTATTTCCATCTCCATCTAGACAGCCTAGCCCGTTTCGTTTGTTCCAGGGCTTTCAATCATCTCGGGACATTTCACGGCCAGTCCACCACCAGTTCGGGCGGAGGCGGAGTACGACTGTGCAAGTCGCAATAGCCAGGAAGGTGCTAGCGGTGCTTGCCTAGTAGGACCGGGATAGCAGACCGATCTTGCTAAATGGCCTGTTGCTTCCATGCTTGAGGCGTAATCCCTTCGGATCTCATAAACGTCCGACAGAAATGCGGCTGGTCGTAGAAGCCGCACTCCAGGGCAATCTCGGCGAGCATCATCGACGATGCTTCCAGCAGTTCCTTACTCTTCCTGAGCCGTTGCTCACGCAACCATTGCTGCGCAGAGACCTGTGTGGATTCTTTGAACATTCGTGAGAAATGACTACGTGACAGACCGCATGCTTCGGCAAGTGCGGTGACAGATATACCGGTATCCAGATGATCCAGCATCATCTGCTTGGCCGTTGTGACTTGCCAGGGTTTGAGCCGCCCCGTCGACTGAATCGCGACGGTGGCTATAACGATGCCGTTAGCACTGTTCATGGGGATCAATTCATCCTGAAAAATCTGAAGATGGTTGATCCGGGCAGCACGGATCGCTGAAACCTCTCCCGACGCTTCAGTACACTCCGTCTCGATTCGCTAGCCCGGATCAGTTCGTGCCAGCCCCGCTTTTGATCCGAAACCAAGGCTGGGCTGATGAGGCCTTAGATCGATGCAGCCACGGGCGCCAAGGTGGGGCCGTGCTGAACGCGCTCAGGTGCTTTGTGCACCATGGTGTACGCGTAGTCGACGCCCATGCCGTAGGCGCCAGAGTGCTCCTTGACCAGTGCCATCACGGCATCATAGGTGTCGCGATTTTTCCAGTCGCGCTGCCACTCCAGGAGCACCTGCTGCCAAGTCACGGGCACAACGCCTGCCTGAATCATGCGCTGCATCGCGTAGTCGTGGGCCTCTTTGGTCGTACCGCCGGAGGCATCGGCAACCATGTAGATCTCATAGCCTGCATCGTGCATGGCGGATAGTGCGAAGGTGGTGTTGCAGACCTCTGTCCACAAGCCCGAGACAATGATCTTGTTTCGACCATTCTTTTTCAGCGCGTCACGAACCTTCTGGTCGTCCCAAGAGTTCATGGACGTGCGCTCGAGCAACGGAGCATCCGGGAAAACCGCGAGCAGTTCGGGGTAGGTATGCCCGGAGAAACTCTCGGTTTCGACCGTGGTGAAGACGGTCGGCACATTGAAGATCTTGGCTGCTTTGGCCAAACCTACGGTGTTGTTCTTCAGCGTCTGCCGGTCAATGCTCTGTACGCCAAAAGCCATTTGCGGTTGCTGATCAATGAAGATCAGTTGGCTGTTGAGCGGGGTCAGGACTTCAGTGTGTGGATTGCTCATTGTTCTTCCCTTTTGCTGAACGGTAGCGAGAGGTTTTCGGCGGGTCGTCGCCGAGTGCCATCACAAGATAGCGAAACACTCACCGAAGTGGTGGCGCACTTTTGCGCCCTTGGAATCGCATTAATGCACCACAGAAGGCGTCCAATCCGGTGCTAGGATCTCGGCCAGTCGGATCACGTCGATCCATTTTTCGCCGAGGAAAAACCAATGGCCGCTTCACGACCTTTCAACGACGACACCGCCTACTGGGGCGTTTCATGGGAAGAGGCCTATGGCTATCCGCAAGCGCGGCGAGTTGGGAACGAGATCTTCATCTCGGGACAGTTCAACCATGACGAAGAGGGCAATCTGGTAGCACCGGCGCCACTGGATGCTGACGGTCGTCCGAGCGATTTCTCGTCGATGGGCGAACAGATGCGGGTGTCCTACGACAACATTGCCAAGTTGTTGGCCTTGTATGGCGCCACGATGCAGGACGTCGTTGAAGAGACGCTGTATGTATTGGACATGGATGCAGCCTTTGCCGTTGTCGGCAAGGTGCGCAAGGCGGCGTATGGCACCGAGCGCCCGCAGGCGGCCAGCAATATCATCGGCGTATCGCGGCTCGCTCAGCGTCCACAACTGATCGAGATTGTGTGCCGTGCGGTGATCGGTGCTCAGGCCAAGTGACCTGCGCTCGGGGTTTCAGCTATGAAGCCGGGATGGCCTGCTGACCTTCGACCAGCGGTTTGAGGTCGGCCACGGCAGCCGCACAAAATGTCATGAATGCCTTCACCCGCCAGGACTTCCTGATGTCCTGGTGGGTAAGCAGCCAAAGCTCGTCCTGAAGCTCCGGCACCACTGGGCCTGCCCGAACCAACCCAGGGGTCATATCGCCCAGCATGCAGGGGAGGAAACCAAAACCGAGGCCTGCCGCAATTGCAGCGCTAGCTGCTGCGACCGAATCGGTGCGATAAGAGATTTGCTCCGGGGGCACCCGACATTCGACGTAGCTTGTTGCCTTCAAACCGCACAGGCCTCCCGAGTAGGACACCCACGACTGCCCCTCAGCGAAGGGATCGGCAATTGCCGCCTGCTTGACGCTGCCATATGGCGCCCAGGCGATGTTGGCGAGCTTGCGACCCACAAGGGCATCTGCCGGTTTCTTGGTCGCGCGCACCGCGATGTCCGACTCGTCTCTCGCCAGGCTCAACGTCTGGTTGCCGACCAGCACTTCAATCGTGATCCCCTCATTGGCGGCTTTGAAGTCCGCGATGATCGGCGTAAGAAAGTACAGCAGCAGCGAGTCGCTGGTAGTAATTCGCAGTTTTCCCAGGGGGCCCTGACCGGCACGAGAAACTCTACGCGTGACACTGACGATGTCCAGTTCAACACGCTCGGCCAGTGCACGCAGCTCTGCACCTTCGGCTGTCAGCAGATACCCCGCCTTGCGATGATCGAACAGCGCAACCCCGAGGGTTTTCTCAACCTGCGCGACCCGGCGCGAGACGGTGGAGACATTGATGCCGAGCTTCTTGGCGGTGGCGGCGCGATTGCTACAGTCGCTCAGCGTTTTGATGATCCGCAAGTCGTCCCAAGACAGCTGGCTGACAGCTTCACCGACATCCCACTTAGGGCCATTGGCATTTGCAGGGACGGGCTGGGCGCTTCGAGGTGACGGCTTCACGAAAATCATTCCGGGTAGGGAGGGCTGATGATACGAGAAGGGGCTTAGCCAACCAAGGTGTAACTTGGGGCACATCAGGGGGGAAAAAGAAAGCCCGCCGCTAGGCCTGTGCGAGCAGCGGATTTTCAACCTTGCCCATACCCTCGCGGTGAGATACCCCCCGCTTCATTAGCCTCCCTGCACAAATCATTAGCAGGTTGACTGAGGCACCGCCTAAGACCGGAGCCAGGTTGGGTGCTTCGGCAGCCTCGGTAATCGAGGCTTTCGATACGTCGAATGGCCGGGCGCAGATTGGAGCGCAGGCTCGATTGAAAACCCTTCTCACACGTACAATCAAAAAAATCAGAAGAGATGCTTGACCAGGGAGAACGACCGTTCTACTCTGGCTACATGGATAAGCCAATGACCGATACACGTGAAAAAATTTTGGCTACTGCCGAAAAGCTGATTTACGAAAATGGGATCCACGCCACTGGTATGGATCTCCTGGTAAAGACCTCTGGCGTAGCTCGTAAAAGTATTTATCGCTACTTCGCGAATAAAGACGATGTCGCAGCAGCGGCACTGAATGCGCGTGATGTACGCTGGATGCAGTGGTTCAGGAGTGAATGCGAAAAGGCGAAAACTCCACAAGAACGCATCCTTAGCATTTTTGATGTCTTAAAGTCCTGGTTTGAGTCTGAAGGTTTTCGCGGCTGTGCTTTTATTAACACTGCCGGAGAAGTGGGCGATGCAGATGACCCTATTCGGAAAATCGCAAAGCTGCATAAACAAAAGCTACTTGACTACACGCTAGAGCTTACTGAAGATTTAGGCGTCAAAGATCCGATTGTTTTGGCTAGGCAGTTTTTCGTGCTTATAGAGGGCACTATAACCGTGGCCCGGGTAATGGGTGATTTCACCGCCCTGGATAGTGCTAAAGAAATCGCTAACATTTTGCTCAAAGAAGTAACGCGCACAAGCGCTTAACATTCCAGAACCGCTAATCCCACTGAACGATCCAAATGATTGGAGGCACCCTCATGTCCAACGAAACTGCTCGTCCGCCACTTCCTCCGTTCACTCGCGAATCGGCCATTGAAAAAGTCCGACTCGCTGAGGATGGTTGGAATACCCGCGAGCCCGAAAAAATCGCGCTCGCCTACACGCTGGACACCCAATGGCGAAACCGCGCCGAGTTTGCGACCAATCGCGAAGAAGCCCAGGGTTTCCTCACTCGTAAGTGGAAGAAGGAGCTGGACTACCGTCTGATCAAAGAGCTTTGGGCCTTCACCGACAACCGCATCGCCGTCCGTTATGCCTACGAGTGGCACGACGATTCGGGCAACTGGTTCCGCTCCTACGGCAACGAAAACTGGGAGTTTGAGGCAGATGGCTTGATGCATCGCCGCTTCGCCTGCATCAACGACATGCCCATCAAGGAAAGCGAGCGCAAGTTCCACTGGCCACTTGGGCGCCGTCCGGATGATCACCCAGGTCTGACTGAACTGGGTCTGTAATCGCTACACCTGCTCCAATATTGTAATAAGCCATTAGTGCAAGAATGTTATTTCTGATGCTAAGGGTGGTTTTCAGTCGCTCTCTTTTAATTCGTTTCACGTCTTTGAATATCGCTTCAGGCGGGCCTGGCTTCATTGGTCTGATTTAACGTCCTGCAATAAAATTTGTTTATCCACTTAATTTGGAGGCATCACCATGTCCAACGCACAAGTTCGCCCGCCACTTCCTCCTTTTACTCGCGAATCGGCGATTGAAAAAGTCCGGCTCGCTGAAGATGGCTGGAATACCCGCGAGCCTGAAAAAATTGCGCTCGCCTATACCCTGGACACCCAATGGCGTAACCGCGCCGAGTTTGCAAACAATCGCGAAGAAGCCCAAGGTTTCCTAACTCGTAAATGGAAGAAGGAGCTGGACTACCGTCTAATCAAAGAACTCTGGGCATTCACCGACAACCGCATCGCCGTCCGTTACGCCTACGAGTGGCACGACGATTCAGGCAACTGGTTCCGCTCCTATGGCAACGAAAACTGGGAGTTTGAAGCAGATGGTCTGATGCACCGCCGCTTTGCCTGCATCAACGATATGCCTATCAAGGAAAGCGAGCGCAAGTTTCACTGGCCACTGGGTCGCCGGCCAGATGATCACCCGGGTTTGACTGAACTGGGTCTCTGAGCCGTGCAGAACCTGATCCTTCACAGCGGAAGGATCAGGTTTTTTGCTTCCCCACGGTGTCGACATGGTAGTCGCGCCGAAACCCACCGCAAGTGCCGTCTCCCTTCCCTGAGCGCCGAGCCGCGCCATCAGCCCGCGTGGCTATCTCACCCATCAAGACCGCTGGACACTTCTTTAGCCAGCTCGATGAAAACCCCCACCGCTGCACTTAGATAGGCTTCCTTTCGCCGTAAAAGAACGGCAGTTCGCTGCAAACGTTCTGGCTCCAGGGTGATGGCCACTAGGTCGTCATGAGCCAACGCAATTCTGGCAGGCAGCAACGTCGAAAGATGCGTTCGTCGAACGATCTCAATCACTGCCCCAAGAGCATTGACCTCCATCTGCACCTGAGGGCGAATCGCGTGTTTGCGGCAGTAGCGGTCGATTTGGTCACGAGTGGCAAACTCTGTACTGAGCAGAACCAGAGACTCAACACTCAGGCCTTTCGATGTAATTGCCCGCTCCTCGGCCAAACGGTGTTTTCGGTTCACCACTAGAGCGAGCGTTTCGTTCAGCAAGGGGATTGCTTCAATGTCCGGTGTATTTATTTCATCGAACGCGATCCCTACGTCCAGTTCTCCTGCCAAAAGCAATTCCTCGATGCGCTCTTGGGAGATCTCTTTCAGATTGACGGTGATTTTGGGATGCCTGGAGTGAAATGCCTCGATCAGCGGCCCCACCAGATAGGTCGTGAATGTTGGCGTTACGGCAATGCGTAATGAGCCACGGCTGAGGTCGCTCACGTCATGGATAGCGTTCTTAGCTTCCCGCAACTCCTGATACGCACGGCGTGCATAGAGAAGGTAGACATCGCCTGCGTCTGTCAGCCGCGTTGTGCGCCCTGAGCGGTCGAACAATTGGGCTCCAAGACTTTCTTCCAACTGCCTTACTTGCTGCGAAAGGGCCGGCTGAGAGACATGCAGAGCCGCTGCAGCTTTCGTGAAACTGAGATGTTCAGCAACCGCCAGGAAATACTGGATGTGTCGAGCGAGCATAAGTTGATCCATAAGATTATCTGATCTACTGCATAATAAATGAGACTTTTACCTTATGTCATGTGTTGCTTAATCTTTGTCTCACACCCAGCGACATTGAGACAGCAACCATGAAAGCGATCATCGACGGTTTTCTGAAATTCCAGCAAAACGCCTTTCCTGAGCGGGTCAAACTGTTCAAGGACTTGGCCAACCAGCAAAGCCCGAAGGCGCTGTTCATCTCCTGCTCAGACAGCCGACTGGTGCCTGAACTGGTCACTCAGCGCGAGCCAGGCGATCTGTTTGTAATTCGTAACGCCGGCAACATCGTGCCGTCGTATGGCCCGGAGCCTGGCGGCGTTTCGGCCTCGGTCGAATACGCGGTGGCCGGACTCAACGTCGCAGACATCGTGATCTGCGGTCACTCGGACTGCGGAGCAATGACCGCTATCGCAACCTGCAAGTGCCTGGATCACATGCCTGCTGTAGCCGGTTGGTTGCGTTACGCCGACTCGGCCAAGGTGGTTAACGAAGCCCGTCAGCACCTCGATAAGCCCAGCAAAGTCGCTTCCATGGTGCGCGAAAACGTCATCGCGCAACTGGCCAACATCCAGACCCACCCATCCGTTCGCCTGGCGCTCGAAGAAGGTCGCGTCACGCTGCATGGCTGGATCTATGACATCGAAACCGGGTGTATCGATGCCTTTGATGGCAGCACCGGCACCTTCGTGTCTCTCGCCGAAAACCCTGAAGTTCACGCCGTATCCCAACAAGCCAGGCACGTTGCCTGAAACCTATACCTGCACCTTTACCTACCCAGGAGATTCACCATGATCCAGACTCAAGCTACTCGCACCGCTCGCCAGGAACTGACCGAAATCATCATCCTGGCCAAGGCCCGCAAGGATCTTTCCTTCGCCGAAATCGTTGATGGCACCGGCCTGTCCGAAGCCTTCGTCACTGCCGCCCTGCTTGGCCAGCACCCACTGCCTGAAAGCGCCGCCAAGGTCGTAGGTGAAAAGCTCGACCTCGATGCTGATCAAGTCACTCTGCTGCAATCGATGCCAATTCGTGGCAGCTTCTTCGACGGCGTACCGAGCGATCCGACCATCTACCGCTTCTACGAGATGATGTCGGTGTACGGCACCACCCTCAAAGCGCTGGTTCACGAGAAGTTCGGTGACGGCATTATCAGCGCCATCAACTTCAAGCTGGATATCAAGAAAGTCGAAGACCCGGACGGTGGTCACCGCGCTGTGATCACCCTGGACGGCAAGTACCTGCCTACCAAGCCTTTCTGATGCAACTCAGCCCGGCGTCAGAACTGCGCCGGGCTACCCCCAACCCTTTACTCCGACCGAGCGCCGTATGAGTGCGCTGGCCTCCTTACGCCCCCAATACAGGTGATTGCTATGAAGCTGTTACTCGTTTTGTTCCTCGGCTGCCTTGGTTCTGTCGCTATGGCCGACGACCAGGTTACTCAGACTGCGCAGCTTACGGTGGAGCCCTATCGCTACGCTCAGCACCTCGATATCGCGCACGTTGTGGCTGTTACCCCGGTACCTAATGTCTGCGATGTGGTGCCAATGCAGCTGACTTACGACGATTCCAAAGGCGACCGTCACATCATGGAGTACCGCGTTATAGGGAATGGTTGTTCCAACAACTAACCCACGACCCAACGACTACCGGCCCATCGCCAAGGAACTTGAACCATGAAGTTGTCACGCACACTCACCGCCGGCCTTCTTGCCATTGCCGTTAATAGTGCATTCGCTGCGGGTGGCCCTGGTGTCGAAACCACTACCCAGGCGTTTCTTCAAGCCCTGGAAGCAGGCGGTGGTAAACCGCTGGAAACCCTCTCGCCGAAAAACGCCCGCGCCGTGCTGAGCGGTGCCCAGGCCAGCGTGAAGGTAGATCTCGCGGGTATCCAGATCGAGCGTCGGAGCATCGAGGTAGAGGGCAGAAGCCTGGATATTCGGGTTATACGTCCAGAAGGGGCAGAGGGCGACTTGCCTGTGTTCATGTTCTTCCATGGCGGGGGTTGGGTGCTTGGTGATTATCCCACCCATGAACGCCTGATCCACGACCTGGTAGTAGGGTCTGGTGCGGCAGCGGTTTACGTCGACTACACGCCGTCGCCGGAAGCGAAGTTCCCCACAGCGATCAATCAAGCTTACGGCGCCACACGCTGGGTTGCCGAACACGGTAAGCAGATTGGTGTCGATGGAAGCCGTCTCGCGGTTGTGGGAAATAGTGTCGGTGGGAACATGGCCGCTGTGGTTGCGATCAAGGCCAAAGAGGCCGGCACCCCCAAACTGCGTTTCCAGGCGCTCTTGTGGCCGGTGACGGATGCAGACTTCAGCAGCGGCTCTTACAACCGCTTCGCCGAAGGTCACTTCCTTACTCGTGGCATGATGAAATGGTTCTGGGACAACTACACCACCGATCCGCAACAGCGAAGCGACATCCACGCCTCACCACTGCGCGCTACCTTGGAGCAGCTGCAAGGCCTACCACCAGCTTTGGTACAGACTGCCGAAATGGATGTACTGCGGGACGAGGGTGAAGCTTACGCCCGTAAGCTCAATGCGGCAGGCGTGCCGGTTACTGCCGTTCGATACAACGGCATGATTCACGACTACGGCTTACTCAATGTACTCGCCCAGGTTCCCAGCGTCCGTGATGCGATGAGTCAAGCCGCTCAGGCGATCAAGCAGCACCTGGAGTAATCGCAAAAATAAGTCGAAGACAGCCAGTCAGATAGCGAATGCTACTGCTCCGCTTGGCCTCCATGTGTGAACTAGGCAGCAAGCGGAGCGCACCGGCCCCGGAGGGGCCAGAGGCGTGCGGAGGGAAGCCCGGAGGGCCGCAACCTTGCGGTTCGAAGGCTTCGCGCTTCGAGAACACACTGTTGACCGCTCGATAATTCTCAGAAGAGTGGCAGCCCTTTACGATGGCTCACGCATCCTAGATGCAACCCAAATGGACAAACGTTATGAATAATGGAGCGCCCCAATGCTCAACTTCAGCGCGCACCTAGGTTTTCAGTTCACTGAGCTACCTTTTCTCCAGCGCTTCGCTGCAGCCTCCCTAGCAGGCTTCAAAGCGGTAGAGTTTCCTTCCCCTTATGCCTACGACGCTTCGGTGCTAGGCGATCTGCTTCAAGAGCACAAGTTGAAGCTTGTTCAGTTCGCAGCCCCCGTTGGTGAGACGAAGGGCCTTGCAGCCGTTCCGGGGAAAGAAGACGAGTTTCGTCATGGCCTGAAGGTTATCTGCACAGAAACTGCGCTAGGTTACTTCTTTTCGGATTTCCACAAGGCGCAGGACGCTCTTGAGCGTTTTTGCAACAGCTTGACTATAGCGGCTGGGTGGGCTGCGAGTACCATCCTTCTGGTGTGACTACGGACACGCTTGGATGGATGAGCCGATTCAAGAGCGATCTGTGACCGCCTTCGCGGAGCTTGAAAAGCTACCTACCAGGAATTGAACATTGCGCTACGACCTTACCAGCCTTGACCTTTTCATCACTGTTGCCCAGGAGCGGAACCTCACGCGTGCCGGTCGAATCAAGCATGTCGCAGTTTCGGCCATCAGCAAAAGGATCACTGAGCTCGAGGCGCAGATCGGCTCCCCGCTACTGCTGCGTAATGCTAGGGGGGTAGAGCTGACCCCAGCAGGTCAATCCCTGTTGTTTTACGCCAGGCAACTCAAGCAAACCATGGCCCAGCTCGACACCGAATTGAGTGGGTATGCAAGCGGAGTCAAAGGACACATTCGAATCCACGCGATCACTTCCGCGTTGTCCCAATTTTTGCCTCAGGACGTTGATGGTTTTGCCCAGCTCTACCCACAGATCAAGTTTGATATCGAGGAGCGAGTTGGCTCTGCTGTGATTCGAGCGGTAGCTGATGGCCGAGCTGACCTTGGGATCATCGCAGCACAAACTGCCTCTGAGGGCCTTGAGACCCTGACGTACAGGCATGACGAGTTGACCCTGGTGGTTCCAGGTGGCCATGAGCTGGCCACGCGTAAGGTCATCAAATTCAAGGAGGTGCTGGAGCATGAATTCGTTGGCCCTCACCTTGAAAGCTCGATGCACACCTTGCTGACAGCGGAGGCCGCCAAGCTGGGTATGAGCCTCAAGTTACGTATTCGGATTAGCAGCTTCGACTGCATGTGCAGGATGGTGTCTGCCGGGCTGGGTATCGCTGTGCTGCCTCGTAGTGTCATCAACCAGTATCTGCGCAGCCACAAGCTCAAGGCTGTGACCCTGGATGAGCCATGGGCACACCGCACGCTGTTACTGGTGGTCAGAAAGTACGAAGCCGCATCCCCCACGCTCAAAACGTTCATCGATCACCTGAAGCTACCAGAGTAGAGCAGTCCGTCAGCGTTCTCGTTTGGAGAACGCTGTTGTGGTAATTGACCAATTTTCATCCCCGCAGACTGCTCTTAGTATCGGCTCAACCGCCTAAGGCATGGCTCCGCGCATGCCTGCTAGCACTATAAGAAGCCGAGCGAAATGAGCATGACCGAGACTGCCTGCGACCTCTTTACTCCCCTGACAATCAACGATGATTCGTTCACGATTGTCGATCTGGGCAAGATGCTCGATCTCAGCCAGCTGGCAAAGCTGCCGTATTCCATTCGTATCCTGCTGGAGAACGTTGCACGCTGCTCTCCAGAAGCCTTGCCGTCAGTGTTGGCGAGAGCTACCGGGCAGGGCCCGGACTGCGAAGTACCTTTCCAGCCCAACCGCCTGATGTTCCATGACACCACCTGCCTGCCTGCTTTGGCCGACTTCGCCGGCATGCGGGATGTTGTCGCCGAGCTGGGTGGCGATCCACAGGCGATGAACCCGCTGATCCCCGCTGTACTGACTATCGACCACTCGGTAATCGTCGAGCGCTACGCCGAGGCGAACGCGGTCGAGCAGAACCTGGACATCGACTTCCGCCGCAACAGCGAGCGCTACCGTTTCATCAAATGGGCTCAGAAGAGCCTGGACAACTTCGGTGTGATCCCACCGGGTACCGGCATCATTCACCAGATGAACATGGAGGCGTTGGCCCAGGTCGTTTGGGAAAGTCGCGCAGCGAACGGGGAGCGCCTGCTCCACCCTGACGACATGGTCGCCACCGACAGCCACACGCCGATGATCAATGCCATTGGTGTGCTGGGCTGGGGCGTTGGTGGGCTGGAAGGGCAAGCTGCCATGGTGGGTGAACCGGTACCGATCAGCTTCCCGAAAGTGATCGGTATCCGCGTGACCAATGCCATGCGCCCAGGTGTAACAGCCACCGATTTGTCCCTGCATGTGGCAGAAATTCTGCGCAAGCGCTCGGTCGTGGGCAAGTTCGTGGAGTTCACTGGGCCAGGCCTCTCCACGCTTAGCTGGGCAGCACGTGGCACAGTCTCCAACATGGCGCCCGAGTACGGGGCGACAGTTGTGTTCTTCCCGTTCGACAACGAGACGTTGGCCTACCTGGAGCTCAGCGGTCGTTCGGCCAAGTTGCGCGAGCAAGTCATCGCCTACATGAGCGCCCAGCCGCTGTGGCGTCGTGACGAATTGGCCGAGCCGGAATTCGACGAGCTCATCGAGCTTGATCTGGCGAGCATCGAGCCGAGTGTTGCAGGCCCGCACCAACCGCACCAACGTCAGCCACTTTCCAAGGCCGCAGCGTCGTTCCAGGATGAAGTGCTGGGCGGCGGCAAGCTGATCACAGCCCCGCAAGAGCAGAGCTTCTTCGAGCCTTCTTTTGGTGAGTCGATCACTCACGGCGCTGTGGTGATGTCGGCTATTACCAGCTGTACCAACACCGCAAACCCGGCGCAGATGATCCAGGCGGGTTTGCTGGCCCGTAAAGCCCGGAGCCTTGGCCTTCAGCGTAAGCCGTGGGTCAAGACATCGCTCTCGCCTGGCTCGCAGGTGGTCGCAGACTACTTGGCTGAAGCCAACCTGCTGGAAGACTTTTCTGCATTGGGCTTCGATCTGGCGGGCTTCGGTTGCATGACCTGCATCGGCAACTCGGGGAAGCTCCAAGAGCACGTTGAGCATTTCGCCGATCAGGGCCTCAAAGGCGTGGTCGTGTTGTCCGGCAACCGAAATTTCGAAGGCCGGGTGAACCCGAAAGTACCAGCAGGCTATCTGGCATCCCCGGCGCTGTGCGTTGCCTACGCCATCGCCGGTACCATCGATATCGACCTGACTTCGCAGCCGCTTGCCACGGATGCTGAGGGCCAGCCGGTATTCTTGCAGGATCTCATGCCAAGCGATGCTGACATTGCCGATGAGGTCGCCAAGGTGGTGAAGCCGGAGTTCTTCCAGCATCGCCTGGCGACTGTCTGGGACGGTACGCACCATTGGCAGGCGCTTTCTGCCGAGGGTAGTGTCCAGTTTCCCTGGAGGCCCGAGTCTACCTACCTGCGACGTCCGCAATACCTGGCGGATATCCAGGCGGAGCCTAAAGCGTCCCTGGCTATCAATGGTGCCCGGGCGCTGATGGTGCTTGGCGACAACGTCACCACTGACCACATCTCGCCAGCAGGCGCGATCCCTGCCAATAGCTTGGCGGGCCAGTGGTTGCTCGAACGTGGTGAGGATCCACAGGACCTCAACCAGTATTCCACGCGTCGCAGTAACCATGAAGTGATGCTGCGTGGTGCCTTCACCAACAAATCAGTGAAGAACCGTCTCCTTGGCGATCAGCAGCCAGGGCTGGGCGCCTGGGCGTGGAATGCTGACCACAGCGAATGCTTACCGCTGTACGAGGCTGCCAAAAGCTATGCCCTGCACAAGACACCGATGGTGGTTTTTGCAGGTATCAACTACGGCGCTGGCTCCAGCCGTGACTGGGCCGCGAAGGCACAGGCCCTGCTTGGGGTGAAGGCGGTGGTTGCGCAAAGCATCGAGCGTATTCACCGCAGCAATCTGATCGGCATGGGCGTACTGCCTCTGGTCTTCAAACCTGGCCAAAGCGTTGACGACCTTCGTTTGGATGGCAGCGAGCAGTTCGATTTCCTGGGCCTTGATGAGCTGGCTGTAGGGGAGAACCTGATCAAGCTGATCGTTCATCGCGCCGATGGCCGTCGTGATGAAGCCGAGGTTATTGCGCGTGTGGATTCGCAGCAGGAAGTGCGCTACCTGGCCAACGGTGGTGTGCTCCCGTTCGTGATCCGCAAGGTTGTTGCCCGCACTCGGGCTTGATGTTTAAAGGCCCCATGCGGGGCCCTACTTGGCCAAAACAATAAGAAGGACTCGTCCATGGATCGCGAACAATCCAACGTTGTTGCGCCTGACCTCGCGTGCGTCACGCACGCAGGATTATGCCGTCGCACGCTGATCAAGCACTTAGGTACAGCCACAGGCCTCGGTATCCTGGGCTCGTTGCTACCTGCAGGGTTGGTCAGCGCCGCGAGTGCCATGTCTTCAAACAATTCTGCAAGCGGGAGTAATACCCCAATGTTCGCTTATGTCGGATCGCGCACAACCCGGGAGCGCAATGCCCGTGGTGATGGCATCACGGTCTATCGGTTGAATCAAGACGCCGGCACGCTGGAGCAGGTGCAGGTGGTCGACGACTTGGTGAATCCCTCGTTTCTTGCCCTCAATCGCGCCGGTGATCGCCTCTACACTGTTCATGGCGACCGCAGTGAGGTCAGTGCCTTCAGCGTCGACAAGGCAAGTGGGAAGCTGACATTCCTCAACCGCCAAAGCTGTGAAGGAAAGAATCCGGTGCATTTGGCGCTGGACCCGAGTGAGCGGTTCCTGGTGGTTTCCAACCATATTACCGGCACCTTGGCAGTGCTCAATGTGGAAGAAAATGGCGCCTTGGGCGGTATCAATCAATTGCTCAAGCTTGAAGGCCCCACTGGCCCTCATCGGGTTGAGCAGCCATTCGCCAAGCCGCATTTCAACCCGTTTGATGCAACAGGGAACTACGTTCTGGTACCGGATAAAGGCCTGGATCGAGTGTTCAGCTTCCGCTTTGACAACGGCAAGCTGCACCCTGCCGACCAGCCATTCGCTGTTGCCCGGGAGGGTTCTGGCCCGCGTCATATCGCAATGCACCCCAAAGCCGGTTTCGCCTATGTGATCAACGAGCTGGACTCAACCGTTACCAGCTACCGTTTCGACTCCCGCAGTGGTGCCCTGCAACCGTTCCAGGTGTTGCCGTCGCTGCCCGCGAGCTATACCGGCAACAGCCGCGCGTCCGAGATCGAAGTGGACCGCAGCGGGCGTTTCCTCTATGCCTCCAATCGCGGTTACGACAGCATCGCTGTGTTCAAGATTGATCAGGGAAGTGGCCTGCTGAGTGCTGTCGACTTCGTGCCTAGCGAAGGGAAAACGCCGCGTTTCTTCAGCCTGACGCCAAATCAGCGTTTCCTGTTTGCACTCAATGAGGACAGCGACAGCATCGTGTCATTTGCCGTCCATCCGCAGACCGGTGGTTTGAGCAAGACAGATTTTTCGATTTCGACCGGCAGCCCGGTCTGCATGATCTTTTCCGCCTGATACCTGCTGCAACGATAACAATTAAAGGGCGAGCTACGGTTCGCCCTAGATGAGGTCTCTATGAACAACAACAAAACTGTCGATGAGCAGGCTGTCGTTCGCAAGGTTACCTTGCGGATCATCCCGTTCATGTTCTTGCTGTACATCGTCTCCTACCTGGACCGCGCCAATATCGGTTATGCCGCGCTGGAGATGAACAAGGAACTCGCCCTGACCAGCGAGGCGTTCGGTTTCATTTCCGGGATCTTCTTCATCGGCTATTTCCTGTTCGAAGTCCCGAGCAACGTGATGCTCAACAAATACGGTGCGCGGGTCTGGATAGCCCGAATCCTGGTGACCTGGGGCCTGATTGCTGCCGCTACCGCCTTCGCCCAGACCGCCAACCAGCTCTACGTGCTGCGCTTTTTCTTGGGCGTGGCCGAGGCGGGCTTCTTTCCGGGCGTGATCGTCTACCTGACCTACTGGTTCCGCTCGAAGGAGCTGGCCACGACCGTCGCGCTGTTCACGGCGGCAATCCCGGTCAGCTACATCATAGGCGCGCCGCTTTCGACCTGGATCATGGACAACATCAAGTGGCTGGACTGGAGCGGCTGGCGTTGGATGCTGTTCCTCGAAGGCGTCCCGGCCGTGTTCCTTGGCATAGCCTGCTTCTTGTTCCTGACTGACAAACCGGAGCAGGCCAAATGGCTTACCCAGCAGGAGAAAGACTGGCTGCTCGCCGAGCTCGAGCGTGATCGCCAGAGCCGCAAGAACGTCAAGCGACTGGGTGTGTTCAAGACAATGGTCAACAAGAAGGTGCTGTACCTGGCCTTCATCTATTTCGTGTACCAGTGCGGCAGCCTGGGTGTGGGTTACTGGATGCCGCAGATCATCAAAGGCTTCTCCAGCGAGCTCACGCACACGCAAATCGGTTTGATCGCAATGCTGCCCTATATCGTTGCGACGGTAGCGATGGTTATTTGGTCGCGAAGCTCTGATCGACGAAACGAGCGCAAGATGCATTCTGCGATCCCCCTTGCAGTGGCGGCCCTGGGCCTGGTGGGGGCGGGCATGTTGTCCAGTCCTGTGGCCTCGATGGCGATGATCTGTGTGGCATTGTCGGGTCTCTACAGCTTCAAATCCCCGTTCTGGGCACTGCCCACCCTGTTCCTTGATCGTGCTACCGCAGCGGTATCCATCGCAGTAATCAACTCCATCGGCAACCTGGGTGGCTTCGTTGGCCCATCAATGATTGGCGTGGTTAAAGGCAACAGCCAGAGCGCCGCTACCGGCCTGCTGTTCCTCAGCGCACTGCTGCTCATCGCGTTCCTGATGACTGCACTGATGCGTGTGACCAACAAAGAGCCCGATCAGCCAGTAGCCGCTTCAGCCCACTGACCTGCTGACACCTGCTAACAGAGTCGCTCTTACAGGGCATTCCAATCTTTGTAAGGGCGGTTCCAGAGCGCGTAGCAATCCCCGTAACGAATAATTTCTTCCTGGCCTGTTCCGGGTCGGGCAGCGTCATGCCAAAAAATGGAATCGCCAGATGCACAACAACAAAAACATCCTGCGCACCCTGATCACTCTGTCCCCGTGCCTGGTCGTCGGTACCGCCGGTGCAGAAGGTTTTGCCGAGGACAGCAAGGCAAGCCTGCAACTGCAAAACTACTACTTCAATCGCGATTTTCGCGAGGGTGCCGGCCAGTCCAAGCGGGAAGAATGGGCCCAGGGATTCCTCTTCGATTTCCGCTCTGGTTACACCCCAGGCACTGTGGGCTTTGGCCTTGATGCGTTGGGAATGCTGGGTATCAAGCTGGATTCAAGCCCTGACCGATCCGGTTCCGGCCTGCTGCCGGTGCATGACGATGGGCGCGCTGCCGATGAGTTCAGTCGTCTCGGCCTGACCGCCAAGGTGAAGGTTTCCGAAAGCGAGCTCAGGTACGGAACACTCATCCCTAAGCTACCGACCGTGCAGGCCAATACCGGGCGGATACTGCCGCAGACCTTCGAAGGTGGCTTGCTGACCAGTAACGAAATCGAGGGCTTCACGCTGACGGGTGCACGCTTCAATCGCGTGACTGATCGTGACTCGACCGACGCTCAGAAAATCACCCTGAACAACAAGAACCGCAGGTTTACCGGTGCTGTGGAAGGTGATGATTACTGGGTGGGCGGATTTGATTACGCGGTTAACAAAGGGCTGACACTTAGCTACCAGTACGCCGAACTGCAGGACGTGTACCGGCAAAACTTTTTGGGTATCAATCACACGTGGAGCATTGGCCCCGGTAAGCTCAAAAGCGATTTGCGCTACATGCTGAGCGACGATGCTGGCAACGCGAATGCTGGCGCCATCGACAGTGGTGCGCTCAGTGGGTTGTTCACTTATAGCCTGGGCGGCCATGCATTTGGCCTCGGGCTACAGAAAATGAACGGTGACACTTCGATGCCATTTCTCAATGGCACGGATCCGTACCTCACCAACTATATCCAGATCAACGATTTCGCCGAGCCTGGCGAACGCTCCTGGCAGCTGCGTTACGACTACAACTTTGCCGCCATCGGCATCCCTGGGCTGACGTTCATGAGTCGCTATGTCAAAGGCGATCACGCTGATGCAGCTACCCATGCCGGTGAAGGCCGTGAGTGGGAGCGCAATACTGATATTGCATACGTGTTCCAGTCCGGGGCATTGAAAAATGTTGGTATCCGTTGGCGCAATGCGGCCTACCGCGCGAACCTTGCGCGTGGCGCGGATGAGAATCGCTTGATCGTTTCGTATACCTTGCCAATCTGGTAAATCCCTTTCAGGAGATCCCTATGACAACCATCACCCCCGCGGTACTCGATGACCTGGCTCCAGGTGGCGTCATGCACGCTGCCATCAATTTTGGTAACCCCGTGCTCGCTCAGCGTGGCCCGAATGGCGAGCCACAAGGCGTATCCGTTGCACTTGCCAAAGCCCTTGCGCAAGAACTGGGTGTGAAGCTGGAAATGCGCACTTTCGATGCCGCAGGCAAAGTCTTTGCCGCGTTGGACGAGGGGGTATGGAGCCTGGCGTTTCTGGCTATCGAGCCGGTGCGTGAGGCGCAGATCTCGTTCAGCGAACCCTACGTCATTATTGAAGGCACGTACCTCGTTGAGCGCGATTCTCCATTCCAGTCGGTGGCTGATCTGGACCAAGCCGGGCTGAAGCTGGCCGTGGGCAAGGGGGCTGCCTACGATCTGTTTCTGACCCGTACCCTGAAGAACGCCGAGCTTGAACGCGCGGACACGTCCGCAGGGGCGGTTGATCTGTTCCTTGAACAAAAACTCGATGCGGCTGCGGGCGTGCGCCAACCCTTGCAGAAGGTAGCTGATCTCGACCCGCGCTATCGCGTGCTGGATGATGCCTTCACCTCAATCCGCCAGGCAATGGCGGTGCCACGTGGACGGGATGCGGGCGCGGCATACGTAAGGGCATTCGTTGAGCGAAAAAAAGCTGAAGGTTTCATTCATGCGGCTCTGGCTCAGAGCGGCCAGGCGGACGTGACCGTCGCACCTTGAATCGTGCCAAGAAAGCGATAGTCTCGGGCTGAAATGGGGTGATGCTTGGGATAGTGGCTGTTGGTCGGGGCCATGGGGGCTGCTGTGCAGCCCATCGCAGGCAAGCCAGCTCCTACAGGTACTGCGCAGCTTTCGATGCTGGCGCATCAACTTGTAGGAGCGGCCTTGTGCCGCGAAAGGGCCGCAAAGCGGCCCCCGGATTTTGGCGTTACATCCACTGTTGCTGGGGCTGCTTCACAGCCCTTTCGCGGCACAAGGCCGCTCCTACAAAGGTCCGCGTAAGGCAACAGACTGTGTAAGCCGGAAGATCACTTGATCAGTGGCACACCGCTGAGCTTCTGCAACTCGTCAAAGTCGATATCTGCACAAATCTCGACCACTTTCAGCCCTTCAGGCGTCACTTCCAGTACGGCCAGGTCGGTGTAGATGCGGCTGACGCACGCAATGCCGGTCAGCGGGTAGGTGCACTCGGGCACCAGCTTGCTTTCGCCGGTCTTGGTCAGGTGGTCCATCATCACGAACACCTGGCGGGCGCCGGTGGCCAGGTCCATCGCGCCGCCTACGGCCGGGATCGAACCTTCGGCGCCGGTGTGCCAGTTGGCCAGGTCACCCTTGACCGAGACCTGGAAGGCGCCCAGTACGGCGATGTCCAGGTGGCCGCCACGCATCATCGAGAACGAGTCGGCATGGTGGAAGAAGGCACCACCGGTCAGCAGGGTGACGTGCTGTTTGCCGGCGTTGATCAGGTCATCGTCTTCCTCGCCCGGCGCAGGGCTTGGGCCCATGCCCAGCAGGCCGTTCTCGCTGTGCAGGAAGACTTCCTTGTCGCCCAGGTAGTTGGCCACCAGGGTCGGTGCGCCAATGCCCAGGTTTACGTACGCGCCTTCCTGGATGTCTGCGGCCACGCGCTGGGCCATCTCGGTGCGGGAGAGCTTTTTGGTGATGGTCATGGCAGGCCTCAGACAGCTTTGGCGATCGAAGAAGCGGCAGCACCGGTAACGGCAACCACACGCTGGACGAAGATACCCGGGGTGATGATGTGCTCCGGGTCCAGTTCACCCAGTTCGACAACCTGGTCGACCTGGGCAATGGCGGTCTTGGCAGCCATGGCCATGATCGGGCCGAAGTTGCGCGCGGCCTTGCGGTAGGTCAGGTTGCCCCAACGGTCACCCTTGTGCGCCTTGATTAGCGCAAAGTCGGCGTGCAGCGGCATTTCCAGCACGTACATGCGGCCGTCGATTTCACGGGTCTCCTTGCCTTCGGCCAGCAGGGTGCCGTAGCCGGTCGGCGAGAAGAACGCACCAATGCCCGAACCTGCTGCGCGGATGCGCTCGGCCAGGTTGCCTTGCGGGACCACTTCCAGCTCGATCTTGCCGGCCCGGTACAGTTCGTCGAACACGTAGGAGTCGGACTGGCGCGGGAACGAGCAGACCACCTTGCGCACGCTGCCCGCCATGAGCAGGGCGGCCAGGCCGATCTCGCCGTTTCCGGCGTTGTTGCTGATAATGGTCAGGTCGCGGGCACCGGTTGCGATCAGGCCATCGATCAGCTCGGACGGCATGCCGGCCGTGCCAAAGCCACCGACCATGATGGTCGAACCGTCGGTGATCCCTTCCACCGCGCTGGCGATGGACTCGTACGTTTTATTGATCAAGGCGAGCTCCTGGTTGTTCCTGGAGTATGGTTGTCGGGCTGGCCGGCGCTTTTAAGCGATGAGGCCTGTCAGCGCTTGAAATTGTTTGCTGACTTTCGCTATAGCGTGCCGCAAGATAGGGCAACAGTAGAGGGGGTTTAGCGGAATTTGTGCGATTATCGAACTGTTGTGCGATGTGCGAGCAGTTCTGGCGGCTATTTGTCACATTCCGGATAAGGGCCTGATTTCATCTGGTTTGCGCCTCGGTGGTGCATTCAGGGCCTGCCCATAACCTTTCATGCACAAGTGCTGTGCATTCAATGACTTGAATTCCCCATTAATCACCGCTCCCGCCGTTGGCGTGCGACTTGCTATCAGATTGCCATCCGATGTCGCGTATGGTGAAGATAATGTCGCTTTCCAGTGGTTCCATGGAGTTGTCATCGAGCGAGAAGGGCTGGCTGCCCTGGCTGGGTAAAACCGGAAAGCTCAGGATGGGCTGGGCATGTCACCTTAACCGGGCGAATTACCCGCAAATCGAGCAAACTTTCGAAGCCATTGCCCAGACCCGCGTGCGGTTGTTGCATGATTGGGCGTGCGAGCACTGGGAGCACTTGGCGGAACTAGCGGAACAACTCGCGCAAGGGTTCGCTCAACCCGACAGCACGCTGCTGCGGGACAAGCTGGCGCAGGCCGAAGACTTTTCCGAGTTGTTTGTCGTCGATGCTGCCGGCAGCATCATCGCCTCCACCTGGCCACAACGTGGTACGCCACGTATCGAGCACACTGCAGCGCTGGCCCAAGGCCTGAAGGCGCCGTTTCTGCATGGCCCCTACAGCGACCCGCTAACCCTGCGCATTGGTCCGTCATCCTCACGCTTCCACGATGAGGTGACGCTGATGTTCTACCAGCCGGTGAAGGCCGGTGGCAAAGTGCTCGGCTGCCTGTGCGGCCGGGTGCCCAACGATGTGCTGGGCGACCTGATACAGCGCGAGGCCGGGCATATTTTCGCCGAGTCGGGCGACAACTACCTGTTCATGGCGCAGTCGCGCTTCGACCCGGCGATCCAGCCCGGCACGGCGCTGTCGCGCTCGCGCTTCGAGGACGGCACCTTTACCCACGGCGAAAACCTCAAAAGTGGTGTGCACACGCCCTGGACCACCGTGCAGGTCCAGCGCCATACCGAGCTGGAACTGCGCTTCACCGACCCCTCCACGCGCGAACTGCACCCGGGGGTAAGGGAAACCATCAGGCGTGGTGCCAACCTGTTCGTGACCTACCCGGGTTACTCGGACTACCGCCACGTGCCGGTGGTCGGCAAGGGCGTAACGTTCCAGTTGCCGGGCTCGCCCGACCGCTGGGGCATGATGTGCGAGGCGGACCTGGAAGAGGTCTACCGACGCCGCTCGCTGAGCTATGGGTTGATGAAACCCTACGTGGCGACCATAGCCGGGTTGTTCGGTTGCAACTACCTGGTGCAGCACTATGCCGGCCTGCCGCAAGGGCTGAACGACGTGATTATGGCCGTGAGCATGCTCGGCGCCACGCTGGTGTTCGGCGTGTTCGGGCCCAAGCGCCTGGCAGCCAGGTTGAATGGCATGAGCGGCGTACTGCGCACCATCGCCGAGGGTGAAGGCAACCTGCGTCAGCGCCTGGACACCAGCACCCTGGGCAACGATGAGAGCGCCGACATGGCGCGCTGGATCAACAGCTTCATCGACCGCCTGGACGCGGTAGTGGGGCAAGTGGTGAAGGCCAGCCGTACGGTCGGCAGCACCAACCAGATGATGCTCGGGCGCAGCCAGGAGGCGAGTGTGAGCTCTGCCGATGTGGCGGACGCCGTGCACCACATGATGATCATCATGGAGGAACAGCTCGGCGAACTGCAGCAGGCATCGGTCAGCGCCGAGCAGATGAAGCAGGCGATGGACGAGGTGGTCAGCCGTGCCCGCGAGCAGTTTCTGGCGGTGCAGGCAGGTACCCAGTCGATTCGCGATGTGGTGGCGCGCTCGTCCTCCAGCGTGCAGCGGCTCGACAGCCGCATGGTCGAAATCGACAACATCACCGGGTTGATCAGCGACATCACCAACCAGACCAACCTGCTGGCGCTCAATGCTGCCATCGAGGCGGCGCGTGCCGGCGAGCATGGCCGTGGCTTTGCGGTGGTGGCCGACGAGGTGCGCAGCCTGGCCGCGCGAACCGCGCGGGCCGCCGAAGACATCCGCCACATGGTCGAGAGCCTTCAGGGCGAAACCCGCCAGGCCGTCAGCTTCATGGAGCAGGGCGTACAGGACGTCGACAACAGCCTGCGCCTTGCCGAAGACGCCTCCTCCGAGAACGTGCAACTGCACCAAGCCGTGGAGGGCATGTTCGCGATCATCCAGCAGCTCAACCGGCGTAGCGTGGAATATGGCAAGACCATCGACCAGGTCAACCAGTCCTCCAGCGAGATGCGCCAGACGGCGGTGGTGCTGCAGAGCAGCGCCCAGAAGGTGCGGGTGGATGCCGGCAAGTTGCAGAAGCTGGTGGGGCAGTTCGAGGTCAGTGGCGAGGGGAAGGGGGCCGCTGCAGCTTGAGCAAAAGACTGCATCCGCGAAAGGGTTCGTGCATGCATACAAGGCATGCCTTGCCCTCTGGCATTGCATCATCCACTCCAGCTTCAGGCATCATGTACCCAGCCCCATCCACAAAAGCTGAACCCGCAGATGCCTGACTCCATCAAACCCAACCGTGCCATCTATGACCTGGACATGCTCCGCACCGTGGTCATGGTGGCCGACTGCGGCAGTTTCACCACCGCTGCCGCGCGCCTGCACTCCACCCAGTCCACGGTCAGCCAGAAGGTGCGCCGGCTGGAGGAAATGGTCGGCCAGCAGTTGCTCGACCGCAGCAACCGCGAGGTGCACCCGACCGATGCGGGGGAAACCCTGCTGGGGTATGCGCGGCACCTGCTGGCGGTGAGCAGCCAGCTGACCGAGGCCATGTCGGGCGGGGTGACGGTGACCGTACGCATCGGCCTGCCGGACGATTTTGTCGCGGGCAAGACGATGCAGGCGCTGGCGGCTTTCAACCGGCGTAATCCGACGGTGAAGCTGGAGATTACCGGTGGGCTTAGCCGGGACTTGATGAGCACCTACGACCGTGGCGAGCTGGACCTGGTGTTGATCAAGCAACGGCGCCACAGCCGCGAGGCGAATGCGTGCCAGCCGGAGCGCATCGAGTGGATCGACAGTGCGCAGTACCCGTGTTTTGCCCAAGACCCTATTCCGCTGGTGACCTTTCCGCCGCGGGGGTTGTACCGGGATGACATGATCGGTGCGGTCGAGGCAATGGGGCGCAGTTGGCGGATCGCTTTTACCAGTTCGAGCCTGGCGGGGATTCAGGAAGCGGTGGCGAACGGGTTGGGGGTTAGCCTGTTGCCGTCGCGGGTGGTGACGGGTGGGCATCGAGTGCTCGGGGCGGAGCAGGGGTTCAAGCCCATCAAGGTGTTTGAGGCGGCGATTTTTCATCGGCCTACGGCGGACCCTATGGTCATGGCGCTGGCTGAAATTCTGATCGGGATCTTGCGGGCTGAGGCGGAATGAGCCTGCGCAGCCCATCGGCTGCGCCTTCGCTCAGCGTACAAAGCTCGAAACCGTGCCGCGTACCCTGTGGGAGCGGGTTTACCCGCGAAGAAGACAACGCGGTGTATGGCACCGGCGGTGCCGGTGTTCGCGGGTGAACCCGCTCCCACAGGGACCGAGCAGGGCTGAGATCTGAACTTCGCCTGCGGTTAACGGCGCAGTTCGGTAGCAAACTGCGCAGCCTTCAACTGCAACTGCGCAGGCCTGCCCCAGAACGCGCCGTGGCGCACAATCACCCGTTCATGAATGGCAGCCGCCACCGCAGCAGCAGCATTGGGTGCCTTGAACAGCACGAAGCTGGCCTCGTTACCAACCTTCAAACCATAGTCCTGTTTGCCCATCACCCCGGCACTGGCTTCGGTCGCCATTTCCAGCGCAACCCGCAGCTCTTCATCGGTATTGAAGCCCGAGCGGTAGCTGACCAGCATCGCCCGCTGCAGCATGTCGCCATTGCCGTAGGGCCACCAGGCGTCCTGGATGTTGTCGTTGCCGGTAAATACCCGCACGCCGCCGTTACGCAGGCGCAGCACGGGCGGGAAGGCGTGTTCGCCGGGGGCGTTGGTCATGATGGAGATGCCTGCGCCGGCCAGCACTTCGGCCGTGCGGTCTACTACGGCATCGGATACGTCGCCCAGGCCATAGGCGTGGCTGACCGCCACCAGGCCTTGCATGCCCAGTGCCTGGGTGCGTGCCGCAATGCGCTCGAGCTGGGCGATGCAGATATCGCCCGGCTCGTGCAGGTGAATGTCGACCTTCACGCCATGTCGTTCGGCGATGCCGAAGACAATGTCCAGCTGGGCGTCGGCGTCGCCGTCCAGGGTGGTCGGGTCGATGCCGCCGACTACCTGCACGCCTTCGCGGATGGCCGCTTCCATCACTTCAGCCGTACCGGGGCAGGTCACCACACCGGCCTGGGGGAAGGCCACCAGCTCGATGTCGAGCAGGTCTTTCCACTTGTCCCGGGCTTCGAGCATGGCGTGCAGGTTGGTCAGGCCGGTGGTGGCGTCCACGTCCACGTGGCAGCGCATCGCCAGGGTGCCGAACGAGGCGGCTTGGCGCATCAGCGCATCGGCGCGCTCGACGATGGGTGGGGCACTGGCCAGTTCGCGTTTTTCCACGGCCAGGCGCTCGCGCAGGCTGGCCACGGGTTGGTGCGGTCGCCAGCGGTCGCCGACAAAGCTCTTGTCCAGGTGGATGTGGCCATCGACAAAGCCTGGCAGCACCAGCAGGCCTTCAAGGTCGATGGTTTCACGGGCGGGGGTGTTGGCGCGTTGCGGGGCGATGTGGGTGATGCGCCCGTTGGTTACGGCAATGTGCAGGGGCAGGCCATCGGCGTCGATGGCGTTGATGAACTCACGGTCGTTCATGATCGGGCCTTTTCTACTGAGGCTTGGGTGACGTACCACGGTAGGGGGGATGCGGGTATGTCTCCAATTAATTATCAGGATCGGGTGCAGTGCATTTCTGGATGCAGGCAAAGGGCGGCGGCCTGCATTAAAAAGCCCACTGATATGGATGCCGATAATTAACTTTCAAAGCCTTCCATCTCGGCCCACGATTGCTCACCAGACCCGCCCAGCCGCCAGCTACGGCGCCTTCCAGGGCAGGTCGCCACACACAATAAAAACAAATGCCGTGTCGGGGTCCCCATGACGCAAGATTCCAAGCTGCTGCGTGCCGCGCTGATTTTCATTGCCTGTACTTCCTTCATCGTCTGTGGCGTACAACCCATCTTCATGGGGCTGGTCACGGAGCAACTGAGCCTGTCACTCGATCAGCAGGGCTGGGTGGTGTCGGTCGAGATGATCGGCATGACCCTGGGCACCTTGCTTTGCCCGGTGCTGATGAAGCGCCATGGCGGGCGCAGCCTGTGCCTGATCGTTGGCGCCCTGTGCGTGGCCTTGAGCATCGCGACCGCCTTTGCCACCACCAACACCCTGCTGCTGATCGTGCGCCTGGCGGCCGGCACCTGTGCGGGGTTGGTGTATGCCTATGCGGTGTCCACGCTGGGCCGCTTGCCCAACCAGGACCGCTCGTTCGGGTTGATGCTGTTGCTGCAAACGCCAGAGTACTCGCTGTTTTCGGCAGCGTTGCCGCTGCTGGCCGCGCAAAGTGGCACGGTGACCGCCTTGTGCGCGTTTGGCCTGTGGTACTTGCTGATCTGCGGCGCCAGCCTGGTGCTGCCGCGTCGCCCGGCGGCGTTGCTGGCCAGTGGCGAAGCCTCGCCTGCCCAGGGTGGTTCGGCGCGCACGGGGCGCACTGCGTTGGTGGGCATGTTGTTCATGCAGATCGCCATCTACTGCGTGTGGGGCTTCATCGACCAGTTGGCGCGAGACCAGGGTATCAGCGGGGTGGATATCGGCTGGGCGTTCGGCCTGTCGGCCCTTGGTGGTTTGCCGGGTGCGGGGCTGCCTAGCCTGTTGGGTGCGCGGGTCAATCGCCAGTTGATGATCGCCGTGGGGCTGGTGGCGGTGTTCATTTCCATCGCCATGCTCACTGGCCATACCCGCACGCCGATGCAGTTGTTTGTGGCGTTGTTGCTGATCAACTTTGGCTGGGTGCTGTCTTTGTCTTACTACATGGCGCTGATCACCACCAACGACCCGACCGGCAAGCTCACACCGCTGGTCAGCATCACGTTGATGGGGGCGGCAGCGGTGACGCCGGCGCTGATCGCCATGCTGGTGGAGGGCTCCAACCAGCAGCTGATTTTCCTGTTGGGTACCGGGGCGTTGGTGATTGCCTTTGCGGTTACTTGCCTTGGGGCAGGTCGCAGGGGGATGTCCAGCAAGGCTGCTTACTGAGCATACCCCTGGTAGCAGCCAATACCGGCCCAGGCTTCAGCCCCCGGCAATCGGTTCCGGCAAGCCCTTTACGCCGGGGTTTAGCGCGAACACGCCGCCGGCCAGTGGCTGGTCGCTCAGGTCGATGCCGTGTGGGCGAATCGACGTCACGAACAGCGTATCCAGCTGCGGGCCGCCGAATGCGCACATGGTCGGTTTCTTTACCGGTAGCGGCAGGGTGCGGTCCAGTTTCCCTTCGGGGGTAAAGCGCAGTACCTGGCCGGCATCGATCGCGCAAATCCAGTAGCAACCTTCGGCATCTACCGCAGCCCCGTCCGGTCGGCCGGGGTGCTGGTTCATGTCGACGAATATTCGGCGGTTGTGCGGTGTGCCGCTGTCGATGTCGTAGTCGAAGGCCCAGATCAGCTGAACGCTGGGGTGCGAGTCGGAGACATACAGTGTTTTGCCGTCCGGGCTGAACGCCATGCCGTTGGGCACGATCAGCTTGTCCAGTCGTGCTTGCATTGGCTTTACCGTTGCGTCCGCCGTCGCGTCATATCGGTAAAGCGCACCCACCGGTTCGGCGCCCATGTTTGTTTGCATCGTACCGGCCCAGAAGCGCCCCTGGCGGTCGCAACGCCCGTCATTGAAACGCATGCCGGGCCTCGCGTGTTCGACGCTGGCGCGCTTGTCGGCAACCAGGCAACCGTCAGCCTGGGGGGTGAGGTGGAAGACCCCGCTCTCCAGGGCCCCAAGCCAGTGGCCTTGCTGGCTACGGACGATGCAGCCGAGCATTTCGTCTGCGGCCCAGTGACGGGTCTGGCCATCTGGTTGCCAGCGGTGCAGGCGGCCTGCCGGTATATCCACCCAGTACAAGGCATTTTCCTGTGGGTGCCAGACCGGGCTTTCGCCTGTGGCATTGCGTGCATCGGTAATCAGTTCGGCTGTCATGGAAGAGTTGCGTGCTCCATCAGGGTTTAGTCGCCAAAAGGGCCGGCAGCGGTGAAGGCGCCACCTTGCAGGTGGGCTGTCGGGTCGTCTGTAGCAGGCTTTGGCTGCTGCTCCAGGGCCGTGCGGAAGCGCTCGGCACTGTCCTTCGGATTGAAGTCCAGGTGTGCGGCGTGGCGGTTGCTCCACCAGAGGTCGCGGTTGGCTGATACACCGTACACCACGGTATGGCCGACGTTTTCGGCAAGCAATGCGCGCTCTACCAGATGCGCCAGGTCGCCGTAGCTCAGCCAGGTGGACAGCATGCGCACATTGCGTGGTTCGGGGAACGAAGAGCCGATGCGCAGGCTGACGGTTTCGATGCCGTAGCGGTGGAAGTAGAACGTGGCCAGGTCTTCGCCGTAGGCCTTCGACAGCCCGTAGTAGCAGTCTGGTCGGCGCGGCGAATGCGCATCTACCTGTTCGCCTTGAGGGTAAAAGCCGGTGACATGGTTCGAGCTGGCGAACACCACGCGCTTGATGCCGTGCTTTCGGGCGGCCTCATAGATGTGGAAGGTACCGACGATGTTGGCTTGCAGAATCTCTTCGAAGGCACGCTCGGTGGAGATGCCGCCCAGGTGCACGATGGCGTCCACATCCTGGGCCAGGGCCAATACGCCGGCCTTGTCGGCCAGGTCGCAGTTGATGACTTGCTCATGCTCGCCTGCAGCCGCTGCCATGGGGCTGATGTCTGATACGCGCACGATGTTGGCGTGTGCTTGCAGTGCTTCGCGAAGCACTTGCCCGAGCCCGCCGGCGGCGCCGGTGAGCAGCAGGCGGTTAAAGGGTTTGCGGGTGGTCGTGGTCATTGTCGGATGCCTTTTGCTGAAACTGCATGAGGGTGCCGTGGTGCAACGACACCGGCATGGTCGGGCAGTTGCCCTTACAGGAAGTTGTACTGGATGCCCAGGCGCCAACGAGCCTGGCGATCGTCCGTGTAGCTGTTGACCTTGATGTCACCCACTTCCATGAATGGCGCCCACTGTTTGTTGAGCTTGTACTTGATGATCAGGTTCTGCTCGTAGTCGCGCTTCTTGTTGTCGTAGCGGATGTAGTCGGTGGTGAAGTGGATGTACTGGTACTCGAATGCCCACGGGCCGCTGGGGGTATAGCCGAGCCAGCCTTCAAGGCGGGTGGTGTTCTGGTTGTCCTTGGCGCGGTCTGCCTTGCTGTGGTCGACCTGATCCCGGTCGAGGTTGCGTGCGTCGTGGCGCACGCGGGTAGCGACGTACCAGGTGTCGCTGAGCTTGTAGTTGTACTTCAAGCCGAACTTGTAGGTGGTTGCGTCCTTGGAGCTGTCCATCTGGAAGGCGGGGGTCCAGGTCGACTTGGGGCTCATCTTGTAGTTGTAGTCCACGGTGAACTCATGGCCGTTGTTGACCATGTTGTCGTAGGCGACGTCTTCGCGGTCGCCGGCAGTCTTGTATTTGATTTCTGCGGCAAACCCCAGGCCGCTGTCCTTGCGGTAACTCAGCTTTATCCGGTCGGAGTGAATGCTGTCGTCTTCGGTGTACCCATGCCGGTAGTTGATGCTGGCGGAGTCCGCGCAGGCGTAGAACGACAAGCCGAGGGTGCTGGCGGCGATAAGGCGGCGAAGTGTGTTGTTCATGCGATCTCTTTTTTTGTTTTTGTTGAGGACGTGATGAGGCGTGTGAGCAAGGTGGGTGAGGTGGTGAGCGCTCCGTGATTTTTAAAATAAGTTATCGTACGACTGTGGGGCTGTCTACGAATTATTGAAATGTTGTCTGATCACATTGGCTGAAGGCTCTAATACGGTAGTTGTGGCTTGGCGCTTGCTTTGTGATGGGGATCACAGAGCGGGGTTTAGCAGGCTATTCACGACTATTTCGTCGGTTTTAAGAGGTGCTTTCCAAATGTTGTATGATGACGTAGGATTGCCTCCAGAGCGTGACTCACCCGCCACAAATCCAATAAGAAGGCTCAGACGTCCATGATCATTACTGCTGTAAACGTCCAGGTGTTTTCCTACCCCACGCGCCGCGCTGTAGACAGCGCCGGCCATGCCCATCCGGGCGACGTGACCCAGGCCAAGATGGCCTTGCTACGCATCAAGACTGAGTGCGGCAACGAAGGCTTCGCCTTCGGCGCTCCCGAGCTGATCCGCCCGTATGTGCTGGATAACTTCGTGCGCAAGGTGCTGGTCGGCGCCAATGCCTTCGACCGTGAAAAGATCTGGCACGACCTCGCCCACTGGCAGCGCGGCAGCGCAAGCCAGCTCACCGACCGCGCCCTGGCACTGGTCGAACAGGCCCTGTGGGACTGGGCCGGGCGCAAGCTCAAGGTGCCGGTGCACAAACTCATCGGTGGCTACCGCGACAAGGTTCCGGCGTACGGTTCGACCATGTGCGGTGACGAGCTGCCAGGCGGCCTGTCGACCCCTGAAGAGTACGGCCGCTTCGCCGAGGCCCTGGTCAAGCGCGGCTACAAGGCGATCAAGCTGCACACCTGGATGCCGCCGGTGTCGTTCGCCCCGAGCGTGAGCATGGACATCAAGGCCTGCGCCGCCGTACGTGAAGCGGTCGGCCCCGACATCGCGCTGATGATCGACGGCTATCACTGGTACAGCCGCACCGAAGCGCTGACCGTCGGCCGTGCCCTGGAGAAGCTGAATTTCGCCTGGTTCGAAGAGCCGATGATGGAAGACTCGGCCGAGTCCTACGCGTGGCTGGCCGCCCAGTTGGACATCCCCGTGCTGGGCCCTGAAAGCCTCGGTGGCAAACACCTGAGCCGCGCCAGTTGGGTCAAGAACGATGTCTGTGACATCCTGCGTGCCGGCGTTGCCGGGGTCGGCGGTATCGCCCCGTGCCTGAAGGTCGCGCACATGGCCGAAGCGTTTGGCATGGATTGCGAGATCCACGGCAACGGCGCGGCCAACCTGGCGGTGGTCGGCGCGATCAAGAACTGCACCTGGTACGAGCGCGGCCTGCTGCACCCGTTCCTCAACTATGACGAAGTACCGGCCTACCTCAAGCGCCTGGTCGACCCGATGGATGAAGACGGCTTCGTGCACCTCTCCGACCTGCCTGGCCTGGGGGAGGAGATCGACTTCGACTACGTCGAGACCAACACGCTGCAGAGTTTCTGATTCGTGCATGGCGGCACGCCTTGGTGCGTGCCGCCCGAGAGTCCAATAACTATAAAAAGGCTATCTCACATGAGCGTTCTCCCCAAATTCTGGGCGGGGGTCCTGGCCGCATCGCTGGCGATGACGTCGGTATCTGCCGCTTTCGCCAAGACCCCCGCCGACCAGTTGATCGTCGGCATGAGCATGATCAACCTGCTGTCGCTCGACCCGGCCGCCGCCACCGGCCTGGATGTCTCCGAGGTCAATGCCAACCTCTACGACATGCTGCTGGTGCAGGACGTCAAGCAGCCGGACCAACTGGTACCGGCCCTGGCGCAAAGCTGGCAGGTCAGCGACGACCGCAAGACCCTGACCTTCACGCTGCGCCCCGGCGTGACCTTCCAGTCGGGCAACCCGCTGACTGCCGAAGACGTCGCCTGGTCGTTGCAGCGCGTGCTCAAGCTCAATCTGGCCCTGGCCTCGACATGGAAGGCTTACGGCTTCACCGCCGGCAACGCCGCCCAGTACCTGCGGGCCGCCGACGAGCTCACCTTTGTCCTCGAGCTGCCGCGGCCAACCGACCCGATGTTGGTGCTCAACACCCTGGCGACCTCGCCCAGTGCCTTTATCCTCGACCGCAAAGTGGTTCAGCAACACCAGAAGGGCGACGACATGGGCGGCGCCTGGCTGACTACCCACGCCGCCGGCAGCGGCCCATTCATCCTCAATGACTGGCGCGCCAACGATGTGATCCTGATGAGCCGCTACGACGGTTACTGGGGTGGCCCGGCCAAGCTCAAGCGCATCGTCATGCGCAACATGACCGAGTCGCAGTCGCTGCGCCTGATGGTCGAGCGCGGTGACCTGGACCTGGCCAAGGGCATGTCCGCACCCGACATCGAAGCCCTGGAGAAGTCCGACAAGGTGCGCACCCAGACCGTGCAGCGCGGGACCCTCTACTACGTTGCCCTGAGCGTCAAGAACAAGCCCTACGATGACGCCCGCGTGCGCCGCGCGGTGCGTTCGCTGATCGACTATCAAGGCATCAACCAGACCGTCATGCCGCACTACGGCCAGCTCAACCAGCGCCCATTGCCGCTCGGCCTGCCAGCACGGCTGGACGATCCGGGCTACACCCTGAACGTCGCCGAGGCGAAAAAACTGCTGACCGAAGCCGGTTACCCGAATGGCTTCAAAACCACCATCCGCGTGCTCACCGAGCCGCCATTCATCAACATCGCCTCCAGCCTGCAGGCGACCCTGGCCCAGGCCGGCATCCAGGCGACCATCGTCACCGGCACCGGCAACCAGATCTACGGCGCCATGCGCGAACGCAGCTTCGACATCCTGGTCGGCCGCGGCGGTGGCGGGGCCGAGCGTCATCCGCATTCGAGCCTCCGGACCCTGGTGTACAACCCGGACAACCGCGACGAAGCCAAGCTGAGCAACTTCCAGGGCTGGCGCACGTCGTTCTACAGCCCCGAGTTGAACGCGCTCATCGAGCAGGCCGAAGTCGAGCCTGACAAGACCAGGCAACTGGCCCAGTACCAGCAGATCCAGAAGACCCTGGACGCGCAGGTCGGGGCGATCCTGCCGGTGTCGCAGATGACGGACACCGTGGTGGTCTACCACGATGTTCAGGATTACCAGACCCACAGTGCGGCCACCACCCGTTACAAAGACGTCTACAAGTCGCGATGAGCGGGAGCGGGGCGTGCGCGCCCCGAACGCCTCGGTGTTGGCTGAACGCATTTTCAGGAGCCTGTTATGTTAGTTTCGACTGCCTCTGTGCTGGGCACGCGCGTGTCTGGCACTGCCCGACGGGCCAGCACGGTCCTGGTGACCCTGCTCGGTCTGTTGGCGCTGACCTTCTTCATTGGTCGGGTGATGCCGCTGGACCCGGTGCTGGCCGTGGTCGGGCCGGACGCCGACAGCTCCACCTACGATCAGGTGTACCGGGCGATGGGCCTGGACCAGCCGATCTGGGTGCAGTTCGGGCTGTACCTCAACGACCTGCTCCACGGTGATTTCGGCAACGCCCTGCTGACCGGCCACCCGGTGCTGGAAGACATCAAGCGGGTGTTCCCGGCGACCATCGAGTTGGCCACCCTGGCCATCCTCTTCGGCATCGTCATCGGCTTGCCACTGGGCGTGGTCGCGGCCAGTAACCAGGGCCGCCTTGGCGACCATCTGGCACGGGTGATCACCCTGTTCGGTTACTCCACGCCGATCTTCTGGGTCGGCATGATGGGCCTGCTGGTGTTCTACGCCTGGCTCGGCTGGGCCGGCGGGGCAGGGCGCATCGACCTCGCCTACGACGGCATGGTGCCGGACATCACCGGCCTGTTGCTGATCGACACGGCCCTGGCCGGCGATTGGGAAGCCTTCACCAGCGCGCTGCGGCACATCGTCCTGCCGGGGCTGATCCTGGGCCTCAACTCGGTCGCCTACATCAGCCGCATGACCCGCAGCTTCATGCTTGAACAGCTGTCCCAGGAATACATCATCACCGCCCGGGTCAAGGGCCTTTCGCGCCGCCAGGTGGTCTGGGGCCATGCGTTTCGCAACATCCTCGTGCAACTGCTGACGGTGGTGGCTTTGGCCTACGGCTCGCTGCTCGAAGGCGCGGTACTGATCGAAACGGTGTTTGCCTGGCCCGGTTTCGGTCAGTACCTAACCAGCAGCCTGATGCTCGGTGACATGAACGCGGTGATGGGCTGTGTGCTGGTGATCGGGCTGATCTTCGTCGCCCTGAACCTGATCAGCGACGCCCTGTACAAGGTGTTCGACCCAAGGACCCGTTAAGCCCC
This sequence comes from Pseudomonas sp. SAS7, assembly GCF_052112345.1. NCBI lineage: Bacteria > Pseudomonadati > Pseudomonadota > Gammaproteobacteria > Pseudomonadales > Pseudomonadaceae > Pseudomonas > Pseudomonas sp. SAS7. Next base: position 173,774 of record NZ_JBEGGO010000009.1, on the reverse strand, counting down.
GCGCGGCCAGCGCGAACACAGTGCATGACTATAAAAACAAGGACAGCCACATGAAAACTGTACTTCCGATCCTGCGCCTGAGCCTGCTGGGTGCGATGCTGGCACTGGGGCCGATGGCCGCCGTGCAGGCCAAGACCCCCGCCGACCAGTTGATCGTCGGCATGAGCATGGTCAACCTGTTTTCCATCGACCCGGCCAACGCCCCGGGCCTGGATGCCTCCGGGGTCAATGCCAACCTGTATGACACGCTGGTCAAGCGCGACCAGGGCAACCCGGAAAAACACCTGCCACAGTTGGCCGAACGCTGGGAGATCAGCGAAGACGGCAAGCAGGTCACCTTCCACCTGCGCAGCGACGTCAAGTTCCATTCCGGCAACCCGCTCACCGCCGAAGACGTGGCCTGGTCGCTGTACCGCGTGATGAAACTCAACTTCGGCCTGGCCACCACCTGGAAGGCCTACGGCTACAGCGTCGACAACATTCAGGGGCTGATCCGCGCCACTGACCCGCACACCCTGGTGGTCGAGCTGCCGCAGCCCGCCGACCCGCTGCTGCTGATCGACTCGCTGGCGATCTCGCCCAGCGCGGTCATCGTCGACCGCCAGGAAGCCTTGAAGCACGAGAAGGACGGCGACCTGGGCGCCGCCTGGCTGGTCACCAACGAGGCCGGCAGCGGTCCGTTCACCCTGACCAAGTGGAGCGCCAACGACGCCTTGGTGATGACCCGCTTCGACGGCTACTGGGCGGGCCCTGCAAAAATGAAGCGGGTGCTGGTGCGGCACATGACCGAGTCGCAATCACTAAGGCTGATGCTCGAGCGCGGTGACCTCGACCTGGTCTACGGCATGGCCGCGCCAGACATCAAGGCCATCGAGCGCTCGCCCAAGCTGCAGGTGCAACCGCTGCAGCGCGGCACCATGTACTACGTGGCGATGAGCATGAAGCAGCCCGAATTCGCCAATCAGAAAGTCCGCGAAGCGGTGCGCAACCTGATCGACTACAAAGGCATCGACGAGCAGGTCATGCCGCACTACGGCATGCTCAACCAGCAGCCGATGCAGCTTGGCCTCGACGCCCGCCTGCCGGACCCAGGCTACAAGATGGATGTCGCCAAGGCCAAGGCGTTGCTCGCCGAAGCCGGCTACCCGCAAGGCTTCACCACCACCATCCGGACCTTGTCCGAGCCGCCGTTCATCGACATCGCTGCGCGCATGCAGTCGACGCTCGCCGAAGGCGGGATCAAGGCCAGCATCGTCACCGGCACCGGCAACCAGGTGTATGGCGCGATGCGCGCGCGCAACTTCGAAATGATCGTGGCGCGCGGTGCCGAGCGCTACCCGCACCCGTACTTCAGCCTGCGCACCTTTGTCTACAACCCGGACAACAGCGACAGCGCGGGCCTGCCCAACTTCCAGGGCTGGCGCGCGTCGTTCTTCGATCAACAGCTCAATGCGCTGATCGACCAGGCGGGCGTCGAGCGTGACGCCGCCAAGCGCGTGAGCCTGTACCACCAGGCCCAGCAGCGCTACGACCAGCAGGTCGGGCCGATCATGATGCTCTCGCAGATGACCGACACCGCGGTGAGCGCGGTGGACGTCAAGGGCTTTACCGGCGATGACGCCGAGGCGACCCGTTACCTGGGCGTCTACAAGCAACGCTGAACCTGTCCGGGGGCGCCTGCGGGCGCTCCGGGCGGCCATGATTTCACACCGAGAACATGCCGATGATTGCCAACATGTCTTCTACCCAAGCAAGCGCCAAGCCGCAGGCCGACACCACGCCGGCTTCCAGCCTCGACGCCTTTTACAAAAGCAGCCTGCGGGTGCTGCGCCACCTGTTGCGCAACCCGATGACCCTGGCCGGGCTGCTGGTGGCCGTGCTGCTGATCGTGGTCGCCACCTTTGCCCCGTGGATCGCCACCCATGACCCGGTGGTGCAGAACCTCGCCAACGCCCTGCAGGCTCCCGGTGCCGCGCACTGGTTCGGCACCGACGAATATGGCCGCGACATCTTCAGCCGGTTGGTCTACGGCTCACGCATCACCCTCTACATCATTACCCTGGTGACCGTTATCGTCGGACCGATCGGGCTGTTCATCGGCACCGTGTCGGGTTACTACGGTGGCATCGTCGACACGGTGTTCATGCGCATCACCGACATCTTCATCTCGTTCCCCAGCCTGGTCCTGGCACTGGCGTTCATCGCTGCCCTTGGCCCTGGCCTGGAGCATGCGGTGGTCGCCATCGCGCTGACCTCGTGGCCACCGATCGCACGCCTGGCAAGGGCTGAAACCCTGTCGCTGCGCAAGGCCGACTTCGTTGTCGCGGTCGAGCTGCAGGGCGCCTCGTCGACGCGCATCATCCTGCGTCACATTGTGCCGATGTGCCTGTCGTCGGTGATCATCCGCCTGACCATGAACATGGCCGGGATCATCCTCACCGCCGCGGCGCTGGGCTTCCTCGGCCTTGGCGCACAGGCGCCGCTGCCGGAGTGGGGCGCGATGATCTCCACCGGTCGACGCTACATGCTCGAATGCTGGTGGCTGGTGGCCGTACCGGGTGCGGCGATCATGCTGGTGAGCCTGGCGTTCAACCTGCTGGGCGATGGCCTGCGGGACATTCTCGACCCGCGTAGCGAGTAACTGGAGGCTTTATGTCGTCGCTCAAACTCAACGTCGAAGCGCTCAACGTACGCTTCGTCAACGGCAAGAAAGAAATGCACGCGGTGCGCGATGTGTCGTTCACCCTTGGCCGGGAAAAACTGGCCATCGTCGGCGAGTCCGGCTCGGGCAAGTCGACGGTGGGGCGCAGCTTGCTCAAGCTGCACCCCGGCAGCACGCAGATCACCGCCAAGGCCCTGCAGTTCGGCGATGTCGACCTGCTCAGCGCCAGCGAAAAGGCCATGCAGAAGATTCGTGGCCAGCGCATCTCGATGATCATGCAAGACCCCAAGTACTCGCTCAACCCGGTGGTCAAGGTTGGCGACCAGATCGCCGAGGCGTACCTGGCGCACCACAAGGCCAGCCGCAGCGAGGCACGCGAGCGGGTCATGCTGATGCTGGAAAAGGTCCATATCCGCGACCCGAAACGCGTCTACAACCTGTACCCGCATGAAGTCAGCGGCGGCATGGGCCAGCGCATCATGATCGCCATGATGGTCATCACCAACCCGGAGGTGATCATCGCCGACGAGCCGACCTCGGCACTCGACGTGTCGGTGCGCCAGCAGGTGCTCAACGTGCTCGAAGAGCTGGTGGTCGAGCAGCAGATGGGGCTGATCTTCGTCAGCCACGACCTCAACCTGGTGCGCAACTACTGTGACCGGGTGTTGGTGATGTACGCCGGGCGGGTGGTCGAGTCGCTCGCCGCGTGCGACCTGCAATATGCCGAACACCCGTATACCCGTGGCCTGCTGGCGGCCTTGCCGAGCATGGACAACCGCCGCCCGCGCTTGCCGGTGCTGCAACGCGACCCGCTCTGGCTCACCTGCTGAGGTAACTGACATGTCCATGATCCAAGCACAATCGCTGAACCTGAGCTTCGGCGTTGGCGCCACACTCAACCAGGTGCTGCACGACGTCGACCTGACCGTCGAGGACGGTGAGTCGTTCGGCCTGGTCGGCGAGTCGGGCTCCGGCAAGACCACCGTGCTGCGCTGCCTGGCCGGCCAGTACCGGCACTGGAGCGGGGCGTTGAGCATTGCCGGCGGTGCGTTGCAGCACAAGCTGCCCAAGGAGCACTTTCGCAAGGTGCAGATGGTCTTCCAGGACCCCTACGGCTCGTTGCACCCGCGGCACACCATCGACACCGCCTTGCGCGAGCCGCTGACCATTCACGGCATGGCTGATCGCGACGACCGGATCAACGACATCCTGGTCAAGGTCGGCCTCAATGACAGCTTCCGCTACCGCTATCCGCACCAGTTGTCGGGCGGGCAGCGCCAGCGTGTGGCGATTGCCCGCGCGCTGATCCTCGAGCCGCGTGTGTTGCTGCTGGATGAGCCGACCTCGGCGCTGGATGTCTCGGTGCAGGCGGAGATCCTCAACCTGCTGGCAGACCTGCGCCAGCGCGAGAAGCTCACCTACCTGATGGTGACCCACGACCTGGGGGTGGTCAGCCACCTGTGCGACAAGGTCGCGGTGATGCAGCAAGGGCGCATCGTCGAGCGCCTCGACAGCCAAGCGTTGAGCCAGGACCTCGCCCGTCATGACTACACCCGCATGCTGGTCCAGGCCAGCCGCGACTTCAGCGCCGAATCGCCGCGTGCCGTCTCTGCCTGAACCCCTCCCAAGCCTTGCGCCTTAGCCTGCGGGGCAGGGCGCACAGGGCTGCAGATCAAGGAATCCACCATGCCTCATTGCATTATCGATTGCCCGGCCAGCTTGGCTGAGCGGGTTGGCGAGCAGACGCTGCTGGCCGCTGTGCACGACGCCATCGATGCCAGCGGGCTGTTCAAGCCCGGCGACATCAAGGCGCGGCTGAACACCTTCAGCCATTACCGCTGCGGCGCCGGGCAGGATGATTTCGTGCATGTTGCACTGTACCTGTTCGCCGGGCGCAGCGCCGAGCAGCGGCGCAGCCTCGCCTCGGCGGGGGTGGCGGCGCTGGTCGGCCTGCTGCCCGAGGTCGACGCGCTATCAATGGATGTGAGGGAAATGGCCCGGGAGACCTTCGTCAACCGCAGCCAGTACCTCGAGCAAGCCGCGTTGACGGCCTGAGCCACGCGGCTCGGCCGCTCAAGCGTGGCGTTATCAATGGCAAAAACAAGGAAGATAAAAACCATGCCGTATGCACACCCTGCTGTCGCTGCACGCAAACACCCACTGGCGCGTGCACTGCTGAGTGCCCTGGCCATGGGCTGCAGCCTGCCACTCTGGGCGCTGGACGCGCCCGCCAAACTCCAGGTGCCGACGCTGGCCTACGATGAGCAACAGATCATCCTGGTCTGGGAGAAGCCGGCCGACCACGCCGAGATCGTCGATTACCATGTCTATGCCAATGGCAAGCTGCTCGGTGGCAGCAACGCCAACAACGACCAGGTCTCACCGGCCAAGCCTTACATCAACCACTTCTACCAGCAGGACACGCAGAACTTCCATCACCGCATCGCCATTCACAGCTTCACCGCCCAGGGGCTTGCGCCCGATACCGAGTACCGCTTCACCGTGCGTTCGGTCGATCGCAACGGCAAGGAGTCGGCCGACAGCCCTGTGGTGGTGCAGCGAACCACGGCCGTCCCGGCACTGTTTGACGTGCAGCAGTACGGTGCCAAGGGTGATGGCAAGGCGCTCGACACGGCCGCCATCCAGCGTGCCATCGACGCTTGCAGCAAGGGCTGCAAGGTGCTGCTGCCTGCCGGCACGTACAAAAGCGGGGCGCTCTACCTCAAGAGCAACATGACCCTGGAAATCGCCGAGGGCGCTACCCTGCTGGGCTCCGAGCGTGCCGAGGACTACCCGCGCGAAGGCTATATCCAGTACCCGTATTCCACCACCGTGCGCCCGGCCTCGCTGATCAACGCGTTGCCGCGCGACCCGCAGGCGCATCAGGCCTTCGAGAACATCCGCATCGTTGGCAAGGGCACCATCGACGGCAATGGCTGGAAGCGTAACCCGGATGTGCTCGACGAGCGCGGGCGAGCCTTGCCCTTCTACCTGCCCAGCGACAACACCCGCTACATGCTCGACGGCGTGCTGGCCAAGGCGCAAGTAGAGCGGGCGGTTGCCGAGGGCATGAATGTCAAGGACGCCTACGGCCAGATGCGCTCGTCGCTGATCACCCTGCGCAATGTGACTAACGTGTTCTATGGCGGCTTTACGGTGGTCAACCCGGCCTATCACGGCATCATGAACCTGGAAACGCAGAATGTGGTGCTGGCTAACACCACGCACCGTACCTACGACGCCAACAACGGCGACGGTATCGAATTCGCCAACAGCCGCGGCGCCCTGGTGTTCAACAACTTCTTCGACACTGGCGACGACTGCGTCAACTTCGCCGCCGGCACCGGTGCGGGTGCAGTCGACCAAAAGCCGCAGGAAGATGCCTGGATCTTCAACAACTACTTCCGCAAGGGCCATGGGATGATCGTGGCGGGCAGCCACACCGGCGCCTGGATCCAGAACATCCTAGCCGAAGACAACGTTTCGGACGGCACAGATACCGGCTTGCGCATGAAAAGCACCAACTTCATGGGCGGTGGCGCACGCCACGTTACCTTCCGTGATTCGGCCATCCGCAATACGGCGAAACAGGCCTTCATCTTCACCCTGGATTACAACGACCCGAATGCCAAGCTCGATTACAAACGCTCGACGGTGGCAGGGCAGTTTCGGGATATCACGGTCAGCGACGTAAGCGTAGAAAACGCCAGCACCGCTGCCATCGAGGTGAAGGGCGATAGCAGCCATGGCGCCTGGCATCAGGGGCTGGTGTTCGAGCGTGTACGTTTCAGCGGGCCGGCCCCGGTCAAGATCGATGGCCTGAAAGATTCGCGGTTCGTCAGGCTTCGCTTCACCCACACCGGGGGCGCCAACCCTTGGCAGGTACAGGGCAGCCAAGGGCTGGCCTTCACGGATGTGGAGCCTGCGCCTTAGCTTCAGGCCTCGCTGTAAAAAGCCTGTAGCCGTTGCGCCTCACGCAGGCGCGTACGGCTGTTGCTCAGGTGCAGGTACATGGCAGCGCGCGCCGCATCAACCTGGCGGCTGGCGATGGCATCGTAGATCTGCTGATGTTCGGCATTGATACCGGCCAGGTAGGTGCTGCGGTTGCTTTGGCCGGTGTAGGCAGAGTTCATGCGCGTGCGGGGGATCATCTTGGTGCCCAGATGCTTCATGATATCGATCAGGTACTGGTTGCCTGCGGCCTTGGCAATTTTCAGGTGGAACTGGAAATCGGCGTTTGTCGTGCTGCCGGATTTTTCCGGGCCCTGCATCAAGGCTTCAAGTGCCTGATGCAGTTCTTCCAGCGCTTGCGGCGTAGCCCGTTCGGCGGCCATGCCGGCGGCTTGCACTTCAAGGCTCAGGCGGTATTCCAGCAGGTCGAGCACATCGGACAGCAGGCTGATGGTTGCGGGCCCCACGTTGAAGCTCTCTGGCGCCGGCATGTCCAGCACGAAGGTGCCGACACCATGGCGAGTCTCGACCAGGCCCGCGGCCTGCATGCGTGATAAAGCCTCGCGTATCACCGAGCGGCTGACACCTTCGGTTGCGATTAGCGTGGCTTCGGTGGGCAGCTTGTCGCCACGCTTGAGTGTGCCTTCGCGCATGCGCTCGGCGAAGCGTTCGACCAGCGCTTCGGCCAGGCGGCGGGGCGGTTGAGAGGGGCTGGCGGTGTGGTCTGGCATTGCTGTGCTCGCGTCTGAACAGCGGCCAGTATAGTGCGTTTTGGCACCAGGCTGCGGGTATACTCCGGGGTCTTCCGCTTATCAAGGGTTCACACAATGGCATCCGCCACCCCGGAAAAACGCCTGAATCTCGCCCAGCAACTGGTGCATGACCTGTCGCAGCAGATTCGCTCGGGTGAATTGCCAGCGGGTAGCAAATTGCCCACCGAAGAAGCTGTGACCAAAGCGCGAGGCGTAAGCCGTACCGTGGTGCGTGAAGCCATTTCTCGGTTGCAGGCCGAAGGCCTGGTCGAAACCCGCCGTGGTATCGGCACCTTCGTTGTAGACGCCATCCCGGCAGGTGACTTCCAGAGTACCAGCCCTGGAATGGGCGATGCTTACAACGAGGTGGCGATCATCGAGCTGCGGCTTTGCCTGGAGGTCGAGGCGGCTGCCATTGCTGCCCAGCGTGCCACCCCAGAGCAACTGGCTGCCATGCGGGCGGCGCTGGATGAGGCTGTTGATACGCAGTCAGCGCCCTGCATGCGAACCGACTTCGAGTTTCACCTGCAGATAGCCCAATGCACGGGCAACAGTTTTTTCATCGACACCATGACCCACCTTGGGCATACCTTGTTGGCGGTGGCACAGCAGGCCATGCCGGCGTGCGATGCCCAGCAGCGGGCACTGGAGGCGCTGGAGCGCGAGCAAGTGCATGCCGCGATCACCCGCAAGGATGCCGGTGCTGCCCGTGCTGCCATGCGGCTGCACCTGGTCAACTGTCTGACACGCGCCCAGCGAAGCATCACCCAAGACGAACGGTGTGCCGAGCCGTAGGTGGCAGCACGGTGCACCGCCACACCGTGTCCCCGGCCCTGGCCCGTTGCCGTGCCTTGTCGCCTGTTCAGCTCCCCCGCGTATATCGTGTCAGCCCAGCCGAAAAAGCCGCGCAAAGGCCCAACGTCTGTGGCAGTGTTGGTTATCTGGCCAGCCCCTCAGGGACCGACATGCAAACTCGCAAAACCGGTGTTCGCGCCCAACAGGCCGACCGCACCCGGGACAACATTCTCAAGGCTGCGGTGAAGGTCTTCAGCAAGGAAGGCTTCACCGGTGGGCGCATCGAGCAGATCTCCACGCTGGCCAAGTCCAACGACCGGATGATCTATTACTACTTCGGCAGCAAGGAAAAGCTGTTCATCAGCGTGCTGGAGCATATCTACGCCAGCTTCAACCAGGCCGAGGCCAAGCTGCGCATCGACCTCGGCGACCCGGAACAGGCCCTGCGTGAGCTGGTGGCGTTCATCTGGGACTACTACGTGCGCCACCCCGAATTCGTCACCATCCTCGCCACCGAAAACCTTCACCAGGGCCAGCACGCGCGCAAGTCGCAGAACCTCAAGGCGCTGTCCGGTGAAGCGGTCGGCGTGCTGCGGCCGATCATTGAAGCAGGCCAGGCCAAGGGCCTGTTCCGCGACGACATCGACATCACCCACGCCTACCTGATGATTGCCTCGCTCTGCTATTTCTATAATTCCAACCGGCATACCCTCAGCTCGTTTCTGGCCGTGGACCTGGCCGACAAACAGGCCAAGGCCGACTGGCTGGTATTTATCAGCGACCTTGCCCTGCGCGGCCTGCGCCGCTGACGCTCAGTGGCTGCCGGGGTTGGCGCGCACCTGCGCGGCCTTGGCCGCCAGCCCTTGCCAGGCCGGCTTGTCGGCAGCGAAGCGCTGGCGCAGGTAAGCTGCCAGGTCGGCGACCTGGCGGTCCGACAGGCTGTCCTTGAAGCCGGGCATGTAGCCCAGGTCACGGGTGGCCGGGGTGGCAATGCCGTGCAGCACCACGCGCAGCAGGTTGTCCGGCAGGGCGCTGTGGACGTTGCTGTTGACCGCCATCGACGGGCTGACCCCAAACAGCTTCGGCCCCAGCCCATCGCTGTGGCAGGCCATGCACGCGCCTTTGAATACCCGCTCGCCGTTGCTCAGCGACACCTGCGTGTCCACCTGGGGCGCGGCCTTGGCGGCCACTGCCTGCGGCTCGCCGTCGAGTGAACCGAGGTAGTGGGCAATGGCACGCACGTCGCTCTTTGGCAGGGTGGCCAGTTCGCTGACCACCGGGCCCATGGGGCCGGCCGCCACACCGTGCTTTTCGGAGAAGCCGGTGCTCAGGTAGTTGAACAGTTCGTCTTCGCTCCACGGCGTGGATGATTTGCCCAGCGCATTCAGGGCCGGGGCTTCCCAGCCATCGACCATGCCGCCGGCCAGGTAGCTGCTGCCGCCTTTTTCTGCGCCCATCAGGTTGCGCGGCGAGTGGCAGGCGGTGCAGTGGCCCAGGCCGTCGACCAGGTAGGCGCCGCGGTTCCACTGGGCACTGCGCTGCGGGTCGGGCTGGTATTCGCCGCGTTGCAGAAACAGCGCATTCCAGCCGGCCATCAGTGGCCGCTGGTTGAACGGGAAGCGCATCTGGTTGGCGGGTGCTTGCTGGCGTACCGGGGTTTGCGACATCAGGTAGGCATACAGCGCCTGCATGTCGGCGTCGTTGATGTTGCGAAACGAGGTGTAGGGAAACGCCGGGTACAGGTGCCGACCGTCGCGGCTGATGCCTTCGCGCATGGCCCGCTCGAAGGCGCCGAACGACCAGCGGCCAATGCCGGTTTCCGGGTCGGGCGTGATGTTGGTGCTGTACAGCGTGCCGAACGGTGTTTCCATCGCCAGCCCGCCTGTATTGACCTTGCCGCCGCTGACCGTATGGCACACGGCGCAGTCACCGGCCGCCGCCACCTGGCGCCCACGCTCGAGCATCGCGGCGCTCCAGCTGCCAGCGCCTGGCGGGGTGACCGGGGCGATTTCGGCGCGCCAGGGCAGGGCTGTGGCGAGTACGCCCAATGCAGCGCCGAATACCCCGGCCAGCGAGCCGAACCACCACTTCGAACGCTTGGGTGTCGGCTGCGCTGGCGCTTCAGGGCCCTGACCTTGGCCATCGAGGGCGGCACGCACCCGCTCCGCCGTGATTGGCAGCTCGCGAAAACGAATGCCTGTCGCGTCGAAAATGGCATTGGCGATGGCCGCCGCGCTCGGTACCGAGGCCGACTCGCCACTGCCCATCGGCGCTTCGTGCTGACGCGGCAGCATCATCACGTCGATGGCCGGCAGTTCGGGGAAGGTCAGGATCGGGTAGCCACCCCACTCCTTGCTGGCCACGGTCGACTCTTCGAAGCTGACCTGTTCCTTGAGCACCCGGCTGGTGGACTGGATGACGTTACCGTGGATCTGGTGGCGCACGCCCTCGGGGTTGACCATCATCCCGGCATCGTGGCCGATCACCACGCGGGTGACGGCCACTTCACCGGTGCGCCGGTCAACCGCGACATCGGCCACCCATGCCGCCCACGCCGCGCCAAAACCGGGGAACTTGCTGTGGATGTAGCGTGCATAGGCAAAGCCTCTGCCGCGCAGCACATCGCCTTCGGCCTGCGCCTGCATGGGCCGGGTATGCGGCTGCCATTCGGCGCGTTCGGCGGTGGCCTTGACCAGGTCGATGGCGCGCGGGTCGGACAGGTGCCTGAGGCGGTATTCGACCGGGTCGACGCCAGCGGCAAAGGCCAGCTCATCGATGTACGACTCGTGGGCGAAGCTGTTGGGCATGGCCGACACGCCACGCATCCACGAGGCACGTACCAGTGGCGTCATGTCGTTGATGGTGACGCGCATGTGTTCGTAGTCATAGGGCGGTATAGAAGTGCGGTCGCCCATCTCGAACAGGGCCGGCACTGGCTCCACGGCGCCGGTCAACAGCAGGGCCAGGGTAGGTGCGCCATTGGACGGGTAGCTGGTCTGGAAGTCGTAGGCGGCCACGCTGCCGTCGGCGTTCAGGCCACCGTCGATTTCCATCAGCTGCGCGGTGCCCTTGGGCTCCCACACATGCTCCTGCTCGCGGGTCAGCTGCACCCGCACAGGGCGCTGTACCGCGCGCGACAGCAGCACCGCATCGGCGCACACGTCATCGGCACAGTTGCGGCCGTAGCAACCGGCGGCCTCCATGCGAATGATCTCGATGCGCTCCTCTGTGCACTCCAGCAGCCAGGCGAGGTCGGCGCGCAGCAGGTGCGGGTTCTGCGTGCCGGACCACACGCGGATTGGCCCATCGGTGAAGTCGGCCAGCGCGCATGACGGGCCGATCGATGCGTGCAGCTGGTACGGCCACAGGTAGCTGCGGCTCAGGCGCTGGGTGGCATTGGCGATGCCGCCGTCGACATCGCCCTGGTCCAGCACAGTGCGCTGTACCCGCGGGTTGTCGCGGATGGCCTGGGCGACATCGCTGAGGTCGGGCAGCTTGCCTGTGAATGGCTTCCAGCTGATTTTCAGCGCCTGGGCCGCGCGGATCGCTTGTTCTTCGCGCTCGGCCACCACGCCGACAAAGTCGCGAATGACGACCACGGCCACCACGCCGGGCAAATGGGCGATGGACGATTCATCTACCGCCAGCAGGCTGTTGCCGACGAAGTCGCCGCTGTCATGACCGGCGTAGGGCGGGCGGATCACCCGGCCGTGAAGCATGTCGGGCAGGCGCATGTCATGCACATAGGTCAACTCGCCGGTGGCCTTGCCGGGAATGTCTACCCGTGCAGCGCTGCGGCCGACCAGGCGGTAGTCGTCGATGGCCTTGAGCGGGGCATCGTCGGCAATGTGCAGCTGGTGGTTTTCGCCCTGTACCAGTTCGGCAAAACTCAGCGTGCTGCCGTTGCTGGCGATGACCGCGCCGTCTTCGATGCGCAGCACTTCGGGCGCGCAGCGAAGGCGTTGCGCGGCCTGTTGCAACAGGTGGCGACGCGCTGTGGCGGCTGCCTTGCGCAGGGGCACGGCGGAAATCTGCAGGGTGGCGCTGGCGATGGTCGCGCCCTGGTTGGGTGCCCGCTCGGTATCGCCCAGCACCATGTGTACCTGGTCCATGCGCAGGTCCAACTCTTCGGCGACGATCTGCGCCAGCGAGGTGCGGATGCCGGTGCCCAGGTCGACGTGGCCGTTGAAGGCGTAGACCATGCCGTCGTCGCTGACAGCGATGAACAACGCCAGCTCGCGCGCCTTGACCACAGGCGTCACACCCTTGGCCACCGGGCCCGAGGGTGGGGTGATCTGGTCGACGATCAGCAACACGCCAGTCTTGGCCAGCAACTGGTCGCGGCTGGGCACCTGTTGTGAGTGGTTCATGCTTTTCTCCGGGTCTCGGCGGCGCGGCGCACGGCGCGCAGGATTTCGACGTGTGTACCGCAGCGGCACAGGTTGCCGGACAGTTCCTGGCGAATCTGTTCGTCGCTGGGGTCGGGGATGCGGTCGAGCAAGGCCTTGGTGGTCATGATCATGCCGTTCATGCAGTAGCCGCACTGGGCTGCCTGTTCGTCGATGAACGCCTGTTGCACCGGGTGTGGCGCAGCCTTGCTGCCCAGCCCTTCGAGGGTGGTGATGTCGCGGCCGGCAGCGCCGGCCAGGGGGATGACGCACGAGCGTGCGGCCACGCCGTCGATGATCACCGTGCACGCCCCGCATTCGCCCAGGCCGCAGCCGTATTTGGGGCCGTTCAGGCACAGGTCGTTGCGCAGGATAAGCAGCAGCGGAGTGTCGGGCATGGCGCTGACTTCGACAGGCTGGCCGTTGACCCGCAGGGAGATGGTTGTTTGCATTGTTGGCTCATCTCTGGAGGTTGCTTGCGCTACCAAAGGACTCACATGACGCGAGAGTTTCGGTAAGTACTCACTACATGAAATGAGCGAGCAAGAAGCAGGCCAGAGATGGTTTGCCGGGCACCTCAGCTTGTCAGCCGGGGTTTTCGTCGCTGTCGATCATCTTGCGCAGGAGGTACAAAATGGCCACGCGTTCGCCGGCATTCAGGCTGCCCATGCTCAATTCGCTGATCTGCCGGGCGCAGGGGATCATTGCGTCGAGCAATGCCGCGCCGCTGTCGGTGAGTTCGACAATGACCTTGCGCCGGTCGCCCGGGTCTGGTGACAGCTGCACCAGCTCGCGAGTTTTCAGGCGCTCGACGATGCCGCGGATGGTTGCCTGGTCCACCGCGGTGGCCTTGATCAGTTCGGCCTGGGAGCTGGGGCCGTGGTCGCGCAGGGCACACAGGGTAACGAACTGGATCGAGGTAAGCTGCGGGTCGCAGGCCTGCTGCTGGAAGATTGCCGTGTGCCGTTGGTAAGCCTTGCGCAGCAGGTGGCCGACCTGTTCGGTGACGTCATAGGGGGTGGTGTCGAGCGGGGCGCTGCTGGGGGTGGTTTTCTTTGGCATGGGATGGCTTGGGCTGGGTGGAAAGGTGCTGGCCGGCCGCCAATAGCGGAGCGCCCGGCCAGTATAACCACTATCGCGCCCGCGATTCCTCTGGTGCGACCACGTCGCCGGCCAGCACCACGGCCTTGTCATCCAGGTAGATATCGCAGTTGCGCAGCGGGATGTCCAGGTGGCAGGGGGTCTTGCGCTTGCCGCCGACCTCGGTGTTCGGGCCGGTGGAGAACAGGAAGTTGCCGTAGAACGCGCGGGCGTCCATGCACATGCCGTCGTTGCGGTCGTGCAAGCCCATAGCCGTCCACTGCGCGCGCGGCTGCAGGCCCCAGCCGATGTGTGAGATGCCGTAGACCTCGGGGTCGTTGAAATACTTCATGTAGTCGCGCAGGTACTCGGCCTCGAAGCCGCCGTGGATGCCGGTGATAAAGCCTTTTTCAATCTCCAGGGTGATGCGCTCGCGGCAGTAGTTCTTGAACGGCAGGATGATGTCGCCCACGTCCAGCACCAGCGTGCCCTCGGCACTGTCCTCGTTGGGCCAAGTGAACAGAAAACCGCTGGGCCAGTGGTCCCAGCGCCCTGGTTCGTCGGCATAGCCGTACTCGGTCACGGCCGGGTACTGGCCGAGCGGGGCGTGGAAGTCGCTGCCAGCCTTGGACCGCACATGCATGCTGCGCGCCTGTTTCAGCAAGGTTTCGGCGGCCAGCACCCGGCGTTTGTCGTCTTCGCTCGGCAGCATGCGCGCCAGCACTTCGGGTGGCTCCACCGCCAGCAGTATGCGCGTGCCGGTCTTGAGGATCTGCTCCTGCTCGGGCGAGTGCAGCAGCATCATGGTATCGACGACCAGGTCGGCCGCTTCCAGCGCCCGCTGCGCCGCCAGGTTGCCGGTCAGTGCGGTGTCGCCGCAGTAGGCAGTCATGTCGTTACCCATGGCGGTCGGGTGGTTGAACGCCGGCAGCTCTACCGCATACACCTTCGCCTTCAGGCGCTGCGCGGCCTCCATCGCGGCGTTGACCGTGCGCGGGTCGGAGTAGTGGCTCTTGAGTACGGCCACGCTCTGCGTCTCGTCCACGCGGGACAGCTTCAGTACATGCTCGAACATCTGGGTCAGTTGTGCATTGCTCACCGGCATCGGGGTTCTCCTGGGTGGCGTTGGCAGGGGGTGCACCATGGCAGTGCCTGGCGCTTCATCTCGGTGCAAAATAATAGTGTGTACACCCTACTTTTGCAGATGAAAGCGCATCCGGACGGCGAGCGCAAGTTATCTATAAAACGTTACCTATTCACACAAATCGCCAATGTTTACGGTAACAGGTTGCCTGTATTGGTTTTCGCTCAGGTGTTTGAAAAATATTTTACCGGGCCTCTATCCAAAGTTCATTTACAGCGTATACGCTCTAAATCGTCAGGCGGTCGAACCGCTGGCCACATATCAGAACAAGAGGAGAGATACCCATGCGGGGTAGGCAGAAAATCGCAATCGTCGGTGCGGGTCTGGGTGGGGCGGCCGCCGCAACGTTGCTGCAGCAGGCCGGGTTCGATGTCGAGGTGTTCGAACAGGCGCCGGAGTTCACCCGCCTGGGGGCGGGCATCCATATCGGCCCTAACGTGATGAAGATCTTCCGCCGCATGGGGCTGGAGCAGAAACTGGAACTGATGGGCTCGCACCCGGACTTCTGGTTCAGCCGCGATGGCAATAGCGGTGACTACCTGGCGCGCATCCCGCTGGGCGAGTTTGCCCGCCGCGAGTACGGCGCGGCCTATATCACCATTCACCGTGGCGACCTGCACGCCCTGCAGATCGAGGCGATCAAGCCGGGTACCGTGCACTTCGGCAAGCGCCTGCAAAAGATCGTCGACGAAGGCGAACAGGTGCGCCTGGACTTCGCCGACGGCACCCACACCGTGACCGACATCGTCATCGGTGCCGACGGCATCCACTCCAGGATTCGTGAAGAACTGCTGGGCGCTGAAGCGCCGATCTACAGCGGTTGGGTCGCCCACCGTGCGCTGATCCGCGGGGTAAACCTGGCGCAGCATGCCGATGTGTTCGAGCCCTGCGTCAAGTGGTGGTCCGAAGACCGCCACATGATGGTCTACTACACCACCGGCAAGCGCGACGAGTACTACTTCGTCACCGGCGTACCCCATGCGGCCTGGGACTTCCAGGGTGCCTACGTCGACAGCAGCCAGGAGGAAATGCGCGCTGCCTTCGAGGGCTACCACCCCACCGTGCAGAAGCTGATCGACGCCACCGAGTCGATCACCAAATGGCCGTTGCGCAACCGCAACCCGCTGCCGCTGTGGAGCCGCGGCCGCCTGGTGCTGCTGGGTGATGCCTGCCACCCGATGAAGCCACACATGGCCCAGGGCGCGTGCATGGCCATCGAGGATGCAGCCATGCTGACCCGCTGCCTGCAAGAAACCGGGCTGTCCGACCATCGCACCGCGTTCGCCCTGTACGAGGCCAATCGCAAGGAGCGGGCATCCCGGGTGCAGGCGGTATCGAACGCCAACACCTTCCTCTACAGCCAGGAAGACCCGGCCTGGGTCTACGGCTATGACCTGTACGGCCAGGCGCTGAAAAGCGGGGAGGCGGCATGAGCACCTTCGTCGCCGGCGGCAACGTCTGCGCCAATGGCATCCGCCAGCATTACCTGCGCTATGGCGGCAAGGGCCATGCGCTAATCCTGGTGCCCGGCATCACCAGCCCGGCGATCACCTGGGGCTTCGTCGCCGAGCGCCTTGGGTTGTACTTCGACATCTACGTGCTGGATGTGCGCGGGCGCGGCTTGTCTTCAAGCGGCCCCGAACTGGACTACGGCACCGACGCCTGTGCAGCGGACATTCCGGCCTTTGCCGCAGCGCTGGGCCTGGACAACTACCACCTGGTCGGGCACTCGATGGGCGCGCGCTTTGCCATTCGTGCGGCTGCCCAGGGGGCACCGGGGCTGCAGCGGCTGGTGCTGGTCGACCCACCGGTGTCCGGGCCAGGCCGTCGTGCCTACCCGAGCAAGCTGCCGTGGTATGTGGATTCGATCCGCCAGGCCACTGTGGGCATGAGCGGCGACGACATGCGCGCATTCTGCGCCACCTGGAGCGACGAGCAGCTGGCGCTGCGAGCCGAATGGCTGCACACCTGCCACGAGCCGGCGATCGTGCGGGCGTTTGATGATTTTCACAACGTGGATATCCACCAATACCTGCCCGCGGTACGCCAGCCGGCATTGCTGATGGTGGCCGGGCGAGGTGGGGTGATCGAGCCCCGTGACATCGCTGAAATACGCGAACTCAAGCCGGATATCCAGGTCGCGCATGTCGACAACGCCGGCCACATGATCCCATGGGACGACCTGGACGGCTTCTTCGCCGCCTTTGGCGACTTCCTCGACCAACCCCTCGTCTGATGGAGCACGAGACATGACCAAGCTATACCGCATCGGCCAGATCGTGCCGAGCTCGAACACCACGATGGAAACCGAAATCCCGGCGATGCTCAACGCGCGCCAGGCGATCCGCCCCGAGCGCTTCACCTTCCATTCCAGCCGCATGCGCATGAAGCAGGTAAAAAAGGAAGAGCTGGCCGCCATGGACGCCGAGTCCGACCGCTGCGCAATGGAGCTGTCCGACGCCAAGGTAGATGTGCTGGGTTACGCCTGCCTGGTGGCGATCATGGCCATGGGCCTGGGCTATCACCGGCAATCGGAAAAGCGCTTGCAGCAGGCCACCGCCGACAACGACGCGCTGGCACCGGTAATCACCAGCGCCGGGGCGTTGGTCGAGGCCTTGCATGTGATGAAGGCCAAGCGCATTGCCATCGTCGCGCCGTACATGAAGCCGTTGACCGAGCTGGTGGTGAACTATATCCGCGAGGAGGGCTTCGAGGTGCAGGACTCGCGCGCGCTGGAAATCCCCGACAACCTCGCCGTGGCCCGCCACGACCCTGCCAACTTGCCAGGCATCGTCGCCGGCATGGACCTTGAGGGCGTCGATGTGGTGGTGCTCTCGGCCTGCGTGCAGATGCAATCGCTGCCGGCAGTGGCCAAGGTCGAGGCGCAAACCGGCAAGCCGGTGGTCACTGCTGCTATCGCCACTACCTACGCCATGCTCAAGGCGCTGGACCTGGAGCCGATCGTGCCGGGCGCCGGTGCGCTGCTGTCGGGCGCCTACTGAAAAGGGGGAGACGGACATGAGCGACGCACAAAGTGCCCGTGACAACTACCAGGGCGTATGGGGCCAGCGCATCGGCTTTGGCCGCAAGCCAGCCCTGTTGATGATCGACTTCATGCAGGGCTACACCACACCCGGCGCACCGCTGTTCGCCCCGGGCGTGGTGGTGGCGGTCGAACAGGCCGCCGGCCTGCTGGCGCTGGCCCGCGACTGCGGTACCTTGGTGGTGCATACCAATATCCGCTACCAGCCACCGCATTTTGCTGACGGCGGCGTGTGGGTACGCAAGGCGCCGGTGATGAAGGACATGGTCGAAGGCAACCCGCTGGCGACGTTCTGCGAGGCCGTTGCGCCACAGGCAGGGGAGGTGGTGCTGAGCAAGCAGTACGCCAGTGCCTTCTTCGCCACCAGCCTGGCCCCGCTGCTGCATGCTCAAGGCGTGGATACCGTGGTACTGGCTGGCTGCTCTACCAGCGGCTGCATCCGCGCCAGTGCGGTGGATGCCATGCAGCACGGGTTTCGAACCATCGTGGTGCGCGAGTGTGTCGGTGATCGCCACAACGACCCGCACGAAGCCAACCTGTTCGACATCGACAGCAAGTATGGCGATGTCGTCAGCCGCCAGGAGGCCATGCAGCAACTCAGGCACCTGGCCGGCTGAATGCCGGGTAGCCGTTACCAATAACAATCAAGGACCGGTGCGGGAAGCCCGTCCATGACCGCCTGCTGTCCGGGTGGTCGCCCCGCAGGAGCACTCGGGGTCTTCAGGCGCTGCCCCGGCACGCCGCGTATAGTGCGCGGGGTGCCCGGCGCGTCGAAAACTGCTGGCCTTAAAACAACCACAAAGTCGCCCGCCAGGAGACAGGAAATGCCAATTGCGAATGCAACCACGGTCCACAGTGACATCGACCATGGCACTAAAGCGCTGTACAGCAAGATCACCTGGAGGCTCATCCCCTTCCTGTGCTTCTGTTACCTCGCAGCTTATCTGGACCGCATCAACGTCGGCTTCGCCAAGCTGCAGATGCTCGAAGACCTGCAGTTCAGCACAGCGGCCTATGGCCTGGGTGCCGGGCTGTTCTTTGTCGGCTACATCATTTTCGAAGTGCCGAGCAACCTGATCCTGCAGCGCGTTGGCGCCAAGCTGTGGATCGCACGCATCATGATCACCTGGGGCCTGCTGTCGGCCTGCACCATGTTCGTTTCCACCACCACCCAGTTCTATGTCCTGCGTTTTCTGCTGGGTGCTGCCGAGGCCGGCTTCCTGCCGGGCGTGTTGTACTACCTGACCATGTGGTACCCCACCTATCGGCGCGGGCGCATCATTGCCTTGTTCATGATCGGGCTGCCTTTGTCGAGCGTGATCGGCGGGCCGATTTCTGGCTGGATCATGGGGCATTTCGACCAGGTGCATGGCCTGCACGGCTGGCAGTGGCTGTTTTTGCTGGAAGCGATCCCCAGCGTGCTGCTCGGCATTCTCACGTTCTGGGCATTGCCTAACCATTTCCAGCAGGCCAAGTGGCTGTCGGCTGACGACAAGGCGCAGTTGGCAGCGGACCTGGCGGCTGACGATGCCGAGGGCAAGGACAGCAAGCACAGCTTCCGCGATGGCTTTTTCAACCTGAAGGTGTGGATGCTCGGGGGCATCGACTTTTCGATTTTGCTCAGCGCCTATGCCATGGGCTTCTGGATGCCGACCTTCATCCGTGATGCTGGCGTCAGCGACACCTTCCACATCGGTCTTCTTACGGCCATTCCGAGCCTGGCCGCACTGGCCGGCATGCTGATGATCGGGGCCAGCTCCGACCGCCACCGTGAGCGCCGCTGGCACATCATCGTGCCGTTCATCATTGGTGCAATCGCCATGGCCAGCAGCACCTTGTTCAGCCAGAACCTGGTAATGACCGTGGCGCTGTTCGCCATTGCCTCGGCAGCGATCATCGGCGCGGTGCCGGTGTTCTTCAGCCTGCCGGCGACCTTCCTCAAAGGCACTGCGGCTGCCACAGGCTTCGCCCTGGCCTGCTCGGTGGCCAACATCGCAGGCCTGGTGAGCAACTCACTGATGGGCCTGGTCACCGACCTCACCGGTACCTCGCACGCCGCACTGTGGGTGTTTGCCGGCTGCCTGATCCTCAGCTGCTTCCTGGTCATCGCCTTGCCGGCGAAGCTGGTCAACCGCTAGCGGCCCAGCGCTTCAAGCAACGGCAGGGCAGGCGGGCCGGGTGCCCGCCTGCCGACCCTCTCTCGATGCAACCCGCACGTTGGCGGCCATACACGGCCGCCGCGCCGGGTTGCTGTTGCCCGAATCCAGGAGTAGCTCCATGCAAGGTTCCACTGCACCGCGTTTTTCTTCATCTGCGTGCCTGGCCGGCGGGTGTATTGCCGCCGCGTTGTGCGCCGAGGCCTCGGCAGAAGAGGCCGGTTTCATCGAAGGTGCCCGCGCCACGCTGCAGGCGCGCAATTACTTCTTCAGCCGCGATTATGCCGATATCAAGGGCGCGAGCACCCAGTCGCGTACCCAGGAATGGGCGCAGGGTTTTATCCTGAACGCAAGCTCTGGCTACACCCAGGGCACGCTCGGCGTCGGCGTGGATGTGACCGGCCTGCTGGGGTTCAAGCTCGACAGCAGCCCGCAGCATGCCAGGTCGGGTTTGCTGCCCAGCCTGGACAGCGGCAAGTCGGCGGACGAATACAGCCGCCTGGGGGCGGCGATCAAGTTCAAGGTCTCGCAAACCGAATTGAAGGTGGGTGAGTTGATGCCCAACCTGCCTGTGCTGCTGTTCAGCGATTTGCGCCTGCTGCCGCCGACCTATCAGGGCGCAATGCTGGAGTCGCGCGAGTTTGCCGGGTTGACCCTGAATGCCGGCCAGTTCCGCTCCACCAGCCTGCGCGACTCGTCCAACAGCCAGAAAATGTACGCGCTGGTCAACGACCCGATCAACCCGGCGCGGCTGGCGCGTTTCACCAGTGACCGCTTCAACTACGTTGGCGCCGACTATGCCTTCAACGGCAACCGTACCAGCGTCGGTGTGTGGCAGGCGCAACTGGAGGATATCTACCAGCAGCGCTTCTACAGCTTCAAGCACGCCGAGCCGCTGGGGGACTGGACGCTGGGGGTCAATGCCGGCTATTTCGATGCCCGCGAGGACGGGCGCAAGATTGCCGGTGACTACGACAACCATGCGCTGTTCAGCCTGTTCTCGGCCAAGACCGGCGGGCATACCTTTTACGTGGGCTACCAGCAGATCGGCGGCGATGATGGCTTTATCCAGGTGGGTGCCAACACCAACCCGATGGGTAATACGCTGCCGACCTATGAGTTTTCGGCGCCTGGCGAACGCTCGTGGCAGGTGCGGCATGACTACAACTTTGTCGCGTTGGGGCTTCCGGGACTGACTTCGACCCTGCGGTATGTGAAAGGGCGCGACGTGGAGACCGGGCTGGGCTTTGAAGGGCGGGACCGCGAGCGTGACCTGGACTTGGCCTACGTGGTGCAAAGCGGGCCGCTGGCCGGGCTTGGGGTGCGCGTGCGCAATGTGATGGCGCGCTCCAACTACCGCACCGACATCGATGAGAACCGCTTGATCCTCAGTTACACGGTCAAGCTGTTCTAAAGCCGCCCCCGCTGCGCGGCTTTTGTAGGAGCGGCCTTGTGTCGCGAAGGGCTGCGCAGCAGCCCCAGAGTTTCAGCGAAAATGCATAAATTGCTGGGGCTGCTACGCAGCCCTATCGCGACACAAGGCCGCTCCTACAGGTCCGGGGCATGCTTTGCGGGAGCAGTAGGGGTCACTGCAAGGTCACGGGCTTCAGGCTGTCCGGCAACTGCCTGATAGCCGCTTCAATCCGCGCTATAGGGCCAGCCAGAAGGTCCGCTTCCACGTCCTTGCCCTCACTTCTCAAGCGGTCACACTCAAGGCGCAGGTCCAGCAATTTTTTTTGTAGCTTCAGGGCCGAAGTATTGAACGGGTCCATGCTTCTCTCGTGCTGTAGGCTTCCGTGCCGTTGTAGGAAAAATGGACCGTAGCAGCTCGAATTAACTGGAGAAACTGATGTTTCATACAGGTTGGTGCCCCGACCGCGATACCTCCTACATCGCACAGTAAAAAGTCCTACAAACTGCGTTTCAATTCATGTGCTCCCAATCGAGCTCGACTTCCCGGGTCAGCTGGGTTTTGTCACCTTTCAAAGGGCATGCCATCCTCTGCGGTTGCAGCCGGAGCCTGTAACCCGTCTTGAAATCTCATGTAGCAATAATGTATCTGCGCCGCATCTGATCCGCTTTTTTTCCACAAACCTGAATCTGTAACCGTATCAGCCCAAGCCCGACAATATGTTCATCCCCGCATCACAACTGTAGAGGTTCCAATGGGCAAGCTGGCGCTGTTCCTGGGTGGTTTTCTGCTGCTGACCATTCTGATTGGTATTCTTGGCACCATTCCGCCAAGCTGACTTCAACTGCGTTCTTCCTGCGCGGCCCGTCTATTTCAACTGACGGGCCCAATGCCTGACCAATTGGCCAGTATTCCCCCTGCTTGCACTGCTGGACCAGCGGTAGCTGCAAGTCATTCTCAAGTGCAAAAGCCTCGTGTAGTCTGCCGCCGCCGCTCATTCGGGCCGGTCTTTTTGCCTTGGAGTCGATACATCAATGGAATACAAGAAAGGCACTTCAGCCATGCTGGAGTGGCGTAGCCGTTTTCTTGCCGAAGGCACACTTGATGAGCAGGGATATGACCAGGCATTGCGCGATGCCTTGGTGCTGGAGCAGGCTGGGGTGATCACTACGTCGGAGTGGATCGAGCTGGTCAAGCTGGCAAACACGGCGTTGCTGGTTGTGCGATAAGTCGTTCTTTGCGTTGGGAAATCTGTCCACAAAAAACGTGGGTAGGTCTGTGGATAAAGTGCTGTAAGCCAGGCCCGCGGCGGGCTCTGTTAAATTGAGCAGAAATTGAACAGTCATTTCGGGGGGCTGTTTCAGCAGGCGAGGCCGGCACGGCGCAATGCCGCTAGGAGGTCGCGTACCCGCGCTGGCAACTCACCGGCAGGGTACACGGCATGCATTTGCGGGTCTTGGCCGCTGCTGGAAGTCAGGCGGTAGTGCGGGCACACCCGGACCAGCCTCCCGGCCTTGACCTGCGCTTCGCCAACCCACGCAGCCAGGCGGGCGATGCCTGCCCCGGCCAGGGTGCTGTGGTACACGGCGTCACCTGAGTCCAGGCGCAGCCTGGGCCTGGGGCGCAGGCTGGTGATCTGGTCGTCGCGGCAAAAATGCCAGGCCTTGAGAATGCGCGGGGCGGTGTGCAGGATCAGGGCATGCCCTTCAAGGTCTTCAGGGTGCTGTGGCGTGCCGGCCATGGCCAGGTACGCCGGGCTGGCATACAGGTAGCGCTGGTAGG
This sequence comes from Pseudomonas sp. SAS7, assembly GCF_052112345.1. Classification (NCBI taxonomy): domain Bacteria; kingdom Pseudomonadati; phylum Pseudomonadota; class Gammaproteobacteria; order Pseudomonadales; family Pseudomonadaceae; genus Pseudomonas; species Pseudomonas sp. SAS7. Next base: position 150,610 of record NZ_JBEGGO010000009.1, on the reverse strand, counting down.
CCCACAGCGGGTATCCGATCAGCTCGCTCGATTGCGGAAAGGCCCCACGTACCACGAAATCGAACTTGCCTTGCAACGGGTCGAGGGTTTCGTCGCAGTACCTTACGTCCAGGGTGACTTTGGGGTGGCAGCGGGAGAACTCGGCGAGCACCTGTGGCAGCACATGCTCACCCAGCAGTTGCGGTACGGCAAAGCGTATCCAGCCCTCGGCGCTGCCACTAAGCGCGGCCAACTCGTCGGCCGCATCACGTTGCACATCCAGCAAGCGTTCGGCATGGGGCAGCAGGCGCTCACCGGCTTCGGTGAGGGTGACGGCGTTGGCGTTGCGGTTGAGCAGCTTGCTTCCGGCGTTGTCTTCAAGGGTTTGCACCGCACGGGTTACCGCGCTGGGTGAGCGCCCCAGCGCGCGGGCGGCGGCCACGAAGCTGCGCTTGTGCGCCACGCTGACGAACGCCTGGATTTCCCGCAACATGTCCAATGCCATTGCCTGCTCCTTGTTGCAGTTTTTGCAATATGGCATTTCAACACAAGCGCAGCTCTTTGATTAGCCTTGCAGGGGTCTTCTCTGCCTGGAACCGCGTCATGATGGATGTTGCTGTGCTTTCTGTGTTCGCCTTTGCCGCTGGGTTGATCGACGCCGCAGTGGGGGGCGGCGGGCTGATCCAGATCCCGGCCTTGTTCAACGTGCTGCCCACCGCGCAACCAGCGGCGTTGCTCGGCACCAACAAGCTGGCGTCTGTGTGTGGTACGGCCTTCGCGGCGCGCTCGTTCATTCGCAAGGTGACGCTGGACTGGGGGCTGATCGTGCCGGCGGCGCTCAGCGCCTTTGTCATGTCGTTCGCAGGCGCGGCCACGGTATCGCTGGTGCCGCCCAGTGTGATGCGCCCGGCAGTGCTGGTGATGATCGTGCTGATGGCCATCTACACCTTCTGCAAGAAAGACTTTGGCACGCTGCACAAACCCGCGAAAATCGGCCGCAAGGAGCAGTGCCTGGCGGTGCTGATCGGTGGTGCGATCGGTTTTTACGATGGCCTGTTCGGCCCGGGCACCGGCAGTTTCCTGATCTTCCTGTTCATCCGCTTCTTCGCCCTGGACTTCCTGCACGCCTCGGCCTCGGCCAAGGTGGTGAACATTGCCACCAACCTGGCGGCGCTGGTGTTCTTCGTGCCCTCGGGCAACGTGCTGTATGCCATCGCGCTGCCCATGGCCGCGTGCAATGTGCTCGGGGCACTTACCGGCACCTGGCTGGCGGTACGCAAGGGTGCAGGCTTTGTGCGCGGGCTGTTCCTGATACTGCTTTGCGTGCTGATCGCCAAGCTGTCGTGGGACTTGCTGGCCGGTTGAGTCAGATCACCTGGCGCTGCGCTTCGGCCTGCTCCACACGGTTGCGGCCATGGGCCTTGGCCCGGTACAGCGCCTGATCGGCGCTTGCCAGCAACGCGTCCAGGCTGGGGGCCGGGATATTCGCGTCGCAGCCGGCCAGGCCGATACTCACGGTAATCTGCAGGCGCTGATCGGCCTGCACCACGTGCAGGTCCTGTACCTCGCGGCGCAGGCGTTCGGCGGTGAACTTGGCACGTTCTGGGGCAAGGCCCGGGAGGATGACGACGAACTCCTCGCCGCCCAGGCGCGCGAGCAGTTCATCGTTGTGCAACTGGTCTTGCAGGGTGCTGGCGAACTGGCGCAGCACCTGGTCACCAACCCCGTGGCCGTGGGCATCGTTGATCGACTTGAAGTGGTCGATGTCCAGCATCATCAAGGTCAGTGGCAGCGCCTGGGCATGCTGCTGGCGGCTGTCCAGCAGCGCGTTGGCGCGGCGGGTGAAGGCACTGCGGGTGAGCACGCCGGTAAGGTGGTCGATGGTGGCCTGATGCGCCAGGCGAGCCATCAGGCTGCGGTTGGCCTGGCTGACACAGGCCACCACCAGCGGGCCGAGCACCAGCATGGCAATGCCCAGGCGCGCCGACATCAGCGTGGTCACCCCAGGCTCGCTTTGCGGCACGCTGAAGTGCATGAGGTTTTGCGCCACCGCCACAATCAAGGTGCTGCCGGCGGTGAGTGTCAGCAGCGAAACCATGAACGGCGAGTAGGTCCAGGCGCACCACAGCAAGGCGGCAATCGGGAAGGCAATGGCGCCAGGGCCGCCAAAGGCAATGCTCACTGCCAGCGAGACCAGCAGCACCAGCAGTGGCGCCAGGCGGATGGCCTGCGCGCCACCACGCACCAGGGCCCGTACCGAGGGCGCGGTGAGCAGCACCGGCAGCACCAGCACGCTGGTCGAGAACTGTTCGCTGAACCAGGCCAGCCAGGTGGCGCGCAAGGATTGCTCGAACCAGGGTGCAGCCATGACCGCTGCCATGCTGGCCGCCACCATGGCGGCTGCGGCACAGGCGGCGAACACGCTGAGAACGCCGTGCGGCGTGCGCATGCGCCGGTGCAGGCGGGGCAAGCGCGACAGCAGCTGCCAGAGGGTGACTACTACACCAAGATTGCACAAGTTGAACCACAGGGCCGGTACCCAGGCACTGCCACACAACAGGTCGGCGCCGACCATGGCCAGCCACACCAGGCTGAAGCCGGTCAGGGTGGCCTGGCGGGGGTAGCGCAACAGTACGCCGGCCAACACAGCGTTCACTGGCCAGAACAGCGACAGCGATTCGATCGGGCGTGCCAGGATGCCGCCCAGGGTGAGGGCAAAGGTCACGCAAAGCAGAACGACATAAGGCAACAAGCGCGATTGGGCTGGAAAAACCATGAACTCGACCGGCAAGCGGAAACGAAATCCAGGACAACGCCTTGAAGCACCTGGGGCAATAACCCGCAGTGTGTTTCGTCAGGCCACTTGATGTCAATCTGCCGCGATCGGTCGAGATAATGTCAAATTGCCTCTACTCTATGCTACTTTCCTCATAGCCCGAAGAACCACGGCACCATCACCACGGTGACCAACATCACCAACACGGTGAACGGCACGCCAATTTTGACGAAATCAGCGAAGCGGTATTGCCCCGGGCCCAGCACCAGTGTGTTGACCGGTGATGACACCGGGGTCATGAACGCCGCCGACGCGGCCAGCGCCACGGTCATGGCAAACGGGTAGGGCGACATGCCCAGTTGCGCTGCAGTGCTGACAGCCACCGGTGCCATCAATACCGCAGTGGCCGTGTTGGAAATGAACAGGCCAATCACCGCCGTGACGGCGAACAGGCAGGCGAGAATGACACTGGGGCCGGCCCCACCCAGCACGCTGACCAACCCGCCCACCGCCAGCTCGATACCACCGGTTTTTTGCAGTGCCTGGGCGAATGGCAGCATGCCGACGATCAGCACCAGGCTTTGCCAATGAATGGCCCGATAGGCGCTGTTCATGTCGATGCAGCGGCCGGCGCCCATCAGCAGGCAACCGATCAAGGCCGCGATGACATTGGGCACGGCACCGCTCACCATCAGCCCGACCATTACCGCCAGGCTAAACAATGCCTGTGGTGCGCGGGTGCGGGCTGGCGCGACCTGGTCGACCTCGGCGGGCAGGCTCAGTACAAGAAAGTCCTTGGGCTGGCCTTGCAACTGGCGCACGGCCTTCCAGGGGCCGACCACCAGCAAGGTATCGCCAAGGCGCAGTTTTTCTTCCACCAGTTGCTCTTCGATAGCGGCCTGTTCGCGGCGCAGGCCGACCACGTTGAGACCGAAGCGGGTGCGGAAGGCCAGTTCGAGAATGCTCTTGCCGATCAACTGCGAGCCCGGCGGCAGCGAAACCTCGGCCATGCCCAGCTCCTGAGACTGATCGATGAAATAAGCCGCCTTGAAGTGCAGTGGCTCCAGTTGCATGGTCTGGCACAGGCTGCGCAGGTCGTCGCGGTTGGCGAACAGGTCAAGCAGCAGCACGTCGCCCTCATGCAGCACGGTGTTGGAGTCGGCGGAGATCACCCGTGTGGTGAACTTGTGCTGGCGCTCGATACCGATCACGTTGGCGCCGTGCCGGGTGCGCAACTCCAGCTCGCCGAGGGTATGGCCGATAAGCGGTGAATCAGGGCGTATGCGCAGGCGCCGTTCACGGCCGTTGAGCTTGTAGTCCAGCACCAGGTCCAGCAGTGTGCGGCGAGTTTCCACGCGGCCGTCCTTGCGCACTTCGCCGTTCAGCCAGTGGCGGGTCAGCAGCATGTAGCCGATGCCCAGCACCAGCACCACCAGGCCGAACGGGGTAAAGCTGAAGAAGCTGAAGCCCGCTTCGCCATTGCGCACCAGCTCGCTGTGCACCACCACGTTGGGCGGTGTGGCCACCAGGCTTAGCATGCCGCTGATCAGCCCGGCAAACGCCAGTGGCATCATCAGGCGGCTGGGCGACAGCTGCAGGCGCGCGGCAATGCTCAGCACCACCGGGATGAAAATGGCCACCACACCGGTGGAACTCATCATCGACCCCAGCCCGGCCACGGCCACCATCAGCAGCACCAGCAGGCGTGTTTCGCTATTGCCGGCCCGCTCGCTCATCCATTCGCCAATACGGTAGGCAATACCGGTGCGCACCAGGCCTTCGCCGATCACGAACAGGGCGGCGATCAGTACCACGTTGGGGTCGCTGAAGCCGGCCAGGGCCTGCTCCACGGTAAGGATGCCGAGTAGCGGCAGGGCCAGAATCACCATCAGCGCGACCACGTCCATGCGTGGGCGATTGATGATGAACAAGACGACGACGATGGCCAGCAGGCCGAGGACCCAGAGCAGATCTTGGTTCATGGGGAGGGGGTGTTCCTTCACACGGGGCACGATAGACAGTAGCAGCCAGTGTGCCAGCTTGTGATGAAGGGGGTGTTGATGTGCTGCAACAAAAAGGGCCGCATGGCGGCCCTTGAGTCAGCTAGTCAGTGACGGTGACGGCGGTGCTTCTTGCTGCCGCGGTTGTCGTCACCCAGGTGGTTGCCGAGGGCACCGCCAGCGGCGCCGCCCAGGCCAGCACCGACGGTGGAGCCGGTCTTGCCGCCCACCGCGCCGCCCAGCAGCGAGCCGCCAGCCGAGCCCAGGCCACCGCCGATGGCGGCTTCGGTACGGTTGCCCTTGCGCGCACCTACCGCACTGCCGGCTGCGCCGCCGACGCCGGCACCGATGGCCGCGCCGGTCTTGCCGCCGAGTTGTTGACCGACAACGTTACCCAGCACACCACCCAGGCCACCGCCAATGGCGGCAGTACCGTCACCGGCGAAAGCACCCTGGCACAGCAGCAGGCCGAGGGCAAGGGAAGGCAGAGTCAGACGCATGATACGAACCTCAAAGGAATCATCAGGTTAAAGTGCCGCGCAGCGGGCGGCAGGTCAGGGGTGCAAAGACGCTTCAGCGGTAGTCGCGGTCACCGCGGTACTGACGATTGTCATCGTCATCGCGGTCATGCCGATGGTGGTGGCGGTGGCCACGGTCGCGGTCGCGCCAGCCATCGTCATCGTCATGGTAGCGGTGGCTGTGGCAGCCTGCGGTCAGCAGGACGGCAGCAATCAGCGAAAGGCTTGCAAGGCGGGTCATCACGATATAGGTCCTTGATCCGCAATGGTTTACGGGACACTTCCTGAGACTGGGAATGATCCATTTGGTTTCCCGGGCGGGCAAAAAATTGTCGCGTCGGTGATAAGTGGCGAGCTTGAGGGCTGCTGTTCTGTCCCATTCGGTCATGGTCGAGTGCGCAATGTCCCCCTAGACTGTGAGGTAAGCCGCAGCCAAGACGGCAATCTGCCACTCGGTGAATCACGATGATCGCCCACACTCCCACGTTGTTCGCCGCCGTTGCCTTGGTTGCAACCATTCTGGCCTTCTGCCTGTTGCTGGTCGGGCGCAGCAATCGCCGTGACAACCTGCTGCTCACGGGTTGCGGGCTGCTGGTGCATGCCCTGGCTTATGTCTGCTACACCGTCTATGCCCAGGCCCCGCTGTGGGTCAGCTACGGCCTGGGCAACAGCTTGCTGTCGCTGGCCTTGGCGTTGTACACCGCCAGCCTGTTCCGGGTGCGTGAGCAGGTGGTGCCCTGGCGTGTCATTTTCGTCATCCCCGCCTGCATGCTGGTGGGGCTGATGCTGCTGCTCGATACGCTGGAGCCGCGCATGCTGCTGGCGACGCTGGTATTGATGCTGCAGTGCTCGCTGATCCTTTACTGGGCGTGGCGCCATGCCGAGCGGCCGGGCAGGGCCCACCTGCTGCTGCAGATCGGTGCGTTGATCAGCCTGGTCGGCCTGGGCATGCGTGTGGTCGCAGTGGCCACTGGCACGGCGGTGGAAATGCGTTACGACACCAGCAACCTCAAGCAGAGCATATCCGTGGCAATCGGCACGGCCACGGTAATGATGTATTCGATCGGGCTGGTGCTGATGGCCAAGGAGCGCAGCGAGTCCCGTTTGCAGCACCTGGCCCTGCACGATGTGCTGACCGGCACATTCAATCGCAGGGCGATACTGGAACGGTTTGCCGTGGAGCTGGACCATGCTCGCCAGCAACAGGCAAGCCTGGCCGTGGCAATGATCGACATCGACCATTTCAAGCGCATCAACGACCTGTATGGGCACCTGGCCGGCGACGAGGTGCTGTGCCATTGCGTGCGCCAGTTGCAGCAGCGGCTGCGCCAGGGTGACAGCCTGGGCCGTTATGGTGGTGAGGAATTCTTGCTTTTGCTGCCGGGCACTGACCGCAGCGGGGCGATGGCTGCGCTGCAAGGACTGCGCGAGGCCATTGCGCGCAGCCCGGCGCGCTTTGCCGGTGACCAGATCGAACTGCGCTTCAGCGTCGGCTTGTGGTGTGGTGTGCCGGGCCCCAAAGACAGCACCGCCAACCTGCTGGCCCAGGCCGATGCGGCGCTGTACCAGGCCAAGGCCGCCGGGCGCAACACGGTGCACATGGCGGCAGTGGTGTAGACGGGTGGATTCAGGACGCCGGCTGAATCGCCAGCACTACCCCGTTGGTGATCTGCACCAGCACGTAGTGGTCACCCATGCGTACCCAATGGCTTTCCTTCTCCGGTGCTGGCAAGCCTTTGGCTTTCCAGTCCTTGATGGCCTCCTCGTCACGTTTGTACTGGTCCGGGGCCTTGTCGCCCACTTCAAGCGTGCGATTGTGGGTTTCCGGGGCGGTGATGCTTTCTTCGCTGGAAGGCGCGGCGCTGACGGCCAGGGGCAGGCAGGGCAGGGCGGCGAGTAGCAGATAGTGAAGCTTCATGTGGTGCTCCTTATGGCGGCATACCTTATCTGCGACAGCGGCATGCGCGTGACAATTCACTCGGGATGCCCGCGAGTGCTAGAGTCGCTTCTTTTTCGATACCCTAAGGATGGAACATGCGTGCGATTCTGCCGATGGCCGCGGCGCTGATACTGGTCGGTTGTGCTTCTGCGACCATGGAGACGGCCCGCGGCGGCAAGCCGACTGCGCAGCTCGATTCGCACAAGGCGCCGCAGCTGGTGGCGCAGTGCATTCAGTTCAGCTGGCAGGAAGAGAAGGTGTTCGGCGACGATGCCAGTGGTTACCTGGAACCCCGTAAGCAGGGCGGGTTTACCGTGTATACCCGTGAGGCCGAGGCATTTGTGGATGTTTACCCCCAGGCGGGCGGGGCGCGGGTCGACTACTACGCGCAGAAGAATGACGGCGTGGCGCTGCAGCGCCGGGCAGCGGCGGCGACCTGCCTGTAAGGGCTGGAGCCTGTACCGGCTTCATCGCCGGCCTGTAGGAGCGGCCTTGCGTCGCGATAGGGCTGCGAAGCGGCCCCAGGGTTTCAGCGCAAATGCACATATTGCTGGGGCTGCTTCGCAGCCCTATCGCGACGCAAGGCCGCTCCTACAAGGGCCAGTGCAGTCGAGTTGTTTGCTCTTTACAATTTTTAGCAAGGCAGTGGTGTCGTAGATGGTCAGGCGGCGGCTAGCATGAGCCGTCACCATTCAAGGAAGACACCATGGACCGCTCACTGCAACTCAACCGCACCAGTTGGGACGAACGCGCCCCGCTGCACGCTGCCTCGAAGGAGTACGAAGTCGAGATTCTGGTCCAGCGCTCCGGGCACCTGTCCGAAACCGTGCGCTTCGACCTGCCTTTGCTCGGCCATATCAATGGGCTGAAGACCGTCCACCTGCAGTGCCACATTGGCACCGACACCCTTTCGCTGGCGCGCCTTGGCGCCAAGGTTAGCGGCCTGGACTATTCCGCGGCTTCGCTGGCCGAAGCGCGGGCACTGGCCGAGCGCTGCGCGGTGCCCATCGACTATGTAGAGTCCGACGTCTATGCCGCCGACAAGGTGCTGCCGGCAGGCACGTTCGACCTCGTCTACACAGGTATCGGCGCGCTCTGCTGGTTGCCCCGCATCGAGCCCTGGGCACGCACGGTCGCGGCGCTGCTGAAACCGGGCGGGCGGTTGTTCCTGCGTGATGGGCACCCGATGCTGATGGCCGTGAATGAAGACCACCAGGACCGCCTGCAACTCGAATACCCGTATTTCGAGCACGAAGCGCCCACGGTGTGGCATAACGACCAGACCTACGTCGAGACTGAACAGCGCCTTGCCCACACCGAAACCCACGAATGGAACCACGGCCTGGGTGAAGTGGTTACTGCCCTGCTGGCGCATGGGTTGCAACTGACGGTGCTGGTCGAGCACCAGAGCATCCCTTGGGAGGCCCTACCGGGACAGATGGTCAAGGGCAGCGATGGTGAGTATCGCTTGCGTGAGCAGCCTGCACGCCTGCCCCTGAGCTACACCTTGGTGGCAATCAAAGCCTGATCAGGACAGGAAGCCGCCGTCGACGTTGAGTGCCGTGCCGGTGGTGTAGCTGGAGGCATCGCTGGCCAGGTACAACACCGCGCCGGCCATTTCCTTGGGGTCGGCCACGCGTTTGAGCGGGATCTGCTGCAGGGCGGCATTCAGGATGGCATCGTTTTTCACCAGTGCAGAGGCAAACTTGGTGTCGGTCAGGCCCGGCAGCAGGGCGTTGCAGCGAATGCCGAACTGGGCGCACTCCTTGGCGAAGACCTTGGTCATGTTGATGACTGCCGCCTTGGTCACTGAATAGATACCCTGGAAGTGGCCGGGGGACACGCCGTTGATGGATGCCACGTTGATGATGCTGCCGCCGCCATGCTCGCGCATCAGCTTGCCGGCTTCTACCGACATGAAGAAGTAACCGCGGATATTCACGTCCACGGTCTTCTGGAAAGCATTCAGGTCGGTGTCCAGCACGTTGCAGAACTGCGGGTTGGTGGCGGCGTTGTTGACCAGGATGTCCAGGCGCCCGAACTGTTCGCGGATGCCGGCAAACACCTGCTGGATCTGTTCCATCTCACCGATGTGGCAGGCCACCGCCGTCGCCTTGCCACCGGCCGCGATGATTGCCTCCGCCACCTGTTGGCAACCGTCGAGCTTGCGGCTGGAAACGATCACATGGGCCCCTTGCTGGGCCAGCAGGTGGGCGATGGCTTCGCCGATGCCGCGGCTGGCGCCGGAAACAAAGGCAATCTTGCCGTCGAGGTCGAACAGGTGGGTCTTGGACATGCTGTTTTCCTTGTTATCCGTCGTCGTGGGCGTTGTTCAGAGGCTGGACTTGGCTATGACCTGCAAACTCATCTGCTCCAGCAAGCGGTTCATGTGGATGAACTGGGCGAAACGCTTGTCCTGGGTCTGGCCGTGGAAGTAGCGGTAGTAGATTTGCTGGACGATGCCGGCCAGGCGGAACAGGCCATAACAATAGTAGTAATCGAAGTTGTCCAGCGGGATGCCCGCGCGCTCGGCGTAGTAATCCACGAACTGGCGGCGGGTGAGCATGCCCGGCGCGTTGCTCGGCTGGCGGCGCATCATCTGCACCGGCGCCGGGTCGTCGGCCTCGATCCAGTAGGCCAGGCTGTTGCCCAGGTCCATCAGCGGGTCGCCCAGGGTGGCCATTTCCCAGTCCAGCACACCGATGATGCGCATGGGGTTGTCGGCGTCGAGGATCACGTTGTCGAAGCGGTAATCGTTGTGCACGATGGCGGGTTTCGGATGGTCGGCGGGCATTTTATCGTGCAGCCAGGCGGTCACCTTTTCCCAGTGCGGGGCATCCGGGGTCAGGGCTTTTTCGTAGCGGCTGGTCCAGCCCTCGATCTGGCGCTGCACATAGCCTTCCGGCTTGCCCAGGTCGGCCAGGCCACAGGCGTTGTAGTCCACCTGGTGCAACTCGACCAGGCGGTCGATAAAGCTTTTGCACAGGGCCTCGGTGCGGCGGGCGTCCAGGTTCAGCTCGGCGGGGATGTCCGAGCGCAGGATGATGCCCTTGACCCGTTCCATGACGTAGAACTCGCCGCCGATCAGGCTGCTGTCGGTGCAGTGCACATACGCTTTGGGGCAGAAGGGGAAGCCGCTGTTAAGCTGATTGAGGATGCGGAACTCGCGGCCCATGTCGTGGGCCGACTTGGCCTTTTGCCCGAAGGGCGGGCGGCGCAGCACAAAGTCCCGGCCCGGGTAGCTGACCAGGTAGGTGAGGTTGGAGGCCCCCCCGGGAAACTGGCTTATGCTCGGCAGGCCGTCCAGGCCGGGGATGTTGGCCTTGAGGAAAGGGTCGATGACGGCCGCGTCGAGTTCTTCGCCGGGGCGTACCTGGGTGGACTGGTCGGTGAGCGTCATGCGTTTTCCTTATTCTCGATCGCAAGGACTATTGGCTAATCTAATGGCCTGCTGGCGTTGGAACAAGCGTGCCAGGTGCCATATAGGCGAGGGTGTTGCAGGTGGATCACTGCACCGAATGCAGGGCAAAAAAAAACCGAAGCCGGCAAGGCTTCGGTTTTTCGATCACCCGGTGTACCCAGCCCTCAGGACGGGAACAGCTCGCTGAGCTTCATCGACAGCATCATGTCGCCTTCAACGCGCAGCTTGCCGCCCATGAAGGCCTGCATGCCGTCGGTTTCGCCACTGACGATGCCCTTCAGGGTTTCGCTGTCCATCACCAGAGTGCAATTGGCGTCCGGATTTTCGCCTTCCTGCAGGTCGCAGGTGCCGTCTTTGACGATCAGCGCGTATTGCTTGCCTTCGTCGGTGATGTTGAAGCCGAACACCAGGTCCAGGCCGGCGGCAGCGGATGGGTTGAACTTCTCTTGCATCTTTTTGACGGCATCAGCTACGGAGGTCATGGCGCATTCCTTATAGAGTTATTTACACGTCCCCGCAGGGACACAACAAACCGGGCTCATCGATAGGTGACAAGCTCCGGTACCCTCAACAACTGCACATGGGCCTGGCTGTTGAAGGAGGCCAGTGCCACGTCGCGGCCGCGAAACTTCAGCTGGCTGAGCGACGTGTTGATGATCTGCCAGTTCAGCGCGAACGCCTGGCTGGGGGTAATACGGGTAACCAGGTGGAGCAGGGCGGCGATGGTGCCGCCCGAGGTGAAGATGGCGACATTGTCGCCGCTGCCAGCGGCATCCAGCACGCGCTGCAGGCCAGCTTGTACACGGCGGGTGAACGCCTGCCAGCTTTCCAGGCCATCGTCGGCATGTTCGCCCGCGTGCCAGCGCTGCACCATCAAGGCGAACAGGCGCTGGAACTCGCTGCGGTGCTGCGCAGCATTGCGCAGGATGTGCAGGGCATCGGGTTCTTCTGGCAGCAGCCCGGGCAAAAGGGCGCGGATGACGCCATCGGCATCGAACTCATTGAACGCGGCGTCGGTCTCAACAGCCGGCACCGGGCAGCCGCTGGCATGCAAGGCCTCCAGGGCCAGGCGTGCGGTATCCTGCTGGCGACGCAGGTCGCCTGCCACGCAGCGGTCCAGCCGAATACCCAGTTGGGCCAGATGCTCGCCCAGGGCCTGGCTCTGGCGCACGCCCACGGGCGAGAGGACGTCGTAGTCATCGGCACCGAAGGAGGCTTGGCCATGTCGGATCAGGTAGAGGTTGCCCACGAAAGGTTCCGGCCTGTTTGGAGGTTGCTGCGAGGTTAGGATGCAGCACACGGGCTGTCAACGAAAAAACATACAAGCGTTTGAAAAGGTTGTTTGAAAGGTGTTGCCAGCGTTTACACCGGCTGGCAGCGCCTCAGGTGCAGCGGTATGCTTGCAACAGCTACGCGCCGCTTTGGCGCAGGTATTTAAGGAGTCAACGTGGAGTTTCTTGCCGAGTACGCAAGCTTTCTCGCCAAAACCGCCACCCTGGTCATCGCCATCCTCGTGGTGTTGTCGGCCATCGCCGGGTTGCGCAGCAAAGGGCGGCGCAAACCGGGTGGGCAGCTGCAGGTCACCCGCCTGAACGAATTCTACAAGGACCTCCGCGAGCGCCTGGAGTCCGGCCTGCTCGACAAGGCCCAGCTCAAGGCCTTGCGCAAGCAGCAAGCCAAGGCGGAAAAACAGCAAAAGAAAGGCAAGGCCGAGGAAAAGGGCCGGGTTTTCGTGCTGGACTTCGATGGCGACATCAAAGCCTCTGCCACCGAAAGCCTGCGCAACGAGATTACCGCGCTGCTGACCCTCGCCACCGCGCGTGACGAAGTGGTGCTGCGCCTCGAAAGCGGTGGTGGCCTGGTGCACAGCTACGGCCTGGCGGCGTCGCAACTGGCGCGCATTCGTCAGGCGGGCATCCCGCTGACCGTGTGCATCGACAAGGTGGCCGCCAGCGGCGGATACATGATGGCCTGCATCGGCGAGAAAATCGTCAGTGCGCCGTTTGCCGTAGTGGGTTCGATCGGGGTGGTGGCGCAGTTGCCTAACGTCAACCGCCTGCTGAAAAAGCACGATATCGACTTTGAAGTGCTGACTGCTGGCGAATACAAGCGCACCCTGACCGTGTTTGGCGAGAACACCGACAAAGGCCGGGAGAAGTTCCAGGAAGACCTGGACATCACCCATCAGCTGTTCAAGGACTTTGTCGCCCGCTACCGCCCGCAGCTGCACATCGACGAAGTGGCCACTGGCGAAGTCTGGCTCGGCGTAGCCGCACTCAACCGCCAGCTGGTGGACGAACTGCAGACCAGCGACGAGTACCTCAGCGCACGCGCGCGCAACGCCAACCTGTTCCACCTGCACTATGCCGAACGCAAGAGCCTGCAGGAGCGAATCGGCATGGCAGCCAGCGGCACGGTGGAGAACACCGTGGTGGGCTTGTGGAGTAAACTCGGCCGCCTGCGCTAACACCTTGAACCCGTTGAAATTTTTTTTCGTTCAGGGGGTTGCAAGGTTAAAAGAATGAAGACATAATGGCGCCCATCGAAACGCAGCAAACTTTGAAAAAGGTTCAGCGTTTCAAGGAGATAGCAAAGCGCAAGCAGCTAGATCCGACCTTTGAGGCCGAGTAGCAAAGTGGTTATGCTCCGGATTGCAAATCCGTCTACGCCGGTTCGATTCCGACCTCGGCCTCCACCATTCGAAAGCCCCGCAGATTAACGTCTGCGGGGTTTTTATTTGCGCCCAGGAAAACCCGGTCGTTTCCGCATCCCGAGGCATCGTTCCGCATCAGCGAATTATTTGGCAGAAGAAACCACTTCGCCGATCCGCCAGTACGCCCGCTTCGTTATCCCCTCCTTGGAATGTTCGAGCAGCCTGCTCGCGTGACTGATGTCCTCGACTTCCGGCGCCGGCTCGCATACCGCTGCTATCGCCTGAGGCCACACAGCCACTCGCGCCGCCACGGTGCTCACGAGATGGCGATGTGCGCGCACCGACCGAGAGAAGTGGGTCCAGCTCTGAAGTGTGCCGAGGCTGCCTGCCTATAAGCAAACGAGGATGAGTGATGAGGGCGCTTCAGCAAGGGTGGTCCGAAATTGACCTCCCGTTGGTGCGCGTATCAAACATGAAGTGACGCCGCGTCAGCGAGATGTCAAAATGCCATGCTTTGCCAATATCCAATGAGACAGGCAAGCCATTCTGGTTGATTCACCTTGAGACAAGGTTAAGTAGATGTTTAAGATTTTCGGGTATGACAAGTCGTTGGTAATAGGCGTCAAGCAGACTGGCCTTGATGCGCTGTCAATCATGGTGGCCGCAGCCATTGGCGCTCTGCTGGCGTGGGTTACGTATGGCAGGGAAGTGTGGCTGGCGTTCGTAGCTTACACTATCGCCATTGTAGTTATGGTAATGGGGTTGTGGGTGTCAAAAAAACGTGGAAATGGCAAGACCTCTTACATGATTAATCTCCTGGTCGTGTCTCTGCTTTGCATAATGGCAACTGATAATCTCACACATTGCCTAGCTAAGGCTCTGACATACTTATACACCGGGCAAGATGTTCCCGCTTTTGTAACGGATAAATCCAGTGGTGGGGAGTTATGGTCGGACATTGTGTGGACTATCGTGCCGCTCGTCTGCGTAACTCTTGCGAACCGTTGGATGAATGCGCATCAGACTCGCGGGTCTGTGGGTGTAGCCTAATCGCGCTATTCTGCGTCGATCTCCTACTACAGATCATGCTCTATCAGTTGGGCGTAGCGGCCGGCACATCTCTGTGCAGCCGTTCACGCCCAGGCCGTGGGGGTGTACCGCCCAGGTCGAACCATTGCCCGAGATCTTGCTGACGTACGGCCTATTGGGAAGGGGCTAGGCTGGCGAGAAAATGCTAGTGAAGCGAATCGGGGTTTGGTTTCGGCAGAACGCCGGAGGACGGTTGTTTCGGTTGTCTAAAACCGCTGGAAAGCTTCTCGGTTTTGCTGGCGTAAGTCGCCGAAACTGGCCAAACCATACTAGACAGGCTCCGTTCACATGCCGCTACATGAGCGGCCTGAGGTCGGTTACTTCCGCTACTGCTGCAGTACTGGGGGTTGGGTGCGCAAGCCGGCCCAGTTCATCTAGTCGATCAAGCCACGATCGTCTTTAGCTCATCCATGACTGCCTGGTAGCCGATGCTTGTAAGGGTTTGGATCCAAGGAATTTACTTGTTTGTCTGTCGAGTTTTTCATCCGCCCCTCTTTGCCCAGTAGCTGATCAATTTTTTCCTTGAGCTTTCTGTTTTCATCAAGTGCAGATTGGTAGATCTTTCGGCTTTCCACGAGATCTCGTTCGAGGTCAGATGCTCGCTGTTCTATTTCGCGGACTAAATTGGTTTTTGATCTAATTGAACGCTGCGAGCACTCTTCGCTTCTATTCAGCTCCTCGATTATTTGCCTTTGCTCTTGGATCACCCGATGCGCTTCCGCGACCTCTTCCGAAGGAGGTTTTGGTTTTGGCGGCCTCTTGTAAATTCCGTAACTTTCTCTTTTCCTTAGATTCGCATGCGCGCCTCCGCCGAGGTGATATATTCTACTCTCCATAAGCGCTTTCAACTGAGTGGGCGTAAATTCCACCAAGATTTTAGGTTTAATCTTGCCCTCGAGCAAAACCTCAGCAATAGCTGTATACTTGACGTTGTGTAAAAAAAATAAGCTTTTAGGGAGCGCCAATCCATTAGCGAATTCTTTTCGCAAAGTCCTGCTCAGGGTTTTTCCCTTACGTGCCATTTTTGTACCCTCCGGCGTGAAGTCGAAGGATATCAAATGGATGCCACTTTGCCATTACTCTCCATCTAGAGACTCACGATGCGCTGCTTGGAGGCTTCCAAAATCTGGGTTCATGGGGCTTCAAGAAGCGCTGCGGCTTCCGCACTGAACAGGCGGAACTGGAACTGGCGAGCTTTGGTGAGCAGCTTAGCGTCGCCATTGGAGATCAACTTCCGAGCAGCTTTGTCTCCTGCTTCGCTGAAGCCTCAGCATCTCCCAGCTCATCCGCGAAGAAGCCGCGCTCTATCTCCTTGTTATGGCGAACCGCCAATCACGGATTGATCTCTGATAAAGCCCACTCCATAGTCATCAGCGACGCCATGGCGCTGTCCGACCTGCTCAGCCGGTGTGTCCCAACGCATCGAGAGCTGGCGCAAGCTTATGATCCGTCCAGGATAGCGGGGACCAGTGTGCAACGCAGTAGATTATCTCCACATACCGCTATAAAAAGATTGTTGAGCCAGACGCTTCTATTCAGGTTTCATATCCCGTTGTCAGCTTCGGGGATGACGGCGAAATTCTTATAATTTACGATAACGGTCGTGATTTCCACAGACAGATCCGCATCTCCAAGGTCGATGAGCATGAGCTCATCTCTGGAAAAAGCACGCCTTCTGTCAAAGTCGTCAGCGATCCAGCAAATTCCTAAAAAATATCAGTGAATGTATCCGTGCTGGTAATGGGCTGGCCCAACTCACGAAGCCCTGGATGCTGGTCTCCAGGGCGTTTAGCTAGCTGGCCCCATGAGTGGCAAGATAACGTTGTCCATAAGCCATCACCGTCTTTCGCGAATGGAATCAACCAGCTTGTTGAGAATGCCTTCCTGGTACTGGCGGTTGTAACAGCCAGGTTGATTTGGCGGGGTGTCATCGCACGCGATTTCATGTGGGCGGGTAGAGCTCTCATAAGCGCTACTGGAGTAGTGGGAGCAGCCGGTAAGCAAGCAGGTCACCATCCCAAACGCAAAAAATCCCTTTTTCATTGCCAATCTCATGCATGGGTACATGCAGATTGGACGTTCCATCAACATAAAAGACACATCGTTGCCTGCCGAGCGCGGGCTTCTCTTCCCCAGCAGAGAACTCATGTCCACACCATGCGGCACCCGCAAAACAACCCCGGCAATATCGACTTCAACCCTCGTAAAGTTTGCCAGGGCCAGCTTTACTGGGCTGCTTACCCGTTTAGTGGCCGAGGCACGCGGTAAGGCGCTTCCACCGCTCGGGTAGACTCGCCGGCAGACTACCTTCTACCCTTCAGAGAGCTTGTATTGAATGGTGTAGGACGCATCGGTTCTTGGTTCTATCATGATAGGTATGCCGAAGAGCTTCCCTCGACAATCACTGACACTGCAGCGATACACCGCCCCCTGTCGCAGCTGGGCCCACAAGCCTTCATCATGTATTGCGATACGCAACACACGATTGTTCGGATCATCTCTGACCTGAGCAGTGTGGTGGTCCAGGTCGCACCCGAAATCAGCACTGGTAAGCTCTGGATCGTAGCCGATCAGCACGCCGTGCCTTTTCAGATCGTCCCTGATACGCTCAATCACGTCGTCTGCTTCTTGTTTTAGCATGATCGTTGCCTCGCGGTGCTTCAACTCATCAAAACTCTAGCTGACCCTGATGATTTTCGCTGTCTATCGCCGCAATCAATGATTCACCCTCGGTCCTTGCATTACCCACCGCCTTGCCGACTGGATACCAACGAAAATCCTCAGCCGGCCTGCAGCCCCCGTCAACAATCGCTGCCGCGCGCGCTGGAGATGTTGCCGGGTCCAGCCATTCCTTGGCCGTCTCCGGTGTCAGCACCAGAGGCTTCCTGTCGTGTATGTCGACCAGCCCCTGATCCGCAGCTGCGGTGATGATTACAAACCCATCGCGCTCATCTGGCTCTATGCTCTGGTGTACCTCTGCAAGCGCAGCAAAGTAGAGCGGCCCTCCATCAGCGCTTGTGATGTAGTACGGCTGCTTGCGCTTCGGATCCACCGGGTCGGGTATCCACTCGAACCATCCGTTCGCCGGTGCCAGGGCTCTACCATCTGGCCACAGGCCTTTGAAGAATTTCCCCGTTACCACCGTTTCGGCCCGAGCATTAATCGGGTCCGGCCTCTTTCCCTTCGCCCAAAAAGGCGACCATCCCCACCTGACCCGATCCACACTGAGCGAGCCGTCTAGCTGGCGTATGATCTCGACGCGGGTCGACGGCGCCACGTTGTAGCGCCTGATTGACTCGTGGTCGTAGCCATTGATGACCACCAGGTCCAACGATAACTGGCGCAGATAGTGATCCATTGACTCGTAGATCGAGTACCGTCCGCACATATCCCACCTCTCGCCTGTCAGAAATTTCACCGCCCAGGATTGACCGGACACCCGATGCCAGATTTACTGTATATGCATACAGTTTGCATTGGACCTTCCATCATGACCATCACATTCCTGGGTACGCCAACCGGTGGTACCGAACCGTTACCGCTCTATTCGTTTCACGTTCCGGCTGGCTTCCCATCGCCTGCAGCGGACCATCTGGAAGGCCATATTTCCCTTGATGAACTGTTCGACCTCCGTGCGCCCCATGTGTATCTGGTGAAAGTTGAGGGCGACAGCATGCAAGGCGCAGGGATTTACTCGGGCGATATCGTCATCGTAGACCGCGGGCGCGAGGCCGAGCACGGCGATGTGGTCATTGCTGCCGTCAACAGCGAGCCGGTTTGCAAGCGTCTGCACCGTCGCGACGGTGTGGTGATACTGAAATCGGAGAATACGGCCTACCCACCGCGGTACATCATGGAGGGCGATGAACTCGTCATCTGGGGTGTCGTGCGTTACAGCGTTCGCGACCATGCGCAGTGACCAGGTATTTGCGCTGATCGATTGCAACTCGTTTTACGCGAGTTGCGAGCGCGTTTTCCGGCCAGACCTGACCAAGACCCCGATCATCGTACTGAGCAACAACGATGGCTGCGTGATTGCCAGGTCATACGACGCCAAGCCTTACGTGAAGATGGGCGAGCCATACTTCCAGGCGAAGGACAAGCTGCGACAGCACGGCATCATGGCCTTCAGCAGTAATTACGCGCTGTATGGCGACATGAGCGAGCGTGTCATGACGTTGATCGAGTCGATGGTGCCCGCGACAGAGGTTTACAGCATCGACGAATGCTTCGCTGACCTCTCCGGCATTCGGGAGAACCTGACGCAGTTCGGGCGAAAGCTGCGATCCAGGATCTTCCAGTGCACCGGTATTCCCGTGGGTGTCGGCATCGCCGGTACGAAGACCCTGGCCAAGCTGGCCAATCACACGGCCAAGCGCCTGCAAGCCCAGACTGGCGGTGTGGTCGACATTACCGATCCATTCAAGCGTGATTGGGTGCTGCGCAACACCGATGTGAAAGAGGTATGGGGGGTTGGCCGGCGGATGACCGCGCACCTTGAGGCGATGGGCATTTACACGGCGATGGATCTAGCCAAGGCCGATGCTTGGACCCTGCGGCAGAAATTCAGTGTGCTGGTGGAGAAGACGGCTCGGGAACTGGCTGGCACGCCGTGCCTTGAGCTCGATGAGGCCGAACCGCCGAAGCAGGAAATCTGCTGCAGCCGGATGTTCGGCAAACGTGTGACCGAGTTGGCGCCGCTCAAGCAGGCCGTGGCCACCTATGTGGGACGCGCGGCGGAAAAGCTTCGTGCCCAGGGATCGGTTTGCAAGCGCATGCGCGTCAGCATCCGTACCGGCATGTTCAACCCAGACGAGGCGCACCACGCCCAAGGCGCATTGGTAGAACTGCCATACCCAACCTGCGACACGCTGTTGCTGACCAGGCTGGCTACCGACGCGGTTGGCCGGATCTTCAGGCCAGGGTTTCGGTACAGCAAGGCAGAGGTGCTGTTGATGGACCTGCGGCAACCAGGCGAATTTTCAGAAGATTTGTTCGCGCTCAAGCAGTCGGTGGGATGTGACCGACTGATGCAGGTGATGGATGACATTAACCAGCGCTGGGGGAGAGGGACAATGCGGGCCGCCAGCGTGCCGGCGACACCGGACTGGGGTATGAGGAGGGAGATGATGAGCCAATCCTATACGACGCGGATTGATCAGCTGTGGACGGTCAAATGTTGAGCGTGCCATCGGCGTGGTTCGCCGAGTGCAAGAAGAGCGTTGAGCTTAGTGGGGCCGGCGGAGGATCTATCCCAGACCGCCGGCCATGAAGGTCTTTACTCTACGGTGCAGATCCAGCGGTGGTTGTACCTGTAAGGCGCTCTGGTAAATGCAACGTCTGATACCAGGGTCATGCCGTGCTTCTGTAGCGCCTCGGTCAGTTGAGCGAGTGTCTCTGCTTGGATAGTCATTGCTGTCACCTCGTCAGATTTACTGCGTTCATAATTCTTGACTGAACAGGCAACTACCAAATTCATTTTTTTCGAGGCTTTACGCACAGCTTGTAATTTTGTCATGCGCAAGCACTATCACGTTCAGTCTGTGGGCTCGGAACAGCCTCACGACCGAGCCGATGAATAGCGGTGATATGCTTTTGCGCTTACCAGACAGGGAGAGTGGTAATGCGGTTGCGGGGAAAGCACAGAGCATTCCAGCGGTGGTTCACCACGAAGCGCAGGCGCTGGGCTGGGGTAGCGCTGATTATTCTTGCCCTGATAGGGATGGTTCTGAACCCGGGAGCCAGGTGGCCTTGGGTGCTTGCCACGGGTGTTCTGTGGCTTATCGCTGCTTGGCTGCCTAAAAAGCATTGAATGCCTCCCTTGGCAGTGGCGCAAATGCGATGAACTTCCGAGAGCGGTGATCGCTCTGAGAGTGGCGTACTGCGTCAGACGCGTGGCGCACCTATCCCAACGCTTACCTGCGGAATAACTGACATGTTTTCGGAAGACTTTTACGGCGCGTTTCTGGTAGCCGAGGCTGTGCTGGCATTCACCATACTGGCTGTCGCCTTCCACTGGAACCGAAGCGCATAACGCCTCAGAAATGACTTCATGCGTGCCCTTTTTTCGATAGTGGCATTTTGATTTCAAATCGTGTTTCATCCGCACTGGCTTTCTATGGAGGGAACCGGAGTGCTGACCGTTGGCGTGGTTGAGAGGATGAACTTGGATCGCATTGCGATCTGGGTAGAAGGGCAGGGCGGCTACACAATCATCAAACTGGAGTCGCCTGCGCGGATTGAAAGGGGTGATGTCCTGTGCTGGCAGGATCGTTATTCGACGGGCTCATGCATCTACTGGAACGCGACCAAGGGCTGGGATTCGGTGGTGAGCGTACAGAATCACAACGTACCGGTTGACTGCCTTGGTCAGCAGCTTGTGGCTTGAACCCGTGCGAACTCAGATTTTGCTAGGCCGCTGTTGAACCGGGGAGGTCAGGTGGTTAAACACAACGTCCCTAGGGTGTGGGCGGTAGCTGCGCCCTGCGCCTGACGACTCCAGCGCCAAGGTCTGATGGCTGCTAAAGATCCGGCTCAGCCCGTGCCTGAGGCATCTGCGGGCTGAAGCTTGGTATGACCATGTTTCCGTGCTTGTATTGCTGATAACTGGTGTACGGCAGCACAACGGTATCAGCAATGCCAGACGCAGCCATGTCTACCAGGACTTGATAGGGGTCTGGATGTACTCCCGTGCGTTCCGGTGCAGTCAGGTTGCAGAACTGGTAGGCAACACCGCTATACATCCGCGGGATCTCCGGGCAGTAGGAATTCCATTGCGCCAGGTCGTCCATAGCCTTTGGTTCATTCGACACAGTGCGCATTGTCCCGCACCCACTCAGCGCGACTACGAGCGCCATTCCAATCCATAGTTTCACAAGGGCGGCCCCTACCTGTAATGGAAGAATCGTAATGCTTCAGCCTGTCTTTGCTGGCGTCAGGAAACTCGCCTGTGCTTCATGCGCCCGCTTTCGTCCACCTACGCATACACGGCATTTTGAACACTCAACTTGAACCTCGACCGCGAGGAGCCGGTCATTGGGAAGGGGGCGGGTGATTTCGTCCTCGCTCCCCATCAAAGTATTGAAACGTTCCCAAGCTATGGTTGAACTAAAGCCAAATCCAACATTGACGGAGTCAGGAAATGGATTATTCCAGCATGGTGGAATCATTGGACAAGATGCTGAAAGACGCGGCCACCGCACAACCTTGCTTGCAGGCCTCAGGCGCCGGCTGTCATCGATTGATTCGCTGCCATTCGTCCGCGACTTCGCCCATCGTTGAGGGTGCGCCGCTTTTGATCCAGGCCATAAAGGCGCGATCGAACCTGAATGCCTCCCCACATTCACTGAGCAGAAACTGACGAACCTTCTGCGTATTGCGGTAGTGCTTGTCCAGCGCAGTGGTGCGGGTAATCGGCCCGGCGTGCCAATCGAAGCTCATGGTCTGTCCCTTGACTATCGAGAGACCGCCAAGCCCGAAGATGATCATCTACGGGCTTGGCGGTCGAGCGAAATGATCTGCCCTAGGCTTTGTACGAAAAGTGCCTGCGCGACGATCATACTGCGTTGAAAATGGGCTGGGAATGCTCATTTGCAACTAGCAACCTCCGCTTACTCGCCTGTTTTCGCCTTGCCTGATCGCCGCTCGGCGACTTTTCGTACAAGCCTAAGGCTGTCAACCTTCGAACTGGATAACCATACGGCCCTTGATCTTGCCCTCCAGCATCTCATCAAAGATCTGGTTGATATCCTCGATTGGCCGCAGGGTCACCTTGGGCACTACTTTTCCTTCAGCCGCAAACTGGAAGGCTTCCTGCAGGTCCTGGCGTGTGCCTACCAGTGAGCCCACCACTTCGATCCCGTCCAGCACCAGGCGGGGAATGTTCAGGTCCATGGACTCCGACGGAAGCCCGACGGCAACCAGCCGCCCGCCAGCGCGCAGGGCGTCGACGGCCGAGTTGAACGCGCCTTTGGCGACGGCAGTCACCACGGCGGCGTGGGCGCCACCGGTCTTGGCCTGGATAACCTTCGCAGCGTCTTCGTTGAGCGGGTTGACCACCAAGTCTGCGCCCATTTCGCTGGCGAAGCGCAGTTGCTGCTCATTGACGTCGATGGCAATCACTTTGGCGTTGAAGACGTTCTTGGCATATTGCAGGGCCAGGTTGCCCAGCCCGCCGAGGCCGTAGATGGCAATCCATTGGCCTGGGCGGATGTTGGAGATTTTCACCGCCTTGTAGGTCGTGACGCCGGCGCAGGTGATGCTGCTGGCCGCAGCGGAATCGAGGCCGTCGGGTACTTTGACCGAGTAGTCGGCCTTGACGATGCAGGCTTCGGCCATGCCGCCGTCCACGGTGTACCCGGAGTTCTTCACTTCGCGGCACAGGGTTTCGTTACCGCTGTTGCAGTATTCGCAGTGCCCGCAACCCTGGTAAAACCAGGCAACACTGGCACGGTCGCCCGGCTTGAGCGAGGTAACGCCCGGCCCGACTTCCTGAACCACGCCGATGCCTTCGTGGCCCAGCACGACGCCGGTCTTGTCACCGAAATCGCCATTTTTCACGTGCAGGTCGGTGTGGCATACACCGCAGCATTGCATCTTCAGCAGCGCTTCGCCGTGTTCGAGGGGGCGCAGGGTTTTTTCTACTACGTCCACGCGACGGCCTAGTGCAACAACAGCAGCTTTCATAAGAGCCTCCGTGTCTATCCGAGTGAGCTTGGGTTATCGCTGGGTTAGCATAGCCCTTGCCGGGTCGGGCAAAACTGCTACAGGTCATGCTTCAAGAACACGTCGCAAAAAGAAAAGCCCGCGGCAATGATGCGGCGGGCTGCAAGAACGTACGGAGCGGGGCCAGTGTGCCAATCCGGTTGTCAGTATTTCGTGAAGCTCAGGTCATGAGGCTGTCATGCTCCCACAGCCATAAAAAAGCCCGCCATGAAAGGCGGGCAAAAGACGTTTGAAGGGAGAGCCTACAGGCTGCACCCGGCCGGTTAACCCAGGATTAAGCGAACGCATTGACCTAAGAACCTGTTCAGCCTATACAGGCCTGCCATCACGCCAGGAGCCAGCATGCACGACGAAGACGACCTGCACGAACCCGAGCACGATCACCTGCTTGACCATGAGTTTCTCTACGACGACATGGAGCCTGAGGCGGATGCCCAAGGCGCCGAGGATGAAGTGGAAGAAGACGAGGAAACGCTGGATGACCTCGATGACGAGGAGCGTGATCACCCAGCCTGGTTCGATGACTGCGAAGACGACTGACTCAGCGCCCGTCCACCGAGAAACGCCCTGGGCCGCTCACGGCCAGCAACAGCAGGCCGCCCATGATGCTCATGTTTTTCAGAAACTGGGTCATGTTGGCGCTGCGTTCAGGGTCGACCATGTTCCAGAACGGGTGGCCCAGCAGCGCCGTGCCCAGCACGAACAGCGCGAACAGAAACGCCAGCGGACGGGTGTAGAAGCCCAGGATCAGCAGGATGGCGACGACAAACTCCATGATTACGGCAATTGCAGCCGCCAGCATGGGGGCAGGCGCGCCCAACGACGTCATGTAGCCAACCGTGCCATCAAAGCCGGTGAGCTTGGCCCAGCCAGACAAGACGAACAGGATCATCAGCAGTACGCGGGCGATCAGGATAATGATGTCGCGTTGGCCATCGAACAGGGAGTAGCGCATGGTGGCGTTCCAGTGGACGGGGACAAGTTCCACTTTAGCAGCTGCGCAAGACATTGCTGGCAGGCAGCAAAAAGGCGCCGCAAGGGCGCCTTTTCAACGAAGTTTGGTGCGAGTGGCGGGACTCGAACCCGCAAGGCTCACGCCGACAGATTTTAAGTCTGCTGTGTATACCAATTCCACCACACTCGCACGCTTGAAAGGGCCGCAACGACCAGCTCGCTTCTAAGCAGAAGGGCTTTGCAATCAAGCGCGCTTTATAACCCATTGTTATAGTAGAGTCAACTGCAGCACCTATGATCAACAGAATGAAGGGTCGAACTACTGGGTAATTGACACCTTGCTGTCATTACGCCACTGTTGCCCCTTTATTGGATCCAAGAGTATGCGGCGATGGCTCAGTCCGACGCTAGCGAGCGTGTCGTGCGCCCACGGCTGTTCTGGCGGCTGTTGTTTGCGCTGGTGATCGTGTTGGGGGCTTTTCTTTACCTCAGCCTGATCAGCCTGGGTGGCTACCTCTTGATGCTCGGTTTCGATGCCGAGCACCCACAGCCGCAGCGGTGGATGGCTCTGGCTGGCGGCGGGGGGATCCTGCTGGTTGGCCTGTGGCTGCTCAAAGTTGCCATGCCACGCCGTATCAGCCCTGCGCTGGTCGAGCCTGAACGCTGACCATTGCTAGCCACAGGGGGCCGTTGGCGGTTACCCTCGGCTAAGGTCATATCGTCCCTCCTGCTGTGCCAGCGGAGTTTTCATGGTTTCAGCTGACTGTCTCGATCACCCCGTCATACCTGCCCAGCGCTATGAACAGCTGGTGCAGTCGGTGGTGGATTACGCCATCTATATGCTCGACCCGACCGGCCATGTGGTGTCGTGGAATGCTGGCGCGCAACGGATCAAGGGCTACCGCGCCGATGAAGTGATCGGCCAGCATTTCTCGCTATTCTTCACCCCCCAGGATTGTGCCGACGGCCGCCCCGAGCGCTTGCTGCGCCAGGCGCTGGAGCAGGGTGTGGCGCAGGATGAGGGCTGGCGGGTGCGCAAGGATGGCACACAGTTCTGGGCGCTGGCGGCGCTGGACGTGATCCGCGATGACCAGGGCCAGATCATCGGCCTGGCCAAGGTCACGCGGGACATCACCGACCGTCGCGAGTCGGCGATGCAGCTCGATGCCGTGCGCGCCCAGCTGTTCCAGGCGCAGAAGCTGGAAGCCCTGGGCCAATTGACCGGGGGGTTGGCGCATGACTTCAACAACATGCTGACCATCATCATCAGCTCGGCCCGCCTGGCGCTGGCCAGCCAGGACCCGGCGCGTATCCAGCGCATGCTGCAGCACATTCTCGATGCGGGGCAGCGGGGCACCGAACTGACCCAGCAGCTGCTCAGTTTTGCCCGTCACCGCCAGCTCGATGTGGCGTGCGTCGCACCGCAAGACCTTGTAGCCGCCACCCGTGGCCTGTTGGAGCACGCACTGCCCAGCTCGATTGAACTGCAGGTGCAGTTGCAAGCGGGCTTGCCGTTGATCGAAGTGGATGCCGGGCAGTTGCAGATGGTGCTGCTGAACCTGCTGTTCAACGCCCGCGATGCCATCGCAGGGGATGGCCGGATAAGCCTGACGGCCGAAGTGGTCGAGTTGGCTGGCGAGGTGGAAGGGCTGCACGGCAGCTTTGTGCGCTTCGTGGTGGACGACAGCGGTGAAGGGATAGCGCCAGAAGTACTACCGCGCATCTTCGAGCCATTTTTCACTACCAAGGCGTTCGGCAAGGGCACTGGCCTGGGCCTTAGCCAGGTGTATGGCTTTGCCAGGCAGAGCGGTGGCGCCATCCATGTAGACAGTGAACCCGGCCATGGAACTTCCATGCAGCTTTACTTGCCCACCTATCAGGTCAAGACCAACAGCCCACTCGACAGGTAAGCATCATGGTGCAGGCACTCAAGCGGTTGGTGACGGGTATCGAAGGGCTCGATGCGCTGCTCAAGGGTGGGCTGGTAGCCGGCGCCTCCTACATCATTCAAGGCCCCCCGGGTGCCGGCAAGACCATCCTGGCCAATCAGTTGGCCTGCGGGCACGTGCGTACGGGCGGCCGGGTGCTGGTGGCCACCTTGCTGAGCGAATCCCATGAGCGGCTGTTCCAGTACCTGTCCACCCTGGACTTTTTCGATCCGACGCTGGTCGGCGACCAGATCCAGTTCGTCAGTGCCTTCGACACCCTTGAGCAGGAAGGGCTGGATGCCGTGGTGCGGCTGCTGCGCCAGGAAATCGCCCGGCAGCAGGCCAGCCTGTTGATTGTCGACGGCGTGCTCAATGCCCGGGTGCGTGCCGAAACCGCGCTGGATACCAAGAAGTTTGTCTCCGAGCTGCAGGGCCATGCGGCCTTTGCCGGCTGCACCGTGCTGCTGCTCACCAGCGCACGGCTGGACGAGGGCAGCCCGGAGCACACCATGGTCGATGGGGTGATCGAGCTGGGTGAGCAACTGGTGGGCAGCCGCGCCATGCGCCATATCCAGTTGCGCAAGACCCGTGGCAGTGGGGCGTTATCGGGGCGCCACGAATGCCTTATCGATGAAAGCGGCATGCACGTCTACCCGCGCTTGGAGGCGATGTTCAGCCATCCCAGCCAGCCGGGCAGCTGCACCTCGGCGCGCGTCAGCAGTGGGGTGCCAACCTTCGATGAAATGCTTGGCGGCGGCCTGGCCACAGGTTCGGTCAGCCTGTTGATCGGGCCTTCGGGGATCGGCAAGACGTCATTGGGCCTGGCCTTCCTGGCGGCCAGCACCCCGCAGGCGCCGGGGTTGCATTTTGGCTTCTACGAAACGCCCGAACGCCTGCGCAGCAAGGCCGCGTCGTTGGGATACGATTTTGCCGCAATGGAACAAAGCGGTAGCTTGCAACTGTGTTGGCAGCCGACCACCGAGGGCCTGCTGGACCAGGTTGGCGCGCGGCTGCTCGAGCTTGTTGCTGCGCGGGGCAGCAAGCGTGTGCTGATCGACAGCCTGGGTGCGTTCAGTCGCCTGGCCATCGAGCCGACACGGCTCAACGCGTTTTTCCGCGCCATCGCTGGCGAGCTGCGCGCGCGTGATGTCAGCGTGATGCTGACCTGGGAAATGCGCGACATCTTCGGCGCCGAGATCAGCGCCCCGGCCCCGGACCTGTCGAGCATCGTCGACAACCTGATGCTGATGCGCTTTGTCGAGCTGGACTCGCAACTACGGCGCATGATGTCGATTCTCAAGGTGCGTGACAGCCACCACGACCCTGCCTTGCACGAGCTGCTCATCGGGCCGCAGGGCATTACCTTACACAGGGCATTCGAAGGTGCCTGCGGTGTGCTCTCGGGGACGCCGATACCGCAGGGGAGCGGGTGACGGATGAGCCAATGAACACCATCCTGATCGTCGATGACGAATACCTGATTGCCGATATCCTCGGTTTTGCGCTGGAGGACGAAGGCTATCTGGTGGAAAAGGCGAGCAACGGCAGCAAGGCGCTGGAGGCGTTGAGGGAGAAACGCGTTGAGCTGGTGATTACCGACTACATGATGCCGCTGCTCAACGGTGAGGAACTGGTACGTGCCATGCGCGAAGACCCGACGCTGTGCGAGTTGCCGGTCATTCTGATGAGCGGCGCGCAGGCCAGCCAAGGATGCCCGGCCCTGTTCGCCGCGATATTCGACAAGCCGTTCGACATGGACGAGATGATCGCCAAGGTGCGTCAGCTACTGGGCACCTGAGCCTGGCGATCGAGCGCATCCATGCACCCCGGGAGGGTAGGCTCAGTGTGAGTCTTCGTGCTTTTCCGGGGCCGGGCTGCCGGCCTGGATACGCTTGAAGATCTCTTCGCGATGGACCTGGACATCTTTCGGTGCATCGATACCGATCCTCACCTGCATCCCTTTGACGCCCAGAATGGTGACTTTGATGTCATCGTTGATGACGATGCTTTCGCCAACCTTACGGGTGAGTATCAGCATGTAGTTCTCCTTGGTGATGTAAAAGTCCGCAGGGCTTGTTGCCACAGCGGCGGGAGCTTGTCCCTCTTCCTTCTCATTAAAGACGCTTTCGGCGGATAGGAATTCCCCGACAGACAAATTCTGTTGCGTGTCTTCACTTGCAGGGGCTGAAGCAAACCGTCAACGGTTTGTCGGCCAAGGTGCTCGATGGCAAGAATAGGGGGGTTGGCGGCTAATGGGAAATTTCTTCGCATCATGGGCTAGATAGACACGCTTAATGGTCGTCCTGTTCCTCAAGCGCCTGAAGAAACAGCAACAGGGCCACTTCTTCCGGGTCCAGGCCTTTGCGCACACGGTTTTTTGGCAAACTGGCCAGGCGCCCCAGTGCATAGTGCTCGAGCACTGCCGGATGGATATAGCAGCGCCTGCATACGGCTGGCGTGTTGCCCAGGCGCGCTGCCACCTGGCGGACTATCGCCGCGACCTGGCGTTTGGCTTCATTCTCCGGCTCCCAGGCCAGTGGCTTCAGCAGGTCCAGCGCCAGGCTGCTACCGGCCCAGGTGCGGTAATCCTTGGCGGTAAAGTCCGCGCCGGTCAGCTGCTGCAGAAACTGGTTCACCTCGCCCGAGCCGACGCTATGGCGCTGGCCGTCTTCGTCCAGATACTGAAACAGCGCCTGCCCAGGCAGCTCCATGCAGCGTTTGAGCAGGCTGGCCAGGCGCCGGTCGTTGAGGGTGACATTGTGTTCGACGCCGCGCTTGCCACGAAACTGGAAGCGGATGGTGCTGCCTTTGACTTGTACGTGGCGGTTGCGCAGGGTGGTCAGGCCGTACGACTGGTTATCGCGCAGGTAGCGCTGGTTGCCGATGCGGATCAGGGTGTGGTCCAGCAGGCTCACCACGAGCGCCATTACCTTTTCCCGGTCCAGCCCTGGGCGCGCCAGGTGGGCTTCCAGCTGCTCGCGCAGCTTTGGCAGGGCCTTGGCGAAGGCCAGCATGCGCCCGTACTTGTGCTGGTCGCGCAATTCGCGCCACTGCGTGTGGTAGCGGTACTGCTTGCGGCCACGGGCATCACGGCCGGTTGCCTGCAAGTGGCCCTGCGGGTCGGTGCAGATCCACACGTCGGTATATGCCGGGGGGATTACCAGGGCGGCGATGCGCGCGAGGGTTTCGCTGTCGCGTACCCGTTGGCCATCGGTATCCAGGTAGATGAAACGGTCGCGCCAGCGTCGCCGGGTGAGGCCCGGCTGGCTGTCGTCAACGTAGTGCAGGGTGCGCGGCAGGGGGCAGTCGAGCATGGCGGGCAGGCCTCGAGCAGGTCATTGATCAATGGACAACACCTGTGCGCAGGATGCTCAGCCCAAAAGGGCCACCGACTTGATCTGGGCGAACAGTACCTGGCCTGGATGCAAGCCGAGCTGGTCTGCCGAGAAACGGGTAATGCGCGCAAGCAGGGCATTGCCACCGGCATCCAGGCTGACCAGCACATGCGCCGGGTTGGCCGCCGGGCGGCTTTCGCGCACTCGCACCGGCAGGCGGTTGAGGATGCTGGACGTGCTGTCTGCCGCCAGTGCCAGGCTTACGTCTCGGGCCTGCACCTTGACCCGCAGCGTGCTACCCATCACCTGCGCAGGGTGGGCGATGCGCAGCAACGGCCCGCTGCCGCCGGGCAGGCGCAGGTCGAGCAGGTCGTAGTGCGGATCGTGCCCAACCACCATGCCCTCGAATACCACGCCAGCATCCTCGCCCTGGGCCAGCGACAGGTCGAGGCGGGCCAGGGTTTCGCCAATCGGGCCGCTGGCGACCACCTGACCTTGTTCAAGCAACACCAGGTGGTCGGCCAGCCGCGCCACTTCATCCTGAGCGTGACTGACATACACCAGCGGGATGTCCAGTTCGTCGTGCAGGCGCTCAAGGTAGGGCAGGATTTCGCGCTTGCGCGGCCCATCCAGCGCCGCCAGCGGCTCGTCCATCAGCAGCAGGCGCGGGCTGCTGAGCAGAGCACGGGCAATGCCCACCCGCTGCGCCTCGCCACCCGACAAGGTCGCCGGGCGGCGTTGCAGCAAGTGGCCGATACCCAACAGCTTGCAAGCCTGGTCGAGGCTGACCTTGCGTTCGCCAGCCGCCACCCGGCGCCAGCCGAATTCCAGGTTGCCGCGCACCGACAGGTGCGGGAACAGGCTGGCCTCCTGGAACACGTAGCCCACCGGCCGCAGGTGCGGGGCCTGGAAGTAGCCGCGGGCGGTGTCTTCCCAGACTTCGCCGTTAACCTCGATGTAGGCGCTGGCGGCCCGTTCCAGGCCGGCCAGGCAGCGAAGGCAGCTGGTCTTGCCGGAGCCCGAGTGGCCGAACAGCGCGCTGATGCCGCGCCCGGGCAGGTGCAGGTCAACGTCCAGGGTAAAGTCGTCGCGCGCCAGGTTCAGGCGCGCCACTATCGATGCGGTCATGTCAGCTCCAGCCAGCTTTGCCGCGGCGTCCGGCGTACAGCAGGAGCAGCACCAGGAAGGAAAACATCAGCATGGCACCGGCCAGCCAATGGGCTTGCGAATACTCCATGGCCTCGACGTGATCGAAGATTTGCACCGAAACCACGCGGGTCTTGTCGGGGATGTTGCCACCGATCATCAGCACCACGCCAAATTCGCCCACGGTATGGGCGAACCCGAGGATGCTGGCGGTGACGAAACCGGGACGGGCCAGCGGCAGCACCACATGGACGAAGGTGTCCCATGGGCTGGCGCGCAAAGTGGCGGCGACTTCCAGCGGGCGCTGGCCGATCGCGCCAAATGCATTCTGCAGCGGCTGCACCACGAATGGCATGGAATACACCGTCGAACCGATCACCAGGCCCGTGAAGCTGAACACCACGCTGCCCAGGCCTAGCGCCTGGGTAGCCTGGCCGAGCCAGCCGTGCGGCCCGAGGGCGATCAGCAGGTAAAAGCCGATCACCGTGGGTGGCAATACCAGCGGCAGTGCCACCACCGCACCCACCGGCCCGCGTAGCCATGAGCGCGTACGCGCCAGCCACCAGGCGATGGGGGTGCCGATAACCAGCAGGATCAGGGTGGTCAGGCTGGCCAGTTTGACGGTCAGCCAGATTGCACCCAGGTCACTGGCGTCCAGTGGCATCAGAGTTCATAGCCGTAGGACTTGATCACCGCAGCGGCTTTCGGGCCTTTGAGGTATTCGACCAGCGCCTTGGCGGCCGCATTGTCCTTGCCTTTGTTGAGGATCACCGCGTCCTGGCGGATTGGATCGTGCAGGTTGGACGGTACGATCCAGGCCGAGCCGTTGGTTACCTTGCCGTCCTTGTAGATCTGCGACAGGGCGACGAAGCCCAGCTCGGCATTGCCGGTGGAGACGAACTGGAAGGCCTGGGTGATGTTCTGGCCTTCGACGATCTTGCCTTTGGTGGCTTCGGTGAGCTTCAGCTTGTCCAGCACCTGGGTGGCGGCCAGGCCGTAAGGAGCCGCTTTCGGGTTGGCGATGGACAGGTGTTTGTATTCGTTTTTCTTCAGTACGTCACCCTTGGCATCTACGTAGCCTTCCTTTGCCGACCACAGGGCCAGGGTGCCGATGGCGTAGGTGAAGCGCGACCCAGGGACGATTTCCTTTTCTTCTTCAAGCTTCTTCGGTGTGCTGTCGTCAGCGGCGAGGAACACTTCGAACGGTGCGCCGTTCTTGATCTGTGCGTAGAACTGCCCAGTGGCGCCGTAGGCTGCGACCAGTTTGTGGCCGGTGTCTTTTTCGAAGTCTTTGGCGATGGCCTGGATCGGGGCTGTGAAGTTGGCTGCGACCGCGACCTGAACCTCATCGGCCCAGGCAGTGTTGAAGGCGAACAGGGTGGCCAGGGCGGTAACGGCCAGGTGGGATGGGCGGATACGCATGAAGACAGCTCCTTGGGGTTATCGTTATGTGATGAACTATATAGCGATAGGCCATTTGCCGGGAAGGGGCTGGGTGATGCATTTGCAGGCCCGGCCTCTTCGCAGCACAAGGCTGCTCCTACAGGCGCCGCAACCTGTGTAGGAGCAGCCTTGTGCTGCGAAGAGGCCGAACCTGTATATGAAGATGCCTAACGATTGACCAAGGCCAGTGCCTTTTCGGCAATCTCCCGGGTCAGCTCCCCCGCAGGCATGTGCCGCCCCAGCCGCAACGCCTGCCCCGACCACAGGTTACTGAAGTCACTGTTACCCTGCGGATCGGTGATCGCCCGCAAAGGTATCAGTGCCCCACCCGCCAGCGGGAAGCGCGGTGCCAGGTCGCTCATCGGCCCCAGCTCGCGCATGATGCGGTTGTTGATGCCGCGCGCCGGGCGGCCGGTAAACAGGTTGGTCAACGCCGTGTCGCTGGCGGGCGCGCTGTCCAGCGCCTGGCGATGGGCCGACGAAACCTTGGCCTCGGGGCAGAACAGGTAAGCAGTGCCGATCTGCACTGCCGAAGCGCCCAGTGCCAGCGCCGCCACCAGGCCACGGTGGTCGCCGATACCGCCTGCGGCAATCACCGGCACGCTGACCGCGTCTACCACCTGCGGCACCAGGGCGAAGGTGCCAATCTGGCTGTTAATGTCGTCGCTTAGGAACATGCCCCGATGGCCGCCGGCTTCGTACCCCATGGCGATGATCGCGTCACAGCCATTGCGTTCCAGCCAGACTGCTTCTTCCACCGTAGTGGCGCTGGACAGTACCTTGGCACCGCTGGCCTTCACCCGTTGCAGCAGGTCAGCCCTGGGCAGGCCGAAGTGGAAGCTCACCACCTCCGGGCGCAGTTGCTCGATCAGCTGGCAGCTTTGTTCGTCGAACGGCGCACGGTTGGACACTGGCGTAGGGGCGGTGAAATCGGCACCCGTTTCGCTGTAATAAGGCTTCAGGGCCTGCTTCCAGCGTGCATCGCGCTCGGCATCGGGCGCTGGCGGCTGGTGGCAGAAGAAGTTCAGGTTCAGCGGGCGGCCCGGGCAAGCGTTTCGAAAGGCTGCAATCTCGCCCCGTACTTGTTCGCCTGTGAGCATGGCGCAGGGCAGGGCGCCAAGCCCCCCGGCGCTGGCCACGGCGATGGCCATCGCCGACCCGCTGGCGCCGGCCATGGGCGCCTGGAGGATGGGCAACTCGATGCCCAGCAAATCGAGGATACGACGGTCGGGCCAGTTGCTCATGCAGTTCTCCTTGGCGCGCAGCCTTACAGTGCCTTGCTCACCTGAATGTCGCTGATCTTGTCGGCGTCGTCGCCGTGGATCTTGCGCAGGGCATCGAGTGCCTGTTCCTGCGACGCGTCGGGCATGACGGCGAAGTCCCAGCGGCGCTGGCCGTCGAGCTTGTATTTGATGACGTACTTGATGTTCTGGGTCATGGCAGTCTTATCTGAGTTTCGACGACGAGCGACGGATGATCTTGATCTTGTGGCTCAAGGTGGGCTTGCGCGTTACCGAGATCGGGCGGGTGGTCACGGTGTCGATGGTGATGTTCCAGAAACCGGTGCTGGGTACCGTGATCTTGGCCGGGAAGTCAACGAACTGGCCGCCATGGTAGGTGTGACGGCCGCCGTTCTTGAAGCTGCGGAAATTTGCGTCGTTCATCAGGCGGATGTTGCAGCGCTGGGAGCATTCGATAACGACGATGTCGTCCTCGTTGAGGTGCTCGCGCTGGTGTACGAATTTCATGTGATGCTCCGCAAGGTTTGGATCTGTAAAGGCAAAAGATACCACGATGTGCCGTTACACTGGCGCGCTCGATGGCCAGGCCCCGATAAATCTGCCAATGCAGGGAGCAAAAGCGCCTGGCTGCGGTCGAACAGGATTCTTGAAGGCTGAGGTGCTCTAAATGAAGTGGATGGTGGCGGTGGTGTCTGTGGCGGCGCTGGGCGGTTGTGTCAGCGTTTCGGAGCTGGAGCAATCGCACGAAACGCTGGATGTGATTTCCGGCAAGACCCCGCGTGAATATGCCGACTGCATCAAGCAAAAGCTCGCCGATACGCGTGATCCGCTGGTGGAAGAGCCGCGTGGCGACGGCCTGCGCCTGATCGTGCCGCAGAAGCTCAGCTCCGGGGCGGGCCCGGCTGCGCTGGTGGACATCGACAAGCGTGGCAGCGGCAGCAGCATCAAGCTTCATGAGCGGCTGAATAACTTCCCCCTGCGCCTGGGCGATGTGCGCACGGCCGCCACCCAATGCATCTCCGGACATTGATCTGAGGCAACGGACCATCCTGTCTTTGCTTATATGTTTTAAGCCTAAACATATAACAAAAGAAAAGGAGATTCGTGATGACACCGTTCAGACGCGTCCTGATCGGCAGCCTGCTGATCCTGGCCTGGCCCACGGCGCATGCCGTCGACGGTCAGAAAGTCTTCAGCCAGGGTGGGGCCGACCCCGCCGCCATGGCTTGTCTCGGGTGCCATGGCCCGGACGGCAAGGGCATTGCCGCAGCGGGCTTCCCACGTTTGGCCGGGCTGCCGGCCGGTTACCTCAGCAAGCAATTGCACGATTGGCGCAGCGGTAGCCGCAAGCAACCGGTGATGGAGCCGTTGGCCAAGGCCCTGACCGAGGATGAAATCAAGGCGGTGAGTGCCTACCTCGCCAGCCTGCCGGCAGACCCTGCCGGCGACCTGTGGCGCCAGCAGATTGCCGATGACCCTACCACCCGCATGGCCCTGTACGGCGACTGGAGTCGGCAGATCCCGGGCTGTGTGCAGTGCCATGGCCCTGGC
Source organism: Pseudomonas sp. SAS7 (assembly GCF_052112345.1). NCBI lineage: Bacteria > Pseudomonadati > Pseudomonadota > Gammaproteobacteria > Pseudomonadales > Pseudomonadaceae > Pseudomonas > Pseudomonas sp. SAS7. The sequence goes on along the minus strand of NZ_JBEGGO010000009.1, from coordinate 115,913 downwards.
GGTGGTGGGGTGGGCGAACACTTTCCGCCTTTGGCCGGCCAGCCTGCCAGTTACCTGGTGGCGCAGCTCTATGCCTGGCGCGACGGTAGCCGCAGCAATGACCCCAACCAGCTGATGGTCGGTGTGGCCAAGGCCATGACCGATGACGAGATCAAGGCTGTGGCCGAGTTCTTCGCGCGCTCCGCCAGCCAGGAGGTCACGCCATGAAACCGATGATTCCAGCCGTGTTGCTGCTGGCCATGAGCAGCGCCCAGGCCGCCCCGATCGCCATGGAAGACCAGTCGCAGCTGAAGGTGCCCAGCATGCAGGCCGCGCCGCAGTTTGTGCCGCCCGCTGAAAGCGAGTTGCCCGCCAATGCCTTTGGCAAGATGGTGCGCGAGGGCCATGCCCTGTTCGTCGACACGCGCCGGCTGATGCCCGAGGCCGTGGGCAACGGCTTGAACTGCAGTAACTGCCACCTCGACCAGGGGCGCCTGGCGCATTCGGCGCCGATGTGGGGTGCGTACCCGATGTACCCCGCGTACCGCAAGAAGAACGACAAGGTGAATACCTATGCAGAGCGTATCCAGGGGTGTTTCCAGTTCAGCATGAATGGCAAGCCGCCTGCCGCCGACAGCCCGCAGATGACCGCGCTGGCAACCTATGCATACTGGCTGTCGACCAAGGCGCCAACGGGCGTGGAGATTGCCGGGCGTGGTTACCCGGAGGTGGCGCAGCCCGAGGGCGGCTATGACTTCAAGCGGGGCCAGCAGGTGTACGGCGAGCAATGCGCGATTTGCCATGGCGACAACGGCGAAGGGCAGAAGGTGGCCGGTGAGTACGTGATGCCGCCGCTGTGGGGCAAGGACTCCTACAACTGGGGCGCCGGCATGCATCGTATCAACACGGCGGCGTCGTTCATCAAGTCCAACATGCCGCTGGGCAAGCCGGGTAGCCTGAGTGATCAGCAGGCCTGGGACGTTGCTGCGTGGATCAACCGCCACGAACGGCCGCAGGATCCACGGTTGGTGGAGGGCTCAATCGAGAAGACACGGGTGAAATTCCATGCCAACGACGGTGTTAACCTATATGGTCAGACAGTAGAGGGGGTGCTGATCGGGCAGGGGACTGGCAGCTGATGTAGCGCCCGTGCCGGCCTCTTCGCGGTTGAACCCGCGAAGAGGCCGGCACGGGCACCTTGATTTTGCTGTCATCCGCCCGTCATGTATGCCGGTAAAATTCACGATCCCCCGGAACTATCTACACTGGGGTATCTCTATGATGGCATCGGTCGCTATCAGGGGCATTGTAAGGTCAGTGCCGCCTGATTAGACTGCGCCGAATTCCACAGGCCTAGCCTTTGTTAAGGACGTATATGATCAAAAAATGCTTGTTCCCGGCGGCCGGCTACGGCACTCGCTTCCTGCCCGCTACCAAAGCCATGCCCAAGGAAATGCTGCCGGTGGTCAACAAGCCACTGATCCAGTATGGCGTTGAAGAAGCATTGGACGCCGGTCTGAACGAAATCTCCATCGTGACCGGTCGCGGCAAGCGCGCCCTGGAAGACCATTTCGACATCAGCTACGAGCTGGAAAACCAGATCAAGGGCACCGACAAGGAAAAATACCTGGTGGGTATCCGTCGCCTGCTCGACGAGTGCTCGTTCTCCTACACCCGTCAGACCGAAATGAAAGGCCTGGGCCACGCCATCCTCACCGGTCGCCCGCTGATCGGTGACGAGCCGTTCGCCGTGGTGCTGGCGGATGACCTGTGCGTCAACCTTGACGGTGACGGTGTACTGGCGCAGATGGTCAAGCTGTTCAAGCAATATCGCTGCTCTATCGTCGCGATCCAGGAAGTCGACCCGCAGGAAACCAATAAATATGGCGTCATCGCCGGCGAGGAGATCCGTGACGGTATCTTCCGTGTGGACTCGATGGTCGAGAAGCCCAAGCCTGAAGATGCGCCGTCGAACCTGGCCATCATCGGCCGCTACATTCTGACCCCGGATATCTTCGAGAAGATCGAGCAGACCGAGCCCGGCAAGGGTGGCGAGATCCAGATCACCGACGCGCTGATGAAGCAAGCGGCCGAAGGTAACGTGATCGCCTACAAGTTCAAGGGCAAGCGTTTCGACTGCGGTGGTGCCGAAGGCTACATCGAGGCGACCAACTTCTGCTTCGAGAACTTCTACAAGGCTGGCAAGGCTTACTGATAAGCCCCGCAGGTCCTAGAGAGCCACCCTTCAGGGTGGCTTTTTTGTTTGCGGTGGCCAACGGCGTTATGCTGTGCGCCTGCCTAGGAGACTGAATACATGGCTTACGATTTTGATCTGTTCGTGATTGGTGCCGGGTCCGGCGGTGTGCGCGCAGCGCGCTTTGCCGCGGGCTTTGGGGCGAAAGTGGCAGTGGCCGAAAGCCGCTACCTGGGGGGGACCTGCGTAAACGTCGGCTGCGTGCCGAAAAAACTCCTGGTGTACGGCGCGCATGTCGCGGATGAACTGGAGCAGGCCGCAGGTTACGGTTGGTCCCTGGAAGAAGGGCATTTCGACTGGGGCACCCTGATTGCCAACAAGAACCGCGAGATCGAGCGCCTCAACGGCATCTACCGCAACCTGCTGGTCAACAGCGGCGTCACCCTGCTGCAAGGCCACGCACGCCTGACCGGCGCCAATGAAGTGGAAGTGGAAGGCCAGCGCTACACCGCCGAGCACATCCTCATCGCGACCGGTGGCTGGCCGCAGATCCCGGACATCCCGGGCAAGGAACTGGCGATCACCTCCAACGAAGCCTTCTACCTCAAGGACCTGCCTCGTCGGGTGCTGGTAGTGGGTGGAGGTTATATCGCCGTCGAGTTCGCTGGCATCTTCCAGGGCCTGGGGGCCAACACCACGCTGCTGTACCGTGGCGACCTGTTCCTGCGCGGCTTCGATGGCTCGGTGCGCACACACCTGAAGGAAGAACTGGAAAAGCGCGGCCTCGACCTGCAGTTCAATGCCGATATCCAGCGTATCGACAAGCTTGAAGATGGCAGCCTCAAGGCCACCCTCAAGGACGGCCGCGAGCTGGTTGCAGATTGTGTGTTCTACGCCACAGGGCGGCGCCCGATGCTGGACAACCTGGGCCTGGAAAACACCGGGGTCGAGCTGGATGCGCGTGGCTACATTCGTGTCGACGAGCAGTACCAGACGACTGCGCCTTCGATCCTGGCCATTGGCGATGTGATCGGCCGTGTGCAGCTTACCCCGGTGGCCCTGGCCGAAGGCATGGCGGTGGCGCGGCGCCTGTTCAAGCCGGAGCAGTACCGGCCTGTGGACTACCAGAACATCCCGACGGCGGTGTTCAGCCAGCCGCCTATCGGTACTGTTGGCCTGACCGAGGAGCAGGCGCTGGAGGCCGGGCACAAGGTGCAGGTGTTCGAAAGCCGTTTCCGCGCCATGAAGCTGACCCTGACCGACATTCAGGAAAAGACCCTGATGAAATTGGTGGTGGATGCCGAGACTGACAAGGTGCTGGGGTGCCACATGGTTGGCCCTGACGCAGGCGAGATCATCCAGGGCCTGGGCATTGCCTTGAAGGCCGGGGCGACCAAGCAGCAGTTCGACGAAACCATCGGCGTGCACCCGACGGCGGCCGAAGAGTTCGTGACCATGCGTACAGTCACTCGCTGACTCCTGCACGGACACTTGCCTGTGTAGGAGCGGCCTTGTGTCGCGATAGGGCCGCGCAGCGGCCCCAGCAATCTTTGCATCATGCTTGAAATCCTGGGGCCGCTTGGCGGCCCGATCGCGACACAAGGCCGCTCCTACAGGGGCAGCCCCCTCGGTTCGTGATCGTTTGCTCAGCCCATTCCCTTCTATTAATTAACCCCGGTTATAGCCAAAACCAATCGCAAGCATGAGCTTTGCCAATGAGCCTTCAGCGGGATGATTAGTTAGGATTCTATCCATCAACTGATTCCAACCCCATGAAGGAGCGTCTCTCATGCCAATCATCAACAGCCAAGTCAAACCGTTCAACGCCACCGCCTACCACAAAGGCGAGTTCGTCCAGGTCAGCGAAGCCGACCTGAAAGGCAAGTGGTCTGTCGTGTTCTTCTACCCGGCTGACTTCACCTTCGTCTGCCCGACCGAACTGGGTGACCTTGCCGACAACTACGCCGAGTTCCAGAAGTTGGGTGTGGAAATCTACGGCGTGTCCACCGACACCCACTTCACCCACAAAGCCTGGCACGACACTTCGGACACCATCGGCAAGATCCAGTACCCGCTGATCGGTGACCCGACCCACGTCATTTCGCGCAACTTCGACGTGCTGATCGAAGAAGCCGGCCTGGCCGATCGCGGTACCTTCGTGATCAACCCGGAAGGCCAGATCAAGATCGTCGAACTGAACGACGGTGGTGTAGGCCGCGATGCTGCCGAACTGCTGCGTAAAGTGAAGGCTGCCCAGTACGTCGCCGCCCACCCAGGCGAAGTGTGCCCGGCCAAGTGGAAAGAGGGCGAAGCTACTCTGGCCCCGTCCCTGGACCTGGTTGGCAAGATCTAAGACTGTGAGCCAGTCGCGGGCGGTACTCAGCCGCCAAAGCTGAAGTTGTTACCGCCCCGTCAAACGCCCGGGCGATATCGCCTGGGCGTTTTTGTATCCGAGTTTTAAAAAAAGGAATCGCCCGTATGTTGGACGCCACGCTTAAATCGCAACTGAAAACCTACCTGGAGCGGGTCACCCAGCCGATCGAGATCGTAGCCTCCCTCGACGACGGCGCGAAGTCCCGCGAATTGCACGACCTGCTGGTGGAAATTGCCGGTTTGTCGAACCTCATTACCTTCAGCGCGGACGGTACCGATGCCCGTCGCCCGTCGTTCTCGCTGAACCGCCCGGGTAGCGATATCAGCCTGCGCTTCGCCGGCATACCCATGGGCCACGAATTCACCTCGCTGGTGCTGGCGCTGCTGCAAGTCGGCGGCCACCCGTCCAAGGCCAGTGCCGAAGTGATCGAGCAGATCCAGGCGCTGGAAGGCGAGTTCACCTTCGAAACCTACTTCTCGCTGTCGTGCCAGAACTGCCCGGACGTGGTCCAGGCGCTGAACCTGATGGCAGTGCTCAACCCCAACGTGCGCCATGTGGCCATCGACGGTGCGCTGTTCCAGGACGAAGTGGAATCGCGCAAGATCATGGCGGTGCCAAGCGTGTACCTGAACGGCGAAGTGTTCGGCCAGGGCCGCATGGGCCTGGAAGAAATCCTCGGCAAGATCGACACCAGTGCCGGCGCTCGCCAGGCCGAGAAGATCAACGCCAAGGACGCTTTCGACGTACTGGTGGTCGGTGGTGGCCCGGCCGGTGCGGCAGCGGCCATCTATGCGGCACGTAAAGGCATCCGCACCGGTGTTGCTGCCGAGCGCTTCGGCGGCCAGGTGCTCGATACCCTGGCCATCGAAAACTTCATCTCGGTGCAGGAAACCGAAGGGCCGAAACTGGCCACGGCACTGGAAGAACACGTCAAGCAATACGACGTGGACATCATGAACCTGCAGCGCGGCGAAGCGCTGATTCCGGCCACCGATGGCGGCCTGCATGAAGTACGCCTGGCCGGCGGTGCCTCGCTCAAGGCCAAGGCCGTGATCCTGGCCACCGGTGCCCGCTGGCGCGAAATGAATGTGCCGGGCGAGCAGGAATACCGCGGCCGTGGCGTGGCCTACTGCCCGCACTGTGACGGCCCGCTGTTCAAAGGCAAGCGCGTGGCGGTGATCGGCGGCGGCAACTCGGGCGTGGAAGCGGCCATCGACCTGGCCGGTATCGTCGCCCAGGTGACGCTGATCGAATTCGACAGCCAGCTGCGTGCCGATGCGGTGTTGCAACGCAAGCTGCACAGCCTGCCGAACGTGAAAGTGATCACCAGCGCGCTGACCACCGAAGTGCTGGGCAATGGTGAGAAAGTGACCGGCCTGCGCTACAAGGATCGCACCACGGATGAGCAGCACGACGTGGCGCTGGAAGGCATCTTCGTGCAGATCGGCCTGCTGCCGAACACTGATTGGCTGAAGGGCACCGTCGAGCTGTCGCCGCGTGGCGAGATCATCGTCGATGCCAAGGGCCAGACCAGCATCCCGGGCGTGTTTGCCGCAGGTGACGTGACTACCGTGCCGTACAAGCAGATCGTGATTGCTGTGGGTGAAGGGGCCAAGGCGTCGCTGGCGGCCTTCGATCACCTGATTCGTACTTCGGCACCGGCGTAAGCCTGTACCGGCCTCTTCGCGGCTAAAGCCGCTCCTACAGGGACCGCACAGACTTCAAAATCTGTGCAGTACCTGTAGGAGCGGCTTTAGCCGCGAAAGGGCCGGTCCAGGCAAAGAAGAACCCGAGGGTGTCTATGATTAGTGCAGATCCCCTCAGGAATCACACCCATGACCCTGATCAGCCGCGAACCCTGGTGGTTAGTCCCCCCAAAGCCCGGTCAGCAAGAGCAGGACCTGCACTGGGGCTACCTGGAAATCTACGCAGACGGCCGCACCGTGTTCGTCGACCAGCGCCCCAGTGACCGGGAACTGGCCGAACGCAAGAGCTGCCGCAACTTCCCCGACCGCGAGCCGTAAAGGCTTAGCCTTCCAGCTCGGCCAGGCGCGCCTCCAGCGCCGCGATGCGGGCTTCAAGGGCTTCGATGCGGTCTTCCGAGACACTGCCGCCACTGCTGCGGGCGCCGCCTTCCTGCTGGCGTGCCGCGAGGATCACCTCGATTTCTGCCGGATCGCCCAGGGCGTGGGTGTAGCGGTCTTCACGCTGGCCGGCCTGGCGTGGCAGGTGCAAGGCCAGGCCGCGCGAGATCAGGCGTTCCAGCTGGTGCTGGATCTGATCGGTGTCGTCGAAGTCGTGCAGGCGGTTGCTGCGGGTAAGCAGTTCGTTGAGGGTTTGCGGGCCACGCAGGAACATCAGGCCCATCAGTATCAGCTGCGCCGGCACCAGCTCCAGTGCCTTGTCCACCCGTTGTTCCCAGCGGTCGGCACGGCTGCCCATCTGCAGGCGCGTCATGTCCTGCCCTTCAAGGGCGCGAAGCGCCTGGCCAACCTGGCCTTGGGTAAGGTTCATCACCGGCTCGCGGCTGGTTTTCTGGTTGCAGGCCAGGACCAGGGCATTAACGGTCAGCGGGTAGCTTTCCGGGCTGGTGGCCTGCTTTTCGATCAGCGAACCGAGAATGCGGATCTCAACGCTGTTGAAGCGGCCTTCACCTGCGGTTTCGTGTTCTGACATGGCCCTGTCTCATTACTGGGGAAAGGCCACTAGCCTAGGTAATGCGCCTGGCTTAAGCAATCACTGACATCACCGATGGTAGGCTTGCCTGCGAGGGGCCGCACAGCGGCCCCTTGTTCCTCAAGCGTTACGCCGCTCTTCGGCCTGGCAAGCCGCCGCTGTGAACAGCACATCGGTCGACGAATTCAGCGCTGTCTCGGCCGAGTCCTGCAGCACGCCGATAATGAAGCCCACCGCCACCACCTGCATGGCAATTTCACTGGGGATGCCGAACAGGCTGCACGCCAGTGGAATCAGCAGCAGCGAGCCGCCGGCCACACCCGAGGCGCCGCAGGCGCACACCGCCGCCACCACGCTGAGCAGCACGGCCGTCGGCAGGTCTACCGGGATACCCAGGGTATGCACCGCTGCCAGGGTGAGCACGGTAATGGTGATTGCTGCACCGGCCATATTGATGGTTGCGCCCAGCGGGATCGACACCGAGTAGGTGTCTTCATGCAGGCCAAGGCGCTCCGACAGTGCCAGATTGACCGGGATGTTGGCCGCCGAGCTGCGGGTGAAGAACGCAGTAATGCCGCTTTCGCGCAGGCACAGCAGGGTTAGCGGGTAGGGGTTGCGGCGGATCTTCCAGAACACGATCAGCGGGTTCATCACCAGCGCCACGAACAGCATGCAGCCGATCAGCACCGCCAGCAAGTGCAGGTAGCCGAGCAGCGCCTGCAGGCCCGACTGGGCGAGCGTGGAGCTGACCAGGCCAAAGATACCCAGCGGGGCGAAGCGGATGACCACGCGCACGATCAGGGTCACGCCATTGGACAAGTCTTCGACCACGGTACGGGTGGTTTCGCCAGCATGGCGCAGGGCCACGCCCAGGCCGATAGCCCAGGTCAGCACACCGATGAAGTTGGCGTTGAGCAGGGCATTGATCGGGTTGTCGACCGCGCTCAGCAGCAGGTTCTGCATCACCTCGGCGATGCCGCCTGGCGCGCTCAACGTTGCCTCGCCAGTGCTCAGCACCAGATTGGACGGGAATAGCATGCTGGCAACTACAGCCACCACCGCTGCGGCGAAGGTGCCCAGCAGGTACAGCCAGAGGATCGGGCGGATGTGGGTTTCCTGGCCGTGGCGGTGGTTGGCGATAGAGGCCATGACCAGGACGAACACCAGTACGGGCGCAACGGCCTTCAGGGCGCTTACGAACACCTTGCCAAGGAAGGCCAGGTCGCGGGCGACGGCGGGTGCGAGCAGGGCAAGGGCGATACCGGCGAGCAGGCCGATGACGATCTGAGTCACCAGGCTGGTGCGGTTGAGGAGGCGGAAGACAGGGGTCATGTGCAGCGGTATCTCGGAATCTGGAAAGGGCGAGACTTTACCATAGACCACCTGTAAGGCTGTTCTGGCCTCTTCGCGGGTAAACTCCCCGCGGGTATTGAGACCTATGCAGTAACTGCGGGAGCGGGCAAACCCGCGCAGCCACCACCACAATCACCAATGAAACAACTCCCGCCGCGCCCCCTCGGTAATCGCCACGATCCCTGGGTGCTTGACCTTGCGTTCCACCGAAATGGCATAGAACGACTCGTGCACGGCCTCGGTGTGGCCGATCAGCACCACGCCATACTGGCGGCACACTTCTTCGGCGATCACGCTGGGGGCGACGAATATGCCGCTGCCCGACTGGCCGAACGCCTGCATCAGGGCACTGTCATCGAACTCGCCGACGATGCGTGGCTGCACCTGTTGCTCACTTAGCCACCGCAGCAAGCGGCTACGCACTACGGTTTCCTGGCCGGGCACCAGCAGCGGCGCATCCTGCAGGCAGGCGGGGAAGGGGCCGTCCAGGCGCTGTGCCAGCGCCGGGGTAGCGAAGAAGCTCAGCCCGCACTCGCCCAGCTTCTGGCTATAGCCCTTGATGTCCAGGTTGCTGGGCATGGGGCTGTCGGAAATCACCAGGTCCAGGCGCTGGATGGCCAGGTCGGCCAGCAACCGCTCAAGTTTGTCTTCTCGGCAGTTGATGCGCAGCACTTCATCCAGCTCCATGGTCGGTGCCAGCAGGCGGTAGACAATGGATTTGGGCACCACGTCGGCCACCCCCACGCGGAACAGGATCTGCTCCTGCGGGCCTGCGCGCAGCATGGCTTCCAGCTCGCCGCCAATCTGGAACATCTGCTCTGCATATACCAGCGCCTGGCGGCCGGTCTCGGTCAGCTCCAGCTGCCGGCCGGCGCGCTGGAACAATTCAAGGCCGTAGGTTTGCTCGAACAGGCTGATCTGCCCGCTGATGGTCTGCGGTGTAAGGTTCAGTTGTTCGCTGGCGCGGGTAATGCTGCCCGTCTTGGCCACGGCCCAGAAGTAATGCAGCTGGCGATAGTTAAGCACCGTCGGTCGTCCCGATTCGTAAAAACCGAAGTATACGCCATGAAAATACGAATTTTCCTGAACTATTCGCGTCTCTAGAATGCACCGCATCAGGCGCCATGCGCCGACGGGATATTTCAAGCGAGGACACCATGCTGCAACTCAAATCCATCGGTACCCCATTGGTGCTGGCTTTGGCCCTGTTCACCCTGGCAGGCTGCGACCAGGCCGAGAAATCCGCCCAGCAGATGCTCGACCAGGCCGCGCAATCGGCCAAGCAGGCCATCGACGACACCAACAAGGCCGCCCAGCAGGCGTTGAACGAGGCCATCGGCGGCGAAGGGCAAAAGCCTGAAGACGCCGACAAGAAAAAAGACACCCAGGAAATCTGACCCTAAACCGCCGCTGCAGGATTTGAACAATGGAATACTTGCTGGAACTCGCCGCTAGCCCTACCGCCTGGATCGCCCTGGCTACGCTGGTCGCCATGGAAGTTGTACTGGGCATCGACAACCTGATCTTCATCTCCATCCTGACCAACAAACTGCCCGTGGAGTACCGCTCCAAGGCACGACGTATCGGTATCAGCATGGCGTTGGTCATGCGCCTGGCCTTGCTCAGCACGGTGGCCTGGATCGTACAGCTGACCGACCCGGTGTTCGAAGTGTTCGGTAACGCCTTCTCCTGGAAGGACATGATCCTGATTGCCGGTGGCCTGTTCCTGCTGTGGAAGGCGACCAAGGAAATCCACGAAAGCGTCGATCCGCACGGTGCAAAGGAAGAAGCTAAGGTCGGCTCGACAGTTACCCTGGGCTTTGCAGCGGCAATCTTCCAGATCCTGCTGCTGGACATCGTCTTCTCGGTCGACAGCATCATCACCGCCGTGGGTATGACCGAGCACTTGCCGATCATGATCATTGCTGTGATCACGGCAGTCATCGTCATGATGGTGGCCGCCGACCCGCTGGCCAACTTCATCAATGACAACCCGACGGTGGTCATGCTGGCCTTGGGCTTCCTGATCATGATCGGCATGACGCTGATCGCCGAAGGTTTTGGCGCTCATGTACCGAAGGGGTATGTGTATGCCGCCATGGCGTTCTCGACCGTGATCGAGATGCTCAACATTTTTGCTCGCCGGGCGCGATTGAAGCGTGAGGCGGCTGAAGGTTGATGTAAAGAAGGTTGATGCAAAAAGGCGGGGCGCATTGCGCCCCGTTCGCGTTTTCTGAAGCCTTAATGCACCCCGGCTGGCCGCCGTGCCCGGCGCACAGGTTGCGGCTTGGCAGGGGCCTGCGGTGGCAGGTGGTGGTGGGAATGGCGCCGCACGATGCGCAGTACGCCCCACAGCATGGCGGCTGCAACGCTTAGCCACATGCCTACAAGCATGAGAATTGCCATGGTCAGGCTCATCTGTGCCTCCATCTCTACGGCAAGCGCTCGATTGGCCAGCGCTGCCTTCCAGACACTGCTTTAGTCTAGCCCTTCGCCTGTGACGTTCCATCGAACAAAGGTCTATCTCTGAGTCCGATTCGCTCCAAGCCGCTGTCGGACTATACCCGCGCCGCTGTCGGACCTATGATCGGTGGCCAGAGCCGGGCGCTGCCTGCCTGGCGTTGGAACAAGCGAGTGTCCATGCAGCAACATTCCATCAAAGCTGCCCCACGGCGGCTGTTGGTCGCCTGTCTGATGGCGGCCACCTTGGCCGGCTGTGCCAGCGCACCGCCTGCCAACCTCAAAGGCCTGCCGCAGCGGGTCGAGATCAGCAGCATGCCGTTCTACCGTGGCAACGCCAACCACAGCGGTGCCATGGCGTTGGCAGCGGTGCTGTCGCAACAGGGCGCACCCATCACCCCGGGCCTGCTGGACAAACCGTTGAACCTGCCAGAGGGCGCCGAAGCGCTGGACACCGGCATCCCTCGCGTGGCGCGGGACTATGGCATGGTGGTGTACCCGTTGGACAAACAACTGGACGCACTGCTGGCCCAGGTGGCGGCGGGCAACCCGGTGTTGCTGCGTTACGAGGAGGGTTCGGCCTGGTGGGGTGAGCCACGTTATGCGGTGCTGATCGGCTATGACCGCTACAAGCAGCGTGTACTGCTGCGCTCGGGCATGCACCGGCGGCAGGTGATGGCGTTCGATGACTTTGCATCGGCGTGGGCGAAGCAGGGGAGTTGGGCGGTGCTGGTGCAGCCACCGCGGCAGTTGCCGGCCCAGGTGGACCGCCAGCGGTGGTTACAGGCTGCGGATGAACTGGCGCGGGCGGGGCAGGAAATTGCGGCGAAGCAGGCTATCAGCAGCCTGAACAAATAGCGGTGCCTGCTCCCACAGGAGCGCACTGGGTTCGACGCCTGTGCGGTACCTGTGGGAGCTGGCTTGCCGGCGATAGGGCCCGGCGTGCTTACATCAGAAGCCCAGGCGATCGCGCAGGCTGTAGTACCAGGCGCCAATGGCGCTGAACGGCACACGCAGCATCTGGCCACCCGGGAACGGGTAGTGCGGCAGGCCGGCGAAGGCGTCGAAACGCTCAGCCTGGCCGCGCAGGGCCTCGGCCAGCACTTTGCCCGCCAAGTGGGTGTAGGTCACGCCGTGGCCCGAGCACCCCTGCGAGTAGTAGATGTTGTCGCCGATACGGCCCACCTGTGGCAGGCGCGACAGGGTCAGCAGGAAGTTGCCGGTCCAGGCGTAGTCGATCTTCACGTTCTTCAGCTGCGGGAAGGCCTTGATCATCTTCGGACGAATGATCGCCTCGATGTTGGCCGGGTCACGCGCGCCGTACACCACGCCACCGCCGAAGATCAGGCGCTTGTCGCTAGTCAGGCGGTAGTAGTCGAGCAGGTAGTTGCAGTCCTCGACGCAGTAATCCTGCGGCAGCAGGGTGCGCGCCAGCTCTTCGCCCAGCGGTTCGGTGGTGATCACCTGGGTACCGCATGGCATGGACTTGGCGGCCAGTTCTGGCACCAGGTTGCCCAGATAGGCGTTGCCGGCGACGATGATGAACTTGGCGCGCACCTTGCCTTGTGGGGTGTGCACGACCGGGTTGGCACCGCGCTCGATGCGGATTGCCGGGGTTTGCTCATAGATGATGCCGCCCAGCGACTCGACCGCAGCAGCTTCACCCAAGGCCAGGTTCAGTGGGTGGATGTGGCCGCCGCTCATGTCCAGCATGCCGCCGATATAGCTGTCGCACGCGACCACTTCACGGATGCGCTTCTGGTCCATCAGCTCGAGCTGGTTGTGACCGAAGCGTTCCCACAGGCGCTTTTGCGACTCCAGGTGGCCCATCTGCTTGCTGGTGATGGCGGCGAACACGCCACCGTCTTTCAGGTCGCACTGGATGTTGTACTTGGCCACGCGCTCACGAATGATGCGCCCGCCTTCGAAGGCCATGTGGCCCAGCAGTTGTGCCTGCTGGGGGCCGACGGTGCGTTCGATGACGTCGATGTCACGGCTGTAGCTGTTGACGATCTGGCCGCCGTTGCGGCCCGACGCGCCGAAGCCGACCTTGGCCGCTTCGACGATGCTCACCTTGAAGCCGTTCTCCAGCAGGAACAGGGCGCTGGAAAGGCCGGTGTAGCCGGCGCCGATGATGCACACATCGGTTTCCACCTCACCCTGCAGCGCCGGACGTGGCGGCACCGGGTTGGCCGAGGCGGCGTAGTAGGACTGGGGGTAGGGGGTGTTAGCCATGCTGCAGGAACCTCGTGTTTTATATTTTTAACGAATGTACCGATGCTATCAATAATAATAAACACCCGCTAGTCGTCTGGTGAAAATCCTTTACGGCGAACCCTTCAACCAGCCTTTATATAAAGAGTTTAAGATTCAGTAGCTTAGCGCGAAAAAAAGTGTTGACAGGGCTTTTGGAATGCGTAGAATGCGCACCACACGACAGGCACATAGCTCAGTTGGTTAGAGCACCACCTTGACATGGTGGGGGTCGTTGGTTCGAGTCCAATTGTGCCTACCAAATCGAAGAAGGGGTGATCCGAAAGGGTCATCCCTTTTTTCATTGTCCATTTCGCGGGCATCGAAACCGCGGTGTGGGCAGGCACCGCTCACATCCGAAAGTTTTTGATTTTTCTCAAAAAAAAGCTTTACAGGTACGCATTGCATCACTAATATGCGCACCACACGACAGGCACATAGCTCAGTTGGTTAGAGCACCACCTTGACATGGTGGGGGTCGTTGGTTCGAGTCCAATTGTGCCTACCAAATCCCAAAAAGGGCGATCAGAAATGATCGCCCTTTTTGCATTCCGCCGCTAGAACGCTTTTGGCAGCCACAGCGCCAGTTGTGGGAAGGCAATCAGCAAGCCGATCAGCACCAGCAAAGCCAGGCAGAACGGCAGCGCGCCGTACACCACGTCCATGAAGTTGCCGCGGCCACGGATGCTCTGCACCACGAAAAGGTTCATGCCGAACGGCGGGGTGATCTGGCCCATTTCGCACAGCACGATCAGCACCACCCCGAACCACAGTGGGTCAAAGCCCAGGTTGACGACGATCGGCACGATCAGCGGCGCCGTGGTGATCAGCATCGCCAAGGTGTCCATGAAGCAGCCGAGCACGATATAGAACACGATGATCGCCAGCAGCGTGGCCGTAGGTGACAGTTGCAGGTCGGTGACGAAGTTGACCAGGGTGGTGGTCAGCCCGATGGACGCCAGCACGAAGTTGAGGAAAAACGCCGACAAGGTGATGAAGATGATCATGCCGGTGGTGCGCAACGTGGCTTCGAAGGCCTGGCCCAGGCTTTGCCAGGTGAGAGCCCGGCGCCACAGGCCCAAGCCCAAGGCGCTGAGTACCCCCAGTGCCGCCGACTCGCTGGCAGTGGCAAAACCGCTGTAGATCGAGCCGATCACCAGGGCGAAGATGGCCAGTGGTGGCAGCAGGTCGGGGACGCAGGCCAGGCGTTCTGCCCAGCGGGTGTGTTCTTTGCGCCCACCCAATTGCGGGCGCACCAGGCAGGCCAGCACGATCAGTGCGACGAACAACAGGCTGAGGATGATGCTGGGAATGGTTGCAGCCAGATACAGCTTGGGCACCGACACGTTGGCGATCAGGGCGAACAGGATCATGTTGATCGATGGCGGAATCAGGATACCCAGCGTGCCGCCAGCGGCGATCGAGCCCAGGAACAGCGGGGCGTTGTAACCTTTGCGTTCCTGCTCCGCAATGGCCAGGGTGGAAATGGTTGCGGCGGTTGCCACGCTGGAGCCACTGGTGGTGGCAAACAGTGCGCTGGCGCCGATGTTGGAGTTCATCAGCCCGCCCGGCAGCCAGGACAGCCATTTCTCGACCGCCTGGTACATGCGCCCGGCCACCCCCGAACACACCAGCAGTTCACCCATCAGTATGTATAGGGGAATGGCCACCAGCAGGAACTCGGCGCTGGTGTTCCAGGCGATTTCACCCATGGCATTGCTCAATGGCAGGGTCGAGAACAACTGCGACAGCGACATCCCCAGCAGGCCGACACTGACGGCGGCGGCCACGCTCAGCGCCAACAGGGCCAGCAGCAGCAACAGGGTAGTGCTCAGCATGGCGTGTGCTCCTTGACGGTGCTGGCAGCGGGGTGCAGCTCTTGCTCGATTTCCTGCTCGACCGTGTTAATACCGATCAGTGCACTGACTGCCCCCCAGCGCCCGTGCAATAAATGCCCCAGGCTCACCAGCGCCAGGCTGAGCAGGGTCAGGGCGAAGAACAGGTAGCCGGCAAACCAGATGGATTGCGGTATCCATTGCGGTACTTGCAACGGCGTGTTGGACACTGAGCGGTATTCGATTGAGTCCTGCAGCACATTCCAGGCGTGAAAGGCCAGGGTGCTGACCAGCGCGGCCATGCAGGCCAGGGCGAACAGGTCGAGCGCCACCCGTGGCTTCAGGCCAAGGCGAGCGTAGAGGATGTCGACGCGGATGTGCGAGCGCTTGAGCAAGGTGACCGGAAACGCCCAGGCGCTGGTGACTGCCAGGACATAGCCGGCAATCTCATCGGCGCCGCCCATGGAGATGCCCAGGGTCTTGCGCAAGATCAGGTCGATGCCAATCAGCAGGGCGCAGCCGAGCAGGGCAAAGCCACCTACCCAGGTGCTGGCCTTGGCGATGGCGGTGATGGCCGCCAGGCCGGAATGGGCCGTATTCATCACTGTATGCTCCGAGGGAAAGGGCTTATGGGGTCAGGCGCAGGCCGATGGCACGGCCTGCGCTGGCATTCCATTGCTCGACACAAACTGGGCCGCAACGCTTGCCCCAGTTGGTCGCGATTTCCAGCGCCACCTGGCGCACGCGCTGCTGTTCTTGTGGGTCGGGTGCCGACGCGCTCATGTGTGCCGGTTGGTGGATCTGGCAGTCGCGGCTGCCGACATTGCATGCCTTGGCGTAACGGTTCTCCCTGGCTGTCTCCTGCCACAGGGCATCTTCCAGCACCTTCGACTGCGCCTGCAGCAGTTGCTGCACCTCAGGCGGCAACTGTTGCCAGCGCTTGAGGCCGATACCATAGAAGCCGACCGACCAGTCCACCGGCAGGTCGTACAGGTACCCGGCCACGTCGTACCATTTGGCGGCGTTACCCGAGCCGATGCCGGTAATGGCGCAGTCGATGACGCCGGTCTGCATGGCGGTCACCACTTCGGCAAAGGGCAGCGTGACCGGGGCAGCGCCAATGGCCTTGACCAGTTCGGCCATGTTGCGCCCGCGCGTGCGGATTTTTCGGCCTTTGAGGTCGGCCAGCGATTGCACGGGCGCGCGGCAGAAAAACACCTGCGCCGTGTACGGCACGGTGGCCAGCAGCTTTATGCCATGGCGCTCGGCCATACGCTGTTCCAGCACCGGCTTGTAGGCGTTGGCAATGCGGCGGGCGGTGTCGATGTCGGCGGCCATGCCCGGCAGGTCGATGCCTTCGAAGGTGGCATCGTCACCAGCGACGAATGCGAACACGCCCATGCCGATGTCTACCGCGCCAAAGCGCATCAGGCGGATGATTTCCGGGCCCTTGAGGCCGCTCTCCGACAGCCCCAGCAGCTGGGCGGTGACCTTGCCGTGGGATGCGGTGGGCAAGGTGTTGGTCCAGAACGGCTGTTCAACGGCGCGGAACGTGTAGTTGTGGCTACCGCCACCGATCACGTTGAAACGGATTTGCGGGTAGTCCTGCGCCTGTGCGGCCGGGCTGCCCATCAGCGCGCCAAGCGCCAGCGGTATGAGCCGGGAGATGAGCTTCACGGTAGTCCTCTTGTTGTTGTTCGGGAGCTACTTCGGGTGCGGTCTGGCGCTATTGGCGAGGGCGGGTCGCCGCCTCGATGGTCGACCGCGACCCGACGATGTCGGGAAACTTCTCGCCCTTGGCCAGCCGGGCAAGGGTGTGCTTTTCGTTGCGCTGGAATTCGATTGCCCGTTGCGCCAGTTCTACCACCTTGCCTGGGCGCAGGAATACGATGCCGTTTTCGTCCGCCACCACGGCGTCGCCCGGGCGCACGATGACCCCGCCGCACTGGATGGCAGTGCAGAACTCGCCTTCGTGGCCGATCACCCGCGTGGTAATGGCACTGGCACCGCGTGACCATACCGGCACGCCGTGCTCGCGCAATTCGCCAAGGTCGGTGACATAACCGTCGACAATGATCCCGGCTACCCCGGCCTGCTTGGCGGCGTAGGCCATGGCCCCACCCAGCGCGGCGGTGATGCGCTCGCCGCAACGGTCCACGACCAGGAAATCGCCGGGGCGTGCGCAGCCCATGGCGTAGTGCAGGATGCCACCGTCATTGCCGGGCATGCGTACGGTTACGGCGGTGCCCACCGCCCGTACATTCTGCAAGTGTGCCTTGATTTGCGGGTTGGGTATGCCGTGGGTAATGAAATGGCCGATAGTTGCCGGTTCGGCATTGATCAGTAGTTCAAGTTCGTGGGCGTTAACCGGGGCAGGTAGAGCTTCGATGATATACATAGGGAGTTGTTGTTATGCCGGATGCTTTTTCGAAGGGTTTCGGTCATCCTAACAAGCGCCCTGAACGGTCGATAATAAAAATCCGTAAGCAGTAGCCGGAGCAGTTTTTATCATGCGTATCACGCTGATGCAGATCGAGGCATTCTACTGGACCGCCCGCCTGGGCGGTGTGCACGCGGCCTCACGGCATCTTCACCTGACGCAACCTGCGGTGTCGGCGCGCATCAAGGAAATGGAGTCGTTACTCAGCGTCAAGCTGTTCGACCGCAGCAAGCAGCGCATGAGCCTCACCCCCGACGGCCACACGGCGCTGCGCCATGCCGAACTTGTATTGAACAACAGCACGCAGCTGGAGCAGTTCGCTGCCCAGCAGAAGCAACACCGGCGCCTGCGCCTGGGTGCGGACGAGTGCTCGGCCATGGTCGGGCTGACTGCGGTAATAAGCGAAATCAAGGCGCACTTCCCGGAAATCACCCTGGAAATCACCATCGATGTGGGCGCCGCGCTCAACCGCAAACTGAACGATCACGAACTGGACATCGCCCTGCTGACCAACCCGGCCACACGCGAGGATGTGACCGATGTGTTCCTTGGCTGGATGACATTTCAGTGGGTGGCGGCGCGGCACCTGGAGATTGCCGACGGGCCGTTTCTGCCGCAGCAGGCGCGGCAGTATTCGATCGTTACCCACAGCGCGCCGTCGACATTGTATTCGGTGGTGGACCGTTGGTTGCAGGAAAGCGGCTCGGCGAGCCACGCTTTTCATTCCAGCAACTCGCTGGCATTTATTGCCAAGATGGTATCGGCGGGGCATGCCATTGGCATATTGCCGGTGCCACTGATTCGCGACATGTTGGCGGTGGACATGTTGAAGACATTACCGTGCGACCCGGCGATCCCTGCGGCAAAGTTCTGCCTTTCCTATTTGACTGAACGGCCGGACATGCAACTGGGTGAACTGGTAACGATCATTCGGGCGACACTGGTAAAACAGAACTTTCTGGTGGATTAGTTGCGCGCCCGCAGGCACCGTAGCAGCCCGAAAACTGCGTGGTGCCTGCAGGCGCCGGTTGCGTGGGGTGTCAGCCGGTCAGGTGAGTGCCTGTTTTACTGCAGCGATATGTTGCCCGGCCTGGTTGAGCCATGACAGATCGCTGCCCATCAGCAGCATGTCGCTGCCCATGTCCAGCAACCGCCTGGCGGTGACCCGGTCGGCCGGAAAACACGGCACCATCACCTTGATCGAGCGGGCATGGCATTTCTCGATCAGCAACTGCAAGCGTTGCAGCACCTCGGGGTTGCCCAGGCGGTAGTCGACCGGCAACCCGCGTGAAAGTGAGTAGTCCGCCGGCCCGAAGTGCACTGCATCGATCCCTTCCACATCGAGAATCTCATCGATGTTGTCGAAAAACTCATAGCTTTCGGCCATGGGCACGATCACGCTGCGGTCGTTTTCTGCCTGCGTGTAGCGCGCCCAGTCGAAACCTGGCCCGGCGAACCCGGCCGAGCGCACCGAGCTGTCGCCACCGCGGCGTCCCAGCGGCGGGAACTTGCTGTAGTGGATGATCTGGCGCATCTGCGCGGCGCTGTGCACTTGCGGCACGATCACCCCGGCAGCGCCCATTTCCAGGGCCTTGCGTATATCCCATTCCAGTGTGCCCCGCACCCGTACCAGGCTGGGGATTGCAGCGCTGCTGGCAGCCAGCAGCAGTTTCTCCATGTCGCGGTCCACGCCCAGCGCGGTGTGCTCGGCGTCAATGAAGACGAAGTCCAGGCCCCAGTTGCCGGCCACCTCGATGGCCATGCAGGCGGTGCTGTAGATGTTTATGCCGAAGGTGGCACCGCGCGCCATGCGGGCCTTCAGCAAGGTGTGTGTGGTGCTTTGGTTCATGTTCGATGCCGCCTTGGGTCAGATGCGATAGGTTTCAGGCAGCCGGTCGCGGAACGGGTGCACTTCGAATATGCCCGGGTCACGGATCAGCGACTTGTTGCGGGCCTTGGCCAGGTCGATCTCGGCGGTGTACACGCCGTCTTCCAGGCCGGCGCGCACCAGGGTGTTGCCAGACGGTTCGATGATGTGGCTGGTGCCGATGAACTGCATGCCTTCGTCCATGTCGTTGCGGTTGGGAGCAACGAAATACACCATGTTTTCGGCGGCGCGCACGGTGCTGAAAATGTCCGGCAGCATGCGTGCCTGTTCTGGCCAGGCAGCAGGTAGTACGACGATGTCGGCACCTTCCAGGGCCAGGGTGCGTACCACTTCGGGGAAGCGGATTTCGTAGCAGATGGCCAGGCCGATGCGGCCGATTTCGGTATCGAACACAGGCGGTGCCCATTCACTGGGGCGGTCGGTGAAGCGGTCGCCGATCATGAACGGCAGGTGGCGCTTGCGGTGCAGGCCGATGATGCCCTGCGCGCCGATCAGCGCAGCCGTGTTGTACACCGAGCTGGCGTGCCGCTCGTAGAAGCCGACCACGATCAGGATGCCGGTCTGCGCCGATACCTCCAGCAGCGGCGCCAGGGCGTCGAGGCTGATGGCGCCGCGCTCGAGGTCTTCACGGCTGTCGAACGCGCCACCGGTGATCAGGCATTCGGCAAAGGCGATTAGCCGCGAGCCTTCTGCAGCGGTCTGGCGTGCCAGCGTGGCAACTTTGTCGACGGTCAGGGCCGGGTTACCGGCCACCGGGTGAATCTGGGCTACGGAGATTTTCATGCTGTTCCTTGATGGCAGTTGAAAGGCGCCGCAATGCGCGGCGCGAGGGCGTCACTGTGGCTGGTAGCCCATGGCCTGGTAGACCTTGCTGACCAGTTCGGGGTTGATCTGTGCGGCGTACTTGTCGACCACGGGGCGGATTTTGGCCTGGATGCGCGCCACCTCTTCGGGCGGCAGCTGGTTGACTTGCATGCCCGCGCCCTGCAGCTCGGCGATGGCCTTGCTGTCGGCCTCCCGGGAGATGCGCCGTTGTTCCAGGCGCACTTCCTGGGCAACCTCGGTCAGCAGTTGCTGCTCGTCCTTGTTGAGGCTGTCCCAGAACGTCTTGCTGATCAGCACGATCTGCGGGTTGTAGTTGTGGCGGGTCAGGCTCAGGTACTTCTGCACCTCGTTGAAGCGCGAGGCGAGGATCAGCGCCGCCGGGTTTTCCTGGCCGTCCACGGTGCCGGTCTCCAGCGCCGTGTGCACCTCGGTGAAAGGCAGCGGCGTCGGGTTGGCACCGAGTGCCGCCCACACGTCGAGGAACAGCGGCGATTGCTGGGCGCGAATCTTCAGCCCGGCGATGTCTTCAAGCTTTTGCACCGGCCGCGCATTGTTGGTCAGGTTGCGCTCGCCCAGCTCCCAGAACGCCAGGCCTATCAGGTTTTTCGCCGGCAGCTGGTCGGTGAGCATCTTGCCCACCTCGCCGTCGAGCATGGCATCGACCTTGGCGGTGTCGGTGTACAGGAACGGGAAGTCGAGGATGCCGAAGTCGGTGACGTGGTTGAGCATCAGCCCGGCGTTCCAGGTCATCATTTCCACCACGCCACCCTGCAAGGACGACAGCACCTGCACGTCGCCGCCCAAAACACCGTTGGGGAAGGTGCGCACCTTGATCTTGCCTTCGCTGCGCTCCTGGACCTTCTTGGCGAACAGTTCCATGCCGATGGCCGGTGGCGTGCCCTTGGGGCTGGTGGCGGCGAACTTGATGACGCGGGCGTTGTAGTCGGCGGCCATGCTCAAGCTGCTGGACAGCAACAGGGCGGCGATGAGGGCGAGTTTCTTCATGGGCAGTACCTTTATTGTTATAGGGGGGATCAATGCCCGAACCACTGGGCGGGAACGGTGACCAGTTCGGGGAAGATGACCAACAGGAACAGCACGATGATTTCCGCGATCAGGAACGGGAACGTGCCTTTGAGCAGTGCCTCGTAACGCATGCGACCAATGCCGCAGACCACGTTGAGCACCGTGCCTACCGGCGGGGTGATCAGGCCGATCGAGCAATTGATCATGAACAGCACGCCGAAGTAGATCGGGTCGATGTTCGCAGCGGTCACCACCGGTACCAGGATCGGCGCCAGCAGCAATACGGTGGGGGTGAGGTCCATGACCATGGAAATCACCAGGATCAGCAGCATCAGCACTACGATCAGCAGCCGCGGGTTGTCCATCACCGGCTGGATCAGGTCGATGATTTGCCCGGGGATGTCGGCGATGGTGATCATCCAGGCCGGGATCGACGCGGCAGCCACCAGGAACATCACGGCAGCGGTGGTCTTGCCGGCGCGCAGCAGCAGTTCGTTGAGCGACTTCAGGCTGAGTTCGCGGTAGATCAGCGACGACACCAGCAGGGCATAGACACTGGCCACCGCACCGGCCTCGGTCGGGGTGACCACGCCAAAGCGCAGGCCGACGACGATGATCACCGGCAGCATCAGCGCCCAGAAGCTGTCAACCAGGGCCTTGAGGCGCTCCTTGCCGCTGGCTTTGGGGCTCAGTTCCACATCGTTGTTACGCCGCGACATCAGCCACCAGGCCACCACCAGTGCGGCGGCGATCATCAGGCCCGGGGCGATGCCGGCGAGGAACAGCTTGGTGATCGACAGCCCCGAAGCCACGCCCAGCACGACGAAACCGATGCTGGGTGGAATGATCGAACCCAGCACCGACACCGATGCGATCAGGCCCCCGGAGCGGTCACGGTTGTAGCCGGCGATAACCATCATCGGCAGCAACAGGGCGGTTAGCGAGGCGGCGTCGGCCAAGGCCGAACCGGACAGGCTCGACAACAGCACGCCGGCAAAAATGGTGACGTATCCAAGCCCGCCGCGCAGGTGGCCGACCAGGGTGATGGCCAGCTTGATGATGCGCTTGGACAAGCCGCCGCTGTTCATTACCTCGCCAGCAATGATGAAAAGCGGAATTGCCAGCAGCGGGAAGCTGCCCGCCGAGTTGATGATGTTCTGCGCGATGATCTGGCCATCGAACAAACCCAGCAGCCACATCAACGCCACGCCGCAGAGAATCAGGGCATAGGCGATGGGGGCGCCGATCAGGATGGCGGCCATCAGCACGCCGACGAAAACAGACAGGGCCATTATTCGACTGCTCCGTCATTGAGCGAAGTTTCGGTCTGGGCGGGTGCCGGGAGGGTGCCCGTGAGGTTCCTGACCAGCTGGGTGCAGATCAGCAGCGCGCTGAGGATGCAGAAGACCAGGCCCGCGCCGTAGAACAGCGCCATGGAAATACCCGTGGAGGGAGCGCCGACATGCAGGTTGATCAGGGTCTGCTTCCAGCTGCCGTCGAGAAACAGCCAGGTCACATAGAGCATCAGCAGTTGCGTCAGTGCCAGCAGGCAGCGGGCCACGCCAGGCGAGACGCGGCGGGTGACGATGTCGACGCCGATGTGGCCGTGTTCGTGCAGCATCAGCTGCGCGCCAGCAAACACCAGCCAGACAAACGCCAGACGGGAAATCTCTTCGCTGAAGAACAACCCCGAGTTGAAGCCATACCGCAGCACCACGTTGGTGAAGATCAGGCAGGTGATGCCGACCAGGCAACCTACCACCAGCGTCTTGAGGATAATGAAGTAACCATCGACCAGGGTTTTCATGGCGCCTCCAGGGGCAAAGCTGCCCAGCAAGCGCCAAAAGCGCCCGGTGCGATCATGCGGATGCGAGCATCCACCTGTATGTATGAACGGGACATGGGTTCACCTTTATTATTATTCGACATACGTCGTCGTATGACTGCCCCGATTCTTGTACGAAACGCCCGGTTTGCGCTGCCTCAAGTTTTTTATCAGCGGGATAAGAAATGGCGATCAGCGCCGCCGTCGGTGGTTGTCGTCCGATGACTTGGTTGCAAGGTGTAACGTATGGTCGCGGTCCTTGCGCGGGGCCGTCGTGCTAGAATCCGCCCCTTCGAATCTGGAGGTACACGCGTGCGCAAACTGGCTGTGGTAATGGCAGTGCTTGCCTTGGCGGGCTGTGAGAACGAGGTCGAAGGCGTGCACAAGCAGGTGGCCGAACACCTGCACAACCCCAAGACCGCCAAGTTCGGCAACGTGCGGATCGACACCCAGGGCACCATCTGCGGCCAGGTCCGCGGCAAGGACGATGCCGGGCAGTACGAAGCCTACCGCAGCTACGTGGCGATCAAGCGCGATGGCCAGTACGACATCATCGTCGACGACACCGGCAACAACCTGCGCATCCGTGAAGTGTGCGGCGGCGCCGACCTGCAACGCCGTGCCGATGCACTGGCTGGCCAGCCGGCACCCGAGGGCTGGGATGTGGAAGTGATCCAGGGCGCCAACATGGGCGCGCTGAGCGACATGACCGCGCGGCTGATCGAAAAGGGCATCCCGTCTTCGGTGGAATACCGCAACGGCAAGCCGGTGGTGCTGATGGGGCCGTTCCCTAGCCGTGAAGAAGCACAAGCGCGCAAGGACGAAGTGATGGCCAAGCTCGGCACCGATTCGGTGGTGATCCAGCACGGCGCGGCCCGCTAAGTACATACAAGTGCGCCGCAGGTTCGGGTGCACGCGGTACTTGTAGGAGCGGCCTTGCGTCGCGATGGGCTGCGAAGCAGCCCCGGCAAAACTAGCCGTGATGCCAATATCATGGGGCTGCTTTGCAGCCCATCGCGACACAAGGCCGCTCCTACAGGGGGCGCGCAAGCTTTGTGAGGCGTGTGTTAGACATTGTTCACACAAGTTTGGCTATGCTTGGGTGGAAGATGCCGAACGGGGAGGGGCCTCATGTCTACACTGGAGCGGGCCATTGCCGTGGCCGCCAGGGCCCATGAAGGGCAATACGACAAGGGTGGGGTGGCGTATATTCTCCACCCGCTACGCGTAATGATGCGGGTGTCCACACCCGAGCAGCGGATTGTCGCAGTGCTTCACGATGTGATCGAGGACACCCCGCTGACCCTGTCCGACCTGGCGCGCGAGGGGTTTGCGCTGAAAATCCTTGCCGCCTTGCTGGCGCTCAGTCGCCGTGAAGGCGAGCCGTACCAGGACTTCGTGGTACGCCTGGGCGACGACCCGTTGGCGCGAACCGTCAAGCTGGCCGATCTGGCCGATAACAGTGACCTTTCCCGCATTCCTTGCCCTGGCCCCGCCGACCTGGCGCGGCTGGCCCGTTACCGGGAAGCCAGCGCCTATTTACAAGCGCTTAGCTGAGGATCAACCACACGCCTTGAGGTTGACCGGCCCCACGAACTCGTTGCCCCGCCCCATCACGCACGCCACCTGTTGGTTGCGTTGCCGCTCCCATGCCTGCGGCGGGTAGGTCTTGTTCCAGGCCTCGTACAACTGGCGGTCCTGCCTGGACAGGCGCAGGTTGTACTGCTTGCTCATGTAGAAGTAGGTGCGTGCGATCATGCCGCGGATCGACGGGCGTGGCATCACCTTCTTGGCCTTGAAGTCGACCTGTGTCAGGCAACTGCCATACTGGCCCCGCTGTTCCGGCAGCCAGCCGAAACTGAAGTTGCTGCGGTCGCCGTTGACCTCGCCGATGCTCGGCACCAGGTTGTGCAGGTCGGCTTCGGCGCGTTTGTACACCTCGTCATGCTGCGAGCACTGCTTGCGCCCGCCGCTTTGCCAGCACTGGCGCTGATGGCCGATCTGCCAGGCGGGTACGATGTGTTCCCACTCGATGCGCGACGCACGCTGAGCGTTCTTGCGCGGGGCATAGCCGCAGGACGCCATGTCGACCTTGTTGCCCTTGTATTTGCAGCCGCAATAAAATTCGGTCGATTGCGGTGCATAGAGCTTCCAGGCGATCTTCTTGGCCTCCTGGAAGGTGCGCGGGGCGTCGGCTTGCACCAGTGGAGTGGTCAGTAACAGGCAGGCTACCGCGAAAAGCGAAACTCTCATGCGCGGTCAGTCTTCCTTCGGTACGGTCCAGAAAACCTGCACACCGCCGTCGTCACGGTGGGCGAGGGTGACGTTGTCGTTCTCGGCGATTTCCTCTAGCAAGGTTTCCCAGTCATCCGGGCTTTCCTGTTCCAGGCGAAAGATCAGCGCCGCACGGCTGCGCTGGGCGGTGGGGCTGTTGATGATCTTCTGGATGCGTACACCCAGCTGTTCATAGCTGCTCGGGGTGGCGGAGGCGGTGCTGGACACAGGAAATTCCTTGTTTTGCTGTATGCGTATACAGTATTTCAGCGTAAGTAAATTCGCAACAGCTTGCCAGGAAAAATCCTGCGTTCGCGCTGCCGCTGCTGGTCTGGTGTAATACCGGCAATTTCTGGAAGCTGCGCATGTATCGATTTCTTTCTCGTTTTCCTTCATCTACAAGCCTGGTCCTGCTGTTTGCAGGTGGCATGAGCGCCAATGGCGATGCCAAGGCCAGTTCACCCGATGTAGTCGTCATGGCACCACTGGTGGTGACCGGTGCCTATGCGCCCACCAGCACATTCGACCTGCCGTTTTCGGTGGATACCGTTGACCTGTCCCACGGCACCGATGGCCAGCTTGGCGTCAACCTGTCGGAAGTGCTCAACAAAGTACCTGGGCTGGTGGTGCAGAACCGGCAGAACTACGCGCAAGACCTGCAGATTTCCTCGCGGGGTTACGGTGCACGTTCTGCCTTCGGCGTGCGTGGCATCAAGCTGCTGAGTGACGGCATACCGGCCAGTACGCCCGACGGGCAAGGGCAGGCCGCCACGCTGAACCTGGATGTGGCCGACCGTATCGAAGTGCTGCGCGGCCCGGCAGCGACGCTGTATGGCAGCAACGCCGGTGGTGTGATCCAGATGTTTACCCGGGACGGGCAGGGGCCTGCACGCGTGGGTGCAGAAACCACCTTCGGCAGCGACGGCTTCAACAAGAACCACCTGTCGGCAGAGGGCGGTAACGACAGCGCAGGTTTCGTGCTGGATGCCTCGCGCCTGGATACAGATGGCTATCGCGACCACAGTGCCGCGCGCCGTGACCAGACCTTCGCCAAGGTCAATTTCAAGCCCGATGAAGACTCGCGCATGGCGCTGATCTACAGCAGCCTGGAGCAGAACAACACGCAGGACCCGCTGGGGCAGACCTGGGATGCCTACAAGCATGACCCACGTTCCACGGCGGCGGTGGCCGAAACCTACAACACCCGCAAAAGCATCGACCACCAGCAACTGGGCATGAACTACGAGCGCTACTTTGGCGATGCCACGCTACAGTTCAACCTGTACGCGGGGCGGCGCAGCGTGGTGCAGTATTTGTCCATCCCCAGAACGGTGGCCTCGAACAGCCAGCGTGGCGGCGGGGTGGTTGACTTCGACCGCGAGTTCCGCGGCGGCACCCTGCGCTGGATACAGCCGGTTGCGGACGTGCCCGGCAATCTTACCTTCACTGTCGGCGCCGATTACGACCAGAGCAAGGACGACCGTCGCGGCTATCAGAATTTCAGCGGTGACCAACTGGGCGTCAAAGGTGAGCTGCGCCGTGACGAGAAAGACACCGCTACCAGCCTGGACCCGTACCTTCAGGCGCATTGGGAAATCGGCAACTGGACCAGTGAGCTGGGGCTGCGCTACAGCACCATGGAAATGCGTGTCGACGACCATTACCTGGCCAACGGTGACTCAAGCGGCTCGAAGAAGTACCAGCAGGCCACGCCATCGCTGTCGGTGATGTACGCGTTCACGCCTGATTTGCGCGGTTACGTGAGTGTCGGCAAAGGCTTCGAAACCCCCACGCAGGCCGAGATGGCCTATGCGCCGGGCGAGGTCGAAAGCTTCAACTTCGGCCTCAAGCCCGCCACCAGCATGCAGTACGAAATGGGCGTGAAGTACCGGCTTGGCGAACGCACGCGCCTGAATGCGGCGGTGTATGAGATTCACACCGATGACGAAATCGTCGTTGCCAGCGCTACGGATGGTCGAACCAGCTATCGCAATGCGGGGCGTACTGTACGACGCGGCTTTGAGGCGAGCCTGCAAAGTGACTTGAGCGAGAAGTGGCAGACCACCCTGGTGTATACCCGCACCGATGCCCGCTATGCCGATGACATCAGCCAGACCATCGAAAGTGGCAACCGCTTGCCCGGTGTGCCGCTGGACAACCTGTATGGCGAGCTGGTCTGGAAGCCGGTGTCGTCCATCAGCATGGGGGTTGAAGGGCAGTACCGCAGCAAGGTGTATGTAGACGACAGCAACAACGCCAAGGCCTCACCTGCGTATGCGGTATTCAACTGGCGGACCCGGTTCGAGCAACATTTGGGGCCCTGGACGTTCCACCAGCTGCTGCGGCTGGACAACCTGTTTGACCGGCAGTATGTGGGGTCGGTGATTGTCGGCGACGGCAATGGGCGTTATTACGAGGCAGCGCCTGGACGGTCGTGGTATGCGGGGGCGGGGTTGGAGTACCAGTTCAGGTAACCGGCCTTGCCCACTCCCATTTGTGTCAGGCGAAACGCTCGAAGCGGTACGGGGCCGGGTCGATCAGCGGGGTGGCCTGGGCCACCAGGTCTGCCGCCAGCTGGCCAGCAGCAGGCGAGGTGCCGAAGCCATGCCCGGAAAAGCCGGTGGCCATGGTCAGGCCCGGGATACTGGCCACCGGGCCGATGACCGGGTTGGAGTCGGGGGTGACGTCAATCGTGCCGGCCCAGGCGCTGGCGATACGGGCCTGTTCGAACACCGGCCAGGCCGCTTTCAGGTTGCGCATGGCCTCGTCGTTGAGTGCCAGGTTGGCGTGCGGGTCTTGTACCCGCACCCGCTCGAAGGGGGATACATCGGTGGCCTTCCAGCGCCGGGCCAGGGCCAGGTCCTTGAAGAAATACTTGCCAAAGCTGATGCGCAAAAAATCCCGCTGGGCACGTAGCTGGGGCAGGTAACGCTTGCCCAGCAGCAGGTGATCGAGGGTGAGGAAGGCATCCAGCGCGCCGCGCTGAGTGATGATGTAGCCGCCATCGTTGTGCTTGCGGAAGGAAAAGTCCGGTGCGCCAACGGCGATGTCGGTTGGCCCGTCCATGGGCTCTGTGCGCAGCACGGAACAGGTCAGCGGCAAGGTCGGCAGGTTGATGCCCAGGTTGCCGAGGAACTTGCGCGACCACAGGCCACCGGCCAGCAACACCTGGTCGCAGCGGATTTCGCCTTGCTCGGTGACCACCCCGCTGACACTTCCGGCTGCGGTGACCAGCGTGCGCACCGCGCAGTTCTCCACCACCACCGCACCTTTGGCAATCGCCGCTCGGGCTATGGCGCTGGCGGCCAGGGTCGGTTCGGCGCGGGCGTCGGAGGGGGTGAAGATGCCACCTGCCCAATCCGCCCGACCACCTGGCACCATCTGCGCGATTTCCCGCGTGCTCAGCAGGCGCGAATCCAGCCCCAGCGCTTCGACGCTTTTCAGCCAGCCTTCGTGCATGCCCATCTGCGTGTCGTTACGGCCGATGAACATGATGCCGGCTTGGCGATAGCCAACGTCGCTGCCAACCCGTGCGGGCAGCTCGGCCCACAGCCGATCAGCCGCCAGTGCCAAGGGAATGTCATGGGCGTGGCGGTTGGTCTTGCGCACCCAGCCCAGGTTGCGCGACGACTGCTCGCCAGCGATGCGCCCCTTTTCCAGCACCACCACCGGTATGTTGCGTTCGGCGAGGCTCAGTGCGGCGGTGATGCCGATAATACCGCCACCGATGATTACCACGGTGGTGGCATCGGGGTGGCGGGTGCTGGTTTGCACAGGGGCGATCGTGGGAGACATGGCTTTACTCTTTGTTGTTCGTGCAGGGGGAGTGCTCAGCGCCAGCCGGTGGCATCACTGGCCAAGGCGGATCAGGGTCACTTGCGCTTGCCCCGCACCGCGGTAGGCGGTGACCTCCAGCTCGACCTTGTAAACGGTGGAGCCCAGCGGCGGGCAGGTGACCGTGGTAGCCGGGTCGATGCCGCGGAACTTCTCGCCGATCACGTCCATTACTCGTGGTACATCGGCAGGGTCCTGGATGAACACGCGTGAGTTGATGACGTCGGCCAGGCTGGCATCGACTGCGGCCAGCGCGGTTTCGATGTTGGCGAACACCTGGTGGGTCTGTTCGATGACGTCCTCGGGAATGACCTGGGTGTGCGGGTTGCGCCCGGCGGTGTTGGACACGTGAATCCAGTTGTCCACCGCCACCAGGCGGGAGTAGCTGGCCATGTCTTCGAACTTGGAGCCGGTTTTCAGTTTGATGATCTGTGTCATGGGCTTTGCCTTGTTATCCGGTTGCGGGGGATCAGCTGAGAACGGGGGTTTCCCAGAGGTTGAGCTTTACGCCGATGCCTTGCTCGAGCGCCTTGCGGTACACCACGGTGCCCCAGGCCACGTCTTCGACGGGCATGCCGCCCACGGACATCAGGATGATTTCGTCGTCATGCAGGCGGCCCGGCGCGTCGCCGCTGATGATCTTGCCGATGTCTTCCACCTGCTCGGCGGCCAGCGTGCCTTCGGCAATCATGTCCATGAAACGCACACCTACCAGCGGCACGTGGTTGTGCGCAGGCTTGGGCAGCTCTTCGAACCAGGCCTCGTAGAGGCCGGTGTTGTCCACCACCTTGCGCACGTCGTCCTGCTCCATGCCGGCGTCGATACTGCACGGGGCAGGCATGGCCAGGAACGCGCCAGGCTTGACCCACTCGCGTCGCACCAGCGGGTACTGGCTGGGGTCGCCGACTTCGCCCGAGCTGCAGTAGCTGACCAGGTCGGAACCGCGCACCACTTCTTCCAGGGTTTCAACCACCTGGACATGAGTGATTTGCGGGAAGCTGGTGTTCACCCAGGCGACGAAGGCATCCAGGTTCTTCTGGCCACGGCCCTTGATCTTGAGGGTGTCGATCAGCGGGCAGACGGCCATGAACGCGGCGACCGTGGTCTTGCCCATCACCCCCGGGCCGGCCAGGCCGATGACCTTGGCGTCCTTACGCGCCAGGTGGCGGGCGCCGACGCCCGGGATGGCGCCGGTGCGGTAGGCCGACAGCAGGTTGGCCGACATGTGCGCCAGTGGCGCGCCGGTGTCGGCATCATTGAGGGTGAACATCAGGATCGAGCGGGGCAGGCCTTTCTCGCGGTTGGCGATGTTCGAGCCGTACCACTTGACGCCTGCGGTCTGGAAGTTGCCGCCCAGGTACGCCGGCATCGCCATCATGCGCCGGTCGGCGGTGGGCTTGGGCATGTTGGGGAATGGCGAGTGCTCGGGGAAGGTGATCATCGCGCCGTGCGAGTCGCTGTTCGGGCCGGCCATGCGGTAGTCACCCTGGTACAGCAGGCCGAACATTTCTTCCATGGTGTCGACACAGGCCGGCATGTCAGTGACGCCGGCGCGGATCATGTCCTGCTCGGACAGGTAGATGAAGTCAATTCTGGTATCGAGGGTCATGGCGGGTCTCGCAGGGCTGGCTGCCGTCGGATTTGTTGTTGGTTTCGAGGCAACCAGTTTCGCTAACGACTGGTAGGTCGTCTTGTGTCTGCCTGCCAGCCGAGTTGACCGTCAGTGCCAGGGCTTCAATGGACCGCGAGCGAGAAGCTGGCCGGGGTGTCGCGCAGGCTGAGGGCGGTCAGCAGGCACACCACCAGGGTGCACAGGGCCAGCAGCGCGGCCCATGCGGTCGGGCCGTGGTTGAGTACCACGGCGGCCAGTGGGGCTGCGCCGGCAGACGCCGACAGCTGGATGGCGCCCAGCAGCGCTGCGGTGGAGCCCAGTGCTTTTTCTTGCGAGGCCATCACCAGCGACATCAGCGTCGACTCGGCTATCCCCAGGCCGAACAGGGCTATCACCATGCCGCCGGCCACACCTGGCAGCCCCAGGCCGGTCAGTGCACCGAGCAGGCTGATGCAGGCACCGCCGGCCATGCACAGCGCGCCTACCCGAGTCAGGGTATTGAGGCCCAGCCGGCTGATCAGGCGGCTGGCCGTCATGGCGCCGAACAGGATCGACACACCGGTGGCGCCAAACAGCAGGCCGAAGGCCTGGGCGCTCAGGCCGTAGTGGGCCTGGTAAACCAGGGTGGCACCGCCGATGTAGGCGAACAGGAAGAAGAACACCGCAGCCACTGCCAGGGTCGGGCGCAGAAAGCGGCGGTCGCCGAGGATGGCCACGTAGGTGCGGCAGGCGTGGCCCAGGCGCAGGGGTTCGCGTTTGCTGGGTGGCAGGGTTTCCGGCAGATTCAGCAGGCTGTTGACCAGCACCGCCACGCCCATGCCGGCGAGTACCAGCATCACCGCGCGCCAGCCGAAATGCGCGTCGATCACGCCGCCCAGGGCGGGTGCCAGGATCGGCGCCACGCCTTCGATGGTCATCAGCAGGGCGAACAGTTTGGTCGCGGCTACGCCCTGGCTCACATCACGCACCATGCTCATGATCACCACCAAGGTCAGCGCACTGCCCAGGCCTTGGAAAAAGCGCAGCATGATCAGGGTGTCGAGGCTGGGGGCTGCGGCTGCGCCCAGCGAGCACAGGATGAACAGCAGCAGGCCGGCCAGCAGCGGTTTGCGCCGGCCATAGGCGTCGACGATGGGGCCGAAGACCAACTGGCCGGCACCCATGGCCAGCAGGAAGAAGGTTAGTGTCAGCTGCACACGGGTGAAGCTTGCCTGATAGTGGCTGGCGATTTCCGGCAGGCTCGACAGGTACATGTCGACGGCCGATGGGCCGAGGGCGCCGATCAGGCCAAGGCCCAGGGCGAAGCTGAAGGGTATGGGAGGGGAGGGATTGGCTTGCATGGTTTTCTCTGGCTGATTTTTCGCCTACCGTCCGGTAGGTTGGCGAATAATATGCGCCTGCCCAGCCAAGGTCAAATCCATCGGGACGCTACGAGGTCAGGGTAGGAGCGGCCTTGTGTCGCGAAAGGGCCGCAAAGCGGCCCCCGGATTTCAGCGTCACACCCACCATTGCTGGGGCTGCTGCGCAGCCCTTTCGCGACACAAGGCCGCTCCTACACTGACCGCATTCAAATCACCTGATGTGCGTCAGAACGGCACAGCTACCGTCAGCTGGCTATACACATTGGTCCCGTTACCCCCCACCTGGTTGCCGCCGTTGCTCTCGTCCTTGCGCGGCTGGTACAGGCCCACCAGCGGGCTGATGATCAGGTGCTCATTGACTGCCCATTCCACATACAGGTCCAGCTCCCGGGCATCGAGGTTGAGGCTGTCGCGGGTGCGCACGGTGTCGAAGTCGAAGTACAGCGCCCCGACTGTGAGGTTTTCCAGCGGTTTCGCCTTCACGCCCACATGGTGGATCCCGGTGTTGCTGTTGAAGGGCCCGGCGTAGTTGGCCGCGACTTCACCCTGGAACCAGGTGCCGTAGCCGGTGGACAGGCCGCTGAACAGCGCGTCCCAGTCTGCCGAGTAGCGGGTATAGCGGTAGGTAACCTGCGGTGCCCACGGCAGGTCGGCGAAGGTGTAGCCGGCCTGCAGGTACCAGGCTTGCTCGGGGCCGTCGGTCTTGTCCTGCCAGGCGTATTCGAAGGCGAAACTGGCATTGTCGATGCCGGCGTTGCCTTCGCCGCGCACGCTGTACACGTCCATGCCTTCGCGGGCTTTCTGGAAGTCGCTGGCCCACTGGTCGGCGACGTCGATGCCGTGAATCCAGGTCAGCCCCAGGGTGCCCAGGACGTGGGTGTAGTCCAGCGTGCCGGCGGCCAGTTCGGTTTCGGCCTGGGCGCGGTTGTCGGATTTCAGCCACAGCAGGCTACCATGCAGGCCATCGCTGCCACCCAGGCGCAGCATCGCGGTGCGGTCGAAAGCGTGGCGGGCCGCCAGGTAGTAGGCGCCACCACGGTCCAGCGCACCGTCGGCGACGCCATTGCCCAGGTTGGGGCCGTCGTCGTTGATCAAAAATCCACTGCCCAGGCGAATGGTCTGGCGGCCGGCGGAAACGTCCACCCCATCCTTGCCCAGCACCGGGAACAGGTCGGCCGAGCGCCAGCCGAGGAAGGCGTCTTCGATCTTGGTGGTACGTTCGGAGCCGTCAGTGTTGCCGGCCGCATCGCCGTCGCCCCAGGTGGCCGAGCTCACCCAGTTCAGGCTGCCGTACAGCGTGCCGTTGCCGGCCAGGCCCTGGTCACCGCTGAGGCCATACTTGATAAAGCCTTCACGCCAGGTCGAACCACCTGTGGTGCCGTCGTAGTTCTTGCGGCTGTTGAACATGCCCCATACCGCCAGCATGTCGGCGTTCAGGTGGCTGTCATCGTCGGCGTACAGCTCAACTGCCGGCACGGCCTGGCTGGCCAGCAAGGTTGCCAGGGCCAGGCTGGACAGCGTCTGTGGTTTGACCATTTGCACATCCCTCGTTTGTTCTCGGCCACCTTCACAGGGGCCTTTGTTGTTCGGGGGCACCCTCGGTTCTGGCGAGGGGCCATCGCGGTTGGCGGCGATGGCCTATTAGGGCGTGTGCGGTGGGGCGGGGTCTTGTTCGTGGCTGCCAAGGCGCTTGCACGCCTTGGCCACAGGCGCGGTCAGTAGCGGATCATCACCGACTTGAGCTCGGTGAAGTCATCGATGAAGGCCGAGCCGAACTCGCGGCCAATGCCAGAAGCCTTGATGCCCCCAAACGGGACAGCCGGGTCGAGCAGGGTGTGCATGTTGACCCACAGGGTACCGGCCTGGATTTGCGGGATCATGCGCATGGCCTTGCTCAGGTCGTTGGTCCACAGGCTGGCGCTGAGGCCGTAGGGCGAGGCGTTCATCAGGTGCAGCAGTTCGTCTTCGTCGTCATAAGGCAGGAAGGTCGCCACCGGGCCGAAGGTCTCCTGGTTGAGCAGGGTGTCGCTGGCCGACCTGGCGAGGATTACCGTGGGTTCGACGAAACAGCCGGGGCCGTCGCCCAGGGTGCCGCCGTGAATGATCTGGCTGCCTTCGGCGCGGGCGATGGCGAACAGTTCGGCCAGCTTCTGCTGGTGCGGCTTGTTGGCCACCGGGCCGAACTGGGTGGCCTCGTCCAGTGGCGAGCCGATTTTCAGTTGGCCCAGGCGCTGGGACAGGGCGTCCAGTAGCGGGTCGATGCGCGAGCGGTGCACGAAGAAGCGCTCGCCAGCGGCGC
Source organism: Pseudomonas sp. SAS7 (assembly GCF_052112345.1). Lineage (NCBI taxonomy): Bacteria > Pseudomonadati > Pseudomonadota > Gammaproteobacteria > Pseudomonadales > Pseudomonadaceae > Pseudomonas > Pseudomonas sp. SAS7. The sequence continues at coordinate 81,405 of NZ_JBEGGO010000009.1, read as the reverse complement.
AGATCTGCCCCGAGTGCAGGAAGCCGGCCTCGATGATGCCATCGACCGCTTTGTCCACGGCCACGTCGGGCAGGAAGGCCACCGCGTTCTTGCCGCCCAGTTCCAGTGTCGCCCGGGTCAGCTTGGCGCCCATGGCAGCCTGGCCTACGGCGATGCCAGTGGGCACGGAACCGGTGAACGAGACCTTGTCGGTATCTGCGTGCTCAATCAGTGCCTTGCCCACCAGGCCACCACCGGTCAGCACGTTCAGTGCACCGGCCGGCAGGCCCGCTTCGGTGGCCAGTTCGGCAATGCGCAGCAGCGTCAGCGGGGTGAATTCGCTGGGCTTGAGGATGATGCTGCAGCCGGTGGTCAGGGCTGAGGCCAGCTTCCAGATGGCGATCATGGTGGCGAAATTCCACGGCACGATGCCCACCACCACGCCAATCGGCTCGCGCAGGGTGAAGGCGCTGTAGCGCTCACCGGCGAACGAGGGCAGCGACGGGGTGATGGTCTGGCCGGTGATCTTGGTCGCCCAGCCGGCGTAGTAGCGCAGGAAGTGCGCGGCCTGCTCGACTTCGAAGGCGCGGGAAATGCCGATGAGCTTGCCGGATTGCAAGGTTTCCAGCTGCGCCAGTTCTTCGCGGTTGGCTTCCAGCAGGTCGGCCAGCTTGAACAGCACGGCGGCGCGGGCGGCGGGGCTGGTGTGCGACCAAGCGGCAAACCCTTGGCGCGAGGAGCTGACGGCATGGTCGACATCGGCCTGGCTGGCGTCGGCGATGTGGGCGATGGTCTGGCCGTTGGCCGGGTTGACCACGGCAATGTTCGACGACGACTGGCTGGCGAGGTGCTGGCCGTGGATGAACACGCCATGCTCGCGGGCCAAAAAGGCCGTGACGGCAGGTAGGAGGGTGATGTCGCTCATGCAGACTCCGGGGCAGGTGGCCAAAGTTTGCAGCTTAGTGAGCGGGGCAGAGCGGTGCTTGTGCCTGCGTGACAGGTGCATGACTGTGGCTGCCAAGCGATGAGTCAGCCTTGCGCGATCCCTTGTAGGAGCGGCCTTGTGTCGCGATCGGGCTGCGAAGCAGCCCCCGTTTTTGCATCACAGCCAATATCGCCGGGGCCGCTTTGCGGCCCGATCGCGACACATGGCCGCTCCTACAGGGGCGGCGCCAGAGTCTGGAGCTGATTGCTGGCAGGCAGCAACAAGCCCGGCGGCAGCCATTGGCAAGACGCCATGCCACCCGCAGCGCACAGTATTCACTCGTTCAACGCCACAAAAACAAGCCGGGGCATAACGATGTCACTCAATAACAAGCTCACCGAGCACCTCAACCGCGGCACGGTCGGTTTCCCCACCGCACTGGCCAGCACTGTCGGGCTGATCATGGCCAGCCCGGTGATCCTCACCGCGACCATGGGCTTTGGCATCGGCGGCAGCGCCTTCGCCGTGGCCATGGTCATCGCCGCACTGATGATGCTGGCGCAGTCCACCACCTTTGCCGAGGCAGCGTCGATCCTGCCGACCACGGGCTCGGTATACGACTACATCAACTGTGGCATGGGCCGCTTCTTCGCCATTACCGGCACGCTGTCGGCCTACCTGATCGTGCATGTGTTCGCCGGTACCGCCGAAACCATCCTGTCGGGGGTGATGGCACTGGTGAACTTCGAGCACCTCAATACCCTGGCGGAATCCGCCGGCGGTTCGTGGCTGCTGGGGGTGTGCTTCGTGGTGGCGTTTGCGGTGCTCAATGCCTTTGGCGTCAGCGCCTTCAGCCGCGCGGAAGTGATCCTCACCTTCGGCATGTGGACCACCTTGATGGTGTTTGGCGTGTTCGGCCTTGTCGCGGCTCCGGCAGTGGAACTGGACGGCCCGTTCGGTGTGTCGCTGGTGGGCACCGACCTGATGACCATCCTCTCGCTGGTCGGCATGGCCATGTTCATGTTCGTTGGCTGCGAGTTCGTCACGCCGCTTGCCCCCGAACTGCGTCGCTCGGCCTGGGTGCTGCCGCGGGCCATGGCGCTGGGCCTGTTTGGCGTGGCCAGTTGCATGTTCATCTACGGTGCTGCGATGAAGCGCCAGGTGGAAAACGTGGTGCTGGATGCCGCCAGCGGCGTGCACCTGCTGGACACGCCCATGGCCATCCCGCGCTTCGCCGAACAGGTGATGGGTGATATCGGCCCAGTGTGGCTGGGTATCGGCTTCTTGTTCGCCGGCGCGGCCACCATCAACACGCTGATGGCCGGTGTGCCACGCATTCTTTACGGCATGGCGGTCGACGGCGCGTTGCCCAAGGTGTTCACCTACCTGCACCCGCGCTTCAAGACGCCGCTGCTGTGCATCCTGGTGGTGGCGTTGATCCCTTGCCTGCATGCCTGGTACCTGGGCGGCAACCCGGACAACATCCTGCACCTGGTGCTGGCCGCCGTGTGCGCCTGGAGCACCGCCTACCTGCTGGTGACCCTGTCGGTGGTGCTATTGCGCATCCGCCGCCCAGACCTGCCGCGTGCCTACCGCTCGCCGCTGTTCCCGTTACCGCAGATCTTCTCCAGCAGCGGTATCCTCATCGGCATGGCGTTCATCACACCGCCGGGCATGAACCCTGCCGATGTCTATGTGCCGTTCGCCATCATGCTTGGCGCCACTGCGGCCTATGCATTGTTCTGGACGCTGTGCGTGCAGAAGGTCAACCCGTTCAAGCCGGCGCGGGTCGAGGATGTGCTCGAGAAAGAGTTTGCTGCCGAGCCTGGCCACGCCGTGGAGCATGTGCTGCATGATCAGGAATTTGCGTGAACGCTTGCTGGCGCCCCGAGCGCCTTCCGGCTATCGCCCAGGCGCCACGCTGGCATGCCTGGCGCGCAACCTGGGGCAGCAGAACCTGGTGGCGGCCGGGGTGATCCACGACCCGGCCCAGGGCTGGCAGGCCAAGGTGCACGAACGCGTCGAAGCCCACCTGCTGATGCACATCGTCACCTGTGAGTTCCAGCTGCAGTTGCCTGCTCCGCAAGTGGGCGAGGTCAGCCTGGAACTGCGCCATACCGGTGCGCTACGCCGTACCGGCCTGGCCTGTGTGTACCGCAAGGGCGACCGGGCGCGCTTCGCCCAACTGCGCGACCGGTTGCTGCAGCAGACGGCACTGGTGGCGGCGCTGATGCCGCTGGATTTCAAGCGCCTGACCTTGGCCTGGCGCGACGGCCAATGGCTGCTGACGCTGGAGCACATGGGCGGTAGCGAAGTGGTCAACCGCATGCCGGCGTTTCGCCGCTACATCCCCATCAGCCCGCAACAGCGGGCGCACCTGATGGCCAGCCTGGCCCAGTTCAACGCTTTGCTGCCCAACCTTTGAAGCAAACTGGCATACGCCTTGCTGTATCTCCCGACGAATGATGACAGTTGTGCGCACATAGATAACATGTTAACAATGTGCGCATAACAACAAAATCCTGCGTCGAGGGCAGCCATGCATACTCAACAATCCAACCGTCAGGGGCTGGAACGCTGGACCACGGCCATGCAACAGATCTGTGGCCGTTTCGAGACGGAACTTGCGTCCAATCACTCGCTGTTCATCGGCGAAATTTCCACCTTTTCCCGCGCCGGCCTGCCGCTGGCCAACCTGCGCACCAACGCCGGCAACATCCGCCGGCTGGGCGAAAACTCCACGCTTGACGATGACCAGCATTGCTTCCTGGTCAGCCAGCGTGCGGGGCATTCCACCGTGGCCCAGGGTGGCGTGCAGGTCAGCCTGGCGCCGGGTGAACTGCTGTTGATGGATTCGGTCGGGCGTTGCGAAATCACTCCAAGCGGCCTGATCGAGCATGTCTCGCTGGCCCTGTCGCGTGAGCAGGTGCGCAAGTATGTGCAAGGCAGCGGCCCGATGTTTGGCAAGATCTCCTCGAGCAACGCCTGCGGGCGCATGCTGCATGTGCTGATGGACCAGCTGTGCAAGGACGGTAACGTGAGCGGCGATGGCGCCCAGGGTGATGCGCTGCAGACCGCCTTCATCGCCCTGCTGGAGCCGGGCTTCGAGCGCAATGGCGAAGCGCCGGGCAACTTTGGGGCCTTGAACGGTGCCAACTTGCGCGGCTACGTGCAGCAGGTGATCGACGAGTCGCTGTCACAGCCCGGGCTGACCCCGTCCAACCTGGCCGGTCGCCTGAACATCTCGGTGCGTCACCTGTACCGGCTGTTCGAGGAGGAGGGCGATAGCGTGTGCCGCTACATTCAGCGGGCACGCCTGAAACGCAGTGCGGATGACCTCGCCAACCCGTTCTTCAGGAGCGAGTCGATTACCTCGATCGCCTACAAGTGGGGGTTTACCGACTCGGCGCATTTCAGCCGCTCGTTCAAGAAACAGTTCGAACGCTCGCCCAAGGACTACCGGGCGCAGGCGATGGGTTGAGTGTGATGGGCAATGGTCTCAGCGGCGGCCATTGAAGTAGCCCGACAGCTGGTGCAGGGTCTTGCCGGCAGTAAGCAGCAACGGGCGGAAACGGTCCTTGCCGAAGATGCGCGCATGCTTGACCGAGCTGACCAGGTCATAGCGCTTCGACCCCTCCTGCATACCCTCGGCGAGGATCTTGCAAATGATGTGGCTGGGCGTGACGCCAAAGCCGGAGTAGCCCTGTACATAGAAGGCGTTGGGGCGGTTGTCGAGGGTGCCTATCTGCGGAAACAGGTTGGCACTGATGGCCATCGGGCCGCCCCAAGCCAGGTCGATGCGCACGTCTTTCAGGTAGGGGAAAATCTTCAGCATCAGGGCGCGGTTCCAGGCCTTCAGGTCCAGCGGGAAGTGCTCGACGAAGGGCGTGGCGGCGCCAAACAGCAGGCGGTTCTCGCGGGTGACCCGGTAGTAGTCGATGACCGGGCGGATGTCGCTGTAAGCCCCGCGTATCGGGCTGATGCGCTCGATCAGCTCATCCGGCAACGGCTCGGTCATCATCTGGAAGGCATAGGTGTTGATGGTACGTGCGTGCAGCTGCGGCTCCAGCTTATTGAGGAAGCTGTCGCACGCCCACAGCAGCTTGCTGGCGCGTACCGAGCCACGGCCGGTGCGGACCGTGATGCGCTCGCCGTAGGTCACTTCCAGGGCCGGGCTGTGTTCGAAGATGCGCGCACCATGGCCGACCAGTGCCTGCGCTTCGCCCAGCAGCAGGTTCAGTGAATGCACATGGCCACCGCCCATGTGCAGCAGGGCGCTGCTGTAGGCGTTGCTGCCGATGATCTGGCGCACTTCGCTGCCACCGAGAAAACGGATCTCGTCGCGGGTATTGATCGCCTTGAACGCCTTCTCCCATTTGCGCAGGGTCTATTCCTGACGGCGGTTGAAGCCCATGTAGCCATAGCCGTGGCAGAAGTCGGCGTCGATGGCGTAGCGGGCGATGCGGTCCTTGATGATGCCGGCGCCCAGTTCGCTGATTTCGAAAATATCCCTCACGCCCTGATCACCAACGCTGCTGCGAATCTTCTCCAGGTCGTGGCCGATGCCCGCCATGATCTGCCCGCCGTTGCGCCCGCTGCCGCCGTAGCCCAGGTAACGGGCCTCGAGCACAACGATATTGGTCACGCCTTGTTCCGCCAGCTCCAGGGCGGTGTTAATGCCGGAGAAACCACCACCGATCACCACGACATCGGCTTCGATGTCGCGTTCCAGGGTTGGGAAGCTCAGGTTGTACTTCTTGGTCGCCGAGTAGTAGGTGGGGCTCTCGAGGGTGATCATGACGCCGCCTGCTGACTGGAAATGGGTAGAAATCATTCTATTAATGTATTAATGATTGTGCACTGGCATACTCGCCGGTTTGCTATTTCCAGCCTTCTTGAGCCCGCATGACCACACCAAGACCCTCCCTGACCCTGACCTTGCTGCAGGCCCGCGAAGCCACCATGGCGTTCTTCCGCCCGGCGCTGAATGCCCATGACCTGACCGAGCAGCAATGGCGGGTAATCCGTATCCTGCGCCAGCAAGGCGAGCTGGAAAGCCATCAGTTGGCGGAGCTGGCCTGTATCCTCAAGCCCAGCATGAGCGGGGTGCTCAAGCGCCTGGAGCGTGACGGCATCGTAGCGCGGCGCAAGTCGCCGGAAGACCAGCGCCGCGTGTTCATCAGCCTGACCGAAGCCGGCCAGCAAGCGTTTCTGGCGATGAGCGAGCAGATGACGCGCAACTACGACAAGATTCTCGCCCAGTTTGGCGAGGACAAGCTGCAGCAGCTGATGCAGCTGCTGGATGAAATGAAGAAGATCAAACCCTGACGCGCCAAGCGTCAGCGGTTGAGTGACAGCGAGTCTTCCAGCACTTTCAGCAGGGCTGCCGCGCGCCGCTCATAGGCGTCGGGGCCTGCGTACATCAGCTCTACATACAGGCTGTCGATGATGCCCAGGTAGGCATCGGCATACAGCGCCAGGCGGCTGTGCTGCTCATCAGCCCAGCGGTGGCGAGTTTGCAGGGCCTGGCAGAACCCTTCTCGTATACCGTCCAGGTATTTTTCGAAGCCCGAAGTCACAATCGGCTTGATACCCGATGGGGGCAGGAACGCTGTGCGCAACACAAAGCGCAGCTCGGCCGAGTCGCGATAACGCTCAGCCAGGTGCAGCGCCAGCCAGTGCCCCGGCGCCAGGCCGTCGCGGGCTTCCTGCGCGAAGCCGTGCTCGACAAAGGCCGTTTCCTGCACCAGCGCACGCTGGAACACCTCCACGAACAAGGCGTCCTTGTTGGCGAAGTGCGCATACAGCGATGCCTTGCGCATGCCCGCCAGCTGGGCGATTTCGTTCAGCGAAGAGGCGTCGTAGCCGTACTCGGCGAAGTGGCCGACGGCGGCGTCGCACACACGCACCGCAGAAGGGGAAAGGTCTTTCAACAGCATCACTCCGTCAGGGGCGCGGCGGGCCGCGCGCGTCTTGAGGGGGGGATTGTGGTGATCGAAAATGCACGGGTCAATGCTTGTTGCAGGGCAATTTCAGCGCGCCATGGAAAGTGCAATGTTCCCCTCGTAACGTGCATTCCGCCGCCCCATCGCCGCTCACATACTGACCGCGTCTTCGAATCCAATAAGAAAGAGACCGCTCATGAAAAAGCCAAACCCCCTGCTGGAAGACCTGAAATCCGTCCTGCCGACCATCGCCGCCAATGCCATGCGTGCAGAGCAGGACCGCAGCGTGCCGGCAGAGAACATCGCCTTGCTGAAAAGCATCGGCATGCACCGCGCTTTTCTGCCCAAACACTATGGCGGCATGGAAATCACCCTGCCGGAATTCGCCCAGTGCATCGCCTTGCTGGCGGGGGCCTGCGCCAGCACAGCCTGGGCCATGAGCCTGCTCTGCACCCACAGCCACCAGATGGCAATGTTCTCGCCCAAGCTACAGCAAGAGGTATGGGGCAGCGACCCGGATGCTACCGCCAGCAGCAGCATCGCGCCGTTCGGCCGCACCGAAGAGGTTGAGGGTGGCGTGTCGTTCAGCGGCGAAATGGGCTGGAGTTCCGGTTGCGATCACGCCGAATGGGCGATTCTCGGTTTCCGCCGCAAGAATGCCGAAGGCGCTCAGGATTACTGCTTCGCCGTCCTGCCTCGCAGCGACTATGAAATCCGTGATGACTGGTATGCCGTGGGCATGCGCGGCAGCGGCAGCAAGACCCTGATCGTGCGTGACGCCTTCGTGCCCGAGCACCGTATCCAGAAGGCCAAGGACATGATGGAGGGCAAGTCGGCGGGCTTTGGCTTGTACCCCGACAGCAAGATTTTCTTCGCCCCGTATCGCCCGTATTTTGCCAGCGGCTTCTCCACGGTCAGCCTGGGCGTTGCCGAGCGCATGCTGGAGGTGTTCCGCGAGAAAACCCGTAACCGGGTGCGTGCCTACACCGGTGCTGCCGTGGGCGCCGCCACTCCTGCGCTGATGCGCCTGGCCGAGTCGACCCACCAGGTGGCTGCCGCCCGGGCACTGCTGGAAAAGAGCTGGGACGAGATTGCCGAGCACAGCGCCCGCCACGAATACCCGTCGCGTGGCACGCTGGCCTTCTGGCGTACCAATCAGGGCTACGCCGTGAAGATGTGCATCCAGGCCGTCGACCGCCTGATGGAAGCGGCCGGTGGTGGCGCCTGGTTCGAGAGCAACGAACTGCAGCGGCTGTTCCGCGATTCGCACATGACCGGTGCCCATGCCTACACCGATTACGACGTGTGTTCGCAAATCCTCGGCCGCGAGCTGATGGGCCTGGAACCTGACCCGGCGATGGTCTGAGCCGCCACCTTTTTTCACCCATCCCCTACAAGCACAACAACAAACAGGGCAGGCTGCCAGGCCTGCCCGGGAGTCTTGCATGTCCAACGAAACCTTCGATTCACGTGCCTTCCGCCGCGCCCTGGGCAACTTCGCCACCGGCGTGACCGTGGTGACTGCCGCCGGCCCCAGTGGCCGCAAGGTCGGCGTTACCGCCAACAGCTTCAACTCGGTGTCGCTGGACCCGCCGCTGATCCTGTGGAGCATCGACAAGCGCTCCACCAGCCATGAAGTGTTCGAAGAGGCCTCGCACTTTGCCGTGAACATTCTGGCAGCGGACCAGATCGACCTGTCCAACAACTTCGCCCGGCCAAAGGAAGACCGCTTTGCGGGTATCGACTACGAGACCGGCACTGGCGGCGCGCCATTGTTCGCCGATTGCGCGGCGCGCTTCGAGTGTGAAAAGTACCAGCAACTGGACGGTGGCGATCACTGGATCATGGTGGGCAAGGTGGTGGCCTTTGATGACTTTGGCCGCTCGCCGCTGCTGTACCACCAGGGCGCCTATTCAATGGTACTGCCGCATACCCGCATGACCCAACGCGCAGAGGGGCAGGCACCTAGCAGCCACTTCCAGGGCCGCCTGCAGCACAACCTGTACTACCTGATGACCCAGGCGTTGCGTGCCTACCAGGCTGACTACCAGCCACGCCAGTTGTGCACGGGCCTGCGCACCAGCGAGGCACGCATGCTGATGGTGCTGGAGAACGATGCGGGCCTGAGCCTGAACGACCTGCAACGCGAAGTGGCGATGCCGGCGCGGGAGATCGAGGAAGCGGTGGCCAACCTCAAGCGCAAAGGGCTGATTGCCGATGACGAGGGGCGTGTGCGGTTGTCGGTGAAGGGCGTGGACGAGACCGAGGCGTTGTGGACCATTGCCCGGCAACAGCAGGACAAGGTGTTCGGGCAGTTCAGTGAACAGCAGCTGGAGACTTTCAAGACCGTGCTCAAGGCGCTTATCAACATCTGAACATTGCTTTGGATGGCACCGGCTGTGCCGGTGTTCGCGGGTGAACCCGCTCCCACAGGTCCAGCGCCAGTAGCAACTACGGCGCGGTCCCTGTGGGAGCGGCTTTAGCTGCGAACACCGGCAAAGCCGGTGCCATCCAACCAGAAGCCTCAGTAGACACCACCCCCGGTACTGGGGACTATCACTGTACCTTTGAACTTCCCCGCCAGCTCGCGCAGCCCGCGCATCAGCACCGTGGTATCCACACCCACTGCCACAAACGCCGCACCCAGCTCCCACAGGCCCAGCGCCAGTAGCAACTACGGCGCGGTCCCTGTGGGAGCGGCTTTAGCCGCGAACACCGGCAAAGCCGGTGCCATCCAACCAGAAGCCTCAGTAGACACCACCCCCGGTACTGGGGACTATCACTGTACCTTTGAACTTCCCCGCCAGCTCGCGCAGCCCGCGCATCAGCACCGTGGTATCCACACCCACCGCGACAAACGCCGCACCCAGCTCGATGTAGCGCCGCGCCAGCTTCTCATCGGCACTGAGAATGCCGGCGGCTTTGCCCGCCTTGCCGATACGCACGATGGCGTCCTCGATCGCCGCCTGCACGTCCGGGTGCCCGGGGTTGCCACGATGCCCCATGGCCGCACTCAGGTCCGCAGGCCCGATGAACACGCCATCCACACCTTCCACCGCAACGATCTCGTCCAGGTTGGCCAGGCCTTCCTTGTTCTCGATCTGCACCAGCAGGCACATCTGCTCATCGGCGTGGTCCAGGTAGCCGGGGATGCTGTTCCAGCGCGAAGCCCTCGCCAGCGCGCTGCCCACCCCGCGAATGCCCTTGGGCGGGTAATGCATGGCCTTGACCAGTTGCTGCGCCTGTTCGGCAGTTTCCACCATCGGTACCAGCAAGGTTTGTGCGCCGATATCCAGCACCTGCTTGATCAGCGCGGTATCGCCGATCACCGGGCGGATCACTGCCTGGCTGGCGTAGGGCGCCACCGCCTGCAACTGGGCGAGCATGCCGCGCAGGTCGTTGGGCGCGTGTTCGCCGTCGATCAGCAGCCAGTCGAAACCGGCATTGGCCGCCAGCTCGGCGCAGTAGGCATCGGCCAGGCCGAGCCACAGGCCGATTTGCGGTTCACCGCTGCGCAGGCGTTGCTTGAAGTGGTTGATGGGCATGTCCATGGGCAGGTCCTCAAACGAAGCGGCAGGCAATGGAGCCGAGCATGTCGTAGTCGACGTGGAAGGTGTCACCTGGGCGAGCGGCGACCGGGCGGGTGAACGAACCCCCGAGGATGATCTGGCCGGGCTGCAGGGTGACGTCGTACGGCGCCAGCTTGTTGGCCAGCCAGGCAACGCCTTTGGCCGGGTGGTTGAGCACGGCAGCGCTGACCCCGGACTCCTCGATCACGCCATTGCGGTAGAGCACCGCCGGCACTTTGCGCAGGTCGATTTCGGTGGGGCGCACGGCCCGCCCGCCCATCACCACGCCGGCATTTGCGGCATTGTCGGAGATGGTGTCGAACACCTTGCGGGTGGCCTGGGTTTGCGGGTCCACCTGCTGGATGCGCGCATCAATGATCTCCAGCGCCGGGATTACCCACTCGGTGGCGTTCAGCACATCAAACACGGTGATGTTCGGGCCCTTCAGCGGCTTACCGAGGATGAACGCCAACTCCACTTCAACCCGCGGCACGATGAAGCGCTCGAAGGGGATGTCGCTGCCTTCGTCGAACAGCATGTCGTCGAGCAAGGCGCCGTAGTCGGGCTCGGTGATGTTCGACGACACCTGCATGGCGCGCGAGGTCAGGCCGATCTTGTGGCCCACCAGCTTGCGCCCGGCGGCGATCTTTTTTGCCACCCAGGCGCGCTGGATGGCGTAGGCGTCTTCGATGGTGATTGCCGGTTGCTCCAGCGAGAACTGGCGCACTTGCTCGCGGGAGCGTTCTGCCTGGTCGAGGCGGTCGGCGGCGTGCTGGATGAAAGCGTTGTCTAGCATGGGGACGGTCTCTTGATTCAAGGGTTGACGATGGCAGCGTGGGTGCGTAGCACCAGCAGGCCGCCCAAGGCGATGAATACGGCGAGTACGTACAGGGCCAGGCTGGCGCTGTGGGTGGTGTCGCGGACCCAGCCGATGAAGTAAGGGGTGAAGAACGAGGCGATGCTGCCCAGCGAGCTGATCAGGGCAATGCCGGCGGCCTGGGTGCGGGCGTTGAGAAACGCTGGCGGCAGTTGCCAGAACATCGGCAGCGCAGCACTGGCGCCCATGCCGGCCAATACCAGGCCAGCCAGTACCGGCACCGCCTGCCCGGGCGCAATCGCGGCAATGGCAATGCCGGCGGCGGCCATCAGCAGGGGTACGCACAAGTGCCAGCGGCGCTCGCGGTGGCGGTCGCTGGAGCGCCCGCACGCCAGCATGAACACGCAACCGGCCACGTAGGGCACAGCGCTGAGCAGGCCGACACTGGCGTCGCTGGCCACCCCGGCGCTGTGAATCAGGCTGGGCATCCAGAACGCCAGGGTGTTCACCGCCAGCATTACCGCGCAATACACCGCCACCAGTAGCCACAGCGCCCGGCTGGCGAAAATGGCGCCGAACGAGGTTACTGGCTTGCGCTGTTCCTCCTCGCCGAATTGCGCGCGCAGCGTGGCTTTTTGCTGCTCATTCAGCCAGCTCACCCGCTCGTAGTGCTCCGGCAAAACGGCCAGCACCACCAGGCCCAGCAGCACCACCGGCGCGCCTTCGAGCAGGAACATCCACTGCCAGCCACGCAGCCCGCCCGTGTCGTGCATGAAGGCCAGGATGGCCCCGGAGACCGGCCCGCCGACCACTCCGGCCAACGGCACGGCAATGGCGAACAGCGCGGTGACCTGGGCGCGGCGCCCGGCCGGGTACCAGCGGTTGAGGTAAACCAGAATGCCCGGGAAGAATCCGGCCTCGGCCGCGCCCAGGGCAAAGCGCAACAGGTAGAACGCGCTGCTGCTTTCGATCAGCAGCATGCTGGTCGACAACAGCCCCCATACCACCATCAGGCAGGCGATCCAGCGGCGTGGGCCAACGCGGTCGAGCATCAGGTTGCTGGGGACGCCGAACAGCGCATAGGCAATGAAGAACAGCCCGGCGCCCAGGCCATAGACCGTGTCGGACAAGTGCAAGTCCTGGCTCATCTGCATCTTGGCGAAGCCGATGTTGATGCGGTCCAGGTGGGCGAACAGGTAGCACACCAGCAGCAGCGGCAGCAGCCGCCAGGTGACTGCCCGATGGGTACTGTCGGCCCGTTCAACGTGTGCCTCGCGCGGCGAGGCGTGTTCGAGTGTGCTCATGTTTTTGTACTTGTTCTGTAATGAGTCGGGGGAGGGCGTGGTTTGAGCCGCCGCGCTAGCGGTTGAACAGTGGGTGCAAGGTGCTGTGCTTGGCGTCGTAGACCTGGGCGGTGCTGTGGTCGATCTGCACGGTGATGCCGATTGGGCGCTGCTGCAGCAGTGGGTCCAGGCGGGCTTTCAACACCGCCAGCAAGCTGTCGCCCACGGCTTTGTGCACCTCGGCGCTACGGCCGGTAGCCATGCGCAGGTTGGCGTACAGAAAGCCGTATTCGCCTTTGCCGTCGGCCACCGCGCAATGGGCGGCGGGGTAGGCCAGCACGCGGGTACCGCCAGTGGGGAACACGGCTTTGCCTTCGGCATCGCGCTGTTCGAGCATGGTGTCGGCCAGGGCGCGGCACAGGCCGGGGATGTCGGCGTCGGTTTCCAGGTCGGGGGTGTAGAGCAGAACCAGATGTGGCATGGGGCCTCCTCGGTGAGGAGCGGCTGGCCACCCGCCAGGGCGACCAGCCGCGAACGGGTGGGTTACAGGCGGCTGGTGGGCACCACGGCGGCCGGGTTGGCGGCCTGGGCAGCAGGGATGGCCGAGCCGTCCTGGGGCGTGACCGGGAAGATCGCGTTGATCTGGCCGGTGCCGGAAGAGCCGAAGTAGGGCGTGACCACTTCGGCCTTGCCGTCGTAATCGGACCAGCCCAGCGCGCCCAGCAGCATCGCCGTGTCGTGCATGAAGCCTTCACCGTGGCCTTTGGCGGCGTACTCCGGCAGCATCCCGCAGAACGCTTCCCACTCGCCGTCCTGCCACATTTGCACCACACGGTGGTCGAGGGTTTCGAGGAACGGGCTCCACACCTTGGTGGCAAAGTCCGGCGCCTGGCCGTTCTGCGCAAAGCGGTGCGACAGCGAGCCGCTGGCCAGGAACGCCACGGTGCCGTCGTAATGGTCTTCCACGGCCTTGCGCATGGCCCAGCCCAGGCGGGCACTGTCGGCCAGGTAGTGCGAGGTGCACAGTGCCGAGACCGAGACCACTTTGAAGTGCTGGTCCTGGTTCATGTAGCGCATGGGCACCAGGGTGCCGTATTCCGGGGCGAGGGTGGTGGCGTGGTGGGCCATGGTTTCGACGTTGAAGCGGTTGCACTCTTCGGCCAGCAGCTTGCCCAGCGCGGGGTTGCCGGGGAAGGCGTAGGGCATGTTGCTGATGAAGTGCGGCAGTTCGTTGCTGGTGTACACGCCCTCGAAATGCGGCCCGCACAGCACGTGGTAGTTGGCGTTGACCAGCCAGTGGGTGTCGAACACGACGATGGTGTCCACCCCCAGCTCACGGCAACGCCGGCTGATTTCGTGATGCCCGTCGATGGCCGCCTGGCGAAAGCCCTGGCGCGGGCCTGGCAGCTCGGACATGTACATGGACGGTACATGGGTAATCTTGGCAGTGAGAGCGAGTTTGCCCATGGGGGTCTCCGATAAGACGCTGTTGTTGTTTTGGGGCTGACGCGGTCCCTTGTAGGAGCGGCCTTGTGTCGCGATGGGGCGCGCAGCGGCTCCGGCAATATCTGCGGCATGGCTGAAATCCAGGGGCCGCTGCGCGCCCCATCGCGACACAAGGCCGCTCCTACAGGGACCGCATCAGCCTTGCAGGGTCAGGTCACACGCCCCAGCGCGGGATGTGGTGGCTACCCATGGAAATACACACGTTCTTGATCTCTGCAAAGACCTCGAAGCTGTACTGCCCACCTTCACGCCCGGTACCGGAGCCTTTCACGCCGCCGAACGGCTGGCGCAGGTCGCGTACGTTCTGGCTGTTGATGAACACCATGCCGGCCTCGATGCCACGGGCCAGGCGATGGGCTTTGCCGATGTCCTGGGTCCAGATGTACGAGGCCAGGCCATACTCGGTGTCGTTGGCCAGTTGCAGCGCCTCGGCTTCGTCCTTGAACGGGATCAGGCACACCACCGGGCCAAAGATTTCTTCCTGGGCAATGCGCATCTTGTTGTTCACGTCAGCGAACACGGTGGGCTGGATGAACTGCCCCTTGGCCAGGTGCGCAGGCAGGTTGGCCGGGCGCTCCAGGCCCCCGGCGACCAGGCGTGCACCTTCTTCGATGCCAATGCGGATGTACCCGGTGACCTTGTCATAGTGCTGCTGGGTGATCATCGAACCGACCTGGGTTTTCGGGTCGGTCGGGTCACCTACGATCAGGCGCTTGGCGCGCGCCGCAAACTCGGCGACAAACTGCGGGTACACGCTTTCCTGGATGAAGATGCGGCTGCCGGCGGTGCAGCGTTCGCCGTTCAGCGAGAAGATGGTGAACAGCGCGGCGTCCAGCGCACGTTCCAGGTCGGCGTCCTCGAAGATCAGCACCGGCGACTTGCCGCCCAGTTCCATCGAGTACTTTTTAAGGCCAGCGGTCTGCATGATCTTCTTGCCGGTGGCGGTGCCGCCGGTGAAGGAAATGGCGCGCACATCGGGGTGGCGGACCAGTGCATCGCCGGCGGTAGCGCCGTAACCCTGAATCACGTTCAGCACGCCATTGGGGATGCCGGCTTCTACAGCCAGGCGGCCCAGTTCGTTGGCGGTCAGCGGCGACAGTTCGCTCATTTTCAGCACGGCCGTGTTGCCCAGCGCCAGGCATGGCGCGGTCTTCCAGGTGGCGGTCATGAACGGCACGTTCCATGGGCTTACCAGGCCGCACACACCCACCGGCTGGTACAGGGTGTAGTTGAGCATCTGATCGTCGACCGGGTAGGTGTGGCCATCCATGCGCGTGCACACTTCGGCGAAGAAGTCGAAGTTGTGCGAGGCACGCGGGATCAGCACGTTCTTGGTCTGGTGGATCGGCAGGCCGGTGTCGAGGGTTTCCAGCTCGGCGAGTTTCGGCACGTTCTGTTCGATCAGCTCACCCAGCTTGCGCATCAGCCGGGCACGTTCCTTGGCCGGAGTGTTGGCCCACTTGGGGAAGGCTTCCTTGGCCGCAGCCACCGCCTGGGCCACTTCCTCGGCGCCACCGCTGGCGACTTCACAGATGGCGTCGCCGGTGGCCGGGTTGTAGTTGACGAAAGTATCTTTGCTTTCGACCTCACGGCCGTTGATCCAGTGCTTGATCATGCTGCTCATGCCTTGTTGTTCTTGAAGAAGTCAGCTTCGCTGACGATACGGTTGACCAGGCGACCGACGCCTTCCACTTCCACCACTACTTCATCGCCCGGCACCACATCGGCCAGGCCTTCTGGCGTACCGGTGGCGATCATGTCGCCCGGTTGCAGGGTCATGAAGCTGGAGAAGTATTCGATGAGGTGCGGGATGTCGAAGATCATGTCCGCGGTGGTGCCTTCCTGCTTCAGCTCACCGTTGATCCAGGTGCGCAGCTTCAGGTTGCTGACGTCTGGCACATCGGCCGCATCGACGATCCACGGGCCGACTGGGGTGGTGGCATCGCGGTTTTTCACCCGCAGGTTGGGGCGGTAGTAGTTTTCCAGGTAGTCGCGGATGGCGTAGTCGTTGCACACGGTGTAGCCGGCAACGTAGGCCAGGGCGTCCTCACGCTTGACGTTCTTCGCCGCTTTGCCGATCACCGCCACCAGCTCGCACTCGTAGTGCATGTATTCGACGTTGTCCGGGCGCCAGGTGACCTGGTTGTGACCGGTGTAGGTGCCCGGCGACTTGATGAAGGCCAGTGGTTCGGTGGGCGGCGCGAAGGCCAGCTCCCTGGCGTGGTCGGCGTAGTTCAGGCCCAGGGCGAACATGCTGCCGGTGGCGGGTGGCAGCCAGGTGACCTGGTCCTGATGGACCAGGCGGCCGTCGGCAAGGCGCAAGTGATCGTCTTCGACCGTGACATCGTGGGCCTGGCCGTCGAACTGGATACGGGCGTGTTTCACAGGTAATTCCTCACTCGGCGACGATGTGGTTGGTCAGCTTGCCCAGGCCGTCGATCTCGATGTCGACGCGGTCACCTGGCTGTACATCGACGCGGCCCTCGGGGGTGCCGGTGATCAGGATGTCGCCGGCGTGCAGGGTCATGAACTCGCTGATTTCGGCAATCAGCTGCGCCACCGTGCGTACGCAGTTGGCGGTGTTGTTGTGCTGGCGCAGTTCGCCATTCACATACAGGCGCAGGCCCAGGGCATCGGGGTTGGCCACTTGGCTGGCGGGCACCAGTTCAGGGCCGACCGGGCAAAAGCCATCACGGCACTTGGCCTTGACTGCCGGGCGGTAATAGCTGTCTTCGGGCAGGCTCACTTCGTTGACGATGGTGTAGCCCGCCACATGCTCCAGGGCTTGCGCCACGCTGACGCGGCTGGCGTCCTTGCCAATCACCACGCCCAGCGCCGGGCCGGGTTGCACGCGCTGCACGCCGGCCGGGAACACCACCTGGCCTTCATGCTGGTTGCGGGTGTTCGGGGTCTTGACGAACAACACCGGCTTGACCGGCAGTTGCTTGTACGGTGCTTCGACGAACGCCGCTTGGTGCTGCTGCAGCAAACCCTGGTAGTTCAGCGCGACGCCGAACAGGGTGCCGTTGGCAACGTCATGCAGGGCATGGCTCATGCTCTTCTCCTGGCAGTGCAGGGCGGTGGCCGTCCTGCGGATTTTGTTAATGTGTTAATGTTATAGTTAATATGTTAACGATGGTCAAGGGGTGGCCAGTGGCGCCTGCCGGCAAGGCAAGGCACCATGGGCCATCGTCAACAGGGTCAAGTGATTTGCGAGCAAGCAGCCATGAGCGACCGGCATCCGATACCCAACATCAACATCGGCCAGGTGTACGACCAGCGCTACAGCGACAGTGAGGTGCATTACGACCGGCTGGGCAACCTGGCGGGCTTTTTCGGGCGCAATATGCCGGTGCACCGGCATGACCGGTTTTTCCAGGTGCATTACGTGAAGTCGGGGACGGTGCGGGTGTATCTGGACGACCAGCAGTACATCGAGGCAGGGCCGATGTTCTTCCTCACACCGCCCACGGTCGCCCACGCGTTCGTCACCGAAGCTGACAGCGATGGGCATGTGCTGACCGTACGCCAGCAACTGGTGTGGCAACTGATCGAAGCCGATGCCAGCTTGCTGCCGGCAGGCATGCAGGTGCAGCCTGCCTGTGTGGCGCTGGGCAACCTGCCGGCCGAATTCAAGGCCGAGGCGCAGCGCCTGCAAGGCTGGCTGGACGCGTTGAGTGACGAGTTTGCCACGCAGCAACCGGGTCGCGAGGCGGCGTTGCAGTCGCTGACCCGCCTGATCATGATCAGCCTGCTGCGGCTGTGCCCCAACTCGCTGGAATCGACCCCGGCGCGGCATGAAGACCTGAAGATCTTCCACCGTTTCAATGCCCTGATCGAAGCGCATTACCTTGAGCATTGGCCGCTGGCTCGCTACGCGCAGCAGATTGGCGTGACCGAGGCACGGCTGAACGATGTGTGCCGGCGCATCGCCGACCTCCCGTCCAAGCGCCTGGTGCTGGAACGGCTGATGCAGGAGGCCAAGCGTTTGCTGTTGTTTTCCGGCAGC
This sequence comes from Pseudomonas sp. SAS7, assembly GCF_052112345.1. Taxonomy (NCBI): domain Bacteria; kingdom Pseudomonadati; phylum Pseudomonadota; class Gammaproteobacteria; order Pseudomonadales; family Pseudomonadaceae; genus Pseudomonas; species Pseudomonas sp. SAS7. Next base: position 63,372 of record NZ_JBEGGO010000009.1, on the reverse strand, counting down.
ACGGCCAACGAAATCTGTTACCAGCTCGGCTTCAAGGACCCGGCCTATTTCAGCCGCTTCTTCAACCGCTACGCCAAGCTCACACCCGGGGAGTACCGCCAGCGGCAGGCAGAATTGCAGTGAAATGGCCATGGCGGCTCACCCGGTTGCTGTTGTTGTTTGTACCGGATGGTGGCAGCTGGGGCGCGTGGCCTGAATGGGTTTTCCATGGAACAGATTGCACTTTCCAGCCTGCATGCCCTTAAATTTGTGAATTGAGAAAAACCACAGGCTCGACCATGACCAAGACACAACCTTCGCTCACGCTAAGCCTGTTGCAGGCTCGCGAAGCCGCGATGGCATTTTTCAGGCCGCTGCTGAATGAGCACGACCTGACCGAGCAGCAATGGCGGGTAATCCGCATCCTCAAGCAGCAGGGTGAGCTGGAGAATTACCAGCTGGCGGAGCTGGCTTGCATCCTCAAGCCGAGCATGACCGGGGTACTGGGGCGCCTGGAGCGAGACGGGCTGGTGCGGCGGCAGAAGGCCGCGCAGGACCAGCGGCGGGTGTTCGTCAGCCTGACCGAAGGCGGGGAGGCGTGCTTTGCCTCGATGAAGGAGGGGATGGAGGCCAACTACCAGAAGATTCAGGCGCAGTTTGGTGAAGAGAAGCTACAGCAGCTGATGGGGTTGTTGAATGACCTGAAGCGCATCGCGCCATAACGTTCTTCTGGTCTTGTAGGAGCGGCCTTGTGCCGCGAATGGGCTGCGCAGCAGCCCCGGCGATTTCTGCGGCGAAGCTCAAATCCTGGGGCCGCTTCGCAGCCCATTCGCGGCACAAGGCCGCTCCTACAGGGGATGGCGGCGAGGTACTCAGTACTCCCAGAAAATCCGCTGCAGCTCTTTGCTGTCCTGGGTCTTGGTCATGGCGACCATCGCCAGAATCCGCGCCTTCTGCGGGTTCAGGTCGTGGGCCACCACCCAGTCGTTCTTGTCATCCGGCTGTTCGGCGTTGCGCAGCACGAAACCACCCTGGTTGACGTGCGACGAGCGGATGATCTGCACGCCGTTCTTGCGCAGTTCCTGCAACGCCGGCACCACCCGCGACGACACCGAACCGTTGCCGGTACCGGCATGGATCAGCGCTTTGGCACCGTTCTGCGCCAGTGCCTTGTAGGCGGTGTCGGTCACGTTGCCATAGCCATAGGCAATGTCCACCTGTGGCAGGCTGCTGATCTGCTTGATGTCGAACTCGGAATTGACCGTGTGGCGCTTGGCCGGCAGGCGGAACCAGTAGGATTTGCCTTCCACCACCATGCCCATCGGGCCCCAGGCGCTCTTGAAGGCTTCGGTCTTGATGTTGACCGACTTGCTCACGTCACGGCCCGACTGGATCTCGTCGTTCATGGTCACCAGCACGCCCTTGCCGCGCGACTGCTTGTCGCCGGCCACGGCCACGGCGTTGTACAGGTTGAGCATGCCGTCGGCAGACATGGCGGTGCCCGGGCGCATCGAGCCGACCACCACGATTGGCTTGTCGGTCTTTTCCACCAGGTTGAGGAAGTAGGCGGTTTCTTCGAGGGTGTCGGTGCCGTGGGTAATGACGATGCCGTCGACGTCCTTGCTCTCGGCCAGTTCGGCAACCCGCTTGCCGAGCTTGAGCAAGTCCTCGTTGGTGATGCTTTCAGAGGCGATCTGCATCACTTGCTCGCCGCGTACGTTGGCGATGTCGGCCAGTTCCGGCACGCCGGCAATCAGCTTGTCGATGCCCAGCTTGGCAGCCTGGTAGGTGGCGCTGTTGGCCGCGCTGGCGCCGGCGCCGGCAATGGTGCCGCCAGTGGCGAGGATGACCACGTTGGCCAGCTTCTGCTGGGTTTCGGCTTCTTTGGCAGAGGCGGTGGTTGGCAGGATCAGCAGCAGGGCGAGTGCGCTGGGGGCGAAGGTTTTAAGTGCGGCATTCATCGTTATTGTTCTCTCTCTTCCTAGTGAGATAGTTATTGAGTCGCGCAGGGTTGCAGGCATGTTTCGTACCAGCTTGCGCGGACGGCTCTTTGTGTGGGAGCGGCCTTGCGTCGCGATGGGCTGCGCAGCAGCCCCAGAATGCTGGCTTCAGCACACAATGCCGGGGCTGCTGCGCCGCCCATCGCGACACAAGGCCGCTCCTACAAGGGGCAGTTTTCCATTCGCAATTCCGAACAAGAATAGGAAAAGGTGTTCGGTTTTCCGGAAAAATCTGCATAATCGGCCACAGCAGTGCTTGGCCTCCGAAAGCCAAACGGATTTGACAAACCGCGGTCCTGTTTCCATAGTTAGTCAACGCAAACGTTTGCGATCCGATAAAAAACACAAGATTCGGAGTCATCGTCCATGAAACTGCCGTTCCCCGGTCGTCTGCTGGCCCTCGCTGTCGTATCCTCCCTTTCCCTCGCACTGCCACTGTCTGCCGCCCACGCCGAAGACAAGCCCAAGGTCGCCCTGGTGATGAAGTCTTTGGCCAACGAGTTCTTCCGCACCATGGAAGACGGCGCCAAGGACTACCAGAAAACTCACGCCAACGAATTCGACCTGGTCGCCAACGGCATCAAGAACGAGACCGACACCGGCGAGCAGATTCGCATTGTCGAGCAGATGGTCAATGCCGGCGCCAAGGCGCTGGTGATTGCCCCGGCAGATTCCAAGGCGCTGGTGTCGGTGGTGAAGAAGGCCATGGACCAGGGCGTGGTGGTGATCAACATCGACAACCGCCTTGACCCTGATCTGCTCAAGAGTAAAGGCATCAGCGTGCCGTTCGTTGGCCCCGACAACCGTAAAGGCGCGCGCCTGGTCGGCGACTACCTGGCCAACGAGAAGCTCAAGGCCGGCGACCAGGTGGGCATCATCGAAGGGGTGCCGACCACCACCAACGCCCAGCAGCGCACCGCCGGCTTCAAGGACGCCATGGATGCCGCGCAGATGAAAATCGTCTCGGTACAAAGCGGCAATTGGGAAATCGACAAAGGCAACGCCGTCGCCGCCGCCATGCTCAACGAATACCCCGAGCTGAAAGCCTTGCTGGCCGGCAACGACAGCATGGCGCTGGGCGCCGTGTCGGCCGTGCGCGCCGCCGGCAAGACCGGCCAGGTGCAAGTGGTGGGCTATGACAACATCAACGCCATCAAGCCGATGCTTGCCGATGGTCGCGTGCTTGCCACCCTCGATCAGGCCGCCAGCCAGCAGGCGGTGTACGGCATTCAGGCTGCGCTGAAAATGGTCAAGGGCGAGAAACCGGATGTGGATGCCGACAAAGTCATCCAGACCCCGGTCGAACTCATCACCAAAAAGCCCTGACGCAGCCAGGAGAAACGGCCATGCCTGCATCGGCCCATGAAGTGGTGCTGTCCGCTGGCGGGCTGGGCAAGACCTACGCCCAGCCCGTGCTCGGCGAGGTCAGCCTGAGCCTGCGCGCCGGCGAAGTGCTGGCCCTGACCGGCGAGAACGGCGCGGGCAAAAGTACGTTGTCCAAGCTCATCAGCGGCCTGGAGGTGCCCACCACCGGGCACATGACCTACCGCGGCCAGGCCTACGCCCCCGGCAGCCGCAGCGAGGCCGAGCGCCTTGGGGTGCGCATGGTGATGCAGGAGCTGAACTTGCTGTCGACGCTGACCGTGGCGGAAAACCTGTTTCTCGACAACCTGCCCAGCCGCTTCGGCTGGATCAGCCAAAAGCGCCTGCGCCAGTTGGCCACCGCCGCCATGGCGCAGGTCGGGCTCGATGCCATCGACCCGGATACCCCGGTGGGCGAGCTGGGCATCGGCCATCAGCAGATGGTCGAGATTGCCCGCAACCTGATCGGCGACTGCCATGTGCTGATCTTCGACGAGCCCACCGCCATGCTCACTGCGCGCGAGGTGGAGTTGCTGTTTACCCAGATCGAGCGCCTGCGCGAGCGGGGCGTGGCCATCGTTTATATCTCCCATCGCCTCGAGGAATTACAGCGCGTGGCCCAGCGCATCGTGGTACTGCGCGATGGCAAGCTGGTGTGCGACGAGCCGATACAGCGCTACAGCAGCGCCGAACTGGTCAACCTGATGGTCGGCCGCGAGCTGGGCGAACATATCGACCTGGGCCGCCGGCAGATCGGCGCGCCGCTGCTCAAGGTCGACAAGCTCAGCCGTGCTGACAAGGTGCGAGAGGTGTCGTTTGAGGTCAGGGCAGGGGAGATCTTTGGCATCTCCGGCCTGATCGGCGCCGGGCGTACCGAGCTGTTGCGCCTGATCTACGGTGCCGATCGCGCCGACAGTGGCAGCATCGCGCTAGGCCAGCCGCCGCAGGCGGTAAGCATCGACTCGCCCAAGGCCGCAGTGCGGGCCGGTATCGCGCTCATCACCGAAGACCGCAAAGGCGAGGGCTTGCTGTTGACGCAGTCGATCAGCGCCAATATCGCCCTGGGCAACCTGGGTGCGGTATCGCGGGCCGGCGTGCTCGATGGTGAGGCCGAACAGGCCTTGGCCGAGCGCCAGATCCAGGCCATGCGCATTCGCAGTGCTGGCGCGCAGCAAGTGGTGGGCGAGCTGTCTGGCGGCAATCAGCAGAAGGTGGTGATAGGCCGCTGGCTGGAGCGCGATTGCCAGGTGCTGCTGTTCGACGAGCCCACCCGGGGCATCGACGTGGGTGCCAAATTCGACATCTACGGCCTGCTGGCCGAGCTGGCCCGCCAGGGCAAGGCGCTGGTAGTGGTGTCCAGCGACCTGCGCGAGCTGATGCTGATCTGCGACCGTATCGCCGTACTATCGGCCGGCCGCCTGATCGACACCTTCGAACGTGACCATTGGAGCCAGGACCAGCTGCTTGCCGCCGCTTTTGCCGGTTATCAGAAACGTGACGCACTGCTGCACGATGCAGCCCCCAGGATGGATGTATGAAAACCACCCCGCTGGACACTCAAGGCGCCGCCCCCGTGCGCCGCAGCGGCACGTACTTTGGCCTGGGCACCTACCTGGGCCTGGCCGGCGCCTTGCTGGCGATGATCGTGCTGTTCTCGTTCTTAAGCAGCCACTTCTGGTCGTACAGCACCTTCAGCACCCTGGCCAATCAGATCCCCGACCTGATGGTACTGGCCGTGGGTATGACCTTTGTGCTGATTATCGGCGGTATCGACCTGTCGGTGGGCTCGGTGCTGGCCTTGGCTGCTTCTGCAGTGAGTGTGGCGATTCTTGGCTGGGGCTGGGGCGTGCTGCCGTCGGCGCTGCTGGGCATGGCTGTGGCCGCGCTGGCCGGCAGCATCACCGGTGGCGTTACCGTGGCTTGGCGTATTCCCTCGTTCATCGTCTCGCTCGGGGTGCTGGAAATGGCCCGCGGCCTGGCCTACCAGCTCACCGACTCGCGCACCGCCTACATCGGCGATGCCTACGCCTGGTTCTCCAACCCGATTGCCTTCGGTATTTCGCCAGCGTTCATCATCGCCTTGCTGGTGATTGTGCTGGCCCACCTGGTGCTGACCCGCACGGTGTTCGGCCGTTACCTGATCGGCATTGGTACCAACGAAGAGGCCGTGCGCCTGGCTGGCATCGACCCGCGGCCATACAAAGTGCTGGTGTTCGCCCTGATGGGGCTGCTGGCAGGCCTGGCCGCGCTGTTCCAGATTTCGCGTCTGGAAGCAGCCGACCCCAATGCCGGCTCTGGCCTGGAGCTGCAAGTGATCGCCGCCGTGGTAATTGGTGGCACCAGCCTGATGGGCGGGCGTGGCTCGGTCATCAGCACCTTCTTTGGCGTACTGATCATTTCCGTATTGGCGGCCGGGCTGGCGCAAATTGGCGCCAGCGAGCCGACCAAACGCATTATCACCGGGGCGGTGATCGTCATCGCCGTGGTGCTCGACACTTACCGTAGCCGGCGTGCAGGCCGGCGGAACTGACACTATGGCAACCATCAAAGACGTCGCGGCATTGGCGGGCATTTCCTACACCACCGTGTCCCATGTATTGAACAAGACCCGCCCGGTGAGCGAACACGTGCGGCAGAAGGTTGAAGCCGCCATTATCGAGCTGGACTACGTGCCCAGCGCGGTGGCGCGTTCACTGAAGGCGCGCAGCACGGCCACCATCGGCCTGCTGGTGCCCAACAGCGTCAACCCGTACTTCGCCGAGCTGGCAAGGGGTATTGAAGACGCCTGCGAACGCAACGGCTATTGCGTGATTTTGTGCAACTCGGACGACAACCCACAGAAGCAGCGCAGTTACCTGCGCGTGCTGCTGGAAAAGCGCATTGATGGCCTGGTGGTGGCCTCGGTTGGCCAGGACAGTGACCTGCTGCAAAGCCTGGCCTGCGTGCGCACGCCGATGGTGATCGTCGACCGTGAGCTGGAAGGCGTGGATGCCGACCTGGTGCGCATCGACCACGAGCACGGCGCCTACCTGGCCACCCAGCATCTGCTGGAGCTTGGCCACCGCGATGTCGCCTATATTGGCGGCCCTGCAGAAACCGGGGTTACCCAGTTGCGCCTGAACGGCTTCCGCCGTGCCATGGCCGAAGCCGGCGTGCCGGTGCTGGGCAGCCGTGTGCTGCACTGTGACTTTACCAGCCCGGGTGGGCATGCCGCAGCAGCGCAGGTACTGGAGGGCAAGCGGCCCACGGCGATTTTTGCCGGCAACGACATGATCGGCTTTGGCGTGCTGCGTGCTGCGGCCGAACGCAATATCAGCGTGCCCGGCGAGCTGTCGGTGATCGGCTTCGACGACATCGAGCTCAGCCGCTATGTGTACCCGCCGCTGACCACGGTAGGCCAGTCGATTCGCGAGCTGGGCGAGAGCGCCGCCTCGCTGCTGCTGTCGCGCATCGGCACACCCCGCCACGGTGCGGCGGAGCAACGCATCGTTGCCCCGCGCATTGTGCTGCGTGAGTCCACCGGGCCGCGCCCGGACCTGTTCAACGATTACCGCTAACGCTAAGGAAACGTCATGAATGCCAAGGTTGTGGTGGTCGGCAGCCTCAATATGGACCTGGTGGCCCGCGCCCAGCGCCTGCCCCGGGCCGGCGAAACACTCCCCGGCGAAAGCTTTTTCACCGTGCCGGGCGGCAAGGGCGCCAACCAGGCCGTGGCGGTGGCACGGCTGGGCGGCAGCGTGGCGATGATCGGCAACGTGGGTGACGATGACTATGGCCGGCAACTGCACCGGGCCTTGTATGTCGAGGGCATCGACTGCCAGGGCGTCAGCACCTGCCCGGGAATGTCCAGCGGTGTGGCACTGATCACCGTGGATGCTGCCAGCCAGAACTGCATTGTCATCATTCCTGGCGGCAACGGCCTGCTGACGCCGCAGTCGGTACAGCGCTTCGATGCGTTGCTGCAGGCGGCCGAGGTGGTCATCTGCCAGCTGGAAGTGCCAGTCGACACCGTGGCCTGGACCCTGACGAGGGCGCATGAACTGGGCAAACAGGTGATCCTGAACCCGGCGCCGGCCACCGGCCCCTTGCCGGCGGACTGGTTTGCGCGCATCGATTACCTCACGCCTAACGAAAGCGAGGCCGAAGCCCTGACCGGGGTGCCGGTGACCGACCAGGACAGCGCCCGGCGCGCCGGTGAGCGCTTGCTGCAGCTGGGGGCGGGCAAAGTGATCATTACCTTGGGCGCGCAAGGGGCCTTGCTGGTGACTGCCAAGGGCCACCAGCATTTCCCGGCGCCTGTGGTGCAACCGCTGGATACCACTGCTGCTGGCGATACCTTCATTGGCGGCTTTGCTGCCGGGCTGGTTCGAGGGCTGGAGGAGAGCGAGGCCATTGCCTTTGGTCAGCGTGCCGCCGCCTTGTCGGTTACCCGTGCCGGTGCCCAGCCGTCCATTCCCTACCTGGCGGAGCTGACACCATGAAGAAAACCCCCTTGCTGAACGTTGCCCTGTCGCGGGTCATTGCCGGCATGGGGCATGGCGATATCCTGGTAATCGGCGATGCCGGGCTGCCGGTGCCGCCGGGCGTGGAAATGATCGACCTGGCCATCACGCCCGGTCTGCCGGATTTCGCCAGCGTGTTGCGGGTAGTGCTGAGCGAGTTGCAGGTAGAACGGCATGTGCTGGCTGAAGAAATGCAGAAAGTGGTGCCGCCGGCGCTGGTAGAGATCGAGCGGCTGAAGGGCAAGCTGGGCAAGCGCGAATGGCTGAGCCATGAAGATTTCAAGGTGCTGTCGCGCAGCGCCCGCGCGGTGGTGCGTACCGGTGAATGCCAGCCTTACAGCAACATCGCCCTCATCTCCGGCGTGACTTTCTGACAGCCACCGCGCTTTTTGTAGGAGCGGCCTTGCGTCGCGATGGGGCGCGAAGCGGCCCCGGAAAGTTTTGCTGCGAAGCTGAAAATCTGGGGCCGCTTCGCGCCCCATCGCGGCACAAGGCCGCCCCTACAGGGGGCTGCGGTGTGTTTGTGTCCTGTGTTCTGGCAACAAGGAGTGCCCCATGCTCAAACCCCTGCTACAAGGAATCGCCTTCATGGCCACAGCCACTACCCTGCAGGCGGCCCCCATCGACCTGATCATCGACACCGACCCCGGCGCCGATGACGTGGTCGCGCTGTTCCTGGCCATGGCCTCGCCTGACGAGCTCAATATCCGCGCCATCACCACCGTGGCCGGCAACGTGCGCCTGGACAAAACCTCGCGCAACGCCCGCCTGGCCCGCGAATGGGCGGGCCGCGAAGACATTCCTGTGTATGCCGGCGCCGGCCGCCCACTGGTGCGCACACCGATCTACGCCGCCGACGTTCATGGCGAAGAAGGCCTGACCGGTGTGCAGGTGCACGAGCCGAAAGCGCCCCTGGCCCAGGGTAATGCCGTGCAATACCTGGTCGATACCCTCGGCGCAGCCAAACCGCACAGCATCACCGTCGCCATGCTCGGCCCGCAGACCAATCTGGCCCTGGCGTTGATCCAGCGGCCGGACATCGCCAAGGGCATCAAGGAGGTGGTGGTCATGGGCGGTGCCCATTTCAACGGCGGCAACATCACTCCGGTGGCGGAATTCAACCTCTATGCCGACCCGCACGCCGCCGAAGTGGTGCTGGCCAGCGGCGTACCACTCACCTACCTGCCGCTGGACGTCACCCACAAGCTGCTGACCAGCGACGCCCGCCTGAAACAACTGGCAGCCGTGAACAATCAGGCCAGCAAGCGCGTGGTCGATATCCTCAATGCCTACATCACCCACGACATGGACCTGTACGGCATGCCCGGCGGCCCGGTGCATGACGCCAGCGTCATTGCCTACCTGTTAAAGCCTGAGCTGTTCAGCGGCCGGCGCATCCATATCAGCATCGACAGCCGCGAAGGCCCGACCTTCGGCCAGACCATTGCCGACTGGTACGGCGTACTCAAGCAGCCGGCGAATGTGCTGTGGGTGGAGCAGGGCGATGCCCAGGGGCTGTTCGACCTGCTCAGCGCACGTCTGGGGCGATTGGAATAGCTGCGTGCGGCGCGTAGCGCTCGAACACCTGGTCGATAAAGCTGCGTGCCGCCTCGGCGCCGTTGTCGCGTACCAACAGGTCGATGGCGATCAACAGCAATTCTTCCGGTGTGCCAGGGCTGTACGCGCTCTGGCCCTCGGCCCATTTGACCTTGATGTCGGCATCGATGCTGTGGGTACTCATGAAAAGCTCTCGCTGGGGGCCCGGAACGAAGGGGGAACACCTGACCCTGGTGCTCGTTGGAGGCGGGATGCGCTCCACTTCTTGCAGCAAATCATGGCTTTGCGCCAGTGACCGTGCGCGCTAAGCATATGGCAAACGCAGTGGCTTGTGCAAAATCCAGTCACGATTGCTTTTCGCCTCGGCGCCAGAGTTCAGGCAGACTTGACCGGTTTTGCAACGAATACCCAGCGGAGCTGTCGGAACAGACAGTTCCCGGACCCATTTAGGAGGCTTCATGTTCCGTACCCGTGCTTACCTGGCAACCCTGGCGGTGGCTGCTGTTCTGGCTGGTTGCAGCACTGGTGGCAATGCTGGCGGCAACGCTGGCGGCGATGCCCCGGCGGCATCGGCTGGCAACGATGGCCGCTGCGACGCCAGCGGCGCCGATTTTGCCATTGGCAAGCCCGCCAGTGCCGAACTGCTGGAGCAGGCGCGCAAGGCCAGTGGCTCGCAGATGGCACGTATTCTCACGCCGCACGACGTGGTTACCCTGGAGTACCGCTCCGAGCGCCTCAACCTGAATGTGGACGAGCAGGGCAAGGTGACCCGCGTCAACTGCGGTTGATCCAGCTCCAAAGGCCCATGCGGTCCCTGTAGGAGCGGCCTTGCCGGGGCGCCGGACCGGCCGGAAAGGGCCGCAAAGCGGCCCCAGGTTTTTACCTTCGCCGCATGCGGGTAAGCGCCCATAAAAAAACCCGCCACAAGGGCGGGTTTTTTCACAGCTTCCGAATTACTCCGGACGAACCTGAGCAGCCTGCATGCCCTTCTGACCGCGCTCGGCGACGAAGGAAACTTGCTGACCTTCTTTCAGGCTCTTGAAGCCGTCGGATTCGATGGCCTTGAAGTGAACGAACAGGTCGTCGCCGCCGCCTTGTGGGGTGATGAAGCCGAAGCCTTTCTCATCATTGAACCATTTGACGGTGCCGGTTTGGCGATTGGACATGGGATGAATCTCCAGAAACTTGAAATTTTTCGAAGTGCCTAGACGCCTGAGCTGTCTGGCACAGATGACATCATAGTCTAATTCTGCGGAAGTAGCGCCTTTTACCTTCACCGGATGTTGATCCAGCGCAAAATAATCGTCAGCCACCACCGACTTTAAGGTTTCAGCGCTTCGGTGCGCAGGCCTGTTGCACCACGGTCTGGGCCTTTTGCATCAGCTTGGCGTCAACGCCATCCTTGCTGTCCAGGTCGGCAATCTCGGCGTCGGTGAAATTCTTTTTGATCGCTTGTGCGCCGCAGTCGCAGTGTTTTTTCGCGGTGGCAGCGTCAACGCCCTGGCTGCCTGCCACTTGCGTGCACTGGGCGGTGTAGGCGGCCTCCTTCCCGGCTGGGAAGTTGCCGGCGTTCGCAGCCACGGGCAGCAGCAGGGCGCCAGCGGCCGCCAGGGCCAGAAGAGACGGAACTCGCATAACCAGTTACTCCTTGGGTTAAGGTCTCATCAAGAGTAGGTTGCTTCCCAAAGTCTGAGCGGTATTTTTCCGCGTTAGTTCACCGCTGCGGTTCAATTTCCAAATATTTCTGCCTGGGGTGCAACCCGCGTGCTAGCATGCTCGGCTTGTGGTCGCGCTGTGCCGGCTGCAGCTATCTTTTTTCTTTCCAGTCACTCTGGTTCGTCCCTTGCAAGCCGAAAGGCTTCTGCCACTGTGAGGCAGGCTTCCTTATAAAGGAGGGCAGGTCGGATCTTGTACTGGCTCATCCCAACCCACGTGACCTTTGGTAGGGGTCACCACTAGGAGAGGAGGCGCCATGCCCACTATTACTCTTCCCGATGGCAGTCAACGTTCGTTTGATCACGCCGTATCCGTAGCCGACGTTGCCGCTTCCATCGGCGCCGGCCTGGCCAAGGCCACCGTCGCCGGCAAGGTCGACGGCAAACTGGTCGATGCTTGCGACCTGATCAGTCACGACGCCACCCTGCAGATCATCACCCCTAAAGATGAAGAGGGACTGGAGATCATCCGTCACTCGTGCGCCCACCTGGTCGGCCACGCAGTGAAGCAGCTGTACCCGACCGCCAAGATGGTGATCGGCCCGGTTATCGACGAAGGCTTCTATTACGACATCGCCTACGAGCGCCCCTTCACCCCTGAAGACATGGCCGCCATCGAAAAGCGCATGATAGAGCTGATCGAAAAAGACTACGACGTAGTCAAGAAGGTGACCCCGCGCGCCGAAGTCATCGATGTGTTCAAGGCCCGTGGCGAAGACTACAAGCTGCGCCTGGTCGAAGACATGCCGGACGAGCAGGCCATGGGCCTGTATTACCACGAAGAATACGTCGACATGTGCCGTGGCCCGCACGTGCCGAACACCCGCTTCCTCAAGGCCTTCAAGCTGACGAAGCTGTCCGGTGCCTACTGGCGCGGTGATGCCAAGAACGAGCAGCTGCAACGCGTGTACGGCACCGCCTGGGCCGACAAGAAGCAGCTGGCTGCCTACGTTCAGCGCATCGAAGAAGCCGAAAAACGCGACCACCGCAAGATCGGCAAGCAGCTCGACCTGTTCCACCTGCAGGAAGAAGCCCCGGGCATGGTGTTCTGGCACGCCAACGGCTGGACCGTGTACCAGGTGCTCGAGCAGTACATGCGCCAGGTTCAGCGCGCCAACGGCTACCTGGAAATCAAGACGCCGCAGGTTGTCGACCGTATTCTCTGGGAGCGTTCCGGCCACTGGTCCAACTACGCCGAGAACATGTTCACCACTTCGTCGGAAAGCCGTGACTACGCGGTAAAACCGATGAACTGCCCGTGCCACGTGCAGGTGTTCAACCAGGGCCTGAAAAGCTACCGCGACCTGCCGCTGCGCCTGGCCGAGTTCGGTGCCTGCCACCGTAACGAGCCGTCCGGCGCCCTGCACGGCATCATGCGTGTGCGTGGCTTCGTACAGGATGACGCGCACATCTTCTGCACCGAAGAACAGGTGAAGAAAGAAGCCGCCGACTTCATCAAGCTGACCCTGGACGTGTACAAGGACTTCGGCTTCAGCGACATCGCCATGAAGTTGTCCACGCGTCCGGCCAAGCGTGTTGGTTCCGAAGAGCTGTGGGACCGTGCCGAAAGCGCACTGGCCGACGCCCTGAACGAATCGGGCCTGGAGTGGGAATACCAGCCAGGCGAGGGCGCCTTCTACGGCCCGAAAATCGAGTTTACCCTGCGCGACTGCCTCGGCCGTAACTGGCAGTGTGGTACCCTGCAGTACGACCCGAACCTGCCAGAGCGTCTGGACGCCAGCTACATCGCCGAAGACAACAGCCGTATTCGCCCGGTCATGCTGCACCGCGCCATCCTAGGTTCGTTCGAGCGCTTCATCGGCATGCTGATCGAACATTACGCTGGCGTGTTCCCGGCGTGGCTGGCTCCGACCCAGGCGGTGATCATGAATATCACCGACAAACAGGCCGATTTCGCCCTCGAGGTTGAGAAATCTCTGAACGGTAGCGGTTTCCGTGCCAAGTCGGACTTGAGAAATGAGAAGATCGGCTTTAAAATCCGCGAGCATACTTTGCTCAAGGTCCCGTACCTTTTGGTTATAGGGGATCGCGAAGTCGAAACGCAGACCGTTGCAGTGCGTACTCGCGAAGGCGCAGACCTGGGCTCCATGCCCGTCGCCCAATTCGCTGAGCTTCTGACACAAACGGTTTCCCGGCGTGGTCGCCAAGAATCGGAGTAATGACTATTAAGCGTGAAATGAGAAACGATAAGCGTGCTGTACCGAAGGCCCCGATCAACGAGAATATCTCGGCCCGCGAGGTTCGGTTAATTGGCGCAGACGGCGAGCAGGTTGGCATCGTCTCGATTGATGAAGCGCTGCGTATCGCTGATGAAGCGAAGCTGGACCTGGTAGAAATCTCTGCAGACGCGGTACCGCCTGTCTGCAAGGTCATGGACTACGGCAAGCACCTCTTCGAAAAGAAGAAGCAGGCCAACGAAGCCAAGAAAAACCAGAAGCAGATCCAGATCAAAGAAATCAAGTTTCGTCCAGGGACGGAGGATGGGGATTACCAGGTAAAACTACGCAACCTGGTACGTTTCCTTACCGATGGGGACAAGGCCAAGATCTCTCTGAGATTCCGTGGTCGTGAGATGGCCCACCAGGAGCTGGGCATGGAGCTGTTGAAGCGGGTTGAAGCTGACCTGCTTGAATACGGCACCGTTGAGCAGCATCCGAAGATGGAAGGACGCCAGCTTATGATGGTCATCGCCCCCAAAAAGAAGAAGTAATCTCCCGGGCACGGCAGGCCTGATGATTATTGTGTAATTTTTTTCGAATGCGGAGTTCAACATGCCAAAAATGAAAACCAAGAGCGGTGCTGCGAAGCGCTTCCTGAAGACAGCTTCGGGCTTCAAGCACAAGCACGCTTTCAAGAGCCACATCCTGACCAAAATGTCGACCAAGCGTAAGCGTCAACTGCGCGGTGCCAGCTTGCTGCACCCGTCTGACGTGGCAAAAGTCGAGCGCATGCTGCGCGTTCGTTAATTCTGGTTAAGATAGAGGAAGTTACTCATGGCTCGTGTTAAGCGTGGCGTCATCGCTCGTAAGCGTCACAAGAAAATTCTGAAACTGGCTAAAGGTTACTACGGTGCACGCTCGCGCGTATTCCGCGTAGCCAAGCAAGCGGTCATCAAGGCAGGCCAATACGCCTACCGCGACCGTCGCCAGAAGAAGCGTCAGTTCCGCGCACTGTGGATCGCTCGTATCAACGCCGGTGCTCGCAACAACGGTCTGTCCTACAGCCGTCTGATTGCTGGCCTGAAAAAGGCTTCGATCGAAATCGACCGTAAGGTTCTGGCCGATCTGGCAGTGAACGAAAAAGCGGCGTTTGCTGCGATTGTCGAGAAAGCTAAAGCCGTTCTGGCTTAAGTACCCGCGACAATCACCCGGCGGCGCTAGCGCCGTCGGGCATTGAACGTCATCGATAGGGGAAGAGCCTTCAAAGCTCTTCCCCTATTTTCGTATCTGGAGTCTGTACATGGAAAACCTGGATGCGCTGGTCTCCCAAGCCCTAGAGGCCGTGGAGCGCGCTGAAGACATCAATGCCCTGGAACAGATCCGGGTTAATTATCTCGGCAAGAAGGGCGAGCTGACCCAGGTGATGAAGACCCTGGGCAACCTGCCAGCCGAAGAGCGGCCGAAAGTCGGCGCGCTGATCAACGACGCCAAAGAGCGCGTCACCGTTGTGCTCAATGCCCGCAAGGCCGCCTTTGAAGAAGCCGAGCTCAGCGCTCGCCTGGCTGCCGAATGCATTGACGTCACCCTGCCAGGCCGCGGCCAGGCCACCGGTGGCTTGCACCCGATCACCCGTACACTCGAGCGCATCGAGCAGTTCTTCACCCACATCGGCTACGGCATTGCCGAAGGCCCAGAGGTCGAAGACGACTACCACAACTTCGAAGCGCTCAACATCCCCGGCCACCACCCGGCCCGGGCGATGCACGACACCTTCTACTTCAATGCCAACATGCTGCTGCGTACCCACACCTCGCCGGTGCAGGTGCGGACCATGGAGTCCACCCAGCCGCCTATCCGCATTGTCTGCCCAGGCCGCGTATACCGCTGCGACTCGGATATCACCCACTCGCCGATGTTCCACCAGGTCGAAGGCCTGCTGATCGATCGCGATATCAACTTCGCCGACCTCAAGGGCACCATCGAAGAATTCCTGCGCGTATTCTTCGAAAAAGAACTGGCGGTGCGTTTCCGCCCATCGTTCTTCCCCTTCACCGAGCCGTCCGCCGAAGTCGACATCCAGTGCGTGATGTGTTCCGGCAACGGCTGCCGCGTGTGCAAGCAGACCGGCTGGCTGGAAGTGATGGGCTGCGGCATGGTGCACCCAAGCGTGCTACGCATGTCCGGCATCGACCCTGAAGAGTTCCAGGGCTTCGCCTTCGGCATGGGCGCCGAGCGCCTGGCCATGCTGCGCTACGGCGTCAACGATTTGCGTCTGTTCTTCGATAACGACCTGCGGTTCCTTGCCCAATTCCGCTAGGCCCAATCGACGCACATTCTAGGAGAACAGCATGAAATTCAGTGAACAGTGGCTGCGCGGTTGGGTAAACCCGCAAGTCTCCCGTGACGAACTGGTCGCCCGCCTGTCCATGGCCGGCCTCGAAGTCGACAGCGTTACCCCCGCTGCCGGCCAGTTCAGCGGCATTGTCGTGGGCGAAATCCTCGCCACCGAACAACACCCGGACGCCGATAAACTGCGCGTGTGCCAGGTGACCAACGGCCAGGAAACCTTCCAGGTCGTGTGCGGCGCCCCTAACGCCCGCCCAGGCATCAAGATCCCGTTCGCCATGATCGGTGCCGAGCTGTCTGGCGACTTCAAGATCAAAAAGGCCAAGCTGCGCGGCGTCGAGTCCTTCGGCATGCTGTGCTCGGCGGCCGAGCTGGAAATCAGCGAAGAGAACGACGGCCTGCTGGAACTGGCGGCTGACGCCCCGGTTGGCGAAAACATTCGCACCTACCTGAGCCTCGACGACGCCAGCATCGAAATCGGCCTCACGCCGAACCGTGGTGATTGCCTGTCCATCGCCGGCCTGGCCCGTGACGTCAGCGCCCTGTACGACACCCCGGTCACCCGCCCGGTGGTGCCTGCCGTAGCGCCTGCCCACGACGAAGTGCGCCCGGTCGAAGTCAGCGCCCCGGCGGCCTGCCCACGCTACCTGGGCCGCGTTATCCGTAACGTCGACCTCAGCAAGCCGACCCCACTGTGGATGGTCGAACGACTGCGCCGCAGCGACGTGCGCAGCATCGACGCCGCCGTCGACATCACCAACTACGTGATGCTCGAACTCGGCCAGCCGATGCACGCCTTCGACCTGGCAGAAATCAACGGCGGCATCCGCGTACGCATGGCTGAAGAGGGCGAAAAACTCGTCCTGCTCGACGGCCAGGAAGTTGCCCTGCGCGCCGACACCCTGGTCATCGCCGACCACACCCGCGCCCTGGCCATCGCCGGCGTCATGGGTGGCGAGCACAGCGGTGTGAACACCGAAAAAACCCGCGACCTGTTCCTGGAAAGCGCCTTCTTCGAGCCGATTTCCGTTGCCGGTAAAGCCCGTTCCTACGGCCTGCACACCGATGCCTCGCACCGCTACGAGCGCGGCGTCGACTCGCAGCTGGCCCGCGAAGCCATCGAGCGCGCCACCCAGCTGCTGCTGGACATCGTCGGCGGCGAAGCCGGCCCTGTGGTTGAAGCCGTCAGCGAACAGCACCTGCCGAACGTTGCCCCGGTCACCCTGCGTGACGAACGCATCACCCAGATGCTCGGCATGCAGATGGATCCAGCCCAGGTAGAGCAACTGCTCAACGCCCTGGAGCTGACCACGACCCGTGATGGGGAAGGGCAGTGGACCGTAACCGTCCCAAGCCACCGCTTCGACATCAGCCTGGAAGTGGACCTGATCGAAGAGCTGGCCCGCCTGTACGGCTACAACAACCTGCCGGTTCGCTACCCGCAAGCCCGCCTGGCCCCACAGGGCAAGCCGGAAACCCGCGGTGACCTGCCAACCCTGCGCCGCCTGCTGGTTGCCCGCGGCTACCAGGAAGCCATCACCTACAGCTTCATCGACCCGAAACTGTTCGAACTGTTCAGCCCGGGCGTAGAGCCGCTGTTGCTGGCCAACCCCATCTCCAGCGACATGGCCGCCATGCGTGCGTCCCTGTGGCCGGGCCTGGTCAAGGCACTGCAGCACAACCTGAACCGCCAGCAAGACCGCGTGCGCCTGTTCGAAAGCGGCCTGCGCTTCGTCGGCCAACTGGGTGACCTGCAGCAGCAGCCAATGATTGCCGGCGTTATCACCGGCAGCCGCCTGCCAGAAGGCTGGGCCAACGGCCGCGACGGCGTCGACTTCTTCGACGTCAAAGCCGACGTCGAAGCCCTGCTGGGCTACTCCGGCGCGCTGAGCGACTTCACCTTCAGCGCCGGCAAACACCCAGCCCTGCACCCAGGCCAGACCGCCGCCATCGAGCGCGACGGCAAACTGGTTGGCTACCTTGGCGCCATCCATCCGGAGCTGGCCAAGGCCCTGGGCCTGGACCGCCCGGTGTTCCTGTTCGAGCTGGTGCTGGGCGACGTGGTCGAAGGCCGCCTGCCGAAATTCAGCGAGCTGTCGAAGTTCCCGGAAACCCGTCGTGACCTGGCTTTGATTGCAGGACGTGATGTAGCTTCTAGCGCGGTGCTTGAATTAATTCGTGACAATGCAGGCGAATGGCTCACAGACCTCAGGCTGTTTGATGTCTACCAAGGTAAAGGCATTGATCCTGATAGAAAAAGCCTTGCCGTTGGCTTGACCTGGCAGCATCCATCGCGCACTCTTAACGACGATGAGGTGAACACTACCCTGCAAAACATCCTCACCTCGCTCGAACAAAGGTTGAACACCACGTTAAGGAAATAACGGCATGGGTGCTCTGACGAAAGCTGAGATGGCCGAAAGGCTGTACGAGGAGCTGGGGCTTAACAAGCGTGAGGCCAAGGAGCTGGTCGAGCTGTTTTTCGAAGAAATTCGGCACGCACTTGAAGAGAACGAGCAGGTCAAGCTGTCCGGTTTCGGCAACTTCGACCTTCGCGACAAACGCCAGCGGCCGGGCCGCAACCCCAAGACAGGGGAAGAGATCCCGATCACTGCACGGCGCGTCGTCACCTTTCGTCCAGGGCAGAAGTTGAAGGCCCGGGTTGAGGCCTATGCTGGAACCAAGCCATAACGACGAACTGCCCCCCATACCGGGCAAACGCTACTTCACCATTGGTGAAGTAAGCGAGCTTTGTGCGGTAAAGCCGCACGTGCTGCGGTATTGGGAGCAGGAGTTCGACCAGCTTAACCCTGTGAAGCGGCGGGGGAACCGGCGGTATTACCAGCGGCAGGATGTGCTGATGATCCGCCAGATTCGTGCGCTGCTTTATGACCAGGGGTTCACCATTGGCGGGGCGCGGTTACGGCTTTCCAGTGATGAGGCTAAGGATGAATCTAGCCAGTACAAGCAGCTGATTCGGCAGATGATTGTTGAATTGGAGGATGTGTTGGTGGTTTTGAAGAAGTGAGCTGGGCGTTTCTGATGAGTGGAAATTTTTTTGAGAAAAAGCTTTCATTTATCAGAGGGTTAGGGTACATTCTTCAAAGTTCTTGGCAAGATTGAGAACATGCTTCAAGCCCAGTCGGGGCGTAGCGCAGCCCGGTAGCGCACTTGCATGGGGTGCAAGGGGTCGAGTGTTCGAATCACTCCGTCCCGACCATTATTCCTGAGTAAAATCAGACACTTAAGCCGGTTAGCTAAACCGGCTTTTTTGTGCCCGCGCAAAACACGCACAAAACTATCCGGCGATTTCGCCGATATCGAGGTCAGCTTCGACCTCTGACCACACCACGTCCTCATGCCCCTTCTGATAGTTTTTGGTCATCCCTTCAGTGGCATGACCGGCGATCTTTTGCCCGTCTTTCCCTGAGTGGTAGGCCTTGATCGTGACGTCTTTGATCGTTCGGCTCATGCGCTCGACCTGGCCATTGGTCCATGTTCAGGTCCAGCGCGACCACAACCGGTATCGATCAGTTTCAGGTTGTAGATGCCGCACTTGGAGGACATAAACCGTGTTCGGAACGAGCGTCAGGTCGCGCAATGTCAGCTGATGCAGGAGTTGACCCAGGCGATGCTGGAATCTCGTGGCGCCCCCACGCCACCGGCAGTGCTGAGCTGTCGCAGCCATCTGGGGCGTCTGCAAGTTGACTGAGATGAGCGGGTGGTGGGTGGCAGCCTGCCGTCTGCTCAATTCCGAGGAAGGGAGCCAAACGCTCATGTGGATGAGCCTGTGCCGGTTCTTTCGCGGATAGACCCGCGATGAGGCCGGTACAGGCGCCAGAACAAGAAAAGCTATGAACGCTATTTCGGAGGGTCTCTGAAAAAGAGCCCTTTCTTCATGTTATCGGCCTCTTGTGCACCTGAGAACATGGCACCTCCAAAGTTGAACGCCGCGCCGACCATCCGGTCAGGTACCGACGAAGTCTTATCGGTTGCCCATCCACCGGCCGACTCAAAGAATGCTGTAGTGTTACTGATTTTGCCGGCGTTTACGTCCTCCGTTAATCGTACGTACTGTCCTAGCTTCGCTTGCGAAATATCGGCAGCTCCGTTGGATGCCAGGTTTGAGTTCACCATATCGACTGCCTGGCTGAAAGGTTTTGTGCTTTCGACCCTACCCAGATGTTCGGCCAGCGCAGTACGGTTTGGGATCGCCGCTACCGGCGGTTTTTGAATGCCGGGCATGAGTGATTTTCTGGCGGTAGAAAATGCACTGGAGAGCCAAGATGAATTGTTCGATGCTGAAGGCGCAGCAGGGGGAACTTGGCTAGAGGCACCGGGTAGGGGGGGTCTATCTCCCCCCGCAGGATAGCCAATCTTGCCGTTGACTCTTTGCGGCATGCGCATTCCCAGTTTTTTCATTAGGGATGCTCCTAGTCTTTGGTTAAGGCTGGGGCGAGCCACAACACCCGGCGTGTACATCCAGCTACGCGAGCGCCCCACCATTCTACTCATGCTATTGGAATGTATTGAAAGGCGAATGGAGCGTAAGGCGGTCAATGCTCTTGAACCCAATTTTCCAACTACGTGTCCCAGATATCTGGCTCCGCTATGAGCCAAGTTGAGAAGGCCAGCAGCCATTGCCGCCCATCCCAGCTTCTCTGCCAGTTCAGGGTTGCTCTGTTGCACCGACACCTGCGCGATGGTCAAACCTGCATACGCCATCGTCGATCCATACATCACCGCCCTCGCCACCCCGGCCATTTGCGAGCCTACCGCCGGCGCACCGGCCAGTGCCATCATCACTTGCCCCACAGGTTCCAATGTCCGCGACAACTCCGGGTTCGACTGCCTCAACGCCATCCCCGTCGCCGTGACGGCGGCACCTGCTGTATAGACGATCATCAGGCCGGCGATCACCGGCGCACTGAGGGTGCCCGCCGAACCTATGATCAGCAGTGCGCCCAAAACCGTCAGGGCACCGAACAACAGCCAGTCCCCGACGCTGGCAGCCTGGGGCGGCGCTGCCTCCGTGCTGGGAGACAGCGCGGCAAGAATGGTATCGAGCCTTGCCAGGCTGTCTGCCTGGGCCTGGCGGCTGAGCATGATGTGGCCACTGGGGTCCTCGAAGTTGACCGGATCGGCTTTGGGGCAGTAGGCACGGTCATTCGGGCCAGCCGCACCCAGGGGACTCCAGTCGTCGGGCTGGCAGAACACTTTGTGCTGGGCGTCGTAGAAGCGGTAGCCGTCGCCCAGATGGAACCCCCCCGTCACCAGATCCACCCGCTGGCGGTTGTAGCCGACGCCCACCGATTGAGTGTTGAGAGTGGCCAGATGGGTTACGCCCCAGGGCGTGAATGTGACCGAATCGCGAACCCAAGCGCCATCCTTGAACTGGTATTCGTCACCGCCCCCGGTCTGCGGGTCGCCGAGCACGAACAGCCATTGATCGTCCAAGGCAACTGCAAGGCCTGCCTGGTCATCCAGTGTCAGGCGCTTGAGCACCTTGCCTGCACCATCTAGCCAGGTTTCCCCACTCAGGCCATTGGCACCATAGTTGAGGATGCGCCGCTGGTTGTTGACGACATCACACTGGGCGATCAGCCGGTCATGTTCGTCGTACTCGTAATAGGTCAGCGGCGTCGTGCCATTCTTGGCAGTCACTGACCTCAGGCGACCGCTGTCGGTGTAGGCCAGGGACTGTTCCCGCTCGTTGGTCGCCAGGTTGCCGTTGGCGTCGTACGTAAGGGAGACCGTGCGGGTACTGGTCTTGCCGGCAAGGGTCGCGATAAAGGTGATCGCGGTACGCCGTGTTGGATGCTTCGCATCTGCGTAGGCATAGTCGCGTACAAGCGTGTCGTTGTTGCTACGCGTGGTCGAGCATTTAGTCATGCTGCCCAGTTCGTCGTATTGGTAAGTCTCTTCCTTGATGGCATAGCCTTCGTCATCCTTGACCTCTTCGCCCGCCACTGCGTCCACCGTCCATTGCTGCAACTCGTCGCTGGTGCCGGTCACGCTGGTGTAATAGACGAATGTCTCGGTTCTCGCCCGCGTGCCGTCACGGTACAGCGTCTTGCTTAGCAGCTGGCTGGCCGGCGACCAGGATTGCTCGTAGCGCACCTTTTCCTGGCCGTTAAGCGCATAACTGCGCTTGGTCTCGCAGCCGAAGGCGTCGTAGTCGTACTGCACCTGCAAGCACTGGCCGCTGCGCATGTCCTGCACCGTCAGGCAGGCCAACTGCCCCAGTGCGGTGTATGTGTAATGGTATTCGAGTGATCCCCGGCGCAACCGGCTGCGGTAGCCTTGGGCATTGTCCCAGGCCTGCAGGGGCAGGCCGTTGCTGTGCCATGTGCCGCTCTGGACGCCGCGCAGGGAGGCAGAACCCTCATTGCGCTGCTGTTGCCCGCGCACTGTCCGTTTGAAGCGCCAGGTGCCCAGCAGCAGCGGCTGCAAGGTTTCGCTGGTGACCAGGCTTTGATAATCCCCCTGCACCGGGCGTTCGGCTTGGATGGCCTGTGTGACGGGGCTCAACTTGAAGGTCACCAGGGGTGTTTTGCTCGCGGTGCTGCTGCCGCTTTGTGCATACCAGGACAGGCTGCCATCCTCGTTGCGTGCATGGTAAAGGCTGGTGCCATCTGGCTTCACGTAACCGTCTGGTCGGGTTCGCAGCGTTTGGCCGGTATCGCTGCCCCTGACCAGCGTCGACACGGTGCCCTCATTGAACGTGCGGCTGGCCAGTACTCGTTCCGAAGCCTTCGCCGACTTCTTCACGCTCATGCGGGTCGGGGCGTCGTTCAAGCCTTCATAGGCCCAGGCAATGATCGATTTGTCCGGTTGGGTCAGCGTCTCTGGTCGCCCCAGGCCGTCGTAGGTGATATCCCAGGTTCTGGTTTGCTTCGCATAGCCGGGAATGTCCTCGGTCACCTGGGTACGTTGGCCTTTTTGGTTGAGGGTCTGGGTGGTCGTGATGGCAGCACTGGCGGCAGGTTTCACCAGGCCTTTCCAGGTTTCCTTCGTCAGGGTGACCGACCCGTCCGCCAGGTTGCGCTGGGTGGATTGCTGGGTGGTCAGTGCGCCTTGCGAGATCAGCCCCAAGGTGGAGCGGGTGGTCAGCGACACATTCCGGTTTGCATCGGTAACCACCGGGTCATGCCCGTGGGCCTGCCAGAACCAGTCCTTGCTCTGCTGGGGCAGTGCTTTGACATTGTCGATGCGCAGGCCACCCGGCAAATAGTCGAACATCACTTGGCTAGCCATTTGCCCATCGCTGTCCCAGGATGTTTCTTCCACCGTGCAGTAGTTTTCGGCACTGTGGTCAGGCCCTGGCACGCGTTGCAGCTCACGGCGCACGATGCGTTGTTGGCCATCGTAGTAACACTGCTGGTGACGCCCCTGGGCATCGCAAGTCCTGACCCGCTGACCCTTGCCGTCTTCCGCGTAATGGACGGATTGCGAGTGGGTGGCTTTAAGCTCAGTAACCACGCCGCTGGTAAAGGCCTCTTCATTGAACGCATAGGTGTCACTGCGTACGCCCCGGCCCCGGCTGTCGTATCGATGGCAGCTGAACGCTATGGCCTTGCCCTCGTTGTCTTGCTGGGTTTCACGCAGTAGGCGGCCGGTGCGCGCCGACACGATCTGGCGTTGCAGGGTGGCCGTTGACGTCGAGTAGGGCGTGGTGCGCAGCAGTTCGTAAGTGGCGGCTTGTTGGCCGATGGTCACCACCTCGGTCACGGTCTGGGTGCTGCGAGCGTTGTCGTTCTGGTACCACTGGGTGGCGATGCGTTCGCTGCTACGGACCGCGCCGGCCTGGTGCTGGTAGTTGGCCTGCACCAGGGAGACGGACAGCGCTGCCGGTTTGACCAGCTTCACGTCCTCCAAGGCCAGGGCGTCGCTGTCGGCAAAGGCTTCGAAACCTTCAAAGGTCAGCACGGTGTTGGGCAGCAGGGTGCCGTGCTCGTCGCGCTGGTTCAGGGCGTAGCCGAACAGGTTCAGTACCGGGGCCTGGCGGGTACCGTCGGGCAGCAGCAGGTACTGGTATTGCGCGCACAGTGGCAGCAGGCCTTTACCAGCCTCCGGGCGCTGGGTGCAGCTGAGCTGGGTGGCATCGGCCAGTGTCCTGCCGGTGCTGCCCGCTGTGGCGTTGGTACCGGTGGTGACCTTGGCCAGTGTCAGCCCTGCAACCAGCTTGCTGATGTCCAGTGGATGGGCGTCGGTTTCGTAGTACCAGAGCCGTGTGTGCAAGCCGTCGTCAGTGATGAACTGTATAGGTTCCAGGCCGCCTGGGCGGTAGCGGGTAAGTGCGGTTTCCGTGAGCGAAGTCGCTGCAAGGGTGGGCGATGGGCTGGCGGTGGTCTGATCCATGCTGGTCATGGCTGCTGTTCCTCGGCAGTGGCGGCGACGCGGAGATCTTCTACGGTGATGTGCTGCTCTGTTTGCCGCGGCTGGCGCAGCGGCTCGGGCACGGCGTTGTCGGTCTGATAGACATGACGCGTGATGCGCTGCTGCTCGCCGGGGACCTTCTCGATCACGCGCGCAAGTTGCGTCGCACCGTCGGCGCTGTGAGACCACTCCCAGCGGGTGGATGGGATCTGTTCCAGGTCGCTGCCGACTGGCGCGTGTGCGTAGCGGGTGGCTGCGGTGATCCGCTCTTCACCTTCCCAGGCCCAGGCGTGGTGGGTGTTCGGTTGTTGGCCACCAGGGATCAAGGTTTGCAGAACGACGCAAGGTAATGGACAGGAACCCTGCCACCCGTAGGCGACCACTTCCCGTGAACCGTCGTCCTCGGTAACGCCGCACAATATATTGTCGAGCACTGGCGTCACCGCATACTGGAAGTGCAGGCGCTGGTCGGGCTGGTGGGGCTGGGAGCCGCTGGATCGAGTCAAACGCCTGAGCAGGCAGTTCTTGATGTCCAGGGTGATGCAGCAACGCTCATCAGTCTCTGGCCAGAGGGTGAAAACGCTCTGTTGGCTACCCTCCAGCATTGGCTCGGCGGAGTGTTCGGCCTTGAGCAGAACGTTGACGCCGTCCTTTATGCTCGTCAGGCGGACATGGCCCTTCACACCTTGCCAGGCCAGTTGCAGCGCTCGGCTGTCGGCCTTGAGTTGCAGGGGCACCAAAATCAAGGCATTGCGCTCTACATCGGCAAGTAGCAACGCCATTTCGGTTTTCAGTTTGTTCAGATCTGTTCTATTTGCGGTGACCTGTTGGAGTCTTTCCAGATTCTTACCTAATAAATCGGCGCCCCACGTGGTGTTGATAGAGGCCGCCAAAATGGAAGAGAACTGTATACTTCGGGTTTTTTGGTGTTCATCAATTGCTGAACCACCCGTGACACCCACGCCTCCGGCAAGCAAACCACCGAGAATGGACCATATCGGCACTGCATCTTTTGATGGTGTTTTCAACGCTTCCAATGCTTTATCGATTGCCTCGACAATCTCATTGACCTTGCTTTTGAGGCGGTCTTTATATGCTCCGCCACTTTCCAGGTTGTCATGAGTCTGGGGGAGGCCCAAGACTTCCTCGTGGCCGTTCGGGAGTTCGATCGTGAGAGTGCTCAGGTGATAGACCTTTCGCTTGCCACCTCCAGCGCTCAACTCTTCGGTGGTCCCTTGGCCTGCTTTGAGGGTATAGCCAAGGCGTACTATCGGCTCGCCATCGATCAGTTGCTTGATGTTATCAATGCTGAGCTCATGTAAGGTGCCGTTGCTCAGTACCAGGCGCCGGTTTCGATTGTCGTAAGAAGAAAAACCGGAGAGCGCGAAGCCATCGCCGAGTGCGCTTTCGTTGGCACGTAACGGCGAGTAGTTGAACGCCAGTGGGATCGCCGGCGTGTTGCCGGAGAGGCTGGACAGCGTTGCAATTGTGTGATGGAAGTGGAACAGGCCTGTCTGCGGCGAGACGCCATGGGGCTGCGGGCCGCTAGAGGCAAAGAGCTCGACCCCTGCGGTATTGGCCATATCGGCACACAGTGTGTCCTGCGCAGGTATTTCAAATACTTCTTTCGTTGTGGTGCAGCGTTGAATCTTCTTCCAAAGAGAAGTTGGCGATAAGATGCCGATCAAGAGGCCTGCTGTAGCGCTATCTTCATCGGGTGCGAAAGGGAAGTTTAAATCGAGTGTGAGTTCGCCGTCATGTTGGCTGCAGGAGGCTATAGAGAAGCCTTTATCGATGGTTTGAGTGTCGAGTGCAATGCAGAGTTGCTCCCGTGGTGAGGAGGTGAGGATTTCGATAGTTGCGAGGTGGCGTTGGGTGGTTGCTACATCTGAGAGGGTATTTTTGATGAGCTTTCTGCTAAGAGAGGCCTGCGCAAGAAGTATAAAGAACCCGCTGCCTGGAGATTTAAGCAAGTGATGGTAGCTGCTTATAATATAGGTGAAGGCATCAGGAGTATTCTGAGGGTCGTTCGTGGTTATAGTTGATGCAGATAAGTTCGGTGCTTCGTGGTGTGATTCAATGAGCTCATCTATGTCGTGATCTGTTGGTGTTCGTGGAATGCTTATAATGATTTTTATCGATTGTTCGTCGATTTCTCTTGCGAGCCAAACACAGAAGCCTAATCCTTTCTGATAGATATCCAGGTATAAATAATGTATGGGGTCTATGTAATCTTCGTGAAATTCCAGGTCGCGGTTGTCGGTCGTGAAGATGTTAGTGTTATTCTTATATCTCTGGGTTAGTCCAGGCGTGGCGAACTCGTCAATGTAAAATGTAGTGCCGTGGTTGTCAGCCGCCATGGGTGCTGGAATTATTTTTTCCAGTGTTGTTTGTAAATGAAGCGCAGTGGCTTCGCTTAATTTCCAATGGTTCAAGGAGGTGCCGGAAACATTGGGTTCGATGCTGAGTCCAAGCCAAACAACGCCGTTTTGTTTCAAGTGCCCTTCAAGCGTTTTCGCCAGATTGGCCCGCTTTGCTGCCTGATCGAGTGAAGACTCCATCGCCGACAAAGTAATGGATGAAGCGTGGCAGAGGTATCCCGTGCGCGTGTCGCGGCTCTCAATGAGCAACTGGATACTGTCGTCGTCAAGACAGGCGTCAAGCACGTCATCGATATCCGCGCCGGAGCGGCTTGACCAGGCAGGTGATGCCAAGGGCTCGCTCATCCAGATACGGAGTGGCACCGCTGCGCGTAGGCAACGCCATGTCGAAGCAGGGGCCGTGCCGCCGCTACTTGCCTGTTCCAGTTTTATGTAGGGTGCCAAGGGACTGCCAGCCAACTGGCTGGCCAACGCGCTCGGCCACTGGCCCTGCGCTTGTGTTGCAGCACTTGGGCAGAACGTGAACGGCGATCCCGGTAGCGGTGCGCCCGTCACATGATCGTGTACCGCAATCATCACCTCGTTATCCAAGGCCAGGCCCGAGTTCACGGTGAATGATGCGTGCTCAAGCCAATTGACGGATTCAAGTTGCACAGAAAGGTCGGACAGTTGCGGTATCCAGAGCTGATTATCCTGCTCCGCGGGCGTGATGCTGATGCCATCGTCCTGGAGTTTGCCCGCCCTTAGCATCGCACTGTGCTGGTTAAGGAATTCGCACATCTGTTTGTTCCAGCTGCCGCGGGTGCTGTTCGCTTCGGGCTGGAAAAAATGAGATTCGTACAGGTGCTGGCTGGTCCTGTGGCGTACTTGTATGCAAATACGTTCTCCCAAAGGCGGCGGTGCATCTGGAAGCCGGAGTGCACTGACCTGGTTGGCCTTGAACGGGAGGTTGCTGAGCAGCTTGCAATGCGAATCAAATGCCCACAAACGATCGACCTGGCTTTTCTCGATGTTGTTGTAACCCGTAAAAGTTTGCGAGGTGGGGGCATCGGTGTTTTCGGTAAATTCGGCGTCGTCCGAGAGATGCCCGGCCTGGAGCAGCACGGAACCCTCGACCAGCGTGCGGTCGGCTTGGATCGCCTTGACCAATGCAGCCGGCCAGGCCAGGCGGGCTTTGTTGGCGTCGGTCGCTTTCAGCGAGACGGTTTTCAGCACGCGCCCGTCGATGGGGTCGACGGCCCACACGTGAATCTGCTCGTCGGGCTGCAAATCTCGATCTGCCAGGACAAAACATGGGCTGGTCCATAGGCAGGGACCTTCGCCGAGCAAGGCTGGTGCGAATCCGGTCATCTCTGGCAGCGTGTAATTAATAAGTGACGCTGCGCTGTCGCCCGACTCATCAGGGGGAGAGCTGCCGGGCTCTTGAGGGGCAGCGCTCTGATCCGGTCTGGAGCCTTCTTCAATAGCTGCCTCAATCAGTCCGTCCAAGCCCGGTATTTCGAAATCATAGGGAACTTCTGGAAATGGCAGCGCGTGGGTGATCTGATCGATCAGGTATTGCTCCTGCAAGGATGACCTGCGCGCAACCATGATCATTGAAAGCCTGGCTTCTGTAGTGGACGCTTTCCAGTACGTTTCCTGCCTGACAAGTGTGGCTAAAAGATCGTATTTCGAGTAATCCGCATTCTCAATACTCAGCCCGAAGAGGGTCGCGCCATTTTCTTGATTGAGTTCAGTAGGCGCCAGCTCATGCTCGAATGGCCATTGGACCGGGGCTGCTTGTACATCGCTATTATCTGTAACTGATTGAGCGATCTCCCAGGCTACAAACGCTTTAGGTAGCTTCGACAAATAGTTTCGGGCAACGGTGTGGGGCAACACGGTGGGGAATTTCATGCCCTGATAGAAGTCGTCGGCAAAGTCTAAAATGCCGTAGAGGAAGTCACGGTCAGTGATCAGCCGGCGTTGGTGCAGTAGCGCGCGGACTTGCTCCTTGTTGGGCGAGCTGTTGAACATAAGCTTGACGCGGCTCTTTACGTCAACCTCTGTACACGCCAAAACCTGATCAATGTCGGATTCGGTTCCCCATAGGAACCTAGGAGCGCCTTCATCAATTGTGTAAGTGCATACAACCCAGACAGTGGCTTCTTTACCAAACAGGACAGCTTCATCAGGCGAAAGCACGGTGGGCAGCGCAAGTTTCTGGCGTCTCGCAGTGAGCGCTTCATCCGCTTCGCGGATGTTGAAAATTGACTCAAAAGACAATATCTCCCGGTACTTCCTTGCGACGTTGAAATTTTCTTTATTTTCACTGGATAGAACTTCGATACGGTCCTCATAGAGGGCTTCAATGAAACAATCATAACCAGCCTTGTCGTCAGAAAAGAATGAATTCAGTATGTGTACATGGCTTCCCTGCTTTATGCCAAGTACTTCAAGCATTGCTTTGCTGTACATGCGCACCTCCATTGGCTCTGCATTACACCAAGCTACTCATGCAGGCGGCTTGGCAGTTTGTCGAGCAATGAAAATATTTCGGCATAATTTAAAGAGGGTCAACTAGTAGAAATATCAGTTGACAGAGTAGGCCGTAGGCGCACTCCCTTGCCTCTGCCGAAAATAGGGCATCGGATTGGATGGGCCTTTGGTGATGATGACGGCAAACGCTTTGAGATGTCAGGCTTGGATATCTTTGCATGCAGAGGCGAACGGTGTGGCGCTCTGGCTACCCGCTTCGTACCGCGTTTTGGATGTTGACATGTAAATCTCCGGCAGTGGCCGGTTGGTGAAACCCTCCAGCACGACAAGCTGACCGCCAGATGCGAAGGAGGCCGCCTTGACGGGCCTCGGTGCAACGATCTTGAAAACCGCTAGCGGACACCGGCTTGCGGCAAGTGGTCGCCATCAATCCTTAGACCTCATTTGCCCTGAATCCGAATGCCCGCCGCGAATCACGCGCAGCAAGCTCCGCGGGATGCTTGCGTAAGATGCGAATGCAGCTCCATGACCTTTACGGCACTGGCTGCAATGGTAGTGACTCACCGCCTTTGGCTCGGCGATTAGCTCGAAACTCACTGCTGAGCACAAGCAGCTCCCTTGGTATGTATTTGTCATTGGCGCGTGCGTGCAAATTACTGGAGCGTAACCGCCCCGACTGTATTGGTCGACAGGTTGTGAGGCAGCCTCCAAAGACGGCCGCTTCCTCACGCCAGGCCAGCCGGTCGATGCGATGGGAAGAGGTATATGGAGAGCGTTGGAAGTGGCAGCGGCCGGCGGTTGAGCCTATGCCCAACCGCCGGCAATAAGGACGATTACTCCACGCTACAAATCCAGCGATGGTTATGCCGGTATGCCGCTTTGGTAAATGCAACGTCTGTTACAAGGGTCATGCCGCGCTCTTGAAGGGCTTCGGTCAGTTGAGCGAGTGTCTCTGCTTCGATAGTCATTGCTGTTACCTCGTCAGATTTACTGCGTTCATAAATCCTGACCGGTTGGGCAACCGCGGGATTCATTTTTTTGATTGCGGCTTCGAGGCTGTGCGGCTACACGTGGGTCAGTGAGAGGGCGCTCACGATGCAGATTGAGCCGTCGTCTGCTGCAGTGGCGTCGGTGTAATCAACCTGGTTGTAGACGCCGCCATGGAAGTTCAGCAGCGATGAGCGCCACGAACTGTCCATATGGAGGCTGCCAGACGATCCGGCCTTGCCATTGCAAATGGCAGTCACGGTCAAAGCGCCCGAGGCGAGCACGCGGAGGGTGACGGTGAACTTTGCACCCAGGGGCACGCCTTTGAGCAGCGTGGTGTTGACCGGGGTGGCCTGGTTGAACGTTTCGCGGAACCCCAGGGTGATGTTGCCTTTGCTCCAGAACACCTTCACTGGCGGGCTGTCATCGTCCTGTTAGATTGCTGATGTTCACGGTCATGAGTATGTCTCCTGACGATAAAGATCCTGGTCAGTGCTTGCGCCTGCTCATGGAGGCAATCCTTACGTGCCGGGGGAAAACCGTCGAATTTCAGGGCAAGCACTCGCGAATACTTTAGACAGTGCAACGTCAGCGTCAATCAACCCAGCGCCACAGCGGCTCGTCTAATAGCCCAACCCCACTAAGCTGGGTCTGGCCTTGAATCTTCTCCAGTTCCAGCACATTGCACCCGTCACACGCTGGCAGCGCCTCAATCAACGGGGCGCTGTGCGATACCACCCAAACCTGGCTACGTTGCGAGGCGCGAATGATCACCCGCGCCAACGCAGGCAGCAGGTCAGCATGCAAACTGGTTTCCGGCTCGTTAAGCACCATCAGCGACGGCGGCCGTGGCGTTAGCAGTGCGGCCATCAACAACAGGTAACGCAAGGTGCCATCCGACAGCTCCGCACCACCCAACGGCCGCAACAGCCCATGCTGGTGCAGGCGTACGCTGAACAACCCACCCGGCGGCGCATCGATTTCCAGGCGGCTACCCGGAAACGCGTCGTCCAGTGCAGCTACCAGGTCTTCAACCTCCCAATCTCGATGATGGTCTGCAACGCAGAGGCAAGGCTGCGGCCACCGTGATGCAGCACTGGCGAGCGCGTGCCCAGCTGCGGTTGGCGGCAGGGCGCGTCGCGGTCGATGCGAAAGTGATCGTAGAACCGCCAGCTATTGATGAACGCGCGCAGCTCGCCGATCTCCGGTGCCTGGCGTGGCCGGCCGACGATGTTGAAAAAGCTCTCGCAACTGTCGGCATGCTGATCCAGCACCGTCCAGCTGTTGGCCTCTCGGGCACGAACCATCGCGTTTTTACGTTCAACCAATAGGGACGCTGGCCGGTACGCACCGGCGCCCCAGATGGCTTCGGTTTTGATCTCCGGGTCGAGCATGAATGCGGTGGGATAGGGCAGGGGGATCGGCCCACCAGGTCGAATCCAGGCCGCCTTCGCGGGCGAGCGCTTCGATCACGCCGCCTTGGGCGGTTTCGGCGAGCAGGCGCAGGGCCTTGTAGAGGTTGGATTTGCCGCTGCCGTTGGCACCCGTCACCAGGTTGAGTTGGCCTAACGGCAGCACGAGGTGGTTGATCGAGCGGTAGTTGCCGATGGCGAGGGTGGTGAGCAGGTGGTGCGTCCCAGCTTGAACTGAGTGGCCGATTGTGGCGGAACTGGGGCTCGCTTACTACCGATCAAGATGACTTCGGCAGTGGGGGACGGTCGCCTTCGAGCTGGTCCAACAGGGCACGAACCATCGTGTTCAGGTGATGGGACGCGGCGACCATGCGCTGGTCGCCTAGCATGACGCCCGTGTGGTTGAGATGGCGGGCACAGTCCATCAGTTTTGTGGCTTGGGCTTTGGCTACCGTGCTAGGTGTCGGCGGCCATTACCAGCGTGTCTTCAAGGGAGTGGAGATAGTGGGGTGGATCAGGGACTACTTTCAGCATAAACCCTCTCAGTGCCGTCAAGGGCTGCCGCATTCCCGCTGTCAAACGGAAGGGTGGCAGCTGTTCGTGGGTTGACAGACCGAGGGCACTGAGAATCCCGGCGCACACAAAGGTGCCCCACGTACAGCTGCCATAACTGGCATTGCACATGCACTCAGTGACTCACGGTCTGTCAAAACCGTATCGCTGATTAGTAGCGACTGGCCGAGACTATGATTCACCCTTTGCGGGTGCAACGAAAAACAGACGTCGGCAGTATGTTTGGGAAATGCCCTACAAGAAAGGGGTCTAATCTGATTTTTTTAGCCGGTGGCTGTAACAGGATATTAGGAAAATCAACTGGATGATCAAATGGTAAACGTACACCCACTAACGGCGACGGAATGGCGGATTTATCGAGGGTTGCGCCTACAGGCCTTGCGCGAATCACCCGATGCGTTCTCAAGTACATACGAACAGGAGGCCGGAAGAGACGATGCAACCTGGGCAGCCCGAGTCCATGCGGCCGCCACATCCCCTAATGTCCAAGTCTTGATTGCATGCCAGCACACTGAACCTTGTGGTCTGGTGTGGTACAAATTCTCAGACAGCGAACCGCCCGTCGTTGCGTTTTTCCAGATGTGGGTAGCCCCTTCGTCGCGCGGAACAGGCGCCGGACGCGCTTTGCTCGATGAAGCCATCGCGTGGGCTACAGGTCTCGGAGCGCAGTGCGTCTGCTTGGGCGTAACGCTCGCCGTCAGCCCGGCGATGCATTTGTACCAGTCGCGTGGCTTCTGTAGTGTCGGCGTGCCAGAGCCGCTGCGAGAAGGCTCGACATTGACGTCGCAATCGATGGAGCTGCAATTGAAGCGCTCCAGGTGACGCCGCGTCGGGCCCAAAAATCCAGACGTCATTCAAAGCCGTTTGCTTCTACCTGCACCGCTGTTCGGTGCTACGGCCTCCCGGCAATCGCCGTGAATATGGGCCGCACTCATTCATCAGTGATCCGCTTCTGGACCGATGTCCTGACGTTCTTCGCCCGCTGCTCGCCGGGCCGCCAGCACTTGCTGCGCCGTCAGTTCGATAAAGTCGAATACTTTCTCAGGCACTCTGTATAAATATTGCTTACGCCGGTTGTTCGATACGATGCCTCCATTGTTGAGGCACATCATGACCAAGTTTGCGAGATCGCTGCCGCGAACATCGAATCGCTCATCCACGGCCCTGAATACGGCATCATAGTTTTCCAGAAAGGCAGTTTCATCGCGGAGCTCGACCTCCAGCGCGCGCTTGGCCATTAGGCAGGTGAATACAACACACGACGTGGCATCCCAGAATCGGTAGATCGCGTCTGCCCCCTTAAACTCGAAGGTAAACTGTTCGTGATCGATCCAGTGCACTTGCCAGAATTCACGTACTGGTCCGGAATACCCCTGCAGCGTTTCCAGATACATGCGTTCCTCGCGTTTCATCGCAACCGAAACAGGAAGAAGCAGACCGTTTTCCAGCGCTCCAGAGAGGCATAGAGCTTGGTGGATCAAAAAACGTGATAACCGTCCGTTTCCATCCATGAACGGGTGGAGGAACACGAAGCCGAACGAAATGATACCTGCGGCCACGAGCGGATCTATTTGTGTAGGGCCTTCATTGGCGAAGCGCATCAGGCTTTCCATCAACTCGCGGCACAGGTCCGGTGGAGGCGGAACATAGGTCACCCCGGCGGCGCCATGCATGCCATTGCTAAGGTGGTTTTGCTCATGCCGGAATGCCGCTGCAAGATCTAAAGGGTTAGCCACCGTCGCGTTCTGTAGCGTAACGAGATAATCCTCGGTCAGCGGGTGCCGGTCATGGGCCTGGCGCAGGAGCTTGATGAAACGGCGGGATTTATCTTCGGTTGGGGCTTCTTTCTCGATTGCAAACGAGTCCTGGGTCTCGTGCAGATACGCCCAATTGATAGTCCGGTCTATCATCAGTGGTGGAAGTGTGACCATGAAACGCTTGGCTTTGCCCAGGATGTCATGTTCGAGAAGCTCGGTGACCTCCGGGGTGCGCTCCACGGTCGCGCAATAATGCAGATCTCCGAGCCCATTGAATTCCAGCCGCCACTTCGAGTTTCGATCACCCGGCCGAGTAATATAGTGCTCTGGATCAAACAGCTTTACGAAGGCACCTCGCACAGGTGAAGGCTGCTCGATGTTCTCCCCGGTGAATGCTTCTCTGAGGTAGCAAGCCTTACGAATGTAGACGCCATTGGGCGATGCTTTCAGCGCTTCGGAAAAAAGGCTGGCAGGGATCTGTGGCAGCGCCTGAGCCAGAATCGAGAGGTTCACACCTTCGTGCTTCAGTGCAAAAAGCACATTCCCAAGAAGGTCATCTTCTGAGGGGGCCATGCGTTGGGGCACGGCGAGCGTGTTGCCGATTCTCTCAATTCGGGTGACTGGTTGTACGATCGCAGGTCGGCCGAGTGCAACCGCAGAAATCGGTAGCCTATTGATTAGTAATGAATAGCCCGCAGCCCGCATTTATCTTTCCTTCACTTCTCGTGTGAGCGACGTTTTTTTTTTGAGTGAGCTCACAAAATCTTCAGATCTCGCGATTATGCCGATTTTTTCTTCACTTGCCACTGAGCCTAAGGGTTGGCGCACGTACTGCTGATTTTTTAATCACACGCATAATTATCGGCTCTCTCAATTTACGCATGTTTCGTTGTGCTGCCCCGGACTTATCGCTGTAGGCGTGTCCCCATAGCCGTAGATGTAGGAAAACGCCCCCACCTACTGTGAGACTTCGATGCGGAAAACCCAGGCCTGGCCTTTTTTCTGAAGGCTGGGTCTGAAACACGCAACACAGAACACTCCACGATTGCAGCCAGCAAACAGGCCATCTAGTCTGGCCTTTCGTCGCAGTCCAAATGACTTGGACCCGCACTTCTGTACTGTCTATCAGGCAACGTTTCCTGATGTGAACCGGGCGGTGACCATGGAAGACAAAGCACAAAAACACTCCGAACGTTATGTCTTGGCGCGCAATCAACACCCCGCATGGAGGCTGCTAGCATCACCTCGAGCGCCGCTGGTATTGGGATGCCTGCGCACGCTGTTCGAGCGGTCGCCGGACGGTATTGTGATGGAAGATGCGTTGCAGGCACTCTCCGACATGCTGGCTGCCTACGCCAGCGAGGAGTTATACAACATCGACCCCGAGGCAACGCACGTTCAAGCTGGCCGGGAACTGCGCGAGTGGATCAAGCGCCGATTGGTGGTGGAGCGGGAGGGGCGCGTGCACGCTACCGATGCACTGGAGTCGGCGATCAAGTTCGCGGATTCGCTGGATAACCGCATTATGACGTCCACCGCCTCCCGGCTTTCGGTGGTCCAGCGCGAGATCGAGAACCTCGAAACCAACTTGAATCCCAGCCCCACCAGCCGCATCGCCAGCCTGCGGCGTCGGATCACTGACCTGGAGCACGAGTTGCAGAAGGCACAGGCCGGGCATGTGAACGTACTGGGCGAGGCGCAGGCGGTCGAAGGCATCCGCGAGATCTTTAACCTTGCCACCAGCCTGAGGGCGGATTTTCGCCGGGTCGAGGACTCCTGGCGGGAAGCGGACCGCGCCCTGCGACAATCCATCATCAGCGAGCAGGCCCACCGTGGTGAAATCGTCGACCGCTTGCTGGACGGCCAAGACGCATTGCTCAACACGCCGGAAGGGCGTGTGTTCGACAGCTTCCAGCAACAGCTGCGCCAATCGAACGAACTGGTCGTGATGCGGGAACGCTTGCGCACCATCCTGTCTCACCCGGCGGCACCCAAGGCGCTGACGCGACCGCAACAGCGTGAACTGCGCTGGCTGGCCTTGCGCCTGGTGAAGGAGTCTCAGGCCGTTCTGCAGGCACGGGCCCGCAGTGAGCGGGACGTTCGGGGGTTCATGAAAACCGGACTGGCTGCCGAGCACCATCGGGTCGGCCATCTGCTCAATGACTTTTTTACCTTGGCGCTGAACGTCGATTGGCAGCGCCAGTCCGAACGCCGCAGGCCCGTGTCCTTGCCGCCGATCGGCGTGGCCATCACTGGCGTACCCGCCATCGAGCGGCTGCGGTTCAAAGACATGGACAGCGATATCAACGCAGAACCTGACCTACGGCATACGCCCATCGGCCTGGAACAGATCGAGGACGACTTCTGGGACGCGTTCGATGGGCTGGATCGTGAAGCGCTCATTCAAAGCACGTTGGCGCTGCTTGCCGAGAAAGGTCGTCCTGTCAGCATTGCAGAATTGGCGTCATTGCTCCCGCCCGCCCACGACCTGGAAACTTTCGCATTGTGGTTGGCGATGGCGCGCGAGGCCGGCATCGAGGTGCTGGCGCAGGAGCGGCAGACGGTGGAGTTGGTCGACGAAGATGAGCGTCGTTGGCGCTTCACATTGCCATACGTCGAGCTCGAGGCAAAAGCGCTTAAAGATATTGACTGGGAGTCGTAGAGATGACAGGGATTTTTGACCGGATAACGGGTGGCGAGCGTTCAGATGACGTCGTGCCTGACGCGGAGGTCGCGCAAGACGACGAGCGCCTCAACGCTCAACCGCCGCAAGCCCAGGAAGAGGAGAGGCGCACGCCTCACAAGGTGCGCGAGGCTGTTCAAGAGATGCTCAAGTACGGTTTGCTGGAGGAGAGCCAGAAGCCCAACCTCTACCGTGCGGCCCTGGCCGACAGCGAAGCGGTGTCGCGCATTCTCGAGCCGCTCGACCTGGCCATGGGCATCGATGATGTGCGCGGGTTGCTGTTCGTGACGGTGCGTCAGGCGGCGGTGGAAGACGACAACGATTGGTCGCATCCGTTGGTCCGCCGGCAACGGCTGAACCTGGAGCAGTCGCTGTTGATCGCCATCCTCAGGCAGCACTTCATCGTCTACGAGCAGGAAAGCGGGACGGGTGCCAACATGGCGCAAGTAGCGGTGGACGAGCTGATTCCGCAACTTCAGGTGTACCTGGGTGAACTCGGCAGTGAAGCGGGGGAGCGTAATCGCGTCATTACCTTACTGGACCAGCTCAAAGGACATGGCCTGGTATCAGCGGTGGATACGCACGACAGGATCGTGATCCGTCCCATCATCACTCACCTGGCCAACCCGGAAAATCTGCAAGCCCTGGTGGCATGGCTACGCGCCCATCTGGAGGGTGCTGGCGAGGCGGATGCTGAGGGTGCGGGGGATCAGGCATGAACATGAAGCAGACACTGCTTTGGCAGGATAGTGAGACGTTCATTCTGAGCAGCCTGGAGTTTTACAACTGGGGTGGCTTTCAGGGGTATCACAAAGCCGAGATTGACCC
Organism: Pseudomonas sp. SAS7; assembly: GCF_052112345.1. NCBI lineage: Bacteria > Pseudomonadati > Pseudomonadota > Gammaproteobacteria > Pseudomonadales > Pseudomonadaceae > Pseudomonas > Pseudomonas sp. SAS7. The sequence continues at coordinate 26,253 of NZ_JBEGGO010000009.1, read as the reverse complement.
CAGCGGCACCGCAGTCATTGGGCCGACTGGGAGCGGCAAGACCACGCTGGTCGACGCCCTGATGACGCTGCTGTGCGCCAACCCTCGCTATAACCTGGCTTCTACGGGTGGCCATGAAAGTGATCGTGATCTGGTGTCCTATGTGCGTGGGGTATCTGGCCCCGGTGACGGCGGGGCAGCGCAGTCGCACATCGCCCGCCAGGGCAAAACAGTAACGGCCATTGCCGCTACGCTCCAGCGTCAAGGTGCCCAGGTCCGCATCGGGGCTGTGCTTTGGTTCGAGGGCAGCAGTTCGTCGGCAACGGACTTGAAAAAGCTGTGGCTGCTGGCGGAGTCTCCTGAGCAGACCATTGAACACTGGCTCCATCAGCACCATGCCGGTGGTATGCGCGCATTGCGTCATATGGAAAAGGAAGGTACGGGTATCTGGCCTTACCCCAGCAAAAAAAACTTCCTGGCCCGGTTGAGGGAGTACTTTGAAGTCGGTGAAAACGCCTTCACCTTGCTTAACCGCGCCGCCGGCCTGAAGCAGCTCAACAGCATCGACGAAATCTTCCGTGAATTGGTATTAGATGATCGCGCGGCGTTCGAGCGGGCAGATGAGGTGGTTAAAAGTTTTGATGACCTCACCGATATCCATCGGGAGTTGGAAATCGCCCGCCAGCAGCAACGCTCGCTGCAGCCGGTTGCTGAGGGTTGGCAACGCTACCAGACCTTGCAAGCGCGATTCAATGACAAGCAGGTGCTCGACAACATCGTGCCTGTCTGGTTTGCCGAACAAGGTCATCGGCTGTGGCTCGCGCAGACGCACAGGTTGGAGCAGGCACTCGAACGGGCTGAAGGGGCGCGTGAGTGTTGCCAGCATCAGCTCATTGGGCAAAAGGGCGCGGTGGATCAGCTTCGCCAGCGCTACTTGCAGGTCGGTGGTGCTGGTATCGATCAGCTCCGCCAACGTATCGAGGAGCGGGATGAGGAATGCCAACGTCGTGGCCGACAGGCGGAGCAGTATCGCCGTCTGGCCGACAGGCTGGGGATGCCAGAAGCGTTGACGGCCAGCACCTTCCAGGCCAACCAGAGGCAGATCCGCCAGCGTTTGGAGATGCTCGCGGAGGAGATCGAAGGCGCTCGCAATCGGGCGTTTGAAGCAGGTGTTGCGCAGAAAGACCTGAACGACAAGCTCGAAGCGCTGCAGCTGGAGCACGCTGACGTCGAACGGCGGCCAGGTTCTAACCTGGGTGGCCAGTTCCAGGCGTTTCGCAGTCACCTTGCTCAAGCGCTGGGTCTCGATGAATCAGCGTTGCCCTTTGTTGCCGAGCTGGTGCAGGTAAAACCTGAGGAACAGGCCTGGCGCGGGGCCATCGAGCGCGCTATCGGCAGCCATAGGTTGCGTATCCTGGTGCCAGCGGCTTCGTCGCAGGCGGCGTTGCACTGGGTGAACCAGCGCCACAACCGTTTGCATGTGCGTTTGCTGGAAGTGAAGTTGCCTGACTCACCGTCGGTGTTCTTCGAGGACGGCTTCACCCGCAAGCTGCATTTCAAGGACCATGCCTACCGAGAAGCAGTCAAGGCGTTGCTGGCCGACAATGACCGGCATTGCGTGGCAAGCTCGGAGCAACTGCGTCATCTGCCCCATGCGATGACCGTTCAGGGGTTGATGTCCGGCAAGGCACGGTTTTTCGACAAACAGGATCAGAAGCGCCTCGAGGATGATTGGCTGACCGGTTTCGACAACCGTGACCGCCTGGCTTTTCTCGCCGAGCAGGTGCGAGAGGTGAGTGAACGGCTCCAACCGGTAAAGCTCGCTATGGCGGCGGCCCGGGACAAGGTGCGTGAGCTGGAAGATTCGACGATATTGCTCAAACGCGTCGAAGAGCTGCAATTCGAAGACATTGACGTACCAGGGGTGCAGGTGCAGTTGCAGCTGCTGCGGGCGCAACTCGAAACCCTCACTCGGCCTGACTCCGACCTGGCCTTGGTCAAGGCTGAACTTGATGATGCACAGAAGGCGCTCGAAGGCCTGGAAGAACAGCTTGGTCAGCACTTGGGCGAATGTGCAGCATTCAAAAACAGTTTCGAGGCGGCCGCCGCTAATACCCGCAAGGCTTTCAATAACGCGAAAACAGGCTTGACCGACAGCCAGCGCGAATTGGCTCAGGCGCATTTCCCGGCACTGACGGAAGACAATCTGGGTGAAATCTACGATCTCGAACGCCAACACTTGCAGGTGTTGCGTGATGAACTCAAGGTGCTGGGCGAGAAGCTGAACCTGCAGCAGGTGGAGCTTGCCAACTGCATGTCCGATGCTTTGAAGGTGGACACCGGGACGCTCACCGAGGCGGGGAGGGATCTTGCCGACATCCCTAAGTACCTGGAGCGCCTTCGGGTACTGACTGAAGAGGCACTGCCCGAGAAGCTGAAGCGCTTTATGGAGTACCTCAATCGTTCGTCGGACGATGGCGTTACCCAGTTACTCAGCTATATCGACCATGAAGTATCGGTGATCGAGGAGCGCCTGGAGGATCTGAACAACACGATGCGGCGCGTCGATTTTCAGCCAGGCCGTTACCTGCGCCTTATCGCCAACAAAGTCATCCATGAAAGCCTGCGCACGCTCCAGCGCGCGCAACGGCTGTTGGCCACGGCGCGCTACAACGAAGACGATGGCGAAAGCCATTACCGCGCCCTTCAGGAACTGGTCATGCTGCTCAGGGATGCCTGCGATCACCGTCGCAACTTGGGACCTAAAGCGCTGTTAGATCCACGTTTTCGCTTGGAATTCGCGGTGTCCGTCATTGACCGGGAGACCCGAGAGGTCATCGAGACGCGCACTGGCTCACAAGGGGGGAGCGGTGGCGAAAAGGAAATCATCGCATCCTATGTGCTGACCGCTTCACTGAGCTATGCCCTGTGCCCGGATGGCAGTAGTCGGCCGCTGTTCGGCACCATTGTGCTCGATGAGGCGTTTTCGCGCAGTTCTCATGCGGTGGCCGGGCGGATCATCGCGGCGCTGAGGGAGTTCGGCTTGCACGCCGTGTTCATCACGCCCAACAAGGAAATGCGCCTGCTTCGCCACCACACCCGTTCAGCCGTAGTCGTTCATCGTCGGGGGGCAGAGTCCAGTGTGGTATCGCTGAGCTGGGAAGCACTGGACGAGCATCACCAACAGCGCAAAGGCCAGTCATGAAGTCACCGACTGAACTGCGGCACAAATTGGCCAGGCAATGGCAACAGTCCAGCGCCCGGGTCGAGCGCTTGCTCGGCCCAGGCGGCTGGCCGCGTAGTATCCCCATCGGAAAGCCTCCGGCACGCCTGTTCGCAGAAAATGCACAGGCGGTTCAGAGGCATGTGGAAAGCTGGCGCAGGGTAGAGATCGGCAAGGTTGAGTGGGCGCCGGTGAGCTATCGGGCCGGCTTGGGGGCCGTGTCCATGCCGCTGCACTGGCAGTTGCGCAGCCCTTCCGAATGGGTTGCCGCGATCGGTGACCCGCAGGTCAGCCTGGAGTACGCCAGGCTGGAGCATGTGGTGGAACAAATCGACAGCGCCTTTCACGCGCTGTTGGTGGCTCAGCGGAAGCTGTGGATGACCAAGGCGTGCGACGAGGTGATTGCCACTGCGCAATTAGCCATGCGGCTCAGCCCGGGCTGTGCCGGCGGTCGTCCGCTGAGGTTGTTGGCCGACTACGGAGTCGATACCAAATTCTTCGAGCGCAATTCGGTCCTGCTTACCCGGCTACTCGACGAGCGCTTCGAAGGTGCCGTTTCCGAGCAGGGATTGGCAACCTTCCTGGACGCATTAGAGGAAAATAACCACTGGGTGCTGATCGCGCCTTTGGAACATGACCTTCTGCCTTTTAAGCGGCTAAGGCTGACCACGGCCGAACTCGCCGAAACATCATTACCTGGCGCTCGTCTGCTCGTCGTAGAAAACGAACAGTGCCTACATCTGCTACCAGAAGTGAAAGACACGGTTGCTGTATTGGGCGCGGGTTTGGACCTTCAGTGGCTGGGGGCAGCACACTTTGCCATGAAGCACATAGCTTACTGGGGCGACATGGACAGCTGGGGGATGTTGATGCTGGCGCGAGCACGGCTTCAACACCCCCGCATCGAGGCGTTGTTGATGCAGCAGGCATTATTCGAGAAGTATGCTCCGGGCAGCGCGGTGATTGAGCCGATCCGAGCGCAGGACGCCATTCCCCCAGGTTTGCTGGATGAGGAAGGTGATTTCTATCACTATTTGCTTCAGCAACCTCGGGGACGCCTTGAGCAGGAATATCTGCCTAAGGCGCAGGTGGAGCGGGTGATCAGGATTTGGGCCGGGAATGCTTTCAATTCAAGCAGCGATGAGCGCGGAATCACTAACGCACGGTAGCGGCGTGGTGTAAGCACCCGCCGCACGCCCATCGCCTTAGGACATCAACAGCGACGAAGTGCAGCGCAACATCCCCAAGATGACCAACAAGCGCTACGGCTCTGCCTATGTGATTTTCCAGACCGACAAGTTCGATGCCGATTCCAAATGGACCATCCACCTGGGCGCGCTCGAGGTGCAAGGCCAGAAGCTACCAATCCCACCGCTGGAGCTCTGCTACCACCCTGTGAAGAAGTGGATGGGTATCGAGCCTTTGATGCGGCCATGAGCTGATGGAATGTCCCAAAAATGACGATTGAACCCTTCGCCCCATACCAGCATCTTGCCGCCGAGCTGCTGAAGCATCTGCCAAGCGGGCAGCAGGACGGCTCCCACGACCTGTCCCACATCCATCGCGTATGGGTCAACGCTCAGCGAATCCGGCAGGTAGAGGGCGGCGACCTTGAAGTGCTGTTCGCGGCCACGGTGCTGCACGATTGCGTGGCGGTGGAGAAGAATTCGCCACTTCGCGGGCAGGCATCGACGCTGTCGGCAGAAAAGGCCGCTTCAGTCCTGGCTGCCATGGGCTGGCCCGTGCAGCGTATCGAGCAGGTGGCGCATGCGGTCAAAACCCACAGCTATTCGGCTGGCTTCGAGCCTTTGACGCTGGAGGCCAAAATTCTGCAAGACAGCGACCGCCTCGATGCAATCGGGGCGGTGGGTATCGCCCGGTGCTTCTATATGGCGGGGCGCATGGGTTCGTCGCTGTACGATTTCACCAACCCCAGCGCGCAGGGTAGGGCGTATCAGGACACAACCTTCGCCATCGAGCACTTCCATACCAAGCTGCTGCAGCTTGCGTCAGGGTTCCAGACCGGCGAAGGCGCGCGGCTTGCGGCCTTACGCCATGCGAGGCTCCAAGCGTATCTCGGCGATTTCATGGATGAGGTCGGCACGCTCGGCAAACTCGCTTGAACTGCCCAACAACAGGTGTGCCTAACGAACATCACCCAGAGGGCAGCACCATGACCGAGCAGAAAGACGACCCCAAACAAAGCCAGGTACCGGCGCATTCCACGGAAGAGGAAAAGGCCAAGCTCAAGGACAGGAACAAGGACGGCATCCCGCCCGGCGCCGAGTGAAGCTCGCACCCTGAACCCTAAGCGCAACTGGAGAACCATCATGGCAATCGATCACAATGGCCCCGATGCCCCTTACCCCGGCCCCGCCGAGGGCGCACCCGATACTGGCGCAGGCCACGGCTCGGGGCTGGAGCAAGCCGAGTCCGAACCCAAGCAAGGCGTTGGTGAGAAATGGTCGGAGAACTGGCCCGAAGACTGGAACCCGCCACCTGGCAATCCCGGGTCGGATCAGGATGCCCAGGTCGAACGGGAGAACGGCACCGCGCGCACAGACGAGGACAAACTGCAGCAGCGCGGGAGCAGGGAAGGCGAAGTGCCGCTGCCTGCCGACGACCAGTCGCCGGTAGATGAAGAGATGAGGGATGTGGACGCCAACAATTCGGTCTCCAGCGAGCACCTGAAACCCCGCTGAGCAACGCGACGAGGGATGCAGCGATGAACATCGAGCAAACCGTACCAGGTGGGAGCGACCGCGACATGCCCCCTTCACCCGACCCGGCAGTGGACCCTGACCACCCCACGGTCCCTGATCCGGATGACGATCCGCTGATGAATGAGGAAGAGGGCGGGGGGTGGCAGGAGGCCGATGGTGTGCCGGCTGACGCCGAGTCGGGTACACAGCAGTATCACGCGGATGCCTTAGTCGGATTTATTTTTAAGACGAAACGAAATCCTGCTCGATGTAGCAAGCGACCAGCCAAATGAGCGCAGCTGGAGTGATCCAGATCATGATGACGATACCTAGGTAAGTAGCTAACTCAAAGGTGTCGGGAGAATAGCCATTGTTCTGAATGGTCATATACACGGTTGTAGCAAACATGAGCATTGCCAAGACAATTTCGAAAAGGACAATTGCGAATGCATTTCCATGCTCACGCATGTGTCGATATGAGTCAACGAATCCGCCTTTTGCGTAAGATCTATTAATGGATAAGTTCTTGTAAAAAGCGAAGAGGTCAGAGCGCTTTGAGTGGCAGTTTAATATAATCGCGCCTTGGCCGGACAGAACCAGGCTCGCTAGAAACACAAATGGGCAAATCGCAAGTGTTGGAGCAGATGGGATTGTGCTGAAGTAATAGAAGGCTATGGGGGTGATTAGATTAAGAAGTATAAATGTTAAGGATTTGCTTGCGCGGTTGGAGCCTTTAGGGATTAAGAACCTTCCGGCATGGAGAACTAACATTGGTGCGCTGGATAGATAAGCGTACAGAAGCCCCAGGGCGAGAAATATACCAACTTGTATTATATCTATAGGTTCGCCGGCTTTGATGAATACAAAGTCTGATAGCGATTGGTTCTTTTTGACCAATAGGAATAGGATTAAGGCGCCAAGAACTGCACCAATGCTGTATCTGACGGCGTAGAACTCCCAGAAACGTGATGAGTTTTCTTCCGTGTTACTTCCAGGCATAAGCACTCCGTGAATTTATGTATTGAACTTCAACCAGTAATTATTCTACTAAATTATAAGGATGATGGCTACTGGCCATCTAGGTAGTGGTCTTATGTGCCTTGGAACTGCATTTTGACGGACCAGCCAGCCGGGGCTGGCCAGATCGATCATCTAACCCTCGCGCTGCTTGCCTCGACCTACGGGTGGCAGTATGTGCTTCCGGGGTTTTTGTTGAAGTTCATCCACAAGGACAACGCAGCGCTCGTCACCTCCTTGTCTGGCCATCGGGCGTTCAACCCGCCGGGCGTTGGCGGGAGGGCATCGCAGGTTTGGCAAGGGCGATCAAGGTGGCTGCTCTCGCTCACTTCCAACATGCGCCTTGCACTTTGGCGCAGTGAACAACGGCCAAGCGGCCTGTTCTCGCGAATGGGCTGCGCCCCGCCAATTTGCGCGGCGGGGCCGAAACCCTGGGGCCGCTGCGCAGCCCTTTCGCGACACAAGGCCGCTCCCACACACATACACACGCACATCCCCAAAGCCTCATCCAGATCAAAGCGCTTGAGTCATCCGATTGAACGTTTCAGCACCCCACGCCGTCGGTACTTCCAAGTCTTTCGCATTTGGAGGTAATCCCCATGAAGTACCGCGCACTCGGCAACACCGGCCTGCTCGTTTCCGAACTGGTCATCGGCACCGTCCCATTCGGTGGGCGGGGGGCGTTCGAAAAGACCGGTAGCGTCGATGTAACCCAAGCCAGGCGCATGTTCGACATGGCCTTCGACGCCGGGGTGAACCTGGTCGACACCGCAGACCTTTACTCACAGGGCCTGGCCGAGGAAATCGTCGGCCAGGCCCTGGGCCAGCGGCGCGATTCGATCATCCTGGCCAGCAAGGCGCGCAGCCCGATGGGCGACAACCCCAACGACAGCGGCGCCTCGCGCTACCACCTGGTCCGCGCCTGCGAAGCCAGCCTCAAGCGCCTGGGCACTGACCATATCGACCTCTACCAGATCCACAACTGGGACGGCATCACGCCGGTGGAAGAAACGCTGTCGGCCCTGGATCACCTGGTGCAAAGCGGCAAAATCCGCTACTTCGGCACCTCCAACTACACCGCCTGGCAAATGATGAAAACCCTCGGCAGCGCCCAGCTCAACGGCTGGCAGCAACCCGTTTCCCAGCAGATCTACTACACCCCTGAAGCCCGCGAGGCCGAGTACGAGCTGCTGCCCATGGCGCTGGACCAAGGCTTCGCCACCCTGGTGTGGGGGCCGTTGGGGGAGGGGTTGTTGACCGGCAAGGTGCGGCGCGGGCACAAGACGCCGGCCGGCACGCGCCAGGGCAATGACTGGCCAGAGCCCTACGTGCACGACAAAGAGCGTGCGTACGACATCATCGAAGCGCTGATCGAGGTTGGCCAGCGCCACGGCTGTTCGCCGGCGCGGGTTTGCCTGGCCTGGCTCAAGGACCGGCCGGGCATCACCAGCGTGATCACCGCCGGGCGCACGGTGGAGCAGTTGCAAGACAACCTGCAGGCGGTGGAGCTGGTGCTGACGGCTGAAGACCAGCAGGAGATCGAGCGGGTGACGCGCATTGCGCCCCAGTACCCGTACTGGCACCGGATTGCGGCGGGCATGGACCGGATCGACCCGGCAGAGGCGCCGTTCATCGAGCTGCACCGGCAGACGATGAAGCTGCAGTCGGAGTAAAGGCTGAAGCGGCGGGGCGGCGCTGGTCTTTCAAGGCTGCCCCGTGCCCGCCGTATCAGGCACCGCCGCGGAAACAGCTCACGCCCCATGCCGTAAGCTTGAACGGCAGATGAAAGTGCTCCCCGGTATCGCCAATGCCAAAGCGGTAGATCAGCTCGTCCATGAATGGCGTGTCGGGCAGTGCAGCACCCCGCGCCCGATAAAACGCCGCTACCTGAAGGCGCACCTCGTAAACACCCACAGCAAACCGCTCGTTGAGCTCATCCAGTTGCGGCAGCAGCCCCCGCTCGTCCACGTGACCTTCAATCATGGGCGCTTGCCCGACCGCGCCGATACTCACCGCCATACCCTGCGCCACGCGCCCGCTGGCAATATCGACGACATGGATCGAAACACCCCGGTTCATTTCCAGAACCCGTCATGCGCGGTGGCCGCCTCGTCCTCAAGCATCGGGCCGTGCACGCACACATCCCGCTGGCCACGGGCAAACACCTCGCGGCAGGGCAGGGAGAATGTCGGGTTCTCCGGATGCGCGCCGGTCAAGCCCAGCAGCGTGTGTTCCGACAGCGCGTACACCACGCGGCCGATGCCAGTCCAATAGACGGCGCCGGCACACATGCAGCAAGGCTCGGCACTGGTATAGAGCGTGCACTCGGCCAGCGCCTCCGGCGGCAGCGCTTTGGCGGCCAGGGCGGCGGCGACCAGTTCGGCGTGCTGGGTGGGGTCGCCTTCGGGTGGCATGGAGTTGTTGCCGGCGCTGGCGATCACCCGGCCGCTGGCATCGGCGACGATCGCCGCAAAAGGGTGTCGCCCGCGTTCGCGGGATTGCTCCGACAGGCGAATCGACTGGCGCAGCAGGTCCAGGTCGAGGGCGCTAACCCCGCTGGCAGCAGGCTGGTTGGAAGTGGTCATGACGGCTCCTTGGGTAGGCAGGTGGTAAGCGCGCCGTTGGGCGCGCATCAAAACGGGTCACTTGGCCACGCTGGCATCGGCGGCGTGCGGGCCAGTGGCCTTGTCGTTGTTGAGCAGCAGGTTGAGGGTGATGGCGGCGATGGCGCCGAGGAAGATGCCGCTTTCCAGCACCAGCTTCAGCGGGCCGCTCAGGTGGTGGAACAGCGCGGGGAACGACATCGGCAACACACCGATACTCACCGACACGGCGACGATGATGCCGTTGCGGGTGCCTTCGAAGCGCACGCGTGACAGCTCCTGGATGCCCGCCACGGTGGTCATGCCGAACATGACAATGGCGCAGCCGCCCAGCACCGGCGTGGGCACGGCGGCGATCAGTGCGCCGAGTTTCGGGAACAGGCCCATCAACACCATGATCGCGCCGGCGGCGGCCACCACGAAGCGGCTCTTGACGTTGGAAAGTGCGATCAGCCCGGTGTTCTGGGTGAAGGCGTTGTACGGGAAGCTGTTGAACAGGCCGCCGAGCATGGTCGAAAACCCGTCGGCGCGGAACGCGTTGCCGAGCGTGGCCTGGTCGGTGGGCTTGCCGACCAGTTTGCCGATGGCCAGGCAGTTGCCGGTGGTCTCGGCCATGATCACCAGCATCGCCAGCAGCATGATCAGAATTGGCACGCTGGAGAACTGCGGCGCACCAAAGGCCATCGGCGGGCTGAGCTCGAACCACGCGGCTTGGCCGACGTTGCCGAAGTGCGTCATGCCGAAGGCCGCCGCCAGCAGGCTGCCGCACACCAGGCCGATCAATACGCTGAGGTTGCCGATGAAGCCTGAGAAGCGTGCGTACACCACCAGCGTGATGGCCACGGTCGCCATGCCCAGCAGCAAGTTGGCGGGCTTGCCGAAGTCCGGCGCGTCCGGGTTGCCGCCACCCAGCCAGATGGCTGCTGCGGGCATCAGCGAGATGCCGATGATGGTGATCAGGCTGCCGATTACCACGGGCGGAAAGAACCGCAGCAGCCGGCTGAACAAGGGTGCGATGGCGATGGTGATGGCCCCCGCGGCGATCACTGCGCCAAACACCTCCTGCAGGCCGAACTGCTTGCCGATCATGATCATCGGCGCCAAAGCGATGAACGAGCAGCCCTGAATCAACGGCAGCCGCGCGCCGAAGCGCCAGAAGCCGAGGGTCTGGATCAGTGTGGCGATGCCTGAGGTGAACAGGTTGGCGTTGATCAGCGTGACGATCTGCGCCTGGGTCAGGCCCAGCGCGCTGCCGAGGATGAGCGGGACCGCGACCGCGCCGGCATACATCACCAGCACGTGCTGCAGGCCAAAGGTGAACAGCTGCCGCAGCGGTAACACTTCGTCCACAGCGTGGACCGGGGTTGGGCTCATGGCGTGAATCTCCTGTAGGTGCGGCTCTTTTCGTTGTTTTCGGCGCCTGGAGTGACACGCAGTGCAGAGAAGCACGGGCAGCTGCCAGCGTTGTCGAGGGTGATAATCCTGCGAAACAAGCGATGGAACAAATGAGTAACCATCGTTAGCATCGATGGTTCACGTCACCATGCGGGGTTGGAGATGCGCTTTTCGCTGGAGCAATTGCAGGTGTTCGTCGCAGCGGTGCAGGCAGGGTCATTTTCAGCCGCAGCCAGGCGGCTGGGGCGTACTCAGTCGACGGTCAGTGCGGCGATCAGCAACCTGGAGGCCGACCTGGGCGTGGAGCTGTTCGACCGCAGCAGCCGCATCCCCGCATTGACTGCGGCTGGCCATAAATTGTTGTTGCGGGCGGAAGGTATTCTTGAGCGTTGCTATGCCCTGGAGGGCAGCGCCGACAGCTTGGCGGAACAGGCGGAACCCGCGCTCACGCTGGCCATCGAGGTGCCTTACGGTTCACTGATCCCGGCGCTGAAAGCGTTTGACGAGGCCTTCCCTTTTGTCGACCTGCTGATTCGCCACCCCGTGCACGGCGATGTGAGCGAAATGGTGCACAAGGGCGAGGCAGACCTGGGCATCGCTTTTTCCCAGCCGGGTTACCCGCCGACGCTGGCCTTCCAGCAGCTGGGCAAGCTGATCATGGCCCACGTCTGCCATGCCAGGCACCCGCTGGCGCAGCTGCAAACCTGCCCCTTCGCTGCCCTGCATGCCCACCGCCGCCTGGCGTTCTTCGGCCACGCCCAAAAGCTGCCCAGCAGCGAATACTTGCGCGCCGCGCAGGTGTGGCAGGCCGAGAGTTACCTGGCGCTGGTGGAGATGGTGCGCGGTGGCTTGGGCTGGGCGACGTTGCCGCGGCAGTTGGTGCAGCGCGAGCTTGGTTCGGGGGAGCTCATCGAGCTGCAGCTGGAGGCCTATCCGCATACTGACTGGCTGGTGGGCGTGGACCTGCTGTGGCACCAGAAGCGCCGGCCGGGCAGGGCGGCGCAGTGGTTGCGGGACTGCCTGCGGCGGACCAAGGTGTTCGAGCTGGACCGGCGAGGTATGCCAACCACGCTGTAGGGCGCAAGGTAATGCGGGGGGTAAAAAGCCCGGTTCTGGCGATGCGGATTGGCATGGCGGGCCATCCATCGATCGGGGTGATGTGCTCGGCATCCTTGGCGGTCACCGCAGCTACTGGAGCCCAGGCCCCGCCTTGCCACCTGGCATCCAGAAAAACCTGGCCGGGGGCAAGCCACTGCCGCCCGGTATCGCCAAGAAGCTCGATGGCCGGCTGCTGGGGCAACTGCCTCACTATGACGGCTACGAGTGGATGCAGGCCGGGGTGGACCTGATACTCGTGGCAGTCGCGACCGGGATCATCTACGAGGTCGTTAATTGCAGTTCAGTTCCTGAACGGTCAGGACAATGGCGACGTCAGTCGGATCGGGTGAGGTTTTGAACCGTTCGGAGTCCAGGCGCTTGAGCCAGAGGCAGAAGCCGTTCGGCTCCCAATACAGGATCTTCACGCGGTTGCGCGGCTTGTTGAGGAAGACGAAAAGCACCGGGTCGAACACCGCCACCTTGATATCGAGTTCGACCAGCGCAGCCAGGCCATCGATGGACTTTCGGAAGTCGACGGGCTTGGGGGAGGGGGACACTTTTTCGACTTTGGCGTCAGGTCGCATCATGGTCGGCGAGCTCCAGAAAGAAATCGGGAGCACAGCATCGGGGATGAGGTAAGCGCTTTGAATGTGGGGTTCATGGAGCGCTTACTTCGGATCGAGTCTAGCAGTTTCTGAGGCGAATCTTGCGACTGAGGACCACTATCGATTAGCAATAGCGCTGCGTCTGAACTCAAGCGCCGACCGGCTTGGGTGCTCTGACTCATTTTTTGGTAAAGCCAACGATCGACCTTCAATCGAACCGTATTCGCCGCCCATCAGCACCTCGGATATTTCGATGCGCAAGCTCACTGGGTTGATCCACCACAATCCCAAGTCGAATAGAGTATGCAAGTCTGTTCTGAGGAGTAGTCCATTGGAAACGACGTTCGTCTCAGCGCCTAAGTAGGGATGAATATGAGCGGCTTCCAGTACCTGCTGTAGTGGGCAGGCTGTGACTGCACATCGTCCTTGATAGGCCTCTAGCAATTGCTTTCTGAATTGAGGCTGACCGCGTCGACGAACGATGGATGACAATACGCGTGTGCGTGCATCTCTGAGGTCGTTAGGATTGAAATCGCCTTGATTGTCCAGTTGCCGCCCGATCTCGTGTGAGAAATCTTCATTAGCCGTAGCCTGACTGCGGTTCAATACAAAAGAAGTAGGGGTGCTGCCAGTATGGCTGTGATAGTTGAAAATCCCTTCATACCGAAAGCCGGCAAATGGATGTTCGTATTTCGCTTTTCTGTAGAAAACAAGTAGTTCCAGGCCTCGCAGACGGTGGTCCTTTATGAGTGCATCGGTCCTGCCTAAACGCTGACCTTGCATATGGAGGGTGTCACCTTCCAGTGAGTCTACGTATGGAGTTCTATCTGATGTCTTGTGCTCGGTAATAAACAACCAGACGGAGTCATATTCTTTCAGCCTGAATATGCCATTGTTGAGGGATGCATCTTTTATAGCATAAATTGCACTGAGGTCTTTTCGAGTATAAATGGAGCCTTGCTTCAAGCGTTCTGATGCCAACGGTCGATTTGTATTTGGCGTTGGAGTAGATGGGGTAATCACGGGAGGCTTCCATGCGGGCTGCGCAGGCGAAGTGATGGTGCCATCGTTCGCCTCGGTTGAAGATCCTCGATACCATACGTCTTTCAGAAAATATTCGGAAGGGTGTAGGAAAATTCCTTTCTGTACTGGCAGCTAGACCATGATGGACGCAGCTGTGTTGAGAAATGGGCTCGTTATAAAAAAGGAAAGGTCTCGCTCTCAGTGTCAGCCTGTGGGTTAGGCGAGGAAGTATTCAGAGGTAGCCTGAGGTACCCTCGTCCCATAGCCGCAAGTGATTGGCGTGTTTATTTCGATCTACGTCTGCGGCGCCTGCGTGACTCACAGGATGCGTTCGGGAGGACTACGAGCGCAAATCAGCTGGAACTATGATGGTTGGTGAACCCTCGGGTGGGTCACAGCTAGCGAAACAGGGGTAGGGGTAGGGGTAGGTCTATGGTTCGCCTTCAAAACCGGGAGTCGCATTGGGTTTTGAAGGCATTCAGTCAATCATGAGTAAATCAGCGCATCATGCCCAGTTCCGCATCATCCATCAGCGCCTTGGCCAAAGCGCATAGGTAGTGCGAAGCCCAAATCAGCTGTGGCTTGTCTTCCATCAAGCCATCCAAGGTCATATCCCGTGCATACCCCATCAGCTCCGATGCCTGTTCCCGCGCGCTCTGGCAAGGGATACCGGCTTCAATGCGAAACAGCGGATGGGTCTGGTTCTCACCCTGATAGAAGGTGGTTTTGCCGACGGTGAATTTGGTTTCTTCTGTGGACATTGGTCAATCTCCCCGAAATCTCTAGTGCCTGGGCTGGCCTCTCGCCGGCAAGCCAGCTCCTACAAGTGCTGCGTAGGCTTCACGATCTGCTACATGGCTCAGATCCATGTGGAGGCTCGGCTTGCAGACGTTTGGGTGCCTGGGCAACACATCAATTGGGCTTCAGTGCGAAGTCCCAGGCTCAGGGGGCATCTGCACTTGGGCTATTGCGGACTCCAGTAAAGCCCGCAGCGTCTCCAGTTCATGCATGGAGGTCATCATCAAAATCGAGGCTGGAGACTTTGGCTGTAGCAGCATTGCCTGACGCACGACAGTCGCAGCGCAAAGCGCGTAATCCGAAGCTTCGATGAGGGTGTCTTCGAGGCAGAGAGTCTTGTGGGGTGGATCTGGAACGATCTTGAGCATGGTGAAACTCCAACGTCGGAAAGTGGAGCTACCTCAACCTTGCTGTCAAACAAGATGGTGGCAGCTGTACGCGGGTTGACAGACCGAGACGTTGGCACTCGGCGCACCAGAAGGTGCCCACACGTACAGCCGCCATGAAAGCGAGCACATGAGGACAACGTCAGCGGTCTGTCAAAACCGGTCGCTGAATTGGCAGCGACAGGTCGAGACTAGGGCTGACTATTTCCATGTGCAACGAAAAACAGGCGCGAGGAGTATCTTTGGGAAACGGCCTACAAGGAAGGGGTTATTTCTGATTTTTCGACCCGCTGCCGTTCCTCAAGACGTCGACAGGAAACATGCGGGCAAAAGAAAGCCCGCCGAGGCGGGCTAAGTACTATCACGTAGGGATAGCTTGATACTGCCTAAGCCACTGTGAAAATTGGGTGAAAGAAAAGTCCCCAGAACGTGATCAACGAGCGACGTTAGCGGGGCCTCGCGCCCTTTACAGCTGGGCTTTCTGCCGCTGGTAGCGCTGAAAACGGGTAACAGCGATCTGGACGGCAGCTGCCACGAGGCACAGCAGGCCGATTTTCCAGCTGCCCTCCAGGCCGTAATGCTCGGCGATTTTCCCAGTGAGGAGGACGCTAACGAAGATGGCGAAAGGCAGGATCAATTTGTTCATCGGGTCTTCCAGCAGGCTACAAATGGCTTGGGTGAGGATGCAGTTCACCCAGCGGAAATGCCGCGATCTTAGCAAATCCGTTTGCGGCTTTGTGGTCATATCCACAGCGGCTGCGCGGTCTGCTGTCTGTAGCGCGATAATGGCAAAGGGGCAGCATGGACTTCCGCCATTCGGCCCTCGAAACTGACCCACTCTCATCTCGACCAGGGCAGGTCATGAATAACCTGAAACGGATCACCTATCTCATGCTAGTGCTGGCAGTAGCCTCGTTAACCGCCTGCGTCCCCTGGAAACGCGAACGTGCCGCCTACGCGGACCTCTGCGAGTCCGAGTTCGAGTTCAAGGTGCCGGGGCCGCAGGGTGAGACCACCCTCTACCTGGAAACCTACCTCTACGACCACGCCGCCCTATGGGGCGACAAGTCCTACAAGCAAGCCCTGTACGTGCAGTACCCGGGCGAGAAGTACTCGCGGCAGGAATTTTATGTGCAAATGGTCGCCTACAACAAAGACCGTCAGCGCCCGTCGATTGATTCCAAGCGTGGCGAGCCGCCGATACCGGTGTTGTACGACAGCCGTCAGGCCTACATTACCTTTGAAGACGGTTCGCGCTTGAATGCACGGCCCGAGGTATACGTGGGCGTCAACGAGACCTACGACTTTCCGTTGGTGAATGAGAAGACCGCCCGGCCATCGCCGTACGACATCAACAGCGATGAAGTGCACCGGATGATTCCCAAGATGACCAACAACAAGCGCTATGGCTCGGCGTATGTGATTTTCCAGACGGACAAGTTTGATGCGAACTCAAAATGGACGATTCAGCTGGGGGCACTGGATGTGCAGGGCCGTAAGGTGGAGATTCCGCCGCTGAAGCTCTGCTATCACCCGGTGAAGAAATGGATTGGGATTGAGCCGCTGATGAGGCCTTAAGGGTATCTCCGAAGTGGGCCGGGGTGGGGCCGAGCCTGAGGTCGGACAGCTATGGCCAATGGGGCCGCTTTGCGGCCCATCGCAGGCAAGCCAGCTCCTACAGGTGCGGTGCATGGCTTGGTATTTGGGGTTTGAGGCTTGGTTAGCCGTGGTCAGTCCACCCATCGCCACAGTGGCTCGTCCAGCAAACCGACCCCTCGCAACTGCGTTTGCCCGTGGTGCTTCTCAAGCTCCAGCACATTGCACCCGTCGCACGCGGTCAATGCGTCGATCAGCGGCTTGCTGTGCGACACCACCCACACCTGGCTACGTTGCGAGGCGCGGATGATCAGGCGGGCCAGCGCAGGTAGCAGGTCGGCATGCAGGCTGGTTTCCGGTTCGTTCAGCACCATCAGTGACGGCGGGCGGGGTGTCAGCAGCGCTGCCATCAGCAACAGGTACCTCAAGGTGCCATCCGACAATTCAGCACCCCCTAGCGGGCGCAGCAGCCCATGCTGGTGTAGCCGCACGCTGAACAGCCCGCCCGGCGGTGCATCAATCGCCAGGCGGCTGCCGGGAAACGCGTCGTCCAGCGCCGCTACCAGGTCTTCGACATCACCTATCTCGATAATGGTCTGCAGCGCCGAAGCGAGGTTGCGGCCGTCGTGATGCAACACTGGCGACCGGGTACCCAGCTGTGGCTGTCGACAAGGCGCGTCGCGGTCGATGCGAAAGTGGTCGTAGAACCGCCAGCTGTTGATGAACGCACGCAGCTCACCAATCTCCGGCGCCTGGCGGGGTCGGCCGACGATGTTGAAGAAGCTCTCGCCGCTGTCAGCATGCTGATCCAGCACTGCCCAGCCATTGCCTTCGCGGGCCCGCACCATGGCGTTCTTGCGCTCGACCAGCAAGGAGGCGGGCCGATAGGCACCAGCGCCCCAGATGGCCTCGCACTTTATCTCAGGGTCGAGCATGAACGCGGTCGGATACGGCAGGGGAATCGGCAGGCCGAGGGAGATGGCAAAACCGAAGTCCTCGGTGGCAAAGCCCAGGCGCAGGCGCCTGGCTTCGCTCGGGTGCTGGCCTTGGATGGGCACTTCGCCGCGCTTCATCCGTGCGCTGGTTGCCGGGCCGGCCCACCAAGTCGAATCCAGCCCGCCTTCACGGGCGAGGGCTTCGATCACGCCGCCCTGGGCGGTTTCGGCCAGCAGGCGCAGGGCCTTGTACAGGTTGGATTTGCCGCTGCCGTTGGCACCAGTTACCAGGTTGAGTTGGCCCAGCGGCAGTACCAGGTGGTTGATCGAGCGGTAGTTGCCGATGGCGAGGGTAGTGAGCATGCAGTGCTTTCCAGCGTGTACCAAGCGACCGATTGTGGCCGAAGCGGGGCTGCCTTGCCAGCTTCATCAGGTGCTCAGAGGCGTGCCTGCAAGGCCGCTGGCTAGCGTTAATGCACCTGGCCAGGCCACTTGCGCTGGGTAGCCAGCGCAAGCAACTCACGCTGCCCCGAAATACCCAGCTTGCGGTACAGCCGCTTGATATACGTGGCGGCACTGGACAACTGAATGCCCATACTTGCGCTGATGGCCTCTACCTCACAGCCGGCCAGCATCAGTTGCAGCAACTCCTGGTCACGCCGGGTCAGTTCCGGGTACAGGCTGACAACCCGCTCGCTGAGCAGTGCTGGCATCTCATTGGCTTCGAGATAGGCGCGGTAATGAAGGCGTGAGATTTGTACGATCAGCGGGGCGGCTGTTTCGATGACGTTGATCTCGTTGGGTGAGAAGCGGCCGTGCTCGCGGCCTCGGTAGAAGTTTACCGACAGCCAGCGGTTGCCTTCGCAATGGGTCAGCAAGGCGACGCGTTCGGAGATTTGCGGCAGCTCGTAACAGATGCGTCGGTAGTCGCGGTGGGCGATGTCTTCGATGGCCTGGCGTTGCACCATGATGCGGTCGGCGGTCGACAGGGCAGGGCGCGCGGTCATTGCCTGTTGGTTGCCATCCATGCTGTAGAAGCGTTCGGCGTAGTTGCTGGAGATTCTGGGTAGCTCGATCATCCGCGCACGGTCGGCGAACGAAATGATCTGCGGGCTGCGGTTGGGGCTGTAGGCGAAGATGGTGCATTGGGCCAAGGGGACTTGGGCGCTGACCAGTTTCAGCATGTCGGCGGCCAGCAGCTTGCCGTGGCGTTCGCTTGTGCGCGAGAGCAGGGTGGCGGTTTGCTCGATGGGGAGGCGGAAGTCGGTAGTGGAGGGGCGTAATGGCCAGAATTCCATGCTGTACTCCCTGGGGACAAGGCATGACTTATTGTTAGGCGGCCGCTCGGGGCTGTTGGGCAGGATAACCAAATTGGGAGCGAGGCGCTTGGCTTGGGCGCGCGTCCTAGGCTCAAATGTGTAAACCATGTCCCCGGTTTACGGTGTGAAGGGTCTCCGGTCATGCACTGCTCAGAATCTGACACGGTGTACGGCACCGGCTTCGCCGGTGTTCGCGGGTGAACCCGCTCCCACAGGTACTGTGCAGGCTTCGAGCTCATCTTTTACTTGTGGGGGCGCTCAGCGCCGCAGCCTGGACCGCGTCGCCTGTTTCGCGGGCTTGCCCGCTCCCACAGGTATTGTGCAGGCTTCGGGTTTACCCTTTACCTGTGGGAGCGGCCTTGGCCGCGAACACCGGCGAAGCCGGTGCCGTGCACCGCGCTGTCTGCAGCATCAGGTCTGAGAAGGTTGGGAGTGAAAGGACGTGTAGCCGTAGCCCGGCAGTTACCAGTACTCTTGGAGGACTCACCGACTTCTTCAAGGACCGAACAGATGACTCAACCACCGGATGGGCTGCCGATTTACCGGGTGCTGACTGGCCCCGATGACGCTTCGTTTTGCCATAGGGTCAGTGATGCCTTGAAGCTGGGATATCAACTCCATGGCGGACCTGCGCTCACGTTCAATGGCAAAGATGTGATCGTTGCGCAGGCGGTTACCTGGCCCGGGGCGCAGAATGGGGCCCGCGACTAAGCATTCAGGGCGCGTTTCAGCACTTCATAGATTCTGGCGTCACCCGATTGCGCAACGTTGAAACGGAGAAAATCGCCTGCAGTCATCGACTGGCTAAACGCATTTCCGGGCGCCAGTACTACACCTTCATTCAAACAGGCCCTGGCCAGCGTTGCTGCATCCTTGCCTTGAGGCAGCTGGCACCAGAGGTACAGGCCTGCCTGGGGCATTATCCAGGGCTTGATACCGATGGCTTGAAGCTTGGTTGCCGTCCTGTCCATTGCCTCGGCTAGCCGAAGGCGCACACTCTCCATGTGCTTTCGGTAGCCGCTATCGGTAATAGCGTGATGGATGATGTCTGCGGCCAAGCGTCCACCGCCGAATGTAGTCGCAATCTTGAGGTCGACCAAGCTCTCGATCCATTCACCACGGGCAGCGATGTAGCCGCATCGCACCGAAGCGGAGATGGTTTTGGAAAAGCTGCCAATCTGGATGACGCGAGAGAGGCCATCAAAGGCAGATAGGCGTGGCGCGGGCGTATTCTCGAAATCCCCGAAGATGTCGTCCTCGACGATCACCAAGCTAGAAGCGTCGGCCAGTTTTAGCAGCCTGTGCGCCGTGACCGGCGACAGGGTGGCCCCGGTGGGGTTGTGGATGCCGGAATTTGTTATGTACAACCGGGGCGCGTGTTCGAGCAGGGCAGCGCCGAAGGCATCGATATCCGGGCCCGTCGCCGTGTAGGGTACGCCTACAATCTTTACCCTGTGTGCTTTCAACAGTGCGTGAAAGTTGAAATAGCAGGGGTCGTCCACCAGCACAGTGTCGCCCGGTTCCAGCAGAAAACGGCAAATCAGGTCGATGGCGTGCGTGCTGGATTCGGTGAGCATGATCTGTTCAAGAGCGGCCTCGGTGCCGATGCCAGCCAGCCGCCGCGACAAGAATTGCCGAAGGGGCGGGCTGCCAAGCGGTGATGCGTACTCAGCCAGTTTCTCTGTGTCAGAACGGGCAACGACCCGGAGCGCTTTACGCATGCCAGCTTCGTACATCCAGGAGGGAGGAAGCCACCCGCACCCGGGTTTCAATACATCGCCGGCGGTTTCAAGCGACTGGCGGGAGATCCACAGCGGGTCGACAACACGATCCAGTTTGGGGCCGAGTTCGGTCAGTGCCAGTGGCGCCGCTGGCCCGGCTACGTAAAAGCCGGAGCCAGGGCGAGAGCTGAGCACACCTTCTGCCATTAACCGTTCATAGGCTTCAAGCACGGTAGAAACCGACACTTGCATGGTCTGCGCCATGGCGCGGACGGAAGGAATTCTTGCGCCTGGTGTGTAGGTTCGAGCGGCTATCCTGGACTGGATTTCAGCCATGACAGTGTGAATTCGCGTGCAGTTACGTTTCATCGCACCCTCAACTGTGCTGGATTCATATGCATAACAGTTCGGTTTAACTGTATTGGATTGTACGTGGCCTTGCTGAGCCTGTCAGTGGTGTACTGAACCTTGGCTTATCGAGGATGTACCGATGGAAAAATCAACAAGCGGGTGGATCAACGGCTTCATAGGCGTCGCGATCTTTGCGGGATCGTTGCCGGCAACCCGTGTGGCAGTGGCGGCCTTCGAACCTACGTTTCTGACCTGTGCCCGGGCAACCATTGCCGCCTTGTTGGGTGCGCTTTTTTTGATCGTGCTACGCCAGCCACGCCCTTCACGTGGTGATTTGTCGTCATTGGCTTTAACCGCGCTTGGCGTTGTTATCGGCTTTCCGCTGCTGACGGCATTGGCCCTCCAGCACGTCACCTCCGCCCATTCCATTGTTTTTGTCGGGCTCCTGCCACTCTGCACCGCAGGGTTTGCCGTTTTGCGGGGCGGTGAGCGGCCTCGGCCACTGTTCTGGTTGTTTTCGATGGCAGGTGCTGGGCTGGTGGTTGGCTATGCGTTGATGAATGGGGGAGAGGCGTCGGCGGTGGGCGATCTGCTGATGATGGCGGCGGTGGTTGTGTGTGGGTTGGGTTATGCGGAAGGGGCGCGTCTGTCGCGCACGTTGGGTGGTTGGCAGGTAATCAGTTGGGCATTGCTTCTGGCGTTGCCGTTTATGCTGCTGCTGACGATCGCTAATTTCCCAGCGCCGGATGCCTTCGCCAAGGTGAGCGCCCCTGCGTGGTTCAGCTTCGGTTACGTTTCACTGTTCAGCATGCTGATCGGGTTTGTGTTCTGGTATCGAGGGCTCGTGCAGGGTGGCATTGCAGCGGTGGGGCAATTGCAACTGGTTCAGCCGTTCATGGGGCTTGGTCTGGCAGCGTTGCTTTTGCATGAGCGCGTCAGCTGGATGATGCTTGTGGTGACGCTGGGGGCTGTGATCTGTGTGGCCGGGGCCAAGAAATATGCCCGGTAGATGAAGGCCCAGGTGTTCGTCATGGGCGCTGCAAATCTACATGGTGCACATGCGTTTCTTGCCGAATGTGTGATCTATGCCGCTCAGTCTTCGTCAAGCATGCGACCCCTTACCGACGTCTAAAGGGGATTGAGCCAGGGCCTTTCATGCAAACGCTGTTGAACGAGATTCTTGAAGAAGTACGCCCCTTGATCGGCAAGGGCAAAGTGGCTGACTACATCCCTGCGCTGGCCGACGTATCGGCGCAGCAGTTGGGCATCGCGGTCTATAGCAACGATGGCAGCCATTACTGCGCAGGCGACGCAAGGGTGCCTTTTTCGGTGCAGAGTATTTCCAAGGTGTTCAGCCTGGTTCAGGCAATAGGCCACTCAGGTGAAGCCATTTGGGAGCGGCTTGGCCATGAGCCTTCAGGCCAGCCATTCAATTCGTTGGTGCAGCTGGAGTTCGAGCGCGGGCGCCCGCGCAACCCGTTTATCAATGCGGGGGCGTTGGTGATCTGCGATATCAACCAGTCACGCTTCGCAGCACCCACGTTGTCGATGCGTGATTTTGTTCGACGGCTGTCGGGCAACCCTCACATTTCGATCGATGCCCGTGTCGCCGATTCGGAATATCAGTTCCGCGCGCGCAACGCTGCCATGGCTTACCTGATGCAGTCTTTTGGTAACTTCCATAACGAGGTCGAGCCGGTGCTGCGCAGTTACTTCAGTTACTGCGCGCTGCAAATGAACTGCCTGGACCTGGCCCGGGCATTCTGCTTCCTGGCCAACGACGGGTTCTGCAAGCACAGCGAAGAGCAAATTCTTACCCGGCGCCAGGCCCAGCAGGTGAACTCGATCATGGCCACCAGCGGGCTGTATGACGAAGCCGGTAATTTCGCCTACCGAGTGGGGCTGCCAGGCAAGAGCGGCGTGGGTGGCGGCATTGTGGCGATTGTGCCGGGGCAATTTACCGTATGCGTCTGGTCCCCCGAGTTGAATGCTGCGGGCAACTCCCTCGCGGGCATGGCGGCGCTGGAGTTGCTGAGTTCACGGATTGGGTGGTCGGTGTTTTGATCAGTGGGCGGGCTCGCGGCTAACAGCGCCTGCTATCTCCCGAGTCACCCAACCCTTGAACGCCTCAGCTACCGGCGACGGGTGCATGGCGCCTGACTGGGCCAGCACCACTTTCTGCGGTGACACCTCTTCCAGTAATGGTCGGCACAGCAGCGGTGTACCGTCATAGCAGTGGTCGCCGGCGGGGCGGGTGCATGACAGGGCAACCCCGTAGCCATGCGCGACCAAGCCTCGTTGCATCTCGAAGGTCTGAGTGTATTGCTGTGCGCGCGGTTGCAGGTTGTGCGCCCAGAACAGTGAAAGGAAATACTCACGCGTTTGTGCGATGTCCTCAAGAATCAGGCATTCCTGGGCCAGTTCATGCAGCGGTATCGCTGCCAGGTGGGCCAGGCGATGGTCTGTAGCGATGAGCGCGTAGGGTTTCAACTCCGCCAGTACATGGCGCGGCAGCGAGGGATCAAGGCCTATGTCGTAAGTAAGCGCAAGCTCTGCTTTACCGGCGCTCAGGTGGCGGTGCACGCCTGCCAGGTCCGTTTCGAACAGTGTTACCTCGACATCGGGGTACTGCTTGCGAAAGCTCGATAGCAGCCGCGGCGCGTAATAAGGGCCGAGGTCCTGAAAGCAGATAAGCGACAGGTTGCCGCGAAGCGAGCCTTGCGCCGTATCGGTGTTCTGATTCATGGCGATGGCCATGCCAATGATATCGCGGGCCTGGGCCAGCAAACGCGTGCCCGCTGATGTCAGCTCCAGCCCTCGGCTGACCTGGCGCCGGAATAGCCGCTCATTCAACGCCTCTTCAAGTTGGGCAATAGCGACCGATACCGACGGCTGTGAAACGTGGCGGGCTCTCGCAGCAGCGCTGATGCTGCCGTGTTCGGCCACGGCGACGAAGTACTCTAACTGCCGGAACGAAAAACCTATCATTTTTTCCTATACTCCGGATTAGGAAATATATTCTTTTCCTATTGGTGCCGAAAAGCAATACTCGCCGTGCACCCTGCTTGTCCCGCTTAACTTCTGGCAGTGGTGCTGTTGCCCAATAAAAAGACCAAAGGGTGCTTTATGAAACAGTCCGCCGAATTTCAACTCAGCGAAGTAACCATCGAAGCTTTCCAGCGTGATGGTGCTGTCTGCGTACGTAATCTGTTCACGCCCGAGGAAGTTGCACTGCTCGAAACCGGCATCGAACAGAACCTGAAAACCCCCAGCGAGCGCGCCAAAGTGGCGAGCCGCCCCGATGACCCGGGTTGGTTCTTCGAGGACTTCTGCAACTGGGGCGATATCGCGGCCTATCGCCAGTTCATCTTCGAAAGCCGGGTGGGTAGCGTTGCCGCTCAACTCATGAACAGCGAAACAGCCCGGCTTTATCACGATCATCTGCTGGTCAAGGAGCCCAACACGCGCCAGCGCACGCCTTGGCACCAAGACCAGCCGTACTACAACATCGATGGGCGCCAGAACTGCAGCATGTGGATGCCTATCGACCCCGTTGCCAGGGAGTCCACCCTTGAGTTTGTAGGAGGCTCGCACCTGGGGCCGTGGCTGATGCCGCGCAGCTTCCTCGACAGCCAGGCGCAATGGTTTCCGGAAGGCAGCCTGGCCGACTTGCCGGATATCGAGGCCGATCGCAGCGCCTGGAACATCCTCGGCTGGGAGCTTTCCCCGGGCGACGCCGTGTTCTTCCACATGCTGACATTGCACGCTTCGGGAGGTGTCGGGGGCAATCGCCGGCGCCGTGCCTTCTCGGTGCGTTTCCTGGGCGACGACATCACTCACGCACCGCGCCAGTGGAAAACTTCACCACAGTTCCCCGGGCTCGAAGCACAATTGGCGAGCGGTGCCCAGATGAACCATGAGTTGTTCCCGGTGCTGTGGCCCAGAGCTTGATGATTGAATAAATGCGTGCCTGATTAAAACGCACAGCATCTGCGTTGTGCGGACCTGATAATAAAATCAAGAAGGTATCTATGAGCGCTCAATCTTCACAACAGCTGAAGCGGGGTCTCTCTACCCGGCATATTCGCTTCATGGCATTAGGTTCTGCTATCGGTACGGGGCTGTTCTATGGCTCGGCATCGGCAATTAAACTGGCAGGGCCATCAGTGTTGCTCGCCTATTTGATAGGGGGTGCAGCCATTTACATGATGATGCGCGCCCTTGGCGAAATGGCAGTTCATAACCCGGTGTCAGGCTCGTTCGGCCACTACGCCAGCCAATACCTGGGCCGCTATTTTGGCTTTCTGACTGGTTGGAGCTACGCGTTCTCCATGTTGGTGGTGTGCCTGGCAGACGTGACGGCGTTTGGCGTCTACATGGGGCTGTGGTTCCCGGAAACACCCGCCTGGATCTGGGTGCTTGGAATAGTGTTCTTCATCGGGGCGTTGAACCTGTGTAGCGTGAAAGTGTTCGGCGAGATGGAGTTCTGGCTGTCGTTGCTGAAGGTGACCGCTATCGTTGCCATGATTGTAGCGGGTGGGGCCGTGCTGCTGTTGGGTATCCAGTTGAATGACGAGGCAGGCACTGTTGCCGGCATCTCGAACCTGTGGAGCCACGGCGGGTTCTTCCCTAATGGCATCGGTGGGATGATTGCTTCGTTCACCGTTGTGATGTTCGCTTTTGGCGGGGTCGAAATGATCGGCATTACCGCAGGCGAGGCAAAGGACCCGAAGCGCGTGCTGCCTAAGGCCATCAACTCGGTGCCTCTGCGCATTCTGCTGTTCTATATCCTTACCCTGTTCGTGCTCATGGCCATTTACCCCTGGACCAGCATTGGCAGCCACGGGAGCCCATTCGTTCAGATCTTCAGTGGCCTTGGCATCAGCTCAGCGGCAACCGTGTTGAACATCGTGGTAATTTCCGCTGCGGTATCCGCCATCAATAGCGACATATTCAGCGCCGGGCGAATGATGTACGGCATGGCTCAAAACGGCCAAGCCCCTGCCGGCTTCGCATCACTGTCGCGTTTCGGTGTGCCGTGGATGACGGTTGCAGTGATGGGCGTCGCTCTGCTTTTGGGTGTGGTATTGAATTACCTGGTGCCAGAAGACTTGTTCCTGGTGCTTGCCGCGGTGGTCACGTTCTCCATTGTCTGGGTCTGGTTGATGATCCTGCTATCGCAAGTGGCCATGCGGCGCGGCATGAGTAAGGAGGAGGTTGCTGCACTGGGCTATCGGGTGCCGCTGTGGCCGGTAGGGCCGGCTTGCGCGATCGCGTTCATGGTGTTCATCTTTGGTGTTCTTGGTTGGTTCCCGGCCAGCCGCACCGCCATGTATGTCGGGGTTGGCTGGTTGGTCCTTCTGTCTTTGGGCTACTGGCTGTGGGGTGTACGTACACCGCGGCCAGTGTCAGCCAGCGCATGAGGCATTGAACCGCGTCCGCATTGCGAGCTTTTGTCTGGGCAGCTGCTCTTGCAGAAATATGCAAGTCATGTGCTGTACC